>NZ_JBHWTD010000127.1:0-10884 GCF_043427715.1 Microbacterium sp. | reverse complement strand
CCCTGCGCTTCTGTGTCACTCAGTGGGTCACACCTCCGCCATCCGGCGGCGGTGTGCGACGCGGTGGCCCATCCACAGGGCGATCGCGATGAGGCCGGCGATGATGACACCGAAGATCCACGGCATCAGCACCGGGGTGAGGCTCGAGGTCCCGGCCGCGAGCTCCGTCGTTCCGTCAGCGATCTCCGAGTTGCCGGCGCTGAGGCGGTCGGTGCCGTCAGCGAGGGTCGTCGCGCCGTCGGAGAGGGTCGTCGACCCTGCGGCGAGCTCGCCCGCACCGGCAGACAGCTGGCCGAGACCCGACTTCAGGTCGCCCGCGCCCTTGGAGAGCTTCTGGGTGCCCTCGGCGAGCGATCCTGCGCCGACCTGGAGCGATCCCGCTCCCGCGGCGAGGTTTTGCGCACCGGAGAGGAGGCGCAGCGAGCCGTCCGCGAGGCGGTAGGTGCCACCCGAGATGGTCCAGACGCCGTCGCGCAGTTCGCCTGCCTTGAGGGCAAGACGCTCGCCACCGGCGGCGAGGGCGTCGGTCTTCTTGTCGAGCGTCTTCACGCCCTTCGACAGCTCGCCGGCGCCGGCGGCGACCTTGCCCACACCCTCCGCGAGGGCTCCCGATCCTGCCTTGATGGTGCCCAGGCCTGCAGCCAGCTCGCCCGACTTCGACGCGGCGGTGCCGAGGCCGGATGCCAAGGTGGTCGAGCCCGCCTCGAGGGAGCCGAGTCCGGTCGCCAGCGAGGTGGAGCCGGCCTTGACCTGTCCGACACCTGCGACCAGGTCACCCGATCCGGCTTTGATGGTGCCGAGGCCTGCGGCCAGCTTGCCCGACTCCGTCGCTGCGGTGCCGAGACCTGCGGCGAGGTTGGAGGAACCGATCTTCAGGGTCTCGAGGCCCGCGGAAAGCTGACCCGCACCCTTGTCTGTGTCCGCAGCGCCTGCTGCGACGAGGTTCGCCCCGGGAAGCAGCTCCTCTTGAACCTTCTTCAGGAGCCCCGAAGTACCAGCGCGGACGTCGCCGACGCCGACATTCACCTTTGTCGCGCCCTCAGCGACCTTCAGGGAGTTGGCGGCGAGCGCCTGGAGCTTCGCCTTGAAGATGGGGTCCGTTTCGATGGCCTCGAGTCCGACGATGGCTTGGTGGAGAGCAGACGCACCCTGGGCCAGGTCCTCGGCGCCGGCAGCGAGCGGCTTCGAGCTCTCAATCGCGCCCGCGACGCCCACTTCCACGCTCTTCACTCCGGCGGCTACGGACGCGGCTCCGGCGGAGAGCTTCGCGGTTCCGGTCTTCAGCTCAGCGGCACCCGCAGCTGCGTTCGACGCGCCCTGCGCCACGGCGCCCGCGCCGTCGGAGGCGCCCTTGATGCCCGCGGCAAGCTGGCCCGCTCCGGCGGACGCGTTGCCGATTCCGGCGTCGAGCTTGGTGGCCCCGTCGGCGACCTTCGTCACACCCTGGTCGAGAGCGCCGGCGCCGGCCGAGGCCGACTTGGCGCCCTCGGCGACCTTGCTGGCCCCGTCCGACGCGCCCTTGAGTCCCTCAGCGAGCTGGCCAGCGCCGTCGGACGCGGTGCCGATGCCCGCATCGAGCGTCTTGGCCCCGTCGCCGGCGGACTTGGCGCCTTCGGCGAGCGTGCTCGCCCCGGCGTCGAGCTGACCGATGCCGGCCTTGGCGGCGCCGATGCCCTCGGAGACGTCGCCTGCGCCGTCGGCGAGGAGCGTCGAGCCTGCGGCCGCCTTGCTGGCGCCGTCACGGAGCTTGATCACGCCATCGCGGTTCGACACGGTGCCGTCGGCGAGAGTCTGTGCGCCGGTGGCGAGCTTGGTCGCCCCCTCTGCGAGGCTTCCCGCGCCGACAGCTGCCGACTCTGCGCCGTCTGCGAGGGTGGTGGCACCCTTCGACGCGCTGGTAGCGCCTTCGTTCAGGGTCGTCGCGCCGTCGGAGAGCTTGCTCGCGCCGGCGGAGAGAGCGGACGCGCCCTCGGCGACATCCTGCGACCCCGTGCGCGCGGACGCGGCGCCGGCGTCGAGTCGTCCCGCGCCGTCATTCAGCTTGGCTGCGGTGAGGAAATAGAACGTCGTCATGGCGATGAGAAGCACCGCGAGCACGGCGACGGTGACTTTCATCCCCACGCCGTGTACGTGGGTCTGTGATCTCGACATTGAGGTCTCCAAAGGACGGTCCGCGACGCCGCGGACGGTGCTGTCGATCGGGCGGTGCGCCCTCTCGTTCCCCCGAGGTGCGCCGCCCGCGATCACCTGCGATCGCGCGCGGATGTATCCCCCGAGCGGCTCGACGGTAACAGCCGATCGCCGCCCAGACGTCCGCGCCGACAAACTCTGACGCGTGGAACCAAGTCTCAGAACTCTGACGCCGAGTATCTTTGTCGATAGGAAACAAAGAACACGCGCTCGCCTCGGTCGAATGTTGCTTTGTGTGGGAGCGTGTTGTAACGTGTGGCTCACTCGAGGAGGACCACATGTACGCAACGGAGCGGCAGCAGCTCATCGCGCAGCTCATCGCCTCCGACGGCCGCGTCGGTGTCGTCGAACTCGCTGAGCGATTCGGCGTGACGACCGAGACCGTCCGGCGTGACCTGGCAGCACTCGAACGCGGCGGCATCCTCCGACGCGTGCACGGCGGGGCCGTCAGCCGCTCCCGTGCCAGCACCGCCGAGCCTTCGCTCGCCGAGCGGTCGGCACGTCGAGGGATCGTCAAGCAGAAGATCGCCGACGCCGCGCTCGCGCTGCTCGGGGACCAGCTCGACGGCGCGTTGTATCTGGATGCCGGAACGACGGCGGCCGCCATCGCCCAGCTCGTGGCGGCCGGCGGACACGCCCGGCCCGGACTCGAAGTGGTCACGCATTCGATGACGGTCGCGCAGACCCTCGCCGGTGTCCCCGAGGTGGGCCTCACCGCGATCGGGGGGCGGGTTCGCGGTCTCACCGCGGCGGCCGTCGGCGCGCAGACGGTCGAGGCGATCGGGCATCTGCGTCCTGACATCGCCTTCATCGGCACGAACGGTGTCGCCGCCGGCTTCGGTCTCAGTACGCCCGATCCGGACGAAGCGGCAGTCAAACGCGCTGTCGTGGCCTCGGCGCGACGCGTTGTCGTGGTCGCCGATTCGGAGAAGTTCGACGCCGAGTTGCTCGTGTCGTTCGCTCCGCTGTCAGACGTGGACGTGCTGATCAGCGACGCCGAGCCCGCGGGCGAGCTCGCGGACGCACTCGACGACGCCGGTGTGGAGGTTCTCGTCGCATGATCGTGACCGTCACCACGAATCCGTCCCTCGACCGGACCGTCTTTCTCCAGGCGACGCTCCAGGTCGGCGAGGTGCAGACGGCGACAGGCTCGCGCGAAGACGCCGGCGGAAAGGGCATCAACGTCGCCCGCGTCATCGGGGCCGCCGGTGTGCCCACCGTCGCCGTCGTGCCGCTCGACTCGGCGGACCCCTTCGCCGCGGCGCTTCGGAGCGCGGATCTGCCTGTTCGCGCGGTCCCGGTCGCGGGCACGGTCCGCTCCAACATCACCATCGCCGATGCCGCGGGCGTGACGACCAAGATAAACCTCCCCGGTCTCAGCCTCGCCGCATCGGATGCCGCTGCGCTGACGGCTGCGGTCGTCGACGCGTCCGAGGGAGCGGACTGGCTCGTGCTCGCGGGTTCCCTCGCTCCCGGCCTCCCCGATGACTACTACGTTCAGCTCATCCGCGCCGTCCGGGAACGGTGGGGGGCCGGCTCACCCGCGATCGCCGTCGACACCTCCGGACCCGCGCTCCGCGCCGTTGTCGAGGACGGTCGTCCGGACCTGATCAAACCCAACGATGAGGAGCTGTCCGAGCTCATCACCACGGAGTGGGACACGACGGGGTCGCTGCCCGACACCGTTCGGCAGGCCGCCGCGTCGCTGGTCCCCGCCGCCGTGGGTGCGGCGCTCGTGACACTCGGCGGCGACGGCGCCGTCCTCGTGAGGGCCGACGGCGCCTGGCACGGGACGCCGCCGCCGACGACCGTGCGAAGCACTGTGGGAGCGGGTGACAGTTCCCTCGCCGGGTACCTCCTGGCTCTGACCGCCGGCGCAGGCCCCGAAGCGGCGCTGCGCGGCGCCATCCGCTACGGCTCCGCCGCGGCATCCCTCCCGGGCACCCAGCCGCCCACACCCGACGACCTGCCGAGCGGCGACGTGCCCGTTCGGCGACTCGACCAGATGAACAACCCGACCACTGGAGGTCACCGTGACTGAGATCATCACCGCGGAGCTCGTCAGCATCGACGAACCGCTCGGCGCCGATAAGCGCGCCGTCATCGAGGCGCTCGCCCAGCGCGTCGCCGCGCAGGGTCGCGCGGACGACGGCGCCCGGCTCGCCGCCGACGCCTGGGCGCGCGAGGAGAAGGACGAGACCGGACTCCCCGGAGGCATCGCGATCCCGCACGCCAAGAGCGCAGCCGTGACGCAGGCGTCCCTCGCATTCGCCCGCCTCGACCCTCCGGTCGACTTCGGCGCACCCGACGGGGGAGCGGACCTGGTCTTCCTCATCGCCGCGCCCGACACCGCCGCGGAGGAGCACCTCGCGGTTCTCTCGAAGCTCGCCCGAAGCCTCATGCGCGACGACTTCACCGCCGGGCTCCGACAGGCGACCACGAGGGAAGAGGTCCTCGAGATCGTCCGCGGTGCGATCGCGGACGAACCGGCACCGGCCACCGAAGACGCGGCGCCCACCAGCCGGCGTGAGGCGGCCGCTGCGGCATCCCGCAATGAAGGTGCCCTCACGATCGACGGGCGACCCGCCCGGATCGTCGCCGTCACCGCCTGTGCGACGGGCATCGCGCACACGTTCATGGCGGCCGACGCTCTCACGGCGAGCGGTGCGGCCGAAGGCGTCGACCTGGTGGTCGAGCCCCAGGGTTCGAGCGGGTACAAGGCGATCGATCAGCGCATCATCGATGAGGCGGACGCCGTCATCTTCGCCGTCGACGTGGATGTCCGCGAGCAGGCTAGGTTCGCGGGGAAGCCGGTCGTCCGCTCCGGCGTGAAGCGCGGCATCGAGCAGCCGGCGCAACTCATTGCGGAGGCTGTCGCCGCGGCATCCGACCCCACCGCGGCACGCGTGAGCGGCACCGCGGCCGCCACGTCCGCCGACGCTGCACCGCGGGCGTCCCTCGGCGGCAGCGTGAAGCGCGCCCTGCTCACCGGTGTGAGCTACATGATCCCGTTCGTCGCGGGCGGCGGTCTGCTCATCGCCCTCGGATTCCTGCTCGGTGGCTACAACGTCACCGACAACGCGCAGAACGTCGTGCTCAGCAACACGCTCTGGAACCTGCCGACCACCGACATCACCTCGTCACTGGGCCCCCTCGGGCAGTACCTCGGCTCCGTCGCGTTCGTCATCGGCAACGCGTCGATGGCGTTCCTCGTCCCCGCCCTCGCCGGCTACATCGCCTACGGGCTCGCCGACCGACCCGGCATCGCGCCGGGCTTCGTCGCCGGCTCTGTCGCGGGACTCATGGGTGCGGGCTTCATCGGCGGTATCGTCGGTGGCCTCCTCGCCGGGCTCGCCGGCTGGTGGCTCAACAGCCTCGACACCCCGCGTTGGCTGCGCGGTCTCATGCCGGTCGTGATCATCCCGCTCGTCGCGTCGATCTTCGCCTCCGGGCTCATGCTTCTCGTCCTCGGCGGCCCGATCGCCTGGCTCATGAGCGTTCTCACGACGTGGCTGAGCAGCCTCACCGGCACGGGCGTCATCATCCTCGGCGCCGTCCTCGGCCTCATGATGTGCTTCGACCTCGGTGGCCCGATCAACAAGGTCGCCTACGGCTTCGCGACGGCGAACCTCGCCGCCGGGATCGCCGGCGACGACCGGTACCTCCAGATCATGGCCGCCGTCATGGCAGCCGGTATGGTGCCGCCGCTGGCGATGGCACTCGCCTCGACCGTGCTCGGCCGGAAGCTCTTCACCGGTGCGGAGCGTGAGAATGGCAAGGCCGCGTGGCTGCTGGGCGCGGCCTTCATCTCCGAGGGGGCGATCCCGTTCGCCGCCGCGGACGTGTTCCGCGTGATCCCGGCCGCGTTGGTCGGCGGCGCCGTCACGGGCGCGCTGTCGATGTTCTTCGCGGTGACCGCGAAGGCCCCGCACGGTGGCGTGTTCGTGTTCTTCGCGATCGAGAACTTCTGGCTCTGGACGCTGTCCATCGCGGTCGGCACCCTCATCAGCGCGGTGCTCGTCGTGGTTCTGAAGCGCTTCGCGCGGCGGACGCCTGTCGCCGCGGACGTGTCCGCTGAACCCGTCACCGCATAGTCTCGATACACCTACTCAAGGAGGAACACCCATGGCCGAACGGACCGCAACCGTCGCGAGCAGCTCAGGTCTGCACGCCCGTCCCGCGAAGCTCTTCGTGCAGGCGGTCAAGGAGACCGGCGTGCCCGTCACGATCGCCGTCCAAGGGGGCCCGGACCTCAACGCCGGCAGCATCCTCACCCTCATGGGGCTGGGTGCCACCCAGGGCACGGTCGTCACGCTGAAGGCCGAGGGCGACGGCGCGGACGCCGCCCTCGACAGCCTGGTCGCATTCCTCGAGACGGATCACGACGCCGCCTGAACGATCAGACGCTGAACGACGGATGCCGCGGGGGAGAACCACGCGGCATCCGTCGTTCGTCGTCTCAGATGTCTGTGGCTTCGCCCGGTTCGAGGATCAGGAACTCCCCGTCGTTCTGCTCGGTCGCCCAGCGGAGCCGGTCGCGATGCATGTCGAGTCCGATGCGGGACAGTGTCATGTCGTGTGTGCCGAACGCCCGCCGTGGCCTGACGGCGAGCACATAGTCCATGGCGTCGCCGATCTTCAGCCAGGGCGCTCCGACGGGGGCGGCCAGCAAAGCGACGTCGCGGCCCTCCGGGACCGCATAGGAATCGCCGGGGTAGTAGAAGGCGTCGTTGACGAGGACGCCCACGTTGTCGATGACGGGGATGGACTCGTGGATAACGTTGTGGGTCCCGCCGAAGAACTCCAGCGTGAACGGGCCCACCTCGATCGTCTCGCCGGGGGAGACGACGGTGATCTCATGATCGGATGCCGCGGCCGCGACCCCTGCGGGGCCGAAGATCGGCGTGCCCGGCGCATCGGCCAGGATCGCGTCGAGCTGCTTCGGCGTCCAGTGGTCCGGGTGCTCGTGGGTGAGGACGACGGCCACGAGATCGGTCAGATCCGAGAGGGGAAGCGTGAACGAGCCCGGATCGATGATGAGGGTCTTTCCCTCGGTGTCCAGTCGCAGGCAGGCATGTTCGTGCTTCGTGACGCGCATGGTCCCAGTCAACCCAGCCGGCGCGCCGGGGGCAAGCGGCGCCCGATTTGGCGTCCACTCTCAGCCCATGGCATACTTAAACGGTTGCCTCCGGAAGCCGGAGAAAACGAAAAGTACGGCCCCATCGTATAGCGGCCTAGTACGCCGCCCTCTCACGGCGGTAACGCGGGTTCGAATCCCGCTGGGGTCACCAACACGAAGAAGCCCCCGAATCCCTTCAAACACAGGGATCGGGGGCTTCTTCGTATCTCGGCACCGGACTCCACGCTCCGGCTCGCACGCGGTTTTGGACACGTTTCGGACACGTAGGCTGCCGATCGTCCTCGGTAGAGTTCAAGCATGGCGACGAGTAGCGGGGGCGGAACAGGCAAGACCTACAAGAAGATGTGGGTTGAGACCAGTGCCGGAAGCACGCTTGCGCAGTCCCGCAGGGTGGAGGGTGCGAGCGCGCCGTTCGCTCGTAACGCGACGGGCATCAACGAGCAGGTCATCCTCCACGACAAGAAGCCCAAGACTCCGGGAAGCGGCGGGAACATCCTGACAGACCTCCTTACCGAGGTCGCGATCGCAGCAGCAGTCATGGGTGCTCAGGCATTCATCGACAAGGGCATCCCGGCGATCAAACAGAAGCTGGCAGATCGACGTGCGCAGAAGTTCGCGGCACCGAGTGCGCCAGAGCCCACGTCCGAGGTCGTCGTCGCTGAGCCCGAAGTGATGGAGCCGACCGGCACGGATGTCGCGAGTGTGGGCGCGGAGATCGACACACAGCAGTGGTATCAACTCTTCTTCGAAGCGGTTGCTCACGGCGCAGCAGGAAACGCACACCAGGCAATCAGTGCAGAACGGTGGGCGTTCCTCGCGTCGGCTCGCGTCACCGATGACGAGGAGACTCAGGCACTCGCGAGCGCCATGCGCGAACTCACTCCCGAGCAGCTTCGCGATCGACTCGATCGTGTACTGGAGCAACATCCCGAACTCGCGACCGAAGACCCTGCAACCGTGATGAGGCGGCTGTTCGGTGACGACGAGACACTACCGATGCCGATTCCCGTATCAGGTGTTGACGAATCCGCGCCGAGCGCACCGCTGACATTCGAGACCGCCAAGCCGGTTCTCGACGATGAGGACGAGTCCGACAAGGCGTAGTTGTTACTGCTCCCACATCGGGTCGTCGTACGCGACCGGTTTTGACGGCGGCAGGTGTGCCGAAGTCATCATCGAGCGCACCTTCCAGTCGAGTCGTTCCGCTACGTCGTCCAGATCGTCCTCGAAGAGGTCTGCATACACGTCGAGGGTGATGCTCGCTTTTTCGTGCCCGAGAGCGCGCTGGAGCGCCTTGACGTTGGCTCCTTCGGAGACCGCGAGGCTCGCGTAGGTGTGGCGGAGTTCGTGAGGTTCGATGTCGCCCAGCGGCTTCGGCGGGATGGCGTCTTCATCGAGCGCGACGCGCAGCACGTTCTCATCCATGATCGTCACGGCGGGGGAGAGCCACCCGTTGCGGAACGATGAGTTTCGCAGCCACGAGCGCGTGCGCACACCGACGAACTGGGGTTCCTGTTCGAGGACGCGAAGATGCTCGCGGAGAAGCTCGGACTGACGAGGGCGCTTGGCGATCTGGTTCTCCAGACGCTTGACGCGCTCAGGCACCTTGCTCACGCGCAGTTCCAACCCCTCGATCTGTGGGAGCCGGCTCAGCGCGCGCTCTGCGACCGCCAAGCGATCGTCGATCGGGTCGGTGGGCATCCCGGCAGCCGCACGCGCTTCGCGGTCATCCCGGAGCCCCCGGATGCGCTTCGACAGCGTCGCGCGCTGGTCGCGCACCTCGACGAGCCGAGCGTTCAAATCGACACCGCGCGCACGAACCCGCGCGAGTTCTGCGTTCTTGTCGTCGAGCAGCTTCAACTGCGCGCGGAGGGTCGAAGCGTCGGCATCCAGTTCGACCCGACGACGCGCGATGTGCGTCCTCAGTAGTTCCGCGACGAACTCGGGGATAGGCACTGACCGGGCTGCGTACGACTTCGGGACATCCTCGGTCTACTTCCCATCCACCTCGACGATCGTGTGGGCTACGTTGATGCGACGCTTGCGGAGGTCAATGTCTGCGATTCGGAGACCGTAAAGCTCGCTCCATCGCAGCCCCGTGTATGCGAGCACGAGCGCGACAAGTCCGTAGCCGTGTTCCTCGCCACGATTCGTTGCGTTGATCGCGGTGTAGAGATCGCCGACCTGCGCATGTGTGAGGTAGCGCTTCTGCTTCTTCGCGATCTTCGGCTGCGCGATCTTGCTCGCCGGGTTCGTGTGGATGCGGTTGTGGTCGACCGCGTAGCCGAGGACGCCGCGCAGCACCGAGACCGTCTTACGGATCGTCTCCGGCTCACCTTCGAGCGTCCGCACCCACTCGTTCACGTCGCCCTTGGTGAGATCACCGATGCGACGCTCCCCGAGGTCGGGGATGACGCGGATGCGGGCGATGCTGCGCACGCGGGATAGAGTCGAGCGCTTCGTTCCCTTGGTGTCAGCCTCACGCGCAGCGAGCCATTCCTCGGCTACGAAAGCGACGGTCGCGCGACCGAGTGTTGGATCGACGAAAGACCCCTGCGCGCGTCGCATCTCCATCTCAAGCTGGAATGCCTTCGCGGCAGGGCGGGTCGCGAAGCCGCCCTTCGCGCCCTGGGTGCGGTCGGGCTTCCAGAAGCGCACCTTGTAGCGAACGCCCTTGGCTGTTGAGTAGGTCGAGATGCCGCTTTTCGATTTCACGCTTGCATCATGGTCGGGACGGCACGGAATGGAATCGAGCGGCATCTCAGCACTGCCCGACCATGATGCAGATCGTCCGATTCCGATCAGGCGGACGGCTGTGTAGGTGAGCACCCGCAGCCGTCCGCCGCCTTCTCCTGGAGCATCATGCGCGCGACCCTGTACGTCGAGCACACAGTGCTGTACTTCCCCGGAACAGCGCCGGTTCACTGGCGATCCGAGATCGCCTCTGCGCTCGATCGCGCACGCTCGTGGTTTGACCTCGATGTTGTCCTCGTCGGTCGCGATCGTCTCGATCCTGCGTTGCACGACGCCGTTCACGAACTCTTCGCCGACCGGGTCATCTTCGGAGGAGCGCGGTCTCAGCACACATGCTTCGTCGGTGCCGTCGCCCTCGATCTGCGACCGCACCGAGTTCGTCACGCTTGGCTCCTCACAACCTCCCTCGCGGGACGCATTCCGACCGCGACGAGCGATTCGATCGACAAGATGAGGCTGTGGTCGCACATCCGCATCCTCCCCGTGCGTAGCGACGTAGTGACCCCGGTCAGCGCTGACGATCTCGAAGAGGTCTTCGCTGGCTTCGTGCGGTCAAAGGGCACCCTGTGACCCGGCGAAAGGCGGGGGAGCGTGTAATCGTCGAATGCTCGACGTTTCTCAGCCCGCTCTCCGACCACCTCGACGTGTTGTCGGATGCAGGGTCAAGTCCCAGGGAGTGGTGTAGTTCGGGTTCCTTCGATCTGTTGATGGTTCAGGCGGTGAGCTCGAGGGTGCTGTCGGTGTTCACCTCCTCCGTGCCGGTGTCGGCGACGAGGGTGAGCCTGCTCTTGGCGAGGATG
>NZ_JBHWTD010000126.1:0-7326 GCF_043427715.1 Microbacterium sp. | reverse complement strand
ACCTGCGGGGTGGGGTCGTTCTCGTTCGGGTCGGGCAATGCCGCCCAGTTGGTCCGGCTCCCGCTGCACCTGCTGGGCTCTCTCGCGACACGTCTCATCCCGCGCTCGCCTCGCCGCTGGGTCTTCGGCTGCGCGATCGGCGTCGGCGAAGGGGCGCTCGCGCTCTGGCGTCACGCGGATGCCGCCGGTCACCGGACCGTATGGCTCGTGGCATCCGATCGAGAAGCAGCCGACGCCGCCGCGCTGGGCATCCGCCCCGTCCCCAAGGCGACGCTCCGCGGCTTCTGGGAGACCGCCCGGGCGCGGGTCGTCGTCGTCACCCACGGCGCCGGCGATGTGAACCGCTACGCTACGGCCGGGGCCTTCCTCGTGCAGCTGTGGCACGGCATCCCGCTCAAGCGCATCGGCCTGGACTCACCGGTCACCGCGCGGGCGCCGCGCGGGATTCCCGGCCTCGGACGGTTCCTCACGTTCGCCTACCGTCGCACCCAGAGTCGCATCCGCCTCCTCCCGGCGGCGTCGCACCTCGTCCGCGGACGTCTCGAGTCGGCCTTCGGGCTGGCGGACTCCCGGGTCCCGGTCACCGGGGAGCCGCGCACGGACGTCCTCCTCGTCGGTGAGCCCGCCGCCCGCCGCGAGCGCGCACGAGCCCTCATCGAGGACGTCGTCGGCGACCTCGGCGAGCGCCCGGTGGTGCTCTATGCGCCCACGTGGCGCGACGGCGAAGCCGACTCAGGCGTCCCCACGGCGGGCGAATGGGCGGGCATCCTCGCGGCTCTCGAGCGCGCCGACGCGGTCCTGCTGATCCGGTCCCACCCGCTCGGAGCGGGCGACTACACCCCGCCCGGCGGCACCGACCGAGTCCGATCGCTCGGGGCCGATCTGCTCGCCGAAGCGACCCCCATCCTGCCCGGGATCGACCTCCTCGTCACGGACTACTCGTCCCTCGTCTTCGACACCGCTCTCATCCCGGTGCCGGTCGTGTTCTTCGCCCCCGACGAGGCGGACTACTCCCGCACGCGCGGGTTCTACGGCGCGTACCGCGACGTCGCAACGGACGTGGCGACCCAGTGGGAGGACGTGTGCGCGCAGATCGTCACCGTGCTCACGGATGCCGCAGAGGCCGAGCGTCGCCGGGATCGCGCCCGGGCTCTGAGTGCGCGCGTCCACGCCTTCCGCGATGGACGGAGCGCCGAGCGCGTGTATGGTGCGATCGTCGCCGCCAACGGGGGGAAGCCATGATCCGCGCCGAACTGAGCGCCGGAGAAGCGCCCGCGCTGCACCTCGACGGAGACGGGCCCGCACCGGCTGCCGTGACCCTGCGCGGGCGCCGCGTGGAGCTGCCCGGCGAGGTGCACGCCGCGCGCCGCGGCTGGCGCGCAACCCTGCCGCTCACCGCGTCACTGTGGGCGGGTCCGCGACTTCCGATCCCGTCCGGCGAGTACACCGTGCTGCTCGACGGCGCGCCCGCCGAGATCGCCGACGTCCCGGTCGAGCGGACGGGAGAGCTGAACGTCGCCGTCGTCGACGGGCGGATCGTGGCATCCGCTCCGCTGACCCCGGAAGAAGCGTCGGGGGAGGGCCAGGCGGAGCTGGAGCGGCGGTACGCGACCGAGCAGGTCGCCGTTCGCGATGCGGTGTTCTTCGAGAGCTTCTACGGCCGGACCGCGGGGTGCAACCCGCGCGCCCTCGACGCCGAGATCGCACGGGTCTCTCCGAGCACCGTGCGGTACTGGAGCGTCGTCGACCGCTCGGTGGCCGTCCCCGACGGGGCCGTCCCGATCGTCGAGGGAAGCGCCGCCTGGTGGCAGGCTCGCGCGGAGTCGCGTTTGCTGGTCGTCAACGACTGGTTGCGGCGACGGTTCGTCCGCCGTCCCGGCCAGCGCGTGCTGCAGACGTGGCATGGAACGCCGCTGAAGCGGCTGGCACTGCACCGCCCGGGTTTCGATCCGCGCCGAGCTGTCGCGGTCATCAAGGAGAGTCGCCGCTGGGACGTGCTGCTCGCTCAGAACCCCTACGCCGCCGGCATCCTCACCAAGGCCTACGCGTTCTTCCGGAAGCCGGTCTGGATCGAGGGCTACCCCCGCAACGATGTCCTCCGAACGGGGGATGCCGCGGCGATCCGCGACGTGCTCGGCATCGCCCCGGGGGAGCGGGCGCTCCTCTACGCACCGACGTGGCGGGACGACCGCGAGCAGATGGTCGATTTCCTCGACCTCGAGAAGCTCGCCCGGGACGCGGATGCCGTCCTGCTCGTCCGCGGTCACTCGCGCACACTCATCCCGGGCAGCGACACGTCCGGAGCGCGGGTGATCGACGTCACCTCCTACCCGGACGTCTCCGAACTGCTGCTGGCCGCAGACGGCCTCATCACCGACTACTCCTCGGTCATGTTCGACTTCAGCGCGACCGGCAAGCCGATGTACTTCTTCGTGCCTGACCTGGAGCACTACCGGGGTCGACTGCGCGGGTTCTACTTCGACCTCGCCGAGCGGGCGCCGGGGCCCGTCGTGGACACGCAGGCAGCGCTCACCGAGAGCCTTCGAGATGTGGACGCCCCCGACCGGTTCGCCGCCCGGTACGAGTCCTGGCGCTCCCGCTTCACCGCGCGTGAGGACGGCCGGTCGGCCGAGCGGGTCGTCGCCCGCCTCCGCGACCAGGGCTTCCTCGGCTGACCACGCGTCGCCCCTGTCTCGTCAGATCTCGTCAGGGCAACGGCGTGTTGCGGTCCAGACGCGACGTGTCGACCGTGTCGCTCGCGCCCCGCAGCAGGCCGCCGATGAACCCGGTTCCCCACGAGAGGTGCATCGTGGGGATCACAGCCGCCAGCCATGCCTTCTCGCGGATGCCACCGGGGGAGATCACCGCGACCGCCAGCACCACCAGGGCGTAGAGGCCGAGCGGCGCGTACAGCACGGGCGCCCACGGGGCGAGCCACGCCGGCAGCACACCTGCGGCCTGCACGACGCCCGTGACGAGGGCCACGACGGTCGCCGCCACGAGCGCGGGCGGCGCGAAGAAGCGCAGTGAGTTCTGACGACCGAACCGCCGGACCAGTTCACCGCGCCACGTGCCGGTCGCGAAGAACTGCCGAGCGAGCGCCGGCCAGCTCTCCCGCGGCCAGTAGGTGACGGCCAGGGAAGGGTCGAACCACACGCGGTACCCCGCGGCGCGGATCCGGAGATTCAGCTCCCAGTCCTCGCCGCGGCGGATGCTCTCGTCGAACATCCCGACCTCTTCGAGCACGGCCCGGCGCATGACCCCGAGGTAGGCGGACTCCGCCTCCCCTTCCGTGGCGCCGCCGTGGTACGCGCCGCCACCGAGCCCGATGGGCGAGTTGTATGCGCGCGCGACGGCGCGCTGAAAGGGCGTGCGGCCGTCGGCGCGCATCACTCCGCCGACGTTTGCCGCCCCGACCCGGGCGAGGGTCGCGAGCGCGTCGCGCGTGTACGCGGCGTCGAGCTCGGAATGCGCGTCGACCCGGACGATCGTCGCGTAGCGCGCGGCGCGGATGGCGAGGTTCAAACCCACCGGGATGTCGGCCTGCGGATTCATCACGACGCGCACCCGGTCGTCGCCCTGGGCGAGGCGTTCGGCGAGCTCCGTCGTGCCGTCCCGCGAGGGTCCGAGGGCGAGGATCAGCTCGAGGGGTTCGTCGAGCTCCTGGGCGAGCACGGTGGTGACCGCTGTCTCGAGGTAGTCACGCTCGTTGAGGACGGGCATGACGAAGGTGACGCCCGGCGGCGCAGCAGGGGCGTCCTGCGGCGCCGGGTTCTCGTCGTGCACCCGTCGATCATGTCATGGGGGAACACGGCGCCGACGGCGTCGCGCGGGGGTGGCGCGAGGCGGGCGCTCAGGAGGGCGGGCCGTAAACTGGCGGGATGAGTGCCATCGCGGACGTGAAGAAGGTGCTCGCGCTGGTCGAGAAGGCGGCGAAGAACCGTGTCGCCGTACACGATGTGCGCAGGCGCCTCGCGTCGACCCCGCGGCATCCGGACCACCATTTCCGCGTCGCGGTCTACTTCGCCGACGGCGACCTCAACATCTACCAGGTCCGGCAGTGGTACAAGCCGCTGCAGAAGCTCGCCGAGACCTGGCCGGTGGTCGTCCTCAGCCGGAACCCCACCGGCGCCCGCGCACTGATCGAAGACGCCGGACTGCCGGTGGCCTTCGTCCCGATGGTGCGCGACCTCGAGTCGTACATCGCCTCGCAGGACATCCGCGTCGTCCTCTACGTCAACCAGAACACCCGCAACTTCCAGATGTTCCGGTACGGGCACCGCTGGCATGTCTTCATCAACCACGGCGAGTCCGACAAGATGTACATGACCACGAACCAGTTCAAGGCCTACGACTATGCGCTCATCGCGGGGGATGCCGCGCGTGCCCGACTCTCGAGGGTGCTGTGGCAGTACGACCTCGACGCCCGCACCATCGCCATCGGTCGGCCGCAGGCTGACCACTTCTCCGGCGCGGTGCCGTTCACCCCGGACGAGCGGACCGTCGTCCTCTACGCCCCCACGTGGGAGGGTGATCGCCCGTCCGCGCTGTACGGCTCGATCCGCAGCCACGGCGAGGACCTGGTGTCCGCGATCCTCGCGTCGCCGTCGCACCGCCTGATCTACCGTCCGCACCCGCGCTCGGGAGTCGTCGACCCGGAGTACGCTGCCGCGCACCGACGCATCCTCGCCGCGATCGCCGCGGCGAACGCCGCCGACCGTGACGCCCAGCACGTCTTCGACGACGGTCCCGAGCTCGGCTGGCAGCTGGCCGCGGCGGAGGTCGCCGTCGTGGACATCTCGGCGATGGTCTACGACCGCCTCGCGGCGGGCCTTCCCCTCCTGGTCACCCGACCCGTCGAACCGTCAGCGACCGTCGACACCGGCGGTTACCTGAGTGACGCCGAATGGCTCGACGCCGGCACCCCCGCGCAGCTGCTCGACGCGGTCGAGCGGGTCCGCACCGACCCGGCGTCCGTGGAGCGGCTGGAGCACTGGGTCCGGCACTACTTCGGCGACACCCGGCCCGGTGTCGCGTCCGCGCGCTTCCACGCCGCGATCGCACAGTTGATGGAGGAGTGGGATCGGTGGCACGCGGTCACCGAGGAGAGTGCCGACGACGTCGATGAGGCTGAGCTCGACGACGAGTGAGGCTCACGCCCCGTCGGTGAGGGCGATGATCGCGACGACGGCCGATACCGCCGCGATCAGCAGTGCCGTCCCGATGAGCACGGCGTGGACGATCAGGAACCTCGTCGGCGCGCCGCTGTCATCGCGTGCGCGCGGGTCACGGGACACCCGCCGGTAGAAGCTGGGCCACACCAGCGTGTTGAAGGCGGCGTTGACCAGCAGGAGCGCGATGAGGACGGGGGTCACCGTCCCAGCCTAGAAGCCGCCCGCGGGGGTTGCGTCAGGCGGGCTCGCCCGACTGATCTCCGCGCGTGTCTTTCCGTCCCTTGAGGCGGGGGAGTGAGCGGCGCGGGCCGGGCTGGGCGCGCAGATCCTCGGGGAGGACGAGTGGCGGCGGACCGAACGCGCGACGCGCGCCAACGACGACCTTCCGCCCCAGCAGATGGTTGCCGGTGCCGCCGACGACCGCTCCGACGCCGAACGGCAGCGCCTTCCCGAGCAGTGATGCGCCACCCTTCGCGGCGAAACGGTGCAGGAATGCGGTCTTCAACCGGTCGACGAGGGGGCCGACCGCGGCATGGGGAAGAGACGTGGTGACGAGATCGCCCCAATACTTGTCACGCGTCGGCCCGGAGCCGTTCACCTGACGCGCGAACTGGGACACCAGGTCGACGCCCTCCTTGCCCACCATCAGGGTGAGGACGAGCGCGCGGGCGCGGTCGGGATTCTCCATCCGGATGCCGTGGAGTTCAGCCAGGGACTGCGCGTACAGCGCGGTCGCCTCGAGGAAGCCGACGGTTTCGGCACCGCTGAGGGCGAGGGTCATGCCGGTCCCGACGCCGGGGACAACGGCGGTCGCCCCGACGGCGGCTCCTCCGGTGGTCACCGCGGCGAGGTACCGCCGCTCGAGGATGCGCGCGAGGTCAGCGGTGGACGCATCCGGGTGACGACGGTGGATGGCCCGCAGGTGGGCGAGCACGGCCGGCCGCTGCACCGCGAGCACGCGGTCGAGCATACGGATCATCCACGGGTGCTCCGGGGAGCCCTCCGGCGGCAACCCGCTGTCCCACGGGGCGTCGGCGGGGAGGGAGTGGATACGGTGGACGTCGCTCATCGTGCTCGAGGATAGATCGGGACGGCGCTGCGCGCCGGTCCCTTGACCGTTGCCCTGATCAGACGTAGGCGTGCGATCAGACGTAGAGGTTCGCGCGCTCGAGGTCTTCGGCGAAGTCGACCTCGACGGCGTACAGGTCGGAGATGTCGAGCGGCTGCACGCGAACGCCGTTCTCCGCGATCGCCAGCTCGATGCCGCGCTCGAAGTAGTCCTGATCGTCGACACGGCCGAGCTGGGCGATGAGAGCCGGCTTGTCGGCGCGCGAGACGTAGTTGATGCCGACGGCTTCACCCAGACCGCCGACGACGGTCTTGGAGAGTTCGGCGATGTGACCCGTGGCATCCACGGTGTACTTCACCTCTTCGTCGCTCACCTTCGACGTGTTCACCGTCACGAAGGACTGGTCGGCCTCGATGAGCGCAAGGGCGCGACCCAGCACGCGCGGGTCGAAGACGACGTCGCCGTTCATCCACAGGACGCCGCCCTTGCCGGTCGCCTTCAGCGCACGGAGGAGGCTCTTCGACGTGTTCGTCTGGTCGTAGCGGTCGTTGTAGACGTACGTCGCGTCAGGGAAGGCGTCGACGACGGTCTCGGCGCGGTAGCCGACGACGGTGGTGATCTTCGCGGCGGAGCCGAACGCGGCACGGATGTTGTCGTGCTGCTGACCCATGATGGTGCGACCGTCGTTCAGGGCCGTGAGGGGCTTGGGGAGGCTGCGTCCGAGGCGCGAGCCCATGCCGGCGGCGAGGATGACGATCTGGGTGGTCACGGTTTCTCTCCTGACGATGGGGTCACTGTCCGTTCATAAGATGGACACCTCTTCGTGCCAGCCACTCATGCTAGCGAGGGCACCTGGAAAGCCGCCGAGCGCGGCGCGTCCGTTGCGCATTCGTGACAATTGCCCCGGTCTGCGAAGGATCCCGACGCGACCCGGGGCGGCGGGGGACCCGCTTGCTAGGTTGGACGGGTGACAGCCCCGCAGCCCCGGTCGCAGCCGGACCCCGACGTGCCGATCGGAGTGTCTCCGCCGCCGCCGCCCGCGCTGTCTGCGGCCGAGGCGGCCGAGGCCGCTGCGGCCGAGTT
>NZ_JBHWTD010000125.1:0-4209 GCF_043427715.1 Microbacterium sp. | reverse complement strand
CGTGTTGATCCGCTCCATTTCGGCTATTTTTGTACGCATGTCCTCGATGGCGGCGTGTCGTTCTGCGTCATGCGCTTCAAGCTGCTTTTCCTGTTCTGTCAACGACGCCAGCGTCGTATCGAGCTCCTCGCGCGAGGCTGTGAGGCGCAAAATCGCAGTATGCGCTTCGTCCGCTTCGCGTTTGTGCGTCTGCATCACGACTTGGGCCTTTTCCAGCTTTTCGTTGGCCAGCTCGACAGCGCGCTCCAACGGCGCTTGTTCTTGGAGCAGGCGCTCCAAGGCGCTCAGCTCGGTCACACCCTTGGGCGTGACCTAGCCGACGAGGATGTCGCCGGGGCGGACCTCGGCGCCGATGCGGATGATGCCGCGCTCGTCGAGGTCCTTCAGCAGGTCGGGGCTGACGTTGGGGAGGTCACGGGTGATCTCCTCCTTGCCGAGCTTGGTGTCGCGCGCGTCGACCTCGTACTCCTCGATGTGGATCGAGGAGAGGGTGTCGTTCTTGACGAGCTCCTGGCTGAGGATGATCGCGTCCTCGAAGTTGTGACCCTCCCACGTCATGAAGGCGACGAGGAGGTTCTTGCCGAGGGCGAGCTCGCCGTCCTCGGTGGCGGGACCGTCGGCGATGACCTCGCCGGCTTCGACGCGCTCGCCGGCGGAGACGACCACGCGCTGGTTGTACGACGTGCCCTGGTTGGAGCGATCGAACTTGCGGAGGAAGTAGTCCTGCGTGCCACCCTCGTCGAGCTGAACCGTGACGACATCGGCGGAGACCTCGGAGACGACACCGGCCTTCTCGGCGGTGATCACGTCACCCGCATCGATGGCGGCGTAGCCCTCCATACCCGTTCCGACGATCGGCGACTCGCTGCGCAGCAGCGGGACGGCCTGACGCTGCATGTTCGCACCCATGAGGGCGCGGTTCGCGTCGTCGTGCTCGAGGAAGGGGATGAGCGAGGTCGCGACCGACACCATCTGGCGCGGCGAGACGTCCATGTAGCCGATCTCGTCGGCGGGGAAGAGGTCGACCTCGCCACCCTGCCCGCGACGGGCGAGGATGCGCTCGTTGACGAACGTGCCGTCCTTCTTCAGCTCGGCACCGGCCTGGGCGACGATGTAGTCGCTCTCCTCGGCCGCCGTGAGGTAGTCGATCTGCTCGGTGACCTTGCCGCCGACGACCTTGCGGTACGGCGTCTCGATGAAGCCGAACGCGTTGATGCGCGCGAACGAGGCAAGCGAACCGATCAGACCGATGTTCGGGCCTTCCGGCGTCTCGATCGGGCACATGCGGCCGTAGTGCGACGGGTGGACGTCGCGGACCTCGACGCCGGCACGCTCACGCGAGAGGCCGCCGGGGCCGAGCGCCGAGAGGCGACGCTTGTGGGTCAGACCCGCGAGAGGGTTGTTCTGGTCCATGAACTGCGACAGCTGCGAGGTGCCGAAGAACTCCTTGATCGCCGCCACGACGGGACGGACGTTGATCAGGGTCTGCGGCGTGATCGCCTCGATGTCCTGCGTGGTCATGCGCTCGCGGACGACGCGCTCCATGCGCGACAGACCGGTGCGGACCTGGTTCTGGATGAGCTCGCCGACGGCGCGGATGCGACGGTTGCCGAAGTTGTCGATGTCATCGACGTCCAGGCGGATCTCGGCGGGCTTGCCGCCGCGGACGCCGTCGTAGCTGACGTCACCGCGGTGGAGGCGCACGAGGTACTTGATCGTCGCGACGATGTCCTCGACGGTCAGCACCGAGTCGCTCAGCGGCTTGTCGATGCCGAGCTTCTGGTTGATCTTGTAGCGACCCACCTTGGCCAGGTCGTAGCGCTTCGCGTTGAAGTAGAAGTTGTCCAGCAGCGCGCGGGCAGCCTCGGCGGCGACCTGCTCGCCCGGACGGAGCTTGCGGTAGATGTCGCGGAGCGCGTCCTCCTTGGTGAGGATCGTGTCCTTCTCGAGGGTCTCCTCGATCGAGCTGAAGCCGGCGAACTCCTCACGGATGTCCTCCGTGGTCAGGCCGAGGGCCTTGAGGAAGACGGTGACCGACTGCTTGCGCTTGCGGTCGATGCGGACGCCGACCTGGTCGCGCTTGTCGATCTCGAACTCGAGCCAGGCGCCACGGCTGGGGATGACGCGAGCCGAGACGATGTCCTTGTCGCTGGTCTTGTCGGGCGTCTTGTCGAAGTAGACACCGGGCGAACGGACGAGCTGCGAGACGACGACGCGCTCGGTGCCGTTGATGATGAACGTGCCGCGCGCGGTCTGCAGCGGGAAGTCGCCCATGAAGACGGTCTGCGTCTTGATCTCACCGGTGAGGTGGTTCATGAACTCGGCCTCGACGTACAGCGGGGCGGCGTAGGTCTTGCCGCGCTCCTTGCACTCCTCGATCGAGTACTTCTCCGGCTCGAGGTACGGGTTCGTGAACGAGAGCTGCATGGTCTCGCCCAGGTCCTCGATCGGCGAGATCTCCTCGAAGATCTCCTCGAGGCCGCTGATCTCGGGGACGTCGGTGCGACCGGCGGCCTGAGCCTCGGCGACGCGCGCCTTCCACGCCTCGTTGCCGACGAGCCAGTCGAACGACTCGGTCTGCAGCGCAAGAAGGTCAGGGACCGTCAGCGTGTCGGAGATCTTGGCGAACGAGAGGCGGGATGCTCCGCGGCCGTTCTTGGGGGTGGTGGTGGGAGTTGCGTTGCGCGCAGCAGCCAAGGGAATTACCTCCGTGAGCCCGGGGAGGGCTGGTTTTCCTTGTCGTCAGGTGGAGTACTCCCCAATCCGACGCCTGCGGCGCGCGCCGACGCGGAACGTCGGGGGCGCAGGCACAAGCCGACCACCATATGAGGGCAAGTAGAGGGGAGCGCAACTACCCACTATAGAACAGCCGACGCGCCGTGTCCACCCGGATCGTTGACGAGTTCGGGATGCTGCGGTATAACCGCGCGCCGCTCCCGGATCCCGCCGGAGGGGCGGGGAAGCGGCATCCACTCGAGGCCTCCGGCCGACGGTCTCGGGACTGCTCCACCGGCTCGGGGTGGAGGGCCCGAGCCGGTGGAGCCGGCGCCACGCGCTCCCGAATGCGCAGGCGCCGAACCCGAATCGACACCACCGGAATGAGGTGCGGAGTGTCGCCTTCGAGCCTAGGCCGAGCGGCCGCCGCTGCAAGGGGAAAAGCCCGATCGGTCGATGAGATCTCTCTCATCCGGCGCGGGATGAGGTTCAGTTCCAGGTCCAGGTGGCGAGGACGGATGCCGCGAGCTCATCGCGCTCCGCCTGCGAGACGTCGGGACTGAACGAGAACGTCGCGATGTGGGTCTGGCCGGCGTCGGTGAGGTAGTACTGATCGATCGTGTACGAGATGTCCTCGGCCGTGAATCCGGCCGTGAGGTGGGCGGATTCGCCCCCCGCGGCGGTGACGCGATCGAGCGCCGTGACATCGGTCGCCCCCGCGGCCTCGAGTTCGGCGATGCCGGCGGTCTCGACCTGCTCGGGGGTGATCTCGCCCGCCGGAGAGCTGATGACGTTCAGGTTGTCGGTGAAGCCGTCGTCGAGATCGGTGAGGTCGGCCACGAACATGCTCTCGTCGTAGCCCTCGGGGGCTTCGTCCGGGTAGCCCCAGCCCTCGGGCGCCTGGAAGGTGTAGGCCTCGCCGGTGACCGTCTCCCCCGTGGCCGGCGAGACCGACGGAGCGGACGCGACATCCTCCGGAGCCGGAGCGGAGTCGCCCGTGCACCCGGTCATCGCCAGGAGCGCGACGAGCGTGAGCGGGGCGACCGAGCGTGAGATGAGGGTGAGAGACATGGCCACGACCCTACGCGTCCGGGGTGACATCGGGCTGGGGGCGGCTCTCAGCGGGCGGGCCGGAACCGCACGCGGGAACCGGGCCGGGCCTGCGCGAGCAGGTCGCGGCCGGCGTCGGTGACGACGGCGATCACGGGGTAGCCTCCGGTGACCGGGCCGTCGGGGCCGAGGACGACCGGCAGCCCGTTCGGCGGCACCTGCACGGCGCCGGGGACCATGCCCTCGCTCGGCAGCTCACCGGGATGCGTGCGCACGAGCGGTGGCCCGTCGAGGCGGATGCCGACCCGGTCGGCGTCCGCCGACACCGACCAGACCGCGTCGAAGAGCTGCGCGTACGCCTGCGGCGAGAACCAGTCCGCGCGCGGTCCGGGCGCGAGCGGGATCGCGAGCGCCGCGGGCGGGGGTCCCCACGGATGCAAGAGA
>NZ_JBHWTD010000124.1:0-3043 GCF_043427715.1 Microbacterium sp. | reverse complement strand
TCCTGCGGCAGCTCGACATCGTCGCGGCGTCCGGCGTCCTCGAGACCGCGCCCGCGCCGACGGGACTGTTCTGATGGAGAGCATCGTCGGCCGCGCGTTCGGCATCCAGTCCCTCCGCTCGCGCGTGCGGTCCGACGCCGGGCACGAACCGCGCGATTCCGCGGCACCCACCCGGGGCGGCGACGCGTCGGGACGGACTACCGAACACCCCCGCGCCGAGAGGAGTGCCTGCTGATGCTGTACGCGCAGACGCCGGCGCACGAAAAGCGCCGCCTGTTCCGGGAGCGGCTCGCCTCGGGGGAGCTGCTGCGGTTCCCCGGCGCCTTCAATCCGCTGTCAGCCCGGCTCATCGAGCGCAAGGGTTTCGAGGGCGTGTACATCTCGGGCGCCGTCCTTTCGGCCGACCTGGGACTGCCCGACATCGGCCTGACGACGCTCACCGAGGTCGCCGGTCGCGGGCAGCAGATCGCCCGCATGACGGAGCTTCCCGCCATCATCGACGCCGACACCGGTTTCGGCGAGCCGATGAACGTCGCGCGCACGATCCAGACGCTCGAAGACGCGGGCCTGGCCGGCACGCACATCGAGGACCAGATCAACCCGAAGCGGTGCGGGCACCTGGACGGCAAGGCCGTCGTGGACGAGGACACCGCGCTCAAGCGCATCCGTGCCGCCGTCGACGCGCGTCGCGACGACAACTTCCTCATCATGGCGCGCACCGACATCCGCGCCGTGGACGGGCTGGACGCCGCGACCGACCGGGCCCGCAAGCTCGTGGACGCGGGCGCCGACGCCATCTTCCCGGAGGCGATGCGCACGCTCGAGGAGTTCGCCGCCATGCGCGCGGCCGTCGACGTGCCGATCCTCGCCAACATGACCGAGTTCGGCAAGAGCGACCTGTTCAGCGTCGACCAGCTGCGTGATGTCGGCGTCAACATCGTCATCTGGCCGGTCTCGATGCTGCGCATCGCGATGGGGGCGACCGGTCGCGCGCTGGATACCCTGATCGACGAGGGGAACCTGACCTCGAAGCTCGACGAGATGCAGCACCGCGCGGACCTGTACGACCTCATCGACTACGAGGCGTACAACCACTTCGACACGAACGTCTTCAACTTCGAGATCACGAAGGAGTGAGCATGGCAGAGCAGGACATCAAAAAGGGGCTCGCCGGCGTCGTCGCCGACGTCACCGCCGTCAGCAAGGTCAACCCGGAGACGAACTCCCTGCTGTACCGGGGCTACCCCGTGCAGGAGCTCGCGGCGACGCAGTCGTTCGAGGCGGTCTCGTACCTGCTGTGGCATGGCGAGCTCCCGACCGACGAGCAGCTCGCCGAGCTCCGCGCCGTCGAGCGGGCGAACCGTGCCCTCCCGGCATCCGTGAAGGAGCTCATCGACGCGATGCCGGTCGCCGCCCACCCGATGGACGAGGTCCGCACCGTCGTCAGCCTGCTCGGCGCGGCCGAGACAGCCGGAATCGACAACGTCCTCGACGCGGCCGGAACGCCCGCGGAGAACCTGGACCGCAGCATCCGGCTGTTCGCGATCCTCCCCGCGATCGTTGCGTACGGCCAGCGTCGTCGGCGCGGTCAAGAGCTCGTCGAGCCCCGCGAGGACCTCGACTACGCGGCGAACTTCCTGTGGATGACATTCGGTGAAGAGGCGGATGCCGCCGTCGTCGACGCCTTCAACCGCTCGATGATCCTGTACGCGGAGCACTCCTTCAACGCCTCGACCTTCACGGCGCGGGTCATCACCTCGACCCTGAGCGACATGTACTCGGCGATCGTCGGGGCGATCGGCGCCCTCAAGGGCCCGCTGCACGGCGGCGCCAACGAGGCGGTGCTGCACATCTTCACCGAGATCGGATCGGCCGAGAACGTCGTGCCGTGGCTCGATGAGGCGCTCGCCGCCAAGCGCAAGATCATGGGCTTCGGGCACCGCGTCTACAAGCGCGGCGACTCGCGTGTCCCCACGATGAAGGCGGCGCTCGACACGCTCGTCGAGCACTACGACCGCCCCGACGTCGCGGCGCTGTACGACGCGCTCGAGTCGGAGTTCGTGTCGCGAAAGGGCATCTACCCGAACCTCGACTACCCGTCCGGTCCGGCGTACAGCCTCATGGGCTTCGACACCCTCACCTTCACGCCGCTGTTCATCGCCGCGCGCGTGACCGGGTGGACGGCGCACATCATGGAGCAGCAGGCCGCGAACGCGCTGATCCGCCCGCTGTCGGCTTACAACGGCCCGGACGAGCGGCACATCGAGGGGTACGTCCCCGATGCGGCGGAGGTCGAAGCGCTCGAGCGTCCTGAGGAAGCCGCGGGCTGACCAGCGCGGAAGCCCTCATGCGGATGGGTCTGCCGCGACCTCGGGCATTCTGCTCCTGAGTGCGCTCGCACTGACGGCCCCCGTCGCCGCAGCGGCCGACGCCAGGCTCTGGCGGCGCTCCTGCGCCGGTGGGACGGTTAGCGGCATCCTGCATCTGACGACGTCGTGACGACGGAAGCGGCCCCCCACCCGAAGGTGAGGGGCCGCCTCTGTTCAGCGGATGCCGCGGATCAGACCTCCTGGCGGCGGCGGCGCAGGAGCACCGCGCCGAGGATGATCAGCGCGCCGGCGCCGGCGAGCAGCGTGACCAGCGGGGCGGACTCGCCGCCCGTGTTCGCGAGCTGCGCGTTGTACTCGACCGTGATCGGGATGCGGATGTCCTCCTGGCCGGCGGTCTCGACGACCAGCGTGTGCTGGCCGGGCTCGAGGTCGTCGGGGATCGACACGGTGAACGAGATCACGCCGTCGGCGTCTGCCGCGGGGATGCCCTCGATCACGATCGGGTCGCTGTACAGCGTGGCCGTGACCCGCTGACCGGGCGTGAGGCCCGACAGCGTGACCTGCACGTCGCCGCCCTGGAGGACCGTGCTGGCGCTGATCTCTACCTGCGCCCAGCTCTCGCCCTCATCTCCGTCGCCGGTCCCCGGGAGGGTCGGTTGCGGCGACGGGGTGGGTCCGTCGGTCGGCTCGGGCGAGGGACCGTCCGTCACTTT
>NZ_JBHWTD010000123.1:0-102249 GCF_043427715.1 Microbacterium sp. | reverse complement strand
GTACGCGAAGCGTGATGGTGACCGCCCGTACGCGAAGCGTGATGGTGACCGCCCGTACGCGAAGCGTGATGGTGACCGCCCGTACGCGAAGCGTGATGGTGACCGCCCGTACGCGAAGCGTGACGGCGGGCGCCCCTTCGGAGACCGCGCTCGCGGCTCGGAGCGCCGCCCCTCGCGTCCGCCGCAGGATTCCGAGCGCCGGCAGGCTCCTGAGGGCCCCGTGGTGCCCGATGAGATCACCGCGCGCGACCTGAACGGCCCCGCTCGCAACGAGCTGAAGACGCTGAGCAAGGACAACGCCGAGCAGGTGGCCCGCCACCTCGCGATGGCGGCGCGGCTCATCGATGAAGACCCCCAGCTCGCACACGAGCACGCGCTGGCTGCGTCCCGGTCCGCCGGGCGCATCGCCGTCGTCCGTGAGACCGTCGCGATCACGGCGTACGCGCTGGGTGACTTTGCTCTCGCCCTGCGCGAGCTGCGCACCTACCGGCGCATCTCCGGAAACGACGATCAGATCGCCCTCATGGTCGACAGCGAGCGTGGCGTCGGACGTCCCGACCGCGCGCTCGAGGTCGGGCGCGCTGTGGACCGCGCATCCCTGCCGGTCGAGGTGCGGGTGGGGCTCGCCATCGCGATGTCCGGGGCACGACTGGACCTCGGCGAAACCGAGCGAGCCCTCCTCGAGCTAGAGATCCCCGAACTCGACCCCGACCGCGCGTTCTCATGGAGCCCCGCGCTCTTCGCCGCTCGCGCAGCCGTGCTCGAAGAACTCGGGCGTGACGAGGAAGCAGCCGAGTGGGCGCGTCGCGCCGACGTCGCGGCCGCCGCTATCGCCGAGCAGGACGCCGACAGCGAGACCATGGAGATCGACGAGATCGACGAGATCGAGATCATCGAAGACCTGGCCGTCGAGGAAGACGCCGAGGACGACATCGCCGACGCGTCCGCTGACGAATCGGCCGACGACGACGCGGAGACCTCCGTCGACGAAACCTCTGCCGACGCCGAGCTGCCCACGACGGGCGACGACACCGACCGCGCCTGATGGGTCTGTTCTCCCGCGCGCGGAAGACGCCGCTCACTGACGTCGACCTCGTCCTCGCCGACCTGGACGGGGTCGTGTATGCCGGTCCCGGAGCCATCCCACACGCCGTCGAGGCGCTGACGGCTGCCGCACGGGGTCGCCGACTGGCCTACATCACCAACAACGCGTCGCGTCGTGACAGCGTCGTCGCCGCTCACCTCAGTCAGCTCGGGCTCCCCACCCGGCCCGAAGAAGTCGTGACGAGCCCACAGGCCGCGCTCCGGCTGCTGGCAGACCGCGTCCCCGCGGGGGCCACGATCCTCGTGGTCGGTGGCGACGGGCTCGAGTACGAGCTGCAGAAGGCCGGATACGTCGTCACCCGCAGCGCAGACGACAGCCCTGCGGCCCTCGTGCAGGGGTTCGCCCCCGAGGTCGGATGGGCACAGCTGGCTGAAGCGTCGTACGCCCTGGCGACCCCCGAGGAGGACGGCGGCATCCCGTGGATCGCCACCAACACCGACTGGACGATCCCTCAGGCACGCGGCATCGCGCCGGGCAACGGCACCTTGGTGTCTGCCGTGCACACCGCCGTCGGGCGCCTCGCGACGGTCGCGGGCAAGCCCGAGCGACCCATCTTCGATGAGGCCGTCGCGCGGTTCGGGGCGCGGCATCCACTCTTCATCGGAGACCGCCTCGACACCGACATCGCCGGCGCTCAGGCCGCCGGCATCGAGTCCGTTCTCGTCCTGACGGGCATCGACCGGCCGAAGCACGTTCTGGCGGCACCCTTCAACGCGCGACCCACGTACATCGTCGGCGACTTGCGGGAGCTGCACGAGCCGTACCCCGACACCGTCACCCAGGGTGAGGTGACGACGGTCGGCAAGGCCGCGGTGCGCATCGAGGGGCCCGACGTGCACATCGTCTCGGAGGGTGACCGTCCGATCGATCTGGTGCGTGCCGGCGCTGCCGCGATCTGGGCGACGGGTCGTGCGATTTACGGGTTCCGCGTGCCCGAGCGCCTGTACGCGGATCCGTTCCACCGCCGCTGACCTCCGCGGATCGCGGTGCCACGGCAAGTATCGTGGAGACATGTCGATGGATGCCGCTGACCCCGACGCCCGCCGGGAGGACCTCGTCTCGACGCTCGACGTCATCGAGGACCAGCCGCTGAGCGAACGCGCCGCCGCCTACACGCGCCTCCACGACGACCTCGCGCGCCGGCTCGACTCCGGCCCCCGCGACCGTCTCGCATGAGTTCGCGTCTCGACGCCGCCGTCGCCGCGAGAGGACTGGCGCGTTCGCGCACCCACGCGGCTCAGCTCATCGAGGCGGGGCTGGTCAGCGTCGCGGGGCGTCCCGTGGTGAAACCGTCGGCGAAGGTGGACGATGCCGCGGAGATCACGGTCGCGGCATCCGATCACTATGTGAGTCGCGCCGCGCACAAGCTGATCGCAGGGCTCGACGCTTTCGGCGTCGACGTTGCGGGCACGCTCGCGCTGGACATGGGCGCCTCCACCGGAGGATTCACGCAGGTGCTGCGGGAACGCGGCGCGGAGACCGTCATCGCGGTGGACGTCGGCCACGGGCAACTCAGCCCGGAGATCGCAGCCGACGACCACGTGATCTCGGTGGAGGGCTTCAATGTTCGGCACATGACCGCCGAATCGCTGCGCGAAGCCAGCGGCATCGCAGCGGCGCCCGCCGTCGTGACGGGGGACCTGTCGTTCATCTCCTTGAGCCATGTCCTGCCTGCTGCCGCCGCGGTGTGCGCGCCGGACGCGGATCTGATCTTGCTCGTGAAGCCGCAGTTCGAAGTGGGGCGGACGGGCGTCCGCGAAGGACTCGTCACCGATGCGGGCCGCCGTGCTGACGCGGTTGCGGGCGTGCTCTGGTCGGCCTGGGATGCCGGGCTGGGGACGCACGGCGTGATCGCGTCGCCCATCGCCGGTACGCACGGGAATCACGAGTACGTCGTCCATCTCGTGCCCGGGATGACCGACAAGAGCAATCCGACACAATGGTTGGACACCGTGAACCGATTGGCGGGAGCCGCATGACCGACGTGACGCGCAACATCCTGGTGGTCGCCCACGCGCACCGTCAGGACACCGTCGCCGCCGCACGGCGCGTCGTCGCGGCCGTCCGCTCCGCCGGGGCGCAAGCCGTCCTCCCCGGTGACGACCCCGACCTCATCTCGGCCGTCGGCGACGAACAGATCGCGCTGCTCGGCCGCGACGTCGACGTCACCGATGTCGAACTCGCGATCGTCCTCGGCGGCGACGGCACCATCCTGCGGGCGGCGGAACTCGTCCGTGACGCGTCGGCTCCCGTGCTCGGCATCAACATGGGTCACGTCGGCTTCCTCGCCGAGCTCGAGGCCGACGACATCGACGAGGCGATCGGACGCGTCGTCGCACGCGATTACGAGATCCACGAGCGGATGGCCCTCGCCGTGCAGGTGCGCGACGGTTCGGGCGAGACCGTCTACGAGACCTGGGCGCTCAACGAGGCGACCGTCGAGAAGGCCTCCCGCGAGCGCATGCTCGAAGTCATGATCGAGATCGACGGTCGCCCGCTGTCGAGCTTCGGGTGCGACGGGGTCGTCGTCGCCACACCGACCGGGTCGACCGCGTACAACTTCTCCGCCGGGGGCCCGGTGGTCTGGCCCTCGGTCGAGGCGCTGTGCCTCGTGCCGCTGTCGGCGCACGCGCTCTTCGCCCGTCCCCTCGTCCTCGGCCCCGAGACCTCGGTCATGATCGACGTCCTCCACCGCAACCAGGGCATCGGCGTGCTCTGGTGCGACGGCCGGCGATCGCACGACCTTCCGCCCGGCGCGTCCGTCGTCGTTCGGCGCTCTTCCCGACCGGTCCGCCTCGCGCGCCTGCACCCGTCGGTGTTCACCGATCGCCTGGTCCGGAAGTTCCAGCTGCCCGTCTCGGGATGGCGCGGCGACGAGAAGGCCACCTCGTGATCGAGGAGATCCGGCTCCGCAACCTCGGCGTCATCGAGGCGGCGAGCCTTCCCATCGGTCCCGGATTCACGGCCATAACGGGGGAGACCGGCGCGGGGAAGACCATGGTCGTGACCGGTCTCGGGCTGCTCCTCGGTCAGCGCGCCGACTCCGGCGCCGTGCGCGCGGGAGCCGACCAGGCGTCCGTCGACGGCGTATGGATCGTCCCGGAGACAGGGCCCGTCGTCGAACGCGTGCGAGAGGCCGGCGGCGACATCGAGCCGCTGGGTGAGGGACGCGCTGAGCTCTATCTCGGTCGCACCATCTCGGGGGAGGGCCGGAGCCGGGCGACGGTCGGAGGCCGCACCGCGCCCGCGGGCGTGCTCGCCGACCTCGCCGACAGCCTCGTCGTCGTGCACGGACAATCCGATCAGCTGCGACTGAAGTCAGCGGCAGCGCAGCGCGATGCGCTGGACCGATTCGGGGGAGCGGCGGTCGCCGATGCGCTGGCGCAGTACCGCGCGGCTTTCGAGCAGTGGCGCGCGACCGAGGCGGAGCTCGCTACCCTCACAACCGAGCAGGACGCCCGTGCGCGCGAGGCGGACGAGCTGCGGGCCGCGATCGCCACGATCGAGGCCGTGGACCCGACCCCGGGAGAGGACGTCGAACTCGCCCAGCGCGCCGAACGCCTCGCGAACGTGGAGGAACTCCGCCGCGCAGCGGCGACGGCGCACACCGCGCTCGTCGACGAAGACGGCCAGCCCGACGTGCAGACGCTCCTGGCCGCGGCACGACGCGAGCTCGAACGTGCTGCGGTGGCCGACGAGGCGCTCCGCGCGCACGCCGCGGTCCTCGAGGAGGTCGGCTACCGGGTCGCCGACGTGGCCGCCGAGCTCAGCGGGTACCTCGCCGATCTCGACGAGACAGGCCCGCACGAGCTCGCCCTCGTCGAAGAGCGCCGCGCCGTCCTCGCAGATCTCGTCCGGACGCACGGGTCGCTCGAGCAGGCCATCGCCACGCTGGCGACCGGATCCGCGCGCCTCGTCGAGCTCGACGATGACTCCGACCGCATCGACCGGCTCACCGCGGCGCGCGACGCGCTGCGCGGTGACCTCGATGCAGCGGCAGCCGTCCTCACCGCGGCACGACGTGACGCGGCGGCGCGGCTGGGCGCTGCGGTCACCGAGGAGCTCCGTCACCTCGCCCTCCCGGACGCGACGCTCAGCGTCGCCGTCGAGCACGGCGCCGAGACGACGACGGGCCGCGATGACGTCACGATCCTGCTCGCCCCGCACCCGGGCGCCGAGCCCCGCCCGGTCGCAAAGGGCGCCTCGGGCGGTGAGCTCAGCCGGGTCATGCTGGCGATCGAGGTCGTCATCGCCGGGACCGATCCCGTTCCGACGTTCGTCTTCGACGAAGTGGATGCCGGTATCGGCGGCGCCGCCGCGATCGAAGTCGGCCGCCGGCTCGCGATGCTCGCGGAGTCGAGCCAGGTCATCGCAGTCACGCACCTCGCCCAGGTGGCTGCCTTCGCCGGGAACCACCTCAGCGTCGTGAAGTCCCACGACGGCTCGGTGACGGCGTCGAGTGTGCGCCGTCTCACCGGGGACGACCGTGCCGCCGAGATGGCCCGACTGCTCTCCGGCATGGCCGACTCGGATGCCGCGCTCGACCACGCCCGGGAGCTGCTCGCCCTCGGCGCGACGCGCTGACGGCATCCGATCTTCCCGACACCCGGGCGACGTTCGGGGCAGGTTCACGGACAACGCTGATAGGGTGAAAGCCCGTGACGGAAACTTCGGGCGCGGGACGCAAAAACGACACCACCAAGCACATCTTCGTGACCGGAGGTGTCGTCTCCTCCCTCGGGAAGGGCCTGACGGCGGCAAGCCTCGGCAACCTTCTGACCGCGCGTGGTCTGCGCGTCGTGATGCAGAAGCTCGACCCGTATCTGAACGTCGACCCCGGGACGATGAACCCGTTCCAGCACGGTGAGGTCTTCGTCACCGATGACGGCGCCGAGACCGACCTCGACATCGGCCACTACGAGCGCTTCCTCGACGTGGAGCTCAGCCAGGCCGCCAACGTGACCACCGGCCAGATCTACTCGCAGGTCATCGCCAAGGAGCGTCGCGGCGAGTACCTCGGCGACACCGTCCAGGTCATCCCGCACATCACCGACGAGATCAAGCGCCGCATGCGGCTGCAGGCGACCGAAGAGCCCCGCCCCGACGTGATCATCACGGAGGTCGGTGGCACCGTCGGTGACATCGAGTCGCAGCCCTTCATCGAGTCCGCGCGTCAGATCCGCCACGAGCTCGGTCGCACCAACGTCTTCTTCGTCCACGTGTCGCTCGTCCCGTTCATGGGTGCGTCCGGCGAACAGAAGACCAAACCGACCCAGCACTCCGTTGCGGCGCTGCGCTCCATCGGCATCCAGCCCGACGCACTCGTCCTCCGCAGCGACCGCCCCGTCACCGAGTCGAACAAGCGCAAGATCGCGCTCATGTGCGACGTCGACGAGGACGCCGTCGTCAACGCCGTCGACGTGCCCTCGATCTACGACATCCCCACGATGCTCAACGAGCAGGGGCTCGACGAGTACATCGTCCGCGCCCTCGGCCTCGACAAGGCCAAGGACGTCGACTGGACCCGCTGGAACAAGGTCCTCAACGCCGTCCACAACCCGAAGCACGAGGTCACGATCGGTCTCGTGGGCAAGTACATCGACCTGCCCGACGCGTACCTGTCGGTGACCGAGGCGCTCAAGGCGGGCGGCTTCGCCCAGGAGACGAAGGTCCAGGTCACCTGGATCCCCTCCGACCTGTGCGAGACCCCGGAGGGTGCCGCGAAGGCCCTCGCCGGCGTCGACGGCATCGTGGTGCCCGGCGGCTTCGGCATCCGCGGCATCGAAGGAAAGCTCGGCGCTCTGAAGTTCGCCCGCGAGCAGGGTCTGCCCACGCTCGGCATCTGCCTCGGCCTGCAGTGCATGGTCATCGAATACGCGCGCCACGTCGCCGGGATCGAGGGGGCGTCCTCGAGCGAGTTCGACCCGGAGACCCCGCACCCGGTCATCGCGACGATGGCCGAGCAGGTCGACATTCTCGAAAGCGGCGACCTGGGCGGGACGATGCGCCTGGGCCTGTACGAGGCGGCTCTGGCCGAAGGCTCGGTCGCCGCGGAGGTATACGGGTCGGACCGCGCCACCGAGCGTCACCGTCACCGCTACGAGGTCAACAACGCGTACCGCGCGCAGATCGCGGAGGCGGGCCTGGTGTTCTCGGGCCTGAACCCCGAGCTCGATCTCGTCGAGTACGTCGAGCTGCCCCGCGAGGTGCACCCGTATTACATCGCGACGCAGGCGCACCCCGAGCTCCGCTCGCGGCCGACCGAGGCGAACCCGCTGTTCCGTGGTCTGATCGCTGCGGCGCTCGACCGGCACCGGGCGAGCGAGCTGTTCGATGTCGAGAACGAGGACTGAACCCGTGACGGGCGCGGCAGCGCCGCTGCAGGATGAGCGCCAGCCCGTCGAGATCGTCCGTTCCGAGACGGTCTTCGAGGGGCGGGTGTGGAACCTGCGCCGCGACGAGTTCGTCTACGGTGAGCACACGATCGTCCGCGATTACGTGGACCACACCGGCGCCGTCGCCGTGTTGGCGATGGATGACGAGGAGCGGGTCCTCCTCATCCGCCAGTACCGGCACCCCGTGGGCTTCCGCGACTGGGAGATCCCGGCCGGCCTCCTCGACGTTCCGGGCGAGGATCCGCTCGAGGCGGCGCGACGTGAGCTGGCGGAGGAGGCCGACCTCACCGCGCAGCGGTGGCACGTGCTGTCGGACTTCTTCACGAGTCCTGGCGGCAGCGACGAGGCCATCCGCGTCTACCTCGCGCGTGACCTCGCGGCGACCGCGGAGGTGTTCGATCGCACGGAGGAGGAGGCCGACATCGAGGTGCGCTGGGTGCCCCTCGATGAGGTGGTGGATGCCGTGCTCGCCAGGCGCCTGCAGAACCCGTCGCTCGTGATCGCAGTGCTCGCCGCGTCAGCCGGTCGTCAGCGGGACTGGGCGACACTCGGCGATGCGGACGCGGCCTGGCCGGGCCGCTCGCGGCCGGTGGGATCACTGAGCGAGTGACGTCCCCGTGAGTGTGGTTCCGCGGTGAGGGTGGATCGGGCGATCGATGCCTTCCTGCGCCACATCACGATCGAGCGCGGGCTCTCCGAGCACACCGTCGCGGCGTACCGTCGCGACCTCACGCTCTATCGGAAGTGGCTCGCCGAGCAGGGCGCGGACGACGTGACCCAGATCACCTCGAGCCTGGTCGCGGACTTCGCCGCGGCGCGCGCGTCGTCGAATCCGGCGCCGGCGGCGACGTCGCTCGCCCGGCTGCAGTCCTCGGTCCGGAGCCTGCACCGCTACCTCACCCGGGAGGGGCTCTCCGCTGACGACCCCACGGGGCGGCTCCGGCCGCCGAAGACTCCGATGCGCCTGCCCAAGGCGCTGAGTATCGATGATGTCTCACGGCTCCTCGACGCGGCGGGGCCGGCCCCCGCGGATGCCGCGCCGGGTGAGCTCGTCGGCATGCGCGACAGGGCGCTCCTCGAACTCCTCTACGCGACGGGAACGCGGATCTCGGAGGTGCTGGCGCTCGACGTCGACGACCTCCACCACGGAGATGTGCTGCGGGTGAGGGGCAAGGGCGACAAGGAGCGGATCGTGCCGGTCGGCTCATATGCACGGGCCGCCGTGGACGCGTACCTCACCCGAGCGCGTCCCGAGCTGTCGCGCCGAGGGCGCGCGAGCGCGAAGGCGTTCCTCGGCGCACGTGGCGCTCCGCTCTCACGCCAGAGTGCGTGGCTGATCATCCAGCAGGCCGCGGAGCGCGCCGACCTCACCGCCCACGTCTCGCCGCACACCCTGCGGCATTCGTTCGCGACACACCTGCTCCAGGGCGGAGCGGATGTCCGAGTCGTCCAGGAGCTGCTCGGTCACGCGTCGGTCGCCACGACGCAGATCTACACGCACGTCACCGTCGACGCGCTGCGCGACGTCTATCTCAGCTCCCACCCTCGGGCGCGTTGAGCGCGCTCAGCCGAACGATTCGGTCCGGCCCGCGCTGACGGCCGGCATGCGCTTGCTCAGACTGTTGGCCATGGTCACCGCCACCCACAGGGCGAGGTAGCTGGAGATCAGCTTGTCCGGAAGCGACGCGCCGATGTTGGAGACGAAGCCGGAGAACCACATGTCTGTTCCGGCACTCTGCAGGTCGGCGAACCACTCCGACGAGAGGATGTGCTCGGTGCGTCCGTCGAACACCGTGATGCCGACGGGGACGGCGACGATGGTGCAGGCGACCGCGCTGAGCAGGGTGAGGGCGAAGAAGCGCCCCGGGCCGCGAGCCATGTTCCACCGATGGATGCCGAAGCCCCACACGAGCGCCCCCGTGATGCTGACCAGCACCCACACGAAGCCGGCGGGGTAGGTCGCGAGCGACGCGAGAGCGGAGGTCGCGATCGCGACGACCACGGCCGCGAGCGGGCCGACGCAGAAGGCGACGACGGCGGTCCCAATCATGTCGAGGAAGACCGGGAGGTTGTACTTGAGGACGAGGACCGTTCCGAAAAGGTTCAGGCCGACGCTCGCGGCGATGAGGGCGGCGCTCACGAACCAGTCGGGACGGGGCGGAGGCAGGCGCGACCAGATCGTCGTCCGCGTCAATTCGGGGACGGAGAGCTGCTCGGCCGCGGGGATCGGAGCGACACCCTCTTCGACGGGGTTCCGCGCGGCGGGGCGTGCGACGATGCAGCGCTCGCGCCACTGTGCGGCTTCGGCCTCGCTGCATCCCAGCGCCATCACGATCTCGCCGATGAGGCTCGGGTTGAGTCGGCGCCGGTCGGCTCGGAACGCGTCATAGACGGTGGAGCGGGCGATCTGCGTCCGCCCAGCGGGGACGCCGTTGTGGGTACGCCGACGGACGATGCGCGCCGCGATCTCGCCGTACGACACATCACCGGCACTCGCCCGCAACGCCTGCAGCTCGTCGATGAGCTGCCCGATCGTCTCGTGGGCAGCGGCCGGATTCCGCGGCTCATCGGCCATGGGCACCTCCGTACAACGAGCATAAAACAGAGTGTCGACGCGGCTCGGCGGCGCGCACGGGGTGCCGGTGGTGGGGATCGCCGGGTCCGCTCGCGGTCGGCGGCGCGCCGCATAGCTACAATCGAGCGAGCACGCGGAAGTCGGAGGAATCGGTGACGGAAAAAAAGGCCCGGGCCAAGAAGAAGGATGACGTCATCCTCGGCGAAACCGGCCGCCCCTATCGGGGGTTCCCGACGCCATCGAAGCTCGACGGGCACGGCCCGGCGCGGATCATCTCGCTGTGCAACCAGAAGGGCGGCGTCGGCAAGACGACGACCACCATCAACCTCGCGGCCGCGCTGGCGTCGTACGGACGCCGCGTGCTGGCCGTCGACTTCGATCCGCAGGGTGCGCTGTCGGCGGGACTCGGCATCCACACGCACGACGTGCCGACGATCTACGACCTGCTCCTCGACCCCAAGCGCGACCCGAACGAGGTCATCGTCTCGACGGCCATCGAGAACCTCGACGTCATCCCCGCCAACATCGACCTGTCGGCTGCGGAGGTGCACCTCGTCAACGAGGTCGCCCGCGAGACGATACTCGCCCGCGTGCTGCGGAAGGTCGCGGGCGACTATGACGTCATCCTGGTCGACTGCCAGCCGTCGCTCGGCCTCCTGACCGTCAACGCGCTGACCGCCAGCCACGGCGTGCTGATCCCGCTCGAGTGCGAGTTCTTCGCCCTGCGCGGTGTCGCTCTGCTGATCGAGACGATCGACAAGGTGCGCGACCGGCTCAACCCGTCGATCACCCTCGACGGTGTGCTCGCGACGATGTACGACCCCCGCACCCTGCATTCGCGTGAGGTGCTCGAGCGTGTCGTCGACGCCTTCGGCGACGACGTCCTCGAGACCGTCATCGGGCGCACCGTGAAGTTCCCCGACGCCTCGGTGGCGGGGGTGCCGATCACCAAGTTCGCGCCGGAGCACTCGGCCGCACAGGCGTATCTGCGGCTCGCCCGGGAGCTGGTGTCCCGTGGCGCTGTCGCCTGAAGACGCCCCGCGACAGCTCGAGCCTGAGGCCGCGGAGACCCGCGCGCCCGCGGATGACCACGCGGACGGGAACGGTGACGCACCGGCATCCGCAGATCTGATGACGGATGGCGCGGACGACGGCTTCCGCGTGTCGTTGAGCAACTTCGACGGCCCCTTCGACCTGCTTCTGACCCTCATCTCGAAGCACGAGATGGACATCACCGAGGTCTCGCTCAGCAAGGTGACCGACGAGTTCCTGTCCTACCTGCGGGGACTGTCGGACGACGCCGACCTGGAACAGGCCTCGGAGTTCCTCGTCGTCGCGGCGACGCTGCTCGACATGAAGGTCGCCGGTCTCCTGCCTCAGGGCGAGCTGGTCGACGCCGAGTCCGTCGCCCTGCTGGAGGCGCGCGATCTGCTGTTCGCGCGCTTGCTGCAGTACCGCGCCTTCAAAGAGGTGTCGGCGTGGTTCTCCCGCTGCCTGGAGCGGGAGGGCCGTCGCCATGTGCGCGCCGTCCGGCTCGATGAGAAGCACCGCCGGGCCGTCCCGGAGCTGGTCTGGACGCTGTCTGCGGAGGACTTCCGCGCGATCGCGATGCTCGCCTTCGCTCCGAAGGAGATCCCGCACGTCGGGCTCGACCACCTGCACGCTCCGCTGGTCTCGATCCGCGAACAGGCGGCGGTCGTCGTGACACTGCTGCGGGATGCCGGTCAGCTGAACTTCCGGGAGCTCATCGCCGGCGTCGCCCAGCCGGGGATCGTCGTCGCCCGCTTCCTCGCCGTCCTCGAGCTCTACCGTCACGCCGCGCTGACGTTCGAGCAGCTCGAGCCGCTCGGGGAACTGACCCTCCGGTGGACCGCCGAACGGTGGTCCGAAGAGAATCTCGCCACGTTGGGAGCCGACTATGACCGATGAGATGACCGAGGTCGATGCGCCACAGCGCTCGCAGGAGCCGGCTGACATCGCGCGTCGGCTGGAGGCGATCCTCCTGATCGTCGACGAGCCGCAGAGTCTCGTCGCGCTCGCCGCCGCCGTAGGTGCGCCGGTGCCCGCCGTGCGACAGGCCATCGAGGGACTCGCGGCCGACTATGACGGGCTCGCGAACGGACCCCGACGCGGGTTCGAGCTGCGAGAGGTCGGCGGAGGGTGGCGCTTCTACGTGCGCGAGGAGCACGACGACCTCGTCGCCGAGTTCGTCAACGGGCAGGCGCCCACGCGACTGTCGCAGGCAGCGCTGGAGACCCTCGCGGTGATCGCGTACAAGCAGCCTGTCTCGCGCAGCCAGGTCGCCTCCATCCGCGCCGTCAACGTCGACTCGGTGGTGCGCACCCTGCTCGCTCGCGGGCTCATCACCGAGGCGTTCACCGACCCCGAGACGGGGGCCATCAACTACCGCACGACCGACGCGCTGCTCGGGCACCTCGGCATCAACTCCCTCGACGAGTTGCCGCCGATCTCGCCGCTGCTCGACGACGGTTCCGCAGGATTCGAAGGGGAGATGCTCCGATGAGCGATGTCGAAGGAGTGCGCCTGCAGAAGGTGCTCGCGAATGCCGGAGTGGCCTCGCGGCGGGTGTGCGAGGACTACATCGTGCAGGGCCGCGTCCGGGTGAACGGTGTCGTCACGACCGAGCTCGGCACCCGCATCGACCCCGAGGTGGACCTCGTCGACGTCGACGGCACGGCGATCCAGCTCGACACCAGCAAGCGGTATGTCGTGCTGAACAAGCCCACCGGCGTCGTGTCCTCGATGAAGGACGAGAAGGGGCGGCCCGATCTGCGCCGCTTCACGAAGGATTGGCCGGAGCGGCTGTACAACGTCGGTCGGCTGGATGCCGAGACCAGCGGCCTGCTGATCCTCACCAACGACGGCGATCTGGCGCACGTGCTCGCGCACCCGTCGTTCGGCGTGACGAAGGTGTACATCGCGAAGGTCGAGGGCAAGGTCACCCCGCAGACCATCGCCACCCTGACGAAGGGGGTCGACCTCGAGGACGGCCCGATCGTCGCCGACAAGGCCCGTCTCCTCGACACGAGCGGGGGGACGAGCCTCGTCGAACTGACCCTGCACTCCGGGCGCAACCGCATCGTCCGACGCATGATGTCGGCCGTCGGTCACCCCGTGATCGACCTGGTCCGACGGCAGTTCGGGCCGCTCCACCTGGGCACGCTCCCAGCGGGCAAGGCACGCGAATTGACTACAGTGGAACGCGGCGCCCTGCTGACCCTCGCGCGCCAGGCGGACACCCCGCCCGGGGACCCGACTCAGGAGCAGCTGTGACCGACGCCACCGACGCGCGCCCGCGCGCCGTCCGCACGAGCGGCACCGTCCGCATCGTCGGTGCGGGACTGCTCGGGTCGAGCATCGGGCACGCGCTCACCGCCCTCGGCGTCGACGTCGTCCTCGCTGATGCCTCTCCGTCGCAGCTGCGTCTCGCGATCGACTACGGCGCCGGACGGGCCGCCGACTCCGGCGACAAGCCACGCCTCGTCGTCGTGGCGGTGCCGCCCGACGTCACCGCCGACGTCATCGAGCGCGAACTCGCCGACCATCCCGACGCGGTCGTGACCGACGTCGCGAGCGTCAAGCTCGATCCCCTCCAAGAGCTCCGACGCCGGGGCGCCGACCTCACCCGCTACATCGGCTCGCACCCCATGGCAGGCCGGGAGCGCGGCGGAGCGATCTCGGCGCGCGCCGACATCTTCATCGGACGGCCGTGGGTCGTCTGCCGCGACGAGGAGACCTCGGCATCCGATCTCGCGATCGTCGAAGGCCTCGCACTCGACCTCGGCGCGACGCCGATCGAGATGACGCCGGAGGAGCACGACCGGTCGGTCGCCCTCATCTCCCACGTCCCGCAGCTGGTCGCATCCCTCCTTGCAGGCCGATTCGTCGGCGCGCAGGACGGGGCACTGCGTCTGGCCGGTCAGGGAGTCCGTGACACGACGCGCATCGCGGCATCCGCCCCCGAACTGTGGGTGCAGATCCTCGGCGCCAATGCCGAGCCGGTCGTCGATGTGCTCGAGGCGCTCGCCGACGATCTGACCTCCGTGTCGGCCGCGCTCCGCGCACCGGACAGCCCCGGATCACGCCGCGCCATCGCCGACACCATCCGCCGCGGCAACGAGGGTGTCGAGCGCCTCCCCGGCAAGCACGGCCAGAACCGCCGTTTCGAGACGGTCGTGGTGATGGTCGACGACACCCCCGGTCAGCTCGGCCGCCTGTTCGGCGATCTGGGGGAGCTGCAGGTCAACGTCGAGGACTTCCGCATGGAGCACTCGCCGGGCGCCCAGTTCGGTCTCGGCGAGATCGCCGTCGTCCCCTCAGCCGTCACCGTCGCCACCGAGGGTCTCACCGCCCGTGGCTGGAAGATTGCGAGTCTCAATGACTGACCCCGTCACCATCGCCATCGACGGGCCTGCCGGCAGCGGCAAGTCCAGTGTCTCGAAGGAGGCGGCCCGCCGGCTCGGCTTCGGCTACCTCGACACCGGCGCTGCCTACCGGGCGCTCGCGTGGCACGTCCTCGAGCACCAGGCGGACACGTCCGACCAGGCCGCCGTCGTCGACGCCTCCGGCGACTTCGACTACGCGATCTCGCTCGACCCCGACGAGTACTGGGTGCGCGTGGGCGAGACGTTCGTCACCGACGCGATCCGTGAGCCTCGTGTGAGCTCCGCTGTCAGCGGCGTCGCCCGCGTGCCGGTGATCCGCGAGCACGTGAACACGATGTTCCGTCGCCTGGTGACCGATTCGGGCCGCCCCGGCGTCATCGTCGAAGGCCGCGACATCACCACGGTCGTGGCCCCCGATGCGCCCGTGCGCATCCTGCTGACCGCCGCACCCGAGGTGCGCGCCGCACGACGCAGTGCAGAACTGACCACACAGGATGCCGCGGCCGTGGCCGCTGCGCTGCACCAGCGCGATGCATCCGACTCCCAGGTCGTCGACTTCCTCACCGCCGCTCCCGGCGTGACGGTCGTCGACTCGACCGACCTGGACTTCGCACAGACCGTCGATGCCGTCCTGGACGTCATCCGGTCAGGAACGGGAGGCTCGCGATGAGCGCCGAAGATGAATACGAAGGCGGACCCGACCAGATCGAGGAGAAGCTCGCCAACCTCGATGAGGAGCTCGCCGAGCAGCGCGCGGCAGCACTGCGCGCCTCGCTCGCGGATTACGAGCTCGACGAGGAGGACGACGACCTGCTCGCCGGCTTCACCGCCGGCGGTGAAGTCGTCGAGATGCTGCCGGCACTGCCGGTCGTCGCGATCGTGGGACGGCCGAACGTCGGCAAGTCCGCGCTCGTGAACCGCATCCTCGGTCGTCGCGAGGCCGTTGTCGAGGACACCCCCGGTGTCACCCGTGACCGCGTCAGCTACAAGGCCGAGTGGATGGACCGCCGCTTCACCCTCGTCGACACCGGCGGCTGGGAGCCCGACGCCAAGGGAATCGACCGCTCGGTCGCCGCGCAGGCAGAGGTCGCGATCGACCTCTGCGACGTCGTCCTGTTCGTCGTCGACGCGATGGTCGGCGCGACCGCGACCGATGAGCACGTCGTCCGGCTGCTCCGGAAGACGAACAAGCCGGTCTTCCTCATCGCGAACAAGATCGACGACGCCCGCCAGGAGCCCGAAGCCGCAGCGCTCTGGAACCTCGGTCTCGGTGAGCCGCACCCGGTCTCCGCGATCCACGGACGCGGGGTCGCCGACCTCCTCGACGAGGTCATGAAGGTCCTCCCCGAGGTGTCCGCCGTCGCGAAGCACGAACTCGGCGGTCCGCGCCGCGTCGCGATCCTCGGGCGCCCCAACGTCGGCAAGTCGTCGCTCCTGAACAAGGCCGCGGGGGAGGAGCGGGTCGTCGTGAACGACCTCGCCGGCACCACCCGTGATCCCGTCGACGAGGTCGTCGAGCTGGGCGGCAAGCTGTGGCGGCTGGTCGACACCGCCGGCATCCGTCGTCGCGTGCACCTGTCGCAGGGCGCGGACTTCTACGCATCGCTGCGTACGAGCGCTGCGCTCGAGAAGGCGGAGGTCGCCGTCGTCGTCCTCGACGTGACCGAGTCGATCAGCGTGCAGGACCTCAACATCATCGACCTCGTCCTCGAGTCGGGTCGGGCGCTCGTGCTCGCGTTCAACAAGTGGGATCGTCTCAACGATCTCGACATGGACAACGCGGATCGTCGCCGGTACCTCGAGCGGGAGATCGAGCAGGACCTCGCGCACGTGACGTGGGCGCCGCGCGTCAACCTGTCGGCGCGCACGGGTCGTCACCTCGACAAGCTCGTTCCGGCGCTCGAGACGGCTCTCGAGTCGTGGGATCAGCGCATCCCCACGGGCAAGTTCAACGCCTTCCTCGCCGAGCTCGTCGCGGAGCACCCGCACCCGGTGCGCGGCGGCAAGCAGCCCCGCATCCTGTTCGGCACGCAGGCGTCCACCCGGCCGCCGACATTCGTGCTGTTCACGACCGGGTTCCTCGACCCGGGATACCGCCGGTTCATCCAGCGGCGCCTGCGCGAGATCTTCGGGTTCGAGGGCACCCCGATCGTCACGAACATGCGGGTGCGCGAGAAGCGCCAGCGCTGAGTCTGCGGTGCGTGTCGCTCGGTGACGGATGCCGCGGAGCGGCGCCCCGGGCGTGAGAGGGTGGACGGGTGAGCGTCCGTCCCCCCGATCCCGGTGTGCCGCCGCGTCCGCAGGGACCGCGCGACCCGGGTGACGCCTGGGTGGTCGCGGACACGGGGGAGCGGTACTGGGGGCGCTTCGGTGCCGCCGGTCTGCTCGCCCATGACCCGGACCGCGGCGTGCTGCTGCAGCAGCGCGTCTCGTGGAGCCACTTCGGCGGTACGTGGGGCATCCCCGGCGGCGCCCGTCATCAGGGCGAAGCGGCGACGGATGCCGCGATCCGCGAGTCGCAGGAAGAGGCAGGCGTCCCGAACGGTGTGCTCGCGCCGGTGTTCACGAGTGTGCTCGACCTGGGTGTCTGGTCGTACACGACGCTGATCGCTCGCGTGACGACGCCGTTCGAGCCGAGCATCACGGACCCCGAGAGCACCGCTCTCGCCTGGGTGGCGGTGGACGAGGTCGACGGGCTCGAGCTGCACCCGGGTTTCGCCGCGTCCTGGCCCGCGCTGCGGGCCGCGCTGGCGACCCGGGTCACCGTGATCGTCGACGCGGCGAACGTCGTCGGGTCGGTGCCCGACGGATGGTGGCGGGATCGGGCCGGTGCCGCGGAGCGTCTGCTGACCCGGCTGGACGGCGCACGGCTGGGTATCGATGCCGCGGACCTGGATTTGCCGGGGACGACCTGGTTCCCGCGCGTGGTGGCCGTTCTCGAAGGCGCGGCTCGCGCCGCGGAGTCCGACCTCGCCGGGGTGGACGTCGTCCGTGCCGAGGGCGCGGGGGACGATGCGCTCGTCGCGCGGGCGGAGGGAGTGGTCGCGGCGGGGGAGCGGGTGATCGTCGTCACCAGTGACCGCGGACTCTCTGACCGGGCGACCGCAGCGGGGGCGACGGTGCGACCGGTGTCCTGGCTGCTCGACCGGATCTGAGCCCGGCGGCATTCGCTCGTCTCAGCGGCCGTGCAGGCGGTCGATCTCGCGACGTTCGCGTTTGGTGGGACGGCCGGCGCCGCGATCGCGGACGGCCAGTTGCGCGACGGGCTCGCGCGGGGGCGTGCGCTCATCCACCGCGAGGGCGGCGACGGGCGCGCCGACGCGCTTGGTGAGGATCTGGCGGACGATGAGAATCCGGTCGAACCCGGCGATCCGCACCCGCAACTCGTCGCCGATGCGCACCTGCTGGGCGGCCTTCGCCTTCTCACCATTGACGCGGACTTGCCCGGCACGGCAGGCCGTGGTCGCGGCGGAGCGGGTCTTGTAGACGCGGACGGCCCACAGCCAGGCGTCGACGCGCGCGGCATCCGTCATGATCGCTCCGTGGACAGGCGGATGATGCCCGCGACCAGCAGACCCTGACCGAGCGTGTACGTGAGCATGATCCAGGGACCGCTCGCCGCGGCGGCGACGACCTCCGGCAGGAAGATGCGCAGGGCAAGGAGGGTGTCGGAGATGAGGAACACGGCGCCGCCGATCGCGGTCATGGCGCCGCCGCGGGCCGAGAGCGCGGCCGTGCCGCCGAGGACGACGCCGTATACCGCGACCGCGACGGCAAGGGCGCCGAGACTCGGCCAGAGGAGCGCGACCATCGCGATCCACCAGGCGACATAGACGAGGCACCACGCGGGCACCGGCCTGGTGGCGACGCGGCGCCAGAACAGCCAGATGTACGCGACGTGCGCGAGGCCGAAGCACAGCAGCATCGCGGGCAGCTCGTCGCTGAGGAACGGGAAGAAGAACGCGGCGCCATCGCCGAGCCAGGAGAACGCGAGCGCGAAGAACACCACCGTCGCGGCGGAGCCAGGACGGCGGGACGGGAGTGCCCACACGGCGGCGAGGGCGAGCGTCGGCATGAGCGCCAGCTTGGTCGGGTACTCGATCACGTCCCATCCGAGGGCGATGGATGCCACGTGGATGGCGGAGATGAGAGCGTAGACCCCGAATCCCCACCAGCGGGTTCGGGTGCGCAGGGATGCCGGTGCGGCGGTGTTCACGGTGCTCCTTCGGGACGGCACCATCGTAGAACGGGGGTGCGATGCGTGCCGTGCGCGGCGGCGTCAGAGGGTGAGTGCGACGATCGGGCGCGGCGCCACTTTCCCCCATCCCGCCGGTGTGCCGCCACTGGCACCAGCAGCTCGCGCCGTCTCCGCCGCCAGTGAGCGCGCGCTCGGCATCGTCGAAGCGGTCGGCGCTGGCCGGTTCGATCGTGATCTCGGTCATACCGGGGACGGTAGCCCCGGTGTCGGACACGCGCGAGGCCCGGTATGGTTCGCGAGCGGGTGATCGACCGGGTAGGATAGGGGAGTTGTCCGCGAGGACGACGTCCGGGATGTGGCGCAGCTTGGTAGCGCACTTGACTGGGGGTCAAGGGGTCGCAGGTTCAAATCCTGTCATCCCGACCGGAAAAGCAGAAGGGTCGGCCGACTGGTCGGCCCTTCTGCTTTTCCCGCCCGGAGGGCCGTGAGCACCGCGTTCGAGAAAAGAGACGGGCACTGGCTTCGCGCCGGTGCCCTTCTCGCTTTCAGCGTCACGGTGTGGCACAACCGACCACGAACAGGAACATCGCGATACGGTGAGGCCACAACCGGGGGAGACGACGATGACGCACCGCAGCATCCGCAAGGTTGCCCTCATCGTCATGGCCGCCGTCAGCGCGGTCGCGCTCGCCGGCTGCATCTCCACGGGGCCGAAGAACATCGAACGCGCCCCGGAGGGGGTCCCCACTCCGGCAGCGACGGAGACCGCCGGCACCCCCGAACCAGACGACCTCATCGTGCGCACCGCCGACACCGAGCTGCACCTCGAATCCCTCACCGAAGAAGCAGGGTACGAGGGCATGCCCGAGGGCACCCCCACGATCAGCGGCGACGAGCTCTACGTCTTCGTCCGGCAGGACGGCTGGATGCTCTTCGCCGAGCAGCGCGGCGGAGATCCCGTGGGATGCGGCCCGGAGCGCCGTGAGCCAGAAATCACCGACCTCGGGAACGGATGGTGGAAGGTCTCGAACCGGTCGGCCGCCGGCACGTACGCGCTGTGGCTCAACGCGGCCAGTGGACCCGGACTGCCGTTCGGCGGGACTGTGGGTGCTTCGCAGGCGTACGTCGAATGGACGACGAAGACCGATGTCGACGAGCCCGCCGCCAGCTACCTCGACATCACCGCCTACCCCGACGGAAGCGACGGGTCGGTCACCCTCGGACTCCTCGGGGTGGAGACGCCCCTCACTGCGGTGAAGGCCACCGCCACCCTCGAGGGGAACGACGGGGAAGCGACGGTGGAGCTCTTCACCCCGGCGTGGGCGTGCGACCAACCCGGCGACCTCACCCTCCACGCCCGGCTCACGGCAGAGCAGGTTGCCTCCATCGGTGTCACGGACGAGCTCAGCTACACCGTGGAGCTCTTCCTCGACGGGGTCACGTACACCTCCTCTGGTTCAACCAACACGGCGTCCGCACCCGAACCCGACTGGACTCCGGCGCTGCCTTGACCGCGGGCAGGGAGGGCTTGCCAGTATGGTCGGCCAGCCGTTCCACTCGTTAACGTGCACAGAGCTGTGCAAACTGCGTATGATTGCGTGGTGCGGATGAGCTGGCGGGTTTTCAGGAGGGACGTCACCCGACTGATCCGTGTCCGGAAGGCGTGGATCATCGTGATCGGCGTGTTGATCACGCCGGCGTTGTATGCGTGGTTCAACATCAACGCGTTCTGGGATCCGTACGCGAACACTGAGAGCATTCGCGTCGCAGTGGCGAACCTCGACAAGGGCGCATCGTCGGAGCTGACCGGGGCGCTGAACGTCGGTGATCAGGTCAGTGCGCAGCTCGAGGAGAACGATCAGCTCGGCTGGGTCTTCATGGGCGAGGAGGAGGCCGCCGAGGCCGTCCGGCGCGGTGACGTGTACGCGGCAATCGTCATCCCCGCAGACTTCAGCGAGGATCTCCTCAGCATCACCAGCGGCGAGTTCACCCAGCCGGCGCTGCAGTACTACGTCAACGAGAAGGCCAGCGCGATCGCGCCGAAGATCACCGATGTCGGGGCATCCCAGCTCGACCAGCAGATCACGGCCGCCTTCACCGAACAGGTCGCCCTGGCTGCGACAGACGCGGTGAGGGATGCCGGAGATGACGTCGAGTCACGGTTGCTGACCGCGAAAGACGACGCGCTGAACACCTTCGACAGCACCTCGCAGTCACTGGCATCGACACGGAGCAGTATCACCGACCTCCAGGACGGGATCGCCGGTTCTCGCGCGACGCTGTCGGCCGCCCAGAACACGCTCACGGATCTCGATACGACGCTGGCGGACGTTCAGCAGGCCACAGCGGAAGCTCAGTCGATCATCGCCGACGCACAGGAGCAGGTGATCGGGTTCACCGATGCCGCAACGGCCGCGTACCTCAAAGGCACGACACTGCTCGCGGATGCCTCCGCCTCCGCGAACTCCTCGATCACCCAGGTGACGGGGGCTCTGACTGCTGCAGGGCTGCATGTGGACGCGGCGATCGACAACGTCGAGACCGTCCTCAAGGCGAACGAGGCCGCGATCGCGCAGGTGCAGGCTTTGATGAATAACTTCGATCTGGATCCTGAGACGCAGCAGCGTCTGTCCGGGGTGATCGAGGCGCTGCAGGAGCGAAACGCTGCCGACCAGCAACTCCTCGCGGATCTGTCGCAACTGAGCGCCGGCACCGGCGACACCATCCAGGGGCTGCAGGCGGCTGCCGATGCCGTCGATGAGGCGGCGCAAGGCACGCAGACTGCGGCATCCGATCTGCGGACAGTGCTCACCGAGAACCTTCCGGCGCTGAACAGCGCGATGGCCCGCCTGTCCTCCAGTGCGGGAGAGTTCTCGGCGGCGGTCGCCTCACAGCGGCAAGTACTCACCCAAGTCGGCGGCCTGCTGCGCAGCGCGGATACGCAGCTGGCATCCACCTCGACGGCGCTCGACAGCTTCGACGCCGACATCACCGGCGTCGAGTCGAACCTGCAGGCCGCGCGCACCGATATCGAAGCGGTCGCCGCCGCAGCGGAGTGGGGTGCGCTCGGCACGATCACCGGACTGGACGCGGACGACATCGCCCGCTTCATCGCCTCGCCCGTCGTCGTCGAGGAGCAGACGATGTTCCCGGTGTCCTCCTATGGGTCCGCGATGGCGGCACTGTTCACGAACCTGTCGCTGTGGATCGGTGCGTTCGTGCTGATGGTGATCTTCAAGATCGAGGTTGACACAGAAGGTGTTGAGGGCGTCACGGTCCGCGAGGCCTACCTGGGACGGTTCGGCCTGTTCGCGCTGCTCGCTGTCGGACAGGCGCTGGTGGTCTCGATCGGGAACCTCGTCATCGGTGTCCAGACCGTGAGCGCCGTCGCCTTCGTGGGGACCGCTGTGCTGATCGCCTTGGCGTACGTGAGCATCATCTACGCGCTCTGCGTCGCGTTCGGGCATGTCGGGAGAGGTCTGTGCATCCTGCTGGTGATCATGCAGATCCCCGGCGCGTCAGGGCTGTACCCGATCGAGTTGATGCCCGACTTCTTCCGCGCGATCTATCCCCTGCTTCCGTTCTCCTACGGCATCGACGCAATGCGGGAGACGATCGCCGGGTTCTACGGCGGCCACTACTGGCGGTTCCTCGGGATGCTCGCCGTCTTCGTCGCCCTCGCGTTCCTGCTCGGATTGGTCCTGCGGCGCAGACTCGCCAGCCTCCACATCCTGTTCAACCGCGAGGTCGCCGCAACCGACCTGCTGATCGGCGAGAACGTCCAGGTCGCCGGCAGTGGCTACCGGCTGAGCGAGATCATCCACGCACTCTCGAACCGCAGCGCCTACCGGGACGAGCTCACCCGCCGGGCCCGCCCGTTCACACACCGTTATCCTGTGCTGCTGCGGGCGACCCTGGTCGTCGGGTTCACGGGGCTCGCGTTGCTCGCCGCCGCCGCTGTCACGTTCGCCGACGTCAAGGCGCTCCTGCTGGGCATAGGAACCCTCTGGTGCCTTCTGGTCATCGGGTTCCTCGTCGCCATCGAGTACGCCAGATGGAGCTTCGCGCGAGCCGGAGAAATCGCCGAGCTCGATGACGCCGACCTGCGCCAAGCGGTCTTCGCCGGTGGTGCGCAGGCGCACGCCACCGTCGTCTCCTCAGAGGTGCTCACGGGACGCGAGTCCGTTCCCGGCGCGCAACATCTGCTCGCAGAGGATCTGAGCTCCGGTGATCCCCTCCAGGAATGCCCGTCCGCCGACATCGCTGCCACCGGCGACACGGATGGGCACGCCCCTGACGTGGATGATGTCATAGCGACGTGGTTCCAGGGTGAGCCCCCAGCCGACGACTCCGCCCACGCGGACGCTGGCGTGCCCGAGCCGACGACCCCAAACGCGGCGCGCCACGATGAGCCCGCGGAATCGGATGGGAACGAGGGCGGAGCGCAGCTAGAGGACGACGGCCCTGCGGAGAAGGGGGAGCAGCCGTGAGGGTCATCCTGCGACTGGTGGGGCGCGACGTTCGTCACGCGACACAGAACGTGATGGCGTGCATCGTCATCTTCGGTCTTGTCGTGATCCCGTCCCTGTTCACCTGGTTCAACGTGATCGCCAGCTGGGATCCGTTCGCGAACACCAGCAACCTGAAGGTCGCCGTTGCCAGCACCGACACCGGCTACGAGAGCGACCTGATTCCGGTCCGGATCAACGTCGGCGAGCAGGTCCTGTCCGCGCTGCGCGCCAACGACGATCTGGACTGGGTCATCACGACCGAAGATGATGCGATCGACGGTACGAAGTCGGGTGCGTACTACGCCGCGATCGTGCTTCCGCCATCCTTCAGTACCGACATGATGACGTTCTACGTCGACGGTGCGGAGCACACCGACATCGCGCTATACACCAATGAGAAGAAGAACGCCCTCGCTCCCAAGATCACCGGACAGGGTGCCGACGGTGTGTCCGCGCAGATCACCGAGACGTTCACCCAGACCCTCAGCGAGATCGCGCTCAGCCTGCTCTCCTCCCTATCCGACTACCTCACCGACGACGACACCCAGGCCGCACTGACCCGGCTCCAAGCACGAGTGGCCAGCATGTCGACGCAGCTGCGGTCGAGTGCGCAGACCGCCGACATGTTCTCCGCCCTCTTTGACTCCAGCATCCCCGTGGTGAACAGCGCCTCCCAACTCGTCGACACGGCAGGAAGCGCGTTCAGCGACGCCTCCGACGCCGTCGGCAGCGGAAGCGACGCGGTCGAGTCCCTCGCCTCCGCTCTGCGCACCGCCACCCAAGGAGTCTCCGACGCCCTGTCCGCGACGACCGACAGCTACAACGCGGTCGGCGATCGCATCGACGACCTTTACGTGGACATGGATTCCCTCAGCGGCGATCGCGTGACGGTGCTCGCTGACCTAGCGGCACGAGTCCAGGACCAGGTCGACCGATACCGCACCATTCGCGATGCCCTTGATACCGAGGTTCGGCCCACGCTGCCCGAGGCCGCGGAAGGCGCCCTTGATACCGTCATCGCCGCCCTCGACGACGCGATCGCCAGGCAGCAGGCTGTGCACGACAGTCTCGTCCAAGCTGCGCAGGACATCCAGGACGACAACGCCTCCGAGCAGGAATCTCACCAGGAGATCCTCGCCACGATCGCCGATGCGAAGACCGCCGTACAGAACGCACAGAGCGCATACACCGACGGACTGAAGCCGCAACTGGACCTCCTGTCTTCGACGCTCTCACGGCTCGACTCGGACATCTCCATCGTGTCCAACGACCTTGCCGGCGTGACCTCGAGCCTGTCGGGTTCATCGGACTCCGTGATGACCGCCCTCGACCGGGGAAAGACCATCGCAAACGGGATCTCCACCTCACTGGGTGAACTGGCCGACCGGTTCGACGAGCTCGACCGGGCGCTCGGAACCGCAGCGGACACCGGTGATCTCAGCGAACTCCGCGACATCATCGGAGGCGATCCCGGCGTCCTCGCCGCCTCCCTGGCAGAACCCGTCCGGGTCGACCGCACGGCGGTATTTCCCGTCGCCGGCTTCGGCGCTGCCATGGCGCCCCTGTACACCATCCTCGCGCTCTGGGTCGGAGCGTTGCTGATGACAGTCACTATCCGCGTCGACGTCAACCACAACACGCTTCCTGGCGCCCCCGAACTCACCACGACCCAGAAGTACCTCGGGCGATATGGCATCTTCGGACTCGTCGGCCTCGCCCAGAGCACGCTCCTCACCCTCGGGCTCATCCTGTTCGTCCGTATCGAGCCTGCACACCCACTGCTCATGGTCCTCGCCGGGTGGCTGACTTCCCTCGTCTTCACCCTCATCGTCTACACCGCGGTCGTCATGTTCGGCAATGCCGGAAAGGCGCTGTGCGTGCTCCTCCTCGTCATCCAGATCTCCGGATCCGGCGGCGCGTACCCTCTCCAGCTGCTGCCGGATTGGTTCCAGAACATCAGCCCGTTCTTGCCAGCCACCTATGCGATCCAGGCCATGCGATCGGCGATTGCCGGCGTCTACGCGGCGGACTTCTGGATTTCGCTTCTCCTCCTCGCCCTCTTCATCGTCCCGACCTTGCTGCTCGGCCTGGTGCTGCGGCGGCCCTTGATCGCATACAACCGGGGCATGTCGGAGGCGCTTGAATCAACCAAGCTCATGTGAGCGTCCGCGAGAGGTGATCATGTCCACGCAAGAGTCTCCCGCCTGGCCGGAATCGGTTCCTACGCGCGAGCGCAGAAGTGACGCCACAACCAATCACAAAGCACTCCTGCACGCTGCGCAGGCCGTGCTCGCGGAGAATCCGCAGGCCTCCCTCGACACCATCGCGCAAGCAGCCGGACTGTCGCGACGGGCTCTCTACGGCCACTTCCCCGACAGGGACACCCTGCTGAGAGAGGTCATCGCGCTCGGCGCTGAGCGGTTCAATGCGATCGCCCACGTCATCGACGACACCGACCCGCGCGTCGCTTTGGCCCGCCTCGCCGTGCGCCTTTGGCGCGAAGCTTCAGCAGTGCGCGCTGCCGCGAATATCGCCCTCAGTGATGCCCATGTCGCAGACACAGTCCGTTCGCTCGCGCCCCTTCGACGACGAATCCGCGAGCTCACAGATACCGGCACGGCAGCGGGGGCCTTCCGAAGAGACGTTTCGCCCGAAGTCCTCGCCATCCTCATCGAAGAGACAGCCCGCGCCACTCTGCGCCAGACTCGCCTGGACGCGGAGAGTGGTCCGTCGGCCATCGCGCGAGTCGTGCTCAGTATCGTGGGCCTGTCGTGGACCGAGCAGGCCGAGCTCATCGCGTCGAACCCCGACATCGTGGCCCAAGCATGATCGGAACCGATCGACGTGATCGTCGTGGAGGCGAGCCGGACAGCCGACGGCTTCGAGACGTTCGAAGCGCTCGATGACTCGGCCATCGCGATCGGCTCGGTCCGCTCCATCGAGGAGATGTCGCATCATCCGCCGCGGGTCGCCCACGTAAGCTCGTTCGGTGAATTTCGGAGAGTGGATCGCGCCGCGACGTCTCGGACGCGACTTCCGCTGGCTGCTGGCATCGTCGTGGACGAGTAACATCGGCGACGGCATCGCGCTCGCCGCCTCGCCGCTGCTGATCGCGTCGATGACCGACTCGCCGATCCTCGTGGCATCCGGCGCACTGCTGCAGTTCCTGCCGTGGCTGCTCTTCGGCCTCCACGCGGGAGCGATCGCCGACCGGGTCGACCGGCGCGTGCTGATCATGTGCGCCAACGGCATCCGGGCGCTGATCCTCGTCGCCCTGTGCGTCTTCCTCACGACCGGCGTCGCGAACATCGGGATCGTGCTCGCGGTCGCGTTCCTCTACGGCTGCGCCGAGGTATTCGTCGACACCACCAGCAGCACCCTCCTGCCCATGATGGTCCGCAAAGCCGACCTCGGCATCGGGAACGCTCGACTCCAGGCCGGATATCTCGTCGCGAACCAGTTCGGCGGTCCGCCGCTGGGAGCGTTCCTCTTCGCCCTCGGATCTTTCTGGCCCTTCGCCGTCCAGGCGGTGTGCGTCGCGCTCGCCGTCGTCCTCATCTCGCGCATCGCGCGCACCACCGTGAGCGCACACGACGCCGAGCCGCGTCCTCGCACGCCGGTGCACGTGGACATCCTCGAAGGCGTCCGGTGGCTGTGGCGGAACCCACCCGTCCGCACCCTGGTCATCATCATCCTGACGTTCAACGTCACATGGGCCGCGCCATGGGGCGTGCTCGTCCTGTACGCGACCGACTACCTCCAGATGGGGCCGATCGGCTACGGCGCCCTGACCACGGCATCCGCCCTCGGCGGACTGCTCTCGGTCGCGGGCTTCGGCTGGCTGGAGCGGCACTTCTCCTTCACCGTCCTCATGCGCGTCGTGCTCACCGCCGAAGTGCTCATGCACCTTGCGTTCGCCCTCACGACCTCGGGCGTCGTCGCGTTCATCATCATGTTCGCGTTCGGCGCGTACGCGTTCGTCTGGGGGACGATCTCCACGACGGTGCGCCAACGGCTCGTGCCGCGCCACCTGCAGGGCCGCATCGCCTCGGTGAACATGGTCGGCGTCTTCGGCGGCCTCGTCATCGGTCAGGCGCTCGGCGGCGTCATCGCGCAGTTCTGGGGGCCCACGGCCCCGTGGTGGTTCGCTTTCGTGGGCTCTGCGATCACGCTGCTGCTGGTGTGGCGCCCGATCTCGCACATCGCCGCAGCCAAACCTGTCGATGAGGGGGATGCCGCGCCGGCGGCATGACGGCGCGAAGAGCGCGATCGGCACCTACGGCAAGAACCTCACCGGGCAGCCCGCCCCCACGCTGCAGCAGGGGAGTGCGAAGAGGCTGCCGTCGTCATCCTGCAGCACGGACTGCGCGGCCGGGGTCACAGCGTGACCGTCGACGGCGTGTTCGGCGCGGGAACCAAGGCGCCGTCATCGCCTTCCAGAAGAGCAGGGGCCGCTCACCTCGCTAGCCTGGACGGATGCAGCAGCGCACTCTCGGCCGCACCGGCCGCGTCGTCTCCGCGATCGGTCTCGGCACCTGGCAGCTCGGTGCCGACTGGGGCGACGTGTCCGAAGAGGATGCGCTCGCCGTCCTCGAGGCGTCACTGGACGCCGGCGTTACCCTGTTCGACACCGCCGACGTCTACGGCGACGGGCGCAGTGAGACGCTCATCGGCCGCTTCCTCGCCGCACGTCCCGGGCACGGCGTCACCGTCGCCACGAAGATGGGCAGGCGGATGCCGCAGGAGCCCGAGAACTACAGCGCCGAGAACTTCCGCGCCTGGACCGACCGCTCCCGCCGCAACCTGGGCGTCGACACGCTCGACCTGGTGCAGCTGCACTGCCCGCCGTCGGAGGTCATCGACGCGGATGCCACGTACGACGCGCTCGACGACCTCGTCGCGGCCGGGTCGATCGCCGCCTACGGCGTCTCGGTCGAGACCACCGCGCAGGCGCTCGCCGCCATCGCGCGACCGAACGTCACGAACGTGCAGATCATCCTCAACCCGTTCCGCCTCAAGCCGCTCGACGAGGTCCTGCCCGACGCGGCCGCGGCGGGGGTCGCCGTGTTCGCGCGCGTGCCGCTGGCCTCCGGTCTGCTGAGCGGCAAGTACACCCGGGAGACGGAGTTCTCCGCCGACGACCACCGGTCGTTCAACCGCCACGGTGAGGCGTTCGACCGCGGCGAGACCTTCTCGGGCGTTGACTACGAGACCGGTCTCGACGCGGCATCCGAGCTCACCCGCGCACTCCCGGAGGGGGTCTCCCTGCCGGCGGCTTCACTCGCGTGGATCGCAGCGCTCCCCGGCGTCACCTCGGTGATCCCGGGCGCCCGCAACGTGCGTCAGGCGCGGGCGAACGCCGCCGCCGCGGCGCTGCTGGAGTGCACCGATCTCAGGGGCTTCGACGCCGCGGTCCACGAGGTGTACGACCGGCTGCTGCGCGCCGACATCCACCCCCAGTGGTGACCGCGGGCTGACCTGGGGACACGCCTGGCCGGCGACACCACGCCGCCACTACGGTGGACGCGGAAGGGGGCACGATGATCGTCGACTTCGAGGGCGAGCTGTTCCGCTGGCAGGCCCGAACCGATGCCTGGTATTTCGTCGCGCTCCCCGAACCCCTCAGCCTCGACGTCCGAGAGGTGCCGCGGCTCGGACGCGGCTTCGGCTCCGTCCCGGTGCAGGCGTCCATCGGCGGCTCCTCTTGGCGGACCTCGATCTTCCCCGATGCCGAGCGCGGGACGTATGTCCTCCCGATCAAGCGCGCCGTCCGCGAGGCGGAGGCCATCTCGGAGGGCGATGCGGTGCCGGTGCATCTCGATGTCCTCGACGGGTAGTCGGCGGTGAACCTGCTCGAGGGCCTGCCGACCGGCGCTGTCATCGCGGTGGTGCTCGGGTACCTCTGGCTCGCGCTGACGTCTGTCGTGCTCGCCACCGTCGACGTCCGCACGCACCGGCTGCCGAACGCCTGGGTTCTTCCCGGCTACCTCGTGCTCGGCGCCTGCTTCCTGGTGGCGTGCCTCCTCGGCGCGCCGTGGGGCGGGCTGCTGCGCGCCGCGGTGTCCGGCATCCTCCTGTTCGCCTTCTATCTCCTCCTGCGCGCACTCGGACCGGGCGGCATGGGTGGGGGAGACGTCAAACTCGCCGGCGTGCTCGGGCTGGCCCTCGGCTGGGCCGGCTGGGAGGCGCTCACCGTCGGCGCGATCGCGGGCTTCGTCCTCGGCGGTCTCTACGGCGTCGGCGCGATCGTGTTCGGCCGCGCCTCGGCGAAGACCGCGCTGCCCTTCGGGCCGTGGATGCTCCTCGGCGCCTGGATCGGGATTCTCTTCGGAGCGGAGATCGCCTCGCGGCTGCTTGCCTTCCCCATCTGAACGAGGTCCCTCACCAGGGATCGGTTACACGCCCCGGGCGTGCGCGCAAGGGGATGAAGCCCCAGCCCGCTCATCGGTAACGTGGCGGCCGCCTGGGCGTGCGGCATCCCGCTCGGGCACGACGGCGAGGAGCGAAGACATGACCGAGACCACCGAGAAGAAGACACTCCTCGCGCGGATCATCGCGTGGGCGCTCTCACTGCGCATCGTGCGGGCGTACCTCCGCTACAGCGAGCACCGCGGGCCGATGCTCGCCGACAGCGTGACCTATCGCACGCTGTTCAGCGTCTTCGCCGGCGTCCTGCTCGGCTTCTCGATCGCCGCACTGTGGCTCGCCGGCAACCCGACGGCGTGGGAGGCGCTGATCGACGCCGTCGACAGCGTGATCCCCGGACTCATCGGCTCCGGCAACCTCATCGACCCCGACGACCTGAAGGAGCCCATCGGGCTCTCCTTCGCGGGCGCACTCTCGCTCATCGGTCTCATCGGCGCCGCGATCGGCGCGATCGGCTCGCTCCGCCTCGCGATCCGGACCATCGCGGACAAGGTGCATGACGACACCTTCTTCCTCCTCGTGTTGGGGCGGAACCTCCTCCTCGCCATCGCGATCGGCGCGGGCCTGGCCGCCGCCGCTGCCGCGACGATCGTCGGCACCGCGGGAGTCGGGATCGTCGCCGACCTGATCGGGGTCTCCGCCGAGGCGCCGCTCACGAAGGTGCTCAGCGGTGTCGTCGGTGTCCTGATCACTTTCGTGCTCGACACCCTGGTCGTCGCGCTGCTGTTCCGGGTGCTGTCGGGTCTCCGCCCGCCCGCGCGGGCACTCTGGACCGGCGCCCTCCTCGGCGGGCTCGGACTCACCGTCCTGCAGCAGCTGTCGAGCCTGTTCGTGGGCGGTGCATCGTCCAACCCGCTGCTCGCGTCGTTCGCCTCGCTGATCGCGCTCCTGCTGTGGATCAACCTGTCGTCGCAGGTCATCCTCATCGCCTCCGCCTTCATCGTCGCGGGGACGCTCGAGTCGGAGGATCGGGTGCGCGCCGTCCACGGTGCCAGCACACTGATCGAACGCCGTGTGCAGACCGCCGAAGACCAGGTGCGCGCCGCCACCGACGAGCTGCACGCCGCGCGCGAGGCTCTCGCCGAAGAACGCGACCGCACGAGCTGACCCTGACACGTTCCGGTCACATCACGCGCGTGTGAAGAGTTCGCCTGACGGATGCCGCGGACTCACGTTCTCAGGCATCGGTGTGTACCTTCGATGACGTGACGAATGACAGCACCGTGTCCCGCCCGAAGGCCAGCCACCCCCTCGCGCTGGCACACGTGACCGCCCCCGACACGACCGTCGACGGCTTCGTGGCGCAGTTCCTCCGCAACCTGAACAGCGGTCGAGGCGTCACCCTCTCGGCATCCACGCCGAACGACCGCTACTTCGCCCTCGCGGCCACCGTCCGCGACTACCTGATGTCGCGGTGGCTCGAAGATGTGCAGCGTCAGCGGGGGAGCGACTCTCGCGGGGTCGCCTACCTGTCGGCGGAGTACCTGCTCGGCCGCCAGCTCGACAACAACCTCCTCGCTACCGGTCTGACCGCCATCGCGGGGGAGGCGCTCGCGGCATGCGGAATCGACATCGACGACGTGCGCGCCCTCGAGATCGAGCCCGGTCTCGGCAACGGCGGGCTCGGCCGCCTCGCGGCGTGCTTCATCGACTCCCTCGCGACGATGGGCGTGCCCAACGTCGGCTACGGCATCCGCTACGAGTACGGGATCTTCCGGCAGACCTTCGTCGACGGCCGCCAGGTCGAGCAGGCCGACTCGTGGCTCGCCCTCGGCTCGCCGTGGGAGTTCCCCCACCCCGAGGCGGCGCAGACGATCTCCTTCGGCGGCCACACCGAGACCTATGACGACGAGGGCGTCACGCGCACGCGGTGGATTCCCGCATGGAACGTGCAGGCCGTCCCCTACAACTACATGGTCCCCGGCTACCACAACGGTCGCGTGAACACGCTCCGCCTGTGGAGCGCGCAGGCCACCCAGGGCTTCGACCTGCGCGTCTTCAACGCCGGCGATTACCAGGAAGCCGTCCGCGCGCAGACCTACGCCGAGAACATCTCCAAGGTGCTCTACCCCGAGGATTCGACGCCGCAGGGCAAGGAGCTGCGCCTGCAGCAGCAGTACTTCTTCGTCGCGGCATCCATCAGCGATTTCGTCGACCACATCCTGCCGCGCGATTTCGACATCACGCGTCTTCCCGAGCGGGTCATCTTCCAGCTCAACGACACCCACCCGGTCATCGGGGTTCCCGAGCTCATGCGCGTCCTCGTCGATGAGCGCAAGTTGGAATGGGATGCCGCGTGGGCGATCACCCGCGAGTGCTTCGCCTACACGTGCCACACCCTGCTGCCCGAGGCGCTCGAGGTGTGGCCGTCCGAGCTGATGGGACGCCTGCTGCCCCGCCACCTCGAGATCATCTATCGCATCAACGATGAGTTCCTCGACGAGGTGCGCGCGACCTACGGTGACGACCTCGACCGCATCCGGCGGATGTCGATCATCGCGCCCGACGGTGCCGTGCGGATGGCCTTCCTGGCCACCGTCGCCGGCTCCAAGGTGAACGGCGTCGCCGAGCTCCACTCGCAGCTGCTGCGCGAGAAGGTGCTACCGGACTTCGACGAGTTCTACCCCGGCAAGTTCACGAACGTCACCAACGGCGTCACGCCGCGCCGGTTCATCAAACTCGCGAACCCGGCGCTGTCGCGGCTGATCACCGACACGATCGGCCCGGGGTGGCTCACCGACCTCGACCGACTGCAGGAACTCGAGCCTTACGCCGACGACCCGCAGTTCCGGAGCGCGTTCGCCTCGGTGAAGGCGGCCAACAAGCGCGCGCTCGCGAAGGCCCTGCACGCCCGCGACGGGCTCACCGTCGACGACGGGCACATGCTCGACGTCATGGTCAAGCGTCTCCACGAGTACAAGCGGCAGACACTGAAGCTCCTGCACATCGTGCACCTGTACGACCAGATCATCTCGGGGCGCGTCGCCGCCGCCGACATCACGCCGCGCACCTTCGTGTTCGGGGCGAAGGCAGCCCCCGGTTACGACATGGCGAAGCGGATCATCCACCTGATCAACGCAGTCGGCAGCGTCGTCAACTCCGATCCCCGCGTGGAGGGGCGCCTGGCGGTGCTCTTCCCGCCGAACTACAACGTCACACTCGCGGAGCGGGTCGTCCCCGCCGCCGACCTGTCCGAGCAGATCTCGCTCGCCGGCAAGGAGGCCTCCGGTACCGGCAACATGAAGTTCGCCCTCAACGGTGCGCTCACGATCGGCACCGACGACGGTGCGAACGTCGAGATCCGGCAGCTCGTCGGCGACGACAACTTCTTCCTGTTCGGCATGACCGAGCCCGACGTGGCCGCGCTCTCCGAGCGCGGATACCACCCCATCGACTTCGTCCGAGCCGATGAGAACCTGGCGCAGGCGCTCGACCTCATCTCGTCCGGGGTGTTCTCCGGCGGCGACGGATCGGTGTTCGAACCGGTGCTGTCGAGCCTGCTGCACCACGACCCGTTCATGGCGCTGGCGGATTTCACCTCGTACGTCGAGACACAGCAGAAGGTCGACGCGCTCTACGCCGACACCGAGGCGTGGACGAGGTCAGCGATCCTCAACGTCGCGCGGTGCGGGTTCTTCTCCTCCGACCGGTCGATGCGCGACTACATCGATCGGATCTGGCACACGCCGCCATTGGTCTGATCGGCACGGTCCGCTGCGTCAGCGGGCGTAGCGGGCGACGAAATTCCGCAGTACCGTCGCCGTCTCCGTCACCGGGGCCCGGTGGACGGCGGCGACGGTGTCGGCGTACTCGTCGGGGGCGAAGTAGCCGTAGCCGCGATACGCGTCGATGCGGGTGAGGATGCCGGGCAGGTCGAGCTCGGGGTGGAACTGCGTCGCGTAGACGTTCTCACCGACGCGGAACATCTGCACGGGACACGCCGGTGATCCCGCCAGGAGCGTCGCGGTCTCGGGCAGGCGGCTGATCGCCTCCTTGTGTCCGACGAAGGCGGCGAACGTGGGGGAGACGCCCTGCAGCAGCGGGTCGGCCTGCCCCTCGTCGGTCAGGGTCACGTCGACGACGCTGATCGGCTCACCGAACTGCCGGTCAATGCGGGCGCCGAGGTGGGCGCCCACGGTGCCGATGCCGTAGCAGGCGCCCAGGAACGGCGCGTCCCGGGCGACCACCTCCGTCAGCAGGGTCGCGAACTCCGCTTCGACTCGGCGCTGGACGGCCGACTTCAGGTCTTCCGGGTCCGAGGCGTTGAACGGGCCGCCGCCGACGAAGATGCCCGAGATGGCATCGAGGTCGATGTGCGGCATCCGGTCGCGCTCCAGCCGCACGCGACGGAGCTCGCTCGGCTGCAGCCCGGCGTGGCGCAGGAAGAGCTCGTACTCCTCATCGGCGGGGACATCCTCGGCGCGCGTGGCCAGGAGCAGGAAGGGCTTCACCACGCCAGCGTACGCGGCGGTTAGCACCGTGCGGACGGGCTCCGCAACCGGGGCGGCGGTGGCGGACCCCGCCGTTAGAGTCGAAGCAGGAGGTGCATCGACATGGCAATTGCACGACTTCACGGCGGCCCGCTCGACGGACAGGTGATCCCCCTCGAGGGCGAGACGACCGATCAGCTGATCCTGCCGTACAGCGAGACCCAGGTGGTCTACGAGCGCACCGGCGACGACCAGAACACCGGGGACAGCGACGGCCCGACCTCGGCCGACTACCACTTCGTCGAGGCCGAAGGCGACATCGACCCCGCGGCATCCGAGCGCGACGACCGCACCGGCGCGTGAGCTCCGCAGGGGAGCACTCGCTCGAGATCGAGCGGAAGTACGACGTCGACGAAGCGACCCCCATCCCCGACTGGAGCTCCCTGCCCGGCGTGACGGGCGTCGGGGAGGCGGAGGCCCGGGAGCTCGACGCCCGTTACCTCGACACCCCGGACGGGCGGCTCGGGCGCGCGAAGATCGCGCTCCGCCGCCGCACCGGAGGGCCTGACGAGGGGTGGCACGTCAAGCGCGTGACGCCGGCGGGCAAGGCGGAGTCGCGCTGGCCGCTGACCGAAGCCGGCGACGACGAGATCGTGGTGCCGGATGCCGTCGCCGCGGCGATCGCCGAGATCGCCGCGCCGCCGTTCGGCGTGCTCGCGCGCATCCGCAACACCCGCACCGCGTACGCGCTCACCGATGCCTCGGGTGCGCTCCTGGCGGAGTTCGTCGACGACCGCGTCACCGCGACCGACGAGCGCTCCGGTCGGGAGACCACCTGGCGGGAGTGGGAGCTCGAACTGGGTCCTGCGGCACCGGCAGACGACGCCGCACGTGCCGCGTTCTTCGCGCGCGCCGATGAGCTCGTCCGCGCTGCGGGCGGCGAGGTCGCGGCATCCGAGTCGAAACTCGGTCGCGCCCTCGGCGTCTGACGCCGCAGAACCCGCGACACCGCGGGAAAACGAACTGACGCCGCCCCCGGCTTCGTTGGGGCGGCGTCAGCAGTGACCGTCAGGCTAGTCGAAACGCGAGCGTCTCGACAGGCCGGAATGTCAGAGGTTGATCATGTGGCCGGCGAGGCCGTGGAACGCCTCCTGCAGGCCCTCCGACAGGGTCGGGTGGGTGTGCACGTTGCGGGCGGCTTCGAGAGCCGTGAGGTCCCACTTCTGCGCGAGGGTCAGCTCGGGGAGAAGCTCGGAGACGTCCGGGCCGATGAGGTGGCCACCGAGCAGTTCGAGGTGCTCCGCGTCGGCGATCAGCTTGACGAAACCGACCGGCTCGCCCAGGCCGTTGGCCTTGCCGTTGGCCGAGAACGGGAACTTCGCGACCGTCACGTCGTAGCCGGCGTCGCGGGCCTGCTGCTCGGTGAGGCCGAACGAGGCGACCTGCGGCGAGCAGAACGTCGCGCGCGGCATGTTGCGGTAGTCGCCGAGCGTCTGCGTCTCCGCCTTGCCGATGGTCTCGGCGGCGACGACGGCCTGCGCCTCGGCGACGTGGGCGAGCTGCAGCTTCGCGGTGACGTCACCGATCGCGTAGATGCCCTCGACGTTCGTGCGCATGTGGTCGTCGATCTCGATCGCGCCGCGGTCGGTGAGCTTCACGCCGGTCTTGTCGAGCCCGAAGCCCTCGACGCGCGGGGCGAAGCCGATCGACATGAGGACCTTGTCGGCCTCGATCTGGCCCTTCGCGCCATCGGCATTCGCGGAGTACGAGACGGTGACCTTGTCGCCGGAGTCGACGACGGACTCGACCTTCGTCGAGGTGAGGATATCGATGCCGTACTTCTTGTACTGGCGCTGGATCTCCTTCGAGACCTCGACGTCCTCGTTGGGGAGGGCGCGGTCGAGGAACTCGATGATCGTCACCTTCACGCCGTAGTTGCTGAGCACGAAGGCGAACTCCATACCGATGGCACCGGCGCCGACGATGACGATCGAGGAGGGCAGGTCACGCGTGAGGATCTGCTCTTCGTAGGTGACGACGTTCTCGCTGAGCTCGACACCCGGCAGCAAGCGCACGAAGGAGCCGGTCGAGATGATGACGTTGTCGAAGGTCACCTCTTCGGTCGAACCGTCCGACTTCGTGACGGTGATGGCCTTCGGGCCCGTGAAGGAACCGCGACCCTCGTACTCGGTCACCTTGTTCTTCTTCATGAGGAAGTGGATGCCCTTGACGTGGGTCTCGGCCACCTTGCGGCTGCGGTCCCAAGCGGTCCCGAAGTCGAACTTCACATCACCGCTGATGCCGAACAGGTCGGCCTTGTGGGTGAAGGTGTGCGCGAGGTCCGCGTTCTTGAGGAGTGCCTTGGAGGGGATGCAGCCCACGTTCAGGCACACACCGCCCCAGTACTTCTCTTCGATGATCGCGGTGGACAGACCGAGCTGCGCGGAACGGACGGCTGCGACATAGCCGCCGGGGCCGGCACCGAGGATGACGACGTCGTAGTGAGGCATGGTCCCAGACTAGTCCTCCGCCGTAACGGTCAGCTCTTCGTCGCGCCGCCTCGACGGCCTCGCGCGATCGCGATCGCGAGGACGACGCCGATACCGACGAACAGGATGCCGCCACCCACCGCGTACGGCACGGCGTTGAATCCTTCGGAGCCGCCCTCGGCCTGCTGACCGGTGCTCTCGACGCAGTCGCCGGCTGCCGCTCGCGCGCCGTCGGCGCCCACGGTGAACGTGAACTGCCCGGAGATGGGGTGACCGTCGCTAGAGACCGTCTTCCACTGCACGACGGCGGCGCCGTCGATGGGGGAGTCGACCGTCTGCGTGATCTCCACGCCGGAGATGACAGGGTCGGCACTGGAGATAGGTGAGCACTCCTCGTCGAAGACCGCGACCTCCGTGGCGCCGTCTTCGGTCATGGGCGCGTTCGAGAACGTGAGGGTGATCTGCTCGGGGGATTCGCCGAGGACGGCGTCGGCTGCGGGGTCGGAGCCGACGAGCTCGTCGTGCGCGGCTGCCGGTGCTGCAGGTAGTAGGAGTGCGGCGGCGAGGGCGATGGTCGACAGGATGCGACCTGGGCGCAGGGGCGTGGCGGAAGGCATGGAACGAGCGTAGGAGGGGAGGGGCATTTGCTTGCAGGGTCTGTCATCTGCCCCGTATCGGCGCTACCATGCTCGCTCCGGTGACGACCCCCGGCGATGGCTCGCCTCGAGGCCGACGCGTCTCCCAGATCGACGCGGTGATCAGTTAGTGTGGAATGAGGAGGACATCGTGGACGACACTCACCGACCCGGCGGCGACATTCATCGCAACGCTGAGACGTCGGCGCACCCGCGCCTGGTGGACGCGACCCAGACGTTCGGACATGACTCCGACCTCTCGTTCGTGCCGTTCGGCAGCGAGTTGAACGCCGCTGAGGTGGAGGCGATCAATGCGCTTCCAGCTCGATCCGCGCTCCTCATCGTCCGGTCGGGTCCGACCGCCGGTGCCCGTTACCTGCTGGACGCCGACGTGACGACCGTGGGCCGTCACCCCGAGGCGGACATCTTCTTCGACGACGTGACCGTGTCGCGTCGTCACGCCGAGATCACCCGCACCGGTTCGGTGTTCGAGCTCGTCGACCAGCGCTCCCTCAACGGCACGTACGTCAACGGTGAGCGCGTCGATCGCGCTGTCCTGGTCGACGGTGCCGAGGTGCGGGTCGGGAAGTTCCGGCTGAACTTCTTCGTCGCTCCGGCAGAGCGGGCGATCGGCGCGTGAGCCCGGCTACCGCGCCCCGTGGACGTTCCTCGTCCTCGGGGTCACTGAGTATCGGCCAGGTCCTGGCTCGGCTGAGTCCCGAATTCCCCGCTCTCACCGCGAGCAAACTCCGTTTCCTCGAAGTCCAGGGCATCGTGACGCCCGTCCGCACCGAGTCGGGGTACCGCAAGTTCTCACCCGCCGACGTCGACCGGCTGCGTACCGCGCTCACGATGCAGCGCGACTTCGGCATCCCGCTCGCACGAATCCGTGAGTACCTCGAGGAGCACGGCGACGAGGTTGCGCCCGCTCCGCCGGCGTCGATCATGCCGTCCACGCGGCGGTACCGTCGCGACGAGCTCATCGCCACGGCCGGGGCCCCCACCGGGCTCCTGAACGACGCCATCACCGCCGGTCTCATCGCGCCCGCGGAGATGTACGACGAGCGCGCGCTGTCGCTGCTCCGCTCACTCGTGGCGCTCGACGCCCACGGCATCCAACCGCGCCACATCCGAGGCGTCCGGCAGACCGCAGAACGCGAGGTCGCGCTCGTCGAGAGTGCGATGGCGCCCCTCCTGCGCCGGAACGACTCCGCATCGCACGCACGGGCGAACGAGCTCGGCCCCGAACTCATCCGTCGCATCGACGAGATCCGCGAGATCTTCGTCCAGACCGCGCTGGATCGGCTGACGCCCTGATGCGCTCGTGCGACACGCCGACGCCCGGGAGTCGGATGTCGTTGCCGCGTGAGGTTCCCTCCTCTAGCGTGGAAGAACCGAACACCGCAGGAGGTCACGATGACCGCGCATGACGCGCTGGGCGAGCAGAAGTTCTCGACAGAGCTTCTGTTCACCGATGGCCTCCCCGCGATGGACGACGAGGTCGGCTACCGCGGCGCACAGGCTGCGCGTGCCGCCGGCATCACCTACCGTCAGCTCGACTACTGGGCTCGCACCGAGCTCGTCGAGCCGACCGTTCGAGGCGCCAGCGGTTCCGGCTCGCAGCGTCTCTACGGCTTTCGCGACATCCTCGTCCTGAAGCTCGTCAAGCGCCTCCTCGACACCGGCATCTCGCTTCAGCAGATCCGTGTCGCCGTCGACCAGCTTCGCGCCTCCGGCATCCGCGACCTCGCGGGAACCACGCTCATGAGCGATGGGGCCTCGGTGTACCTGTGCACCTCCAACGACGAGGTCATCGACCTCGTGAGCCGCGGTCAGGGCGTGTTCGGCATCGCCGTCGGCAAGGTCCTGCGCGAGGTGGAGACGACTCTTGTCGAGTTCGACCCGCAGGCCATCGACCCCGTCGACGAGCTCGCCGCTCGTCGCGCCGCGCGCACGGCCTGACGCGCCCCGGCATCCGCTCATCGGAAGCGCATCGACGGAGCCGTCACGCGGCGAAGCATCGGCGCGGTGGACGTCCGATGACGCGGACGTCAGAAAGTCGTGCGCGGATCGCGTGGCGTCAGGACGCGGGGGTCGCTGCGGCGCCCGGGGTTCCGGCGACGGGGATGCGACCGGTGCGGACGATGCGGTCCAGCAGCGAGTCGAAGTCGGCCGCGAGCTCCTGAGCGGAGTCGCCGGGCCAGATGTGCAGCGGCTTCGCGGCGCCCTGCGCCTGCTGCAGCGACGTGCGCTCGGGCAGCTGCGGCGTCAGCACGAGCGGGCCGAACATGTCGCGCAGCTCCTTGATGCGGAACTGGTGCTCGATCGACTGCGGACGCACCCGGTTCACGACGATGCCGAGCGGCTGCAGCCGGGGGGAGAGGCCGCGGCGGATCTCCTCGATCGCGCGCAGCGCGCGGTCGGCGGCGGCGACCGAGAACAGACCCGGTTCGGTGATGACGATGACGCGGTCGGATGCCGCCCACGCGGTGCGCGTGAGGGCGTTCAGCGACGGCGCGCAGTCGATCAGGACGAGGTCGTAGTCGGCCTCGATGGTCGCGAGGGCCTCTTCGAGCTTCCAGACGTCGCGCACGCTCGGGTGCGGGCCGTCGAAGTTGATCGCGGACGGGCTGCCGATCATCACGTCGATCGTGCCCGGGTGCACCTTCGCCCAGCCGCTGGAGGTGATCGCCTGACGGACGACCTTCTCCTTCGGATTCGCGAGCACGTCCGCGACATTGAGTCGACCGGCCACCTGGATGTCCATGCCGGTCGACACGTCGGACTGAGGGTCGAGGTCGACGACGAGAGTCCGCACCCCGCGTGCGAACGCCGCCGAGGCGAGGCCGAGGGTCACGGTGGTCTTGCCGACACCACCCTTGAGGGAGCTGACGGAGAGTACGTGCACGAGGCACTACGTTACCTTCCCCTAGGCTGAGAGGGTACTCAGCACATCTCCGGTGACCCCGATGTCGTGGCGCCCCCTGCACCCAGTCGAGGTGAGAGCATGTTCCGCAAGATTCTGGTAGCGAACCGCGGTGAGATCGCGATCCGTGCATTCCGAGCGGCGTATGAATTGGGGGCGCGGACCGTCGCGGTCTTCCCTTATGAGGATCGCTACTCGCTGCACCGCCTGAAGGCGGACGAGGCCTACCAGATCGGCGAGGTCGGACACCCGGTGCGCGCGTATCTCGACGTCGACGAGATCATCCGTGTCGCGATCGAGAGCGGCGCCGACGCGATCTACCCGGGCTACGGCTTCCTCTCCGAGAACCCCGAACTCTCCGCCAAGGCCGCCGCGAACGGCATCGCGTTCATCGGACCCTCCGAAACGGTGCTCGAGATGGCGGGCAACAAGGTGACCGCCAAGCAGCACGCCATCGCGGCCGGCGTCCCCGTGCTCCGCTCCACCGAGGCATCCGACGACGTCGACGCCCTCGTGGCTCAAGCCGAGGACATCGGCTTCCCCGTCTTCGTGAAGGCCGTCGCCGGCGGTGGAGGCCGCGGTATGCGCCGCGTGGAATCGAAGGACGGGCTGCCCCCCGCTCTCGCGGAGGCGATGCGCGAGGCCGGCAGTGCCTTCGGTGACGCCCGGGTGTTCCTCGAGCAGGCCGTGCAGCGCCCCCGCCACATCGAAGTGCAGATCCTCGCCGACAAGAGCGGACGCACCGTCCACCTCTTCGAACGCGACTGCTCCGTGCAGCGCCGCCACCAGAAAGTCGTCGAGATCGCGCCGGCGCCGAACCTGTCGGACGAGATCCGCCACAGCCTCCACGACTACGCCGTCGCCTTCGCGAAGTCCATCTCCTACGAGAACGCCGGCACGGTCGAGTTCCTGCTGGAGACCGCGGGCCCCCGTACGGGCGAGGTCGTCTTCATCGAGATGAACCCGCGCATCCAGGTCGAGCACACCGTGACCGAGGAGGTCACCGACGTCGACCTCGTGCAGTCGCAGATGCGCATCGCGGCGGGGGAGAGCCTCGAGGACCTCGGCCTCCGTCAGGAGGACATCCACCTCCGCGGCGCCGCGCTACAGTGCCGCATCACGACGGAGGACCCCGCGCAGGGCTTCCGCCCCGACACCGGGAAGATCACCACGTACCGGTCGCCGGGCGGCGCCGGCATCCGTCTCGACGGCGGCACCACCGCCGCGGGCTCGCAGATCAGCCCGCACTTCGACTCGATGCTCTCCAAGCTCACCTGCCGCGGCCGCGACTTCGCCGCCGCCGTGCGTCGGTCGCGCCGCGCCCTCGCCGAGTTCCGCATCCGCGGTGTGTCGACGAACATCCCGTTCCTGCAGCGCGTCCTCGACGACCCTGCGTTCGTCGCCGGCGACCTGAGCACCGCGTTCATCGACGAGCGGCCCGAGCTGGTCAACGGCCGCGAGTCGAAGGACCGCGGCTCGAAGGTCGTGTCCTGGCTGGCCGATGTCACGGTCAACCGCCCGCACGGCGAGAGCCCCGTGCAGACCGACCCCGGCGTCAAGCTCCCGACCGTCGACCTCACCGCCGAGGCCCCCGCGGGGTCCCGCCAGCGGCTTCTCGAACTCGGCCCGAAGGGTTTCGTCGACGCGCTCCGCGCGCAGCCCGGCCTCGCGGTCACCGAGACGACCTTCCGCGACGCCCACCAGTCGCTGCTTGCGACGCGCGTCCGCACGAAGGACCTCGTCCGCGTGGCCCCGCACGTGGCGCGCTTGACGCCGCAGCTGCTGTCGGTCGAGGCGTGGGGCGGCGCGACCTACGACGTCGCGCTCCGCTTCCTCGGCGAAGACCCGTGGGAGCGTCTGGACGCGCTGCGGTCGTCGCTCCCGAACGTGGCGATCCAGATGCTCCTCCGCGGCCGCAACACGGTCGGCTACACCCCGTACCCGACGACGGTGACCGATGCCTTCGTCGCCGAGGCCGCGGCATCCGGTGTGGACATCTTCCGCATCTTCGACGCGCTCAACGACGTCAGCCAGATGCGCCCCGCCATCGAAGCGGTGCTGGCCACCGACACCGCCGTCGCCGAAGCGGCCATCTGCTACACGGGCAACCTCCTCGACCCGGCGGAAGACCTCTACACGCTCGACTACTACCTGCGTCTGGCCGAGCAGGTCGTCGAGGCCGGCGCGCACATCATCGCGATCAAGGACATGGCAGGCCTGCTGCGGCCCGCCGCCGCATCGCGCCTCGTGACCGCCCTCCGTGAGCGGTTCGATCTGCCCGTCCACGTCCACACCCACGACACCGCCGGCGGACAGCTCGCGACCCTGCTGGCCGCGAGTGCCGCCGGAGCGGATGCCGTCGACGCGGCCGCTGCGCCGATGTCGGGCACCACGAGTCAGCCCTCCCTCTCCGCGCTGGTCGCGGCCCTCGCGAACACGGAGCGCGACACCGGCCTCGACCTCCAGTCCGTCTCGGACCTCGAGCCCTACTGGGAGGCGGTTCGCAATCTCTACGCGCCGTTCGAGTCGGGTCTTCCCGGCCCCACCGGACGGGTCTACCACCACGAGATCCCGGGTGGGCAGCTCTCGAACCTGCGCCAGCAGGCGATCGCCCTGGGGCTCGCGGAGGACTTCGAGCTCATCGAGGACATGTACGCCGCCGCCAACGGCATCCTGGGCCGTGTGCCCAAGGTGACGCCGTCGTCGAAGGTCGTCGGAGACCTCGCCCTGCACCTCGCCGCGGTGAAGGCCGACCCCGCCGACTTCGAAGCGAATCCCGAGAAGTACGACGTGCCCGACTCCGTCGTCGGCTTCATGGCGGGGGAGCTCGGCGATCTGCCGGGCGGATGGCCCGAGCCGTTCCGCTCGAAGGTGCTCGCGGGCCGCTCGGTCAAGGTCGGCGTGACGGAGATCTCCGAGGAGGACGCGCAGGCACTGGATGCCGATTCGGCCACCCGCCGCGACCGGCTCAACCGGCTGCTGTTCCCCGCTCCCACCAAGGCGTTCCACGAGGTGCGCGACACGTACGGGGACCTCAGCGTCCTCGACACGATCGACTACCTGTACGGCCTCGTCCCGGGCCAGGAGCACGTGGTCGAGATCGAGCGCGGCGTGCAGCTGTACGTGGGGCTGGAGGCCATCGGCGAAGTCGACGAGAAGGGCATGCGGACCGTCATGGCCACCCTCAACGGCCAGCTCCGCCCCGTCGCCGTCCGCGACCGCCAGGTCAAGGTCGAGGCCCGCCAGGCCGAGAAGGCCGACACCTCCAAGCCCGGTCAGGTCGCGGCTCCGTTCTCCGGTGTCGTCACGCTGAAGGCGGAGGAGGGGGCGAAGGTTCAGGCGGGTCAGCCCGTGGCATCCATCGAGGCGATGAAGATGGAGGCGGCCATCACCGCGCCCGTCGACGGCGTCGTGGAGCGCCTCGTGATCCCCGGAACGGCGCAGGTCGAGGCGGGTGACCTTTTGCTGGTCATCCGGCCCGCAGACTAACCTGGTTGGTCGGGCGTTCTCGCCCGCCATGAACCTGGAGTGAACAGCCCGTGATGCGTGACCGCGACAACGAGACGTCGGACGACGTCGACAACGGCGTGCTAACCAGCACCGACAGCCTCGAGACGACGGGGATCGGCATCGTCGACGGTTCCACCGCGCAGGTCGAGGTCTCCCTGCCGACGCTCCACGACGAGGACGCGTACCTCGCAGAGGAAGACCTGGGCGACGCGGCCCTGACGGCAGAGCCCATCGAGGAGTCCGCTCCCGCACCTGCTTCCGATGTGCCCGTGGCGGAGGACGTCATCGACGCCGACGTCGTCGCCTCGCCCACTCCGACCGGCACCGTCGTCACGGGTCAGACCCGCCGAGCGATGCATCACGCCAACGAGGTCGACAAGCACTCGCTGGAGCGCGTGCACCCCGCGCGCGTCGAGGAGGAGCCGCTGCAGTCCCGACGTCTCGACCAGCTCGGCGCCGACCGGGAGACCGCCGACCTGCTGACCGCCGACCGGCTGATCGACCGCTCGCGCGTCGCCGACGCCGAGCCGGACGGGCCCTGGCAGAAATTCGTCTACGCCGCCACCGCGCGTCGGGTGAACCTCGGCGACAGCAAGCGCGCCCGTGCGCGCAAGGAGCTCGACCGGCGCATCGCCGCCCCCCTCCACGGGGGAGCGAAGTTCGTCCCCGTGCTGTCGCGGAAGGGTGGCGTCGGCAAGACGAGTGTCACCACGCTCCTCGGTATGGCTCTCGCCGATGCCAGGGAAGACCGCGTCATCGCGGTCGACGCGAACCCCGACCGCGGCACGCTCGCGGAGCGGATCGGTCGCACGAGCGGCAAGACGGTGCGCGATCTCGTCCGCATGCGCGCGGACGTCACCGGGTTCAACGACCTGTCGTCGATCGTCGCGCGCGACGAGACCCGCCTCGATGTGCTCGCCTCCGACGCCGACCCGCACCTGTCCGAGGCCTTCAGCGACCGCGACTACCACGACGTCTCCGCCGTGGCCGCGCACTACTACTCGCTCGTCCTGACCGACACCGGCACCGGCATCGTCCACTCGGTGATGGATGCCACGCTCGAACTCGCCGATCAGCTCGTGGTCGTCGCGGGGCGGAGCATCGACGAAGCGCGACTGGCGTCGGAGACGCTCACGTGGCTCGAGTCGAACGGCTACAGCGAGCAGGTGCGTTCGGCGATCGTCGTCCTCAACACCTCGCGCCCGGGCGCGAGCCTCGTGAAGCCGGAGGAGCTCGAAGCGCACTTCCGCAGCCGCGTCCGCGCTGTCGTCACCCTGCCGTACGACGCCCACATCGCCACCGGTGGAGCGATCTCGTTCCGTGATCTGGCGCCCAGTGCGCGTCTCGCGGCGCGCGAGTTGGCGGCGCTCGTCGTCGAGGGGCTCCGTAACCCGGGATCGGGGCGCTGACGTGACCGCTCGCCCGATCCGCATCTTCGGAGACCCGGTCCTGCGGACGACCTGCGCGCCGGTCGACGTCGTCGATGACGGCACCCGGTCGCTCGTGCAGGATCTCCTCGACTCGGTCGAACTGCCCGGCCGCGCCGGCGTTGCGGCCCCCCAGATCGGTGTCGCCGCCCGCGCCTTCAGCTACAACGTCGACGGCACGATCGGCTACGTGCTCAATCCCGTCCTCGAGGTCGCCGGAGAGCCGGTGCCGACGGGGGAGGGGTGCTTGTCGGTGCCGGGGCTGTGGCACGACGCGCTCCGGCATCCGTGGGCCCGCGTCACCGGGATGGATGTCGACGGCGAACAGATCGTCATCGAGGGTGAGGGGCTGCTCGCGCAGGCGCTGCAGCACGAATGCGACCACCTCGATGGGAAGCTCTACCTCGACCGGCTGCCGCCGGACGTGCGACGGCAGGCCATGCGCGAAGTGCGCGAATCCGCCTGGTTCTGAGCAGCCTCCACGCAACGAAGAAGGGCCCGGTCTCCCGGGCCCTTCTCTGTGGCGTGGATCAGTTGCCGAGCGAGATGTTCGTCGTCGACACCTTCGCGGCGTAGAGCTCGTCGATGTCGGCGGCGAAGTCGTCGAGGATGACGTTCCGCTTGATGCTCATCTTCGGCGTCAGGTGACCCGAGGCTTCCGTCCACTCGGTGTCGAGCAGCACGAACTTCCGGATCGACTCGGCGCGCGAGACGCCCTTGTTCGCCCGGTCGACGGCCGTCTGGACCTCGGCGATGACCTTCTCGTTGTGTACGGCCTCGGACATCGGCATGTCACCGGGGAGACCGTTGTTGGCGAGCCAGGTCGGCAGCATCTCGCGGTCGAGGGTGACGAGGGCCGCGATGAAGGGCTTCTGGTCTCCGACCACGACGACCTGACCGACGATCGGGTTGGCGCGGATCGGGTCCTCCAGGACCGCGGGGGCGACGTTCTTGCCGCCCGCCGTCACGATGATCTCCTTCTTGCGGCCGGTGATCGTGAGGTAGCCGTCTGCGTCGACGGTGCCGATGTCACCGGTGCGGAACCAGCCGTCGTCGAAGGTGTCCGCCGTCGCTTCCGGGTTCTTCCAGTACTCCTTGAAGACGTTGATGCCCTTGACCTCTATCTCGCCATCCTCGGCGAGGCGGATGCTGACGCCCGGAAGCGCCGGGCCGACGGTGCCGATCTTGGACTTATCGGTCCGGTTCACGGTGGCCGGCGCGGTCGTCTCGGTGAGCCCGTAGCCCTCGAGGATGTGGACGCCGAGGCTGTGGAAGAAGTGGCCCAGACGCGGGCCCAGGGGAGCGGAGCCCGACACCGCGTACTTGACGTTGCCGCCCATCGCCGTGCGCAGCTTGCCGTAGACGAGCTTGTCGAAGAGAGCGAACTTGATCTTCATGCCGAGCGGGATCCGCTCGCCGTCCTGCAGACGGCGCGAGTGCTCGACGGCGGTCGCCGCGGCGGCGCGGAAGATCTTGCCCTTCCCGCCGGCCTCGGCCTTCTGCTCGGCCGAGTTGTACACCTTCTCGAACACGCGGGGCACAGCGAGCAGGTAGGTCGGCTTGAACGAGCCCAGCGCCGCGAGAAGCTTCGTGGTGTCTGGCTCGTGGCCGGTCTTGACGCCGGTGTGGATGTTCAGCACCGCGATGAAACGGGCGAAGATGTGGGCCAGCGGCAGGAAGAGCACGGTCGACGCACCCGGCTCCTCGACGACGGCACTGAGGGCGACGGCGGAGTTGCGGGCCAGCTCGACGAAGTTGCTGTGGGTCAGGACGCAGCCCTTCGGGCGACCCGTGGACCCGGACGTGTAGATGAGGGTGGCGATGTCGTCGCCGTTCGCGAGGGTCCGACGCCGTTCGATCTCCTCATCGGTGACGGACGCGCCGTTGCCGCTGAGGGTGTCGAGGTCGCCGGCGCTCATGGTCCACACGTTGCGGACGAGCGGCGTCTGCTCACGGATCTCCGCGACGCGAGCGGCATGGGCCTCGCTCTCGGCGATGACCGCGACGGCGCCCGAGTCGGACAGGATCCAGTTGATCTGCGAGGCCGAGCTCGTCTCGTAGACCGGGACCATGACGGCTCCGGCGAAGAACAGAGCGAAGTCGACGAGTGACCAGTGGTAGGTGGTCCGTGCGATGAAGGCGACCTTGTCGCCAGGCTCGATGCCGGCGGCGGCGAAGCCCTTGGCAAGCGCGGTGACCTCGCGGTGGAAGTCGGCGGCGGTGACGTCGCGCCAGCCCTCGCCATCGGGAACGGCGAACAGAGCGAGCGAAGGGGTGGCCTTCACTCGGTCGACCAGCAGGTCGGAGGTGTTCGCCGTGGGATCGGCGGGTACAGCGGCGGGGACGTCGAATTGTACGGCGCTCATGGGCGGCAGCTCCTTCGGTACCGAGAGGCGTCGGGATATGGTGCGACCGAGTCTATAGTCACGTGACCCTCAATCCCACGACGACGGGCCGAACCCGTGCGCGACTAGACTCTCGGATGCCGCGCGACCGGTGCGCGGGCGAAGGGAGTCGCGTGCTCAACGTCGGCATCGACATCGGTGGAACGAAGATCGCAGGCGGTGTGGTCGATTCCGAGGGCACGATCCTCGAACGGCGACGCGTCGCCACTCCCGCCGATCCGTCAGCGCTGGCCGACGCCGTCGCCGTGATGGTGGCGGACCTGACGAGCGAGCACGACGTGCATGCCGTGGGTGTCGCGGCAGCCGGTTTCATCGACGCTTCGCGGTCGGTCATCCTCCACGCGCCCAACATCGATTGGGTCGATGAGCCCCTGCGCGCAGACCTGGAGTCCCGCATCGGGCGCCCGGTGACTCTGGAGAACGACGCCAACGCGGCGGGCTGGGGCGAGTTCCGCTTCGGGGCCGGCCGGGAGGTCGACGACATGGTCATGCTCACCCTCGGCACGGGGGTCGGCGGCGCAGCCATCATCGGCGGCGAGCTCCTGCTCGGCGGTCACGGCATCGCGGGCGAACTGGGCCACATCCGCTTCGAGCGCGGCGGACGTGCGTGCGGGTGCGGTCAGCGCGGGTGCCTCGAGCAGTACGCATCGGGCCGTGCCCTGCAGCGCGAAGCATCGGAGATCGCGGATGCCGGTGGTGTGGGCGCGGGCCTCGCTGCGGCGCGGACCGCCGACGGGATCGTCCCGGCATCCGCCATGTCCGAACTCATCGCCACCGGCGACCCGGGTGCCCTCGAGGCCGTCACGCGCGTCGCGACGGCGCTCGGCGAGGCGTGCGGCGGATTCCAGGCCGTGCTCGACCCCGAACTGTTCGTCATCGGCGGCGGCGTCGCCGAGCTGGGGGAGCGCCTGCTCCACCCGGTGCGCGCCGCGTACGCGACCGCGCTGCCGGGTTACGGCGAGCGCCCCGTGGCATCGTTCGCGATGGCCACCCTCGGCAATGACGCCGGCCTGATCGGCGTCGCCGACCTCGCCGGAGGGCGGGTTTGACATGATCTATTGGATCTTGAAGAACCTCGTCATCGGGCCGGTGGTGAAGGCGATCTTCCGCCCCTGGGTGGTGGGCCGTAGCAACATCCCCACGTCGGGCGCGGCGATCATCGCGAGCAATCACCTCTCGGTGAGCGACTCCATCTTCTTCCCCCTCATGATCGACCGGCAGATGAGCTACCTCGCCAAGAGCGACTACTTCACCGGCAAGGGCATCAAAGGCTGGGCCACCCGCATCTTCATGCAGGGCACCGGGCAGATCCCGATCGACCGCACCGGCGGCAAGGCGTCCGAGGCATCCCTCAACACCGGCCTCCAGGTGCTCGGCCGGGGCAGCCTGCTGGGGATCTACCCGGAGGGCACCCGCAGTCCCGACGGGAAGCTCTATCGGGGGCGCACCGGCCTCGCCCGCATGGCGCTCGAGGCCCGGGTCCCGGTGATCCCCGTCGTCATGATCGGCACCGACGACGTCATGCCCATCGGGCGGTCGGTGCCGCGCGTCGGCCGCGTCGGCATGATCATCGGCGAGCCGCTCGACTTCAGCCGCTTCCACGGCATGGAGTCGGACCGTTTCGTCCTCCGATCGGTCACCGACGAGATCATGGTCGCCCTGCACCGGATGGGGGAGCAGGAGTACGAGGACGTCTACGCCTCGACGGTCAAGCACCGCCGCCCCGCACCGCCCGCCTGACGTCTCGTCCGCCCCCGTCACAGCGACGTCTGCCGCTCCAGCCGACGCTAGACTGGTCGGATGCCCACCTCTCTCGACCACTGGCGCTCGCTCCCGATCAAGCAGCAGCCTTCGTGGCCCGACTCGGATGCCGTTGCCGCGGTGTCCGCCGAGATCGCCACGCTCCCGCCCCTCGTCTTCGCCGGCGAGGTCGACAACCTCCGCGCCCGCATCGCGAAGGCCGCCTCCGGTGAGGCCTTCCTGCTGCAGGGTGGCGACTGCGCTGAAACGTATGCCGGCGCGACGGCGGAGCAGATCCGCAACCGCATCAAAACGGTGTTGCAGATGGCGGTCGTTCTCACCTACGGCGCATCGATGCCGGTCGTGAAGATGGGGCGCATGGCCGGGCAGTTCGCCAAGCCGCGCTCCAGCGACACCGAGACCCGCGGCGAGGTCACCCTGCCCGCCTACCGCGGCGACATCGTCAACGGATACGACTTCACCGCGGCATCCCGCCAGCCCGACCCGCAGCGTCTGCTCAAGGGCTACCACACGGCCGCTTCGACCCTGAACCTCATCCGCGCCTTCACGCAGGGCGGCTTCGCGGACCTCCGCGAGGTGCACAGCTGGAACAAGGGCTTCGCGGAGAACCCGGCGAACGAGCGATACAAGCTGCTCGCGTCCGACATCGACCGCGCCATCAAGTTCATGGAGGCCGCCGGCGCCGACTTCGACTCGCTCCGCGGCGTCGAGTTCTACACCGGTCACGAGGGCCTGCTCATGGACTACGAGCACCCCATGACCCGCATCGACTCGCGCACCGCGACGCCGTACAACACCTCGGCCCACTTCCTGTGGATCGGGGAGCGCACGCGCGACCTCGACGGCGCGCACGTCGACTACTTCTCGAAGATCCGCAACCCCATCGGGGTGAAGCTCGGTCCCACCACGACGACCGACACCGCTCTCGCGCTGATCGACAAGCTCGATCCCGAACGCGAGCCGGGCCGGCTCACCTTCATCACGCGCATGGGGTCCGGGAAGATCCGCGACGCACTGCCCCCGCTGCTGCAGGCCGTCAAGGACTCCGGCGCGACGCCGCTCTGGGTCACCGACCCGATGCACGGCAACGGCATCACGACGCCCACGGGCTACAAGACGCGCCGGTTCGACGACGTCGTGGACGAGGTGCGCGGGTTCTTCGAGGCACATCGCGCCGTCGGCACGCACCCCGGTGGCATCCACGTCGAGCTCACCGGTGACGACGTCACCGAGTGCCTCGGCGGCTCCGAGATGATCGACGAGGCGACCCTCGCGACCCGCTACGAGTCGCTGTGCGACCCGCGCCTGAACCACATGCAGTCGCTGGAGCTGGCGTTCCTCGTCGCCGAGGAGCTCGGCAAGCGCTGACCCTTCCCGCGAGCCCTCGCGTCGTGTCACCACGGTGACGCGAGCGAGGGCTCGTGTCATGGCAGGAGGACGGTTCCGTCGAGGCGGAAAGCGGATCAGCCCGTCGCGGTGATCTGCAGGGTGATCTCGGTGCCGGCCTGACGGAATGCGCCGGCGCCGGGGTCCTGCGCCGTCACCTCGGTGAGCGCGTCGGGCCAGACGTTCCAGAGCGCGGAGTAGCCGGCCTCGAACCCGGCGTCACGGAGCCTCTGCGCCGCGTTGTCGCGCGTCAGCCCCACGACGCTCGGGATCTCGAAGAGCTCCGGTCCCTTCGACACCACGAGCGTGACCGTGTCACCGGGGCGGAAGCTGCCGCCGCCCTCACGTTCGAGCATGCGGATGACCCGGCCGTCCTCGACCGATCCGCTGAACTCCTCGGTCGTCGCGACCTCGAGGTCGAGGGCGCGAAGGGTGCTGCGCGCCGCATCCTCCGACTCGCCGACGACGTCCGGCACGGGACCGAGCGACACGCGCAGCTCGGCGGTGGAGCCTTCGAGCACGCGGCATCCCTCGGTGCATTCGACGGGTTCTGAGCCCTCACCCTGCGTGACGTAGACGCGCACGACGCGGTCGGCGTCGAAGCTCGTGAAGAAGAGGTTCGTCTCGGCGACGGTGATGTTCGCCCCTTCGAGGACGGATGCCACGTCGTCGGCCGTCCGGTCCTGCAGCGTCGGCAGCTCGGCGGTCGCGGGACCCGCGGAGATCTCGACGGTGACGGTGGACTCGCGTTCCACGCGGTCGCCGGGGTCCGGCTGCGATCCCAGCGCCTCGCCTTCGGGGACGCTCAGATCGTGCACGTCCTCCTGCACGGCGGTCAGGTCGTGCTCGGCGAGCAGGGCCTCCGCGGTGGCGAAATCGAGACCGGTCACGTCGGGGACGGCGGTGAGGGATCCGGGTCCGGTGCCGAACCACCACCCCGCGCCGCCGGCGGCGCCGGCGAGGAGGAGGACGAGCACGAGGAGCCAGCCGCCGGCGACGGCCTTGCGCCGCGAGCGTGTGCGCAGGCGGGTCGCGTTGTCGACCTCGGCGGTCACCGTCGGCGCGGTGAAGGTGCCCGGCATCACCCGGGTCAGTTCGTCGGAGTCGAGCGCGTCGTCGACGACGACCGAGCCGCCGGCAGGCGTGGAGCGGACCACCTGGGGGAACACGCCGAGTTCCTTCTCGATCTCGCGGAACCGCTCCAGCATCTCGCGCGCATCGGTCGGACGGTCTTCGGGGTCGCGCTCAGTCGACCACAGCACGAGCTCGTCGAGCTGCTCCGGCACTCCCGGATTCTTCGCACTGGGACGGGGCACCGAGTGCGTGGCGTGCTGATAAGCGATCTGCATGGGCTGCTCGCCCTTGTACGGCTGCTCCCCGGCGAGCATCTCGTAGAGCATGATGCCGAGCGCGTAGATGTCGCTCCGGGCGTCGGCGGTGCCGCGCGTGACGAGCTCGGGGGCGAGATAGGCGATCGTGCCGAGGAGCATCTGGCCGGTGGCGGTGTTCGCGCTGGTGGCGCGAGCGAGTCCGAAGTCGCCGATCTTGATCCGGCCGTCTTCGGCGAGGAGCACGTTCTCGGGCTTCACGTCACGGTGCACGATGCCGGCGCGGTGGGCGGCCGCGAGTCCCGAGAGGATCGCATCCATGATGGTGATGGTCTGGGGGAGCGTCAGACGCTTCTGCTCGCGGAGGAGTTCGCGCAGGGTGATGCCGGGCAGGTACTCCATCACCAGGTAGGCCATCTCGCCGTCCTGGCCCTGATCGAACACGTTCACCACGTGCGGATCGGCCAAGCGGGCGGCCGAGCGGGCCTCCTGGATGAACCGGTTCTGGAACACGGTGTCATCCGAGAGGTGGCCGTGCATGATCTTGAGCGCGACCCGGCGTTCCAGACGCAGATCGGTGGCCACGTAGACCGTCGCCATGCCGCCGCGCGCGATGCGAGCGCGCACCCGGTACCGACTGTCGACCAGACGGCCGATCAGCGGGTCGGTCTGCTGGCTCGTACTCACGGGGTGATTCTACGGAGCCGAAGCGCCGAGGCCGGTGAGCGGCTCACCCTCTCCTGGGGCTTCCCGAGCTCATCCGTAGAGTTCGAGCCAGCGGTAGGCCTGCTTCTCCCAGAGTCCGTATCGACCCGGGTGGGCCGAGACCTGCACGGCTTGGGCGGCATCGCCGAATGACATGTCCTGCCAGCCGGGGATGTCGAGCAGACCGCGCGTCGTCGTTCCGTTCGGGTCGCCGGACCCTCCGAAGAACGCCGCCGCCGCACGCCGCACGTCGCGCACCTCGGCCTCCGTGCCCCATCCGGCGCTCGGCCGCTGCTGGAAGACGCCGAGCGAGTCGCGGTCGCCCCAATCGAGGTTGCGGATCCACGACTCGACCATCGCGGTCGACAGGGCGACGGCGATGCCCTTGCGGGAGACGCCCCGCTCCCGTCCGACGTCGATGATCGTCCGGACGTTGCGGATCTGCTCGGCGTCCAGCGTCAGCGTGGTGCCGTCCGGGGCGATCACCGCGGCGACCGCGTTCGCCGACGGGATGTCGAGCTTCTGGCCGGGGTAGATGATCGAGCCCGACGTGAGCTCGTTCGCCTGCAGCAGCCGGCCGAGGCTCAGGTCGTGCTTCTGCGCGATGGCCCACAGCGTCTCGCCCGTTGCCACGACATGGGCCGTCGCGCGAGCGGATGCCGCGGGCGCGGCCGTCGTCGCGGCGGCGCGCGTCTGCGACCCGGCGGCGGGGATCGTGAGGTTCTGATCGGGCCGGATCATCGTCGACGAACCGAGTCGGTTCGCCGCGGCGAGTTCGGACACGGAGACTCCGTGCCGCGCGGCGATCGACCAGAGGGTGTCGCCGCTGCGCACGGTGTACGACGATCGCGCCTTCGGTGCGCGCTTCGGAGATGCCTGGGTGGTCTTCGGAGTCGAGGTGGGCGCGCCCAGTCGCAGGACGTCGCCGGGGCGGATGACGCTCCGCCACGAGAGGTCGTTCCACGCGAGGACGTCCGCCGTCCGCAGACCGTGCCGCACGGCGATGGCGCTCACGGTGTCGCCGAGAGCGACCGTATGGGTGCGGACGGCGGCGGATGCCGCGGGGGATCCGACGACGCTGTCGACGGAGGGCTCCTGGGCGTCGTCCTGTGCGGCGTGCGGGATGGCGTGCGCGGCCGGCCCTTCGGCCGCCGCGGACGGAGCCGGGTGCAACGAGAGCGCCAGCGCGAGCGAGCTCATCATCGCGGGTGCGGCGAGCGGGATCGGGTTCGTCAGGGGGGTGGTCCGGCGCACCAGGTGTCCTTCGTCTCTTCCCCAGAGGTACGGCCCCAGCCGTTTTCGGTCTGGCACAACGTGTCACGGATGTCATCGCGTGTCAATCAGAGTGGCGCATGTGAAAGATGACGACTCACTCGTCGGCCGCGGAACGAAGCCCGTCCGTCACCGTCGGGGTGGAATGATGGAGGGGTGAGCACCGAGACGCCTACCCCCACCGACTGGCTGACCTTTCCGGAACTCGTCGAGCTGACCGGAGAGCCCCTCGGGCGCATCCGCCGACTGCTCGACGAGCGTCATCTGGTCGCCACGCGCCGGTTCGGCGCAGCTCGTGTGCCGTCGGTGTTCCTCGCCGAGGGCGCCCCGCTCAGCTCTCTGCGCGGCACCGTCATCGTGCTGCAGGATGCCGGGTTCTCCGACGACGAGGCGATCGACTGGCTGCTGACGCCCGAGCCCTCCATCGGCCTGTCGCCGATCGATGCCCTCCGCGCCGGACGCAAGAGCGAGGTCCGCCGCGTTGCGGCGACGTTGGCCTGAACCGGATCGCGGCCTGAACCAGATCGTGGCCTGAGGGTCAGGATGCCCGCGCGGTCGCTGCGCGGGCCAGTTCCCGGAGCCCCGAGACCGCTGCGTCCCCGAGGCGTGCGCCGTCGAGAGCGCGGTCGGCTTCCTCGACCCAGCCGTTGATGAGTTCCTCGACGCGCCGCAACGCGCCCGTGTCGCGCATCGTCTGCTGCAGGAACGCCACCTGCTCCGCGGTGAGCTCGGGATCTCCGAGCAGCTCGTCGAAGACGCGGAGCGCCTCGGGCTCCAGCCGTTCGCGCGTGTAGGCGACGATCAGCGTCCGCTTCCCCTCACGGAGGTCGTCGCCCACAGGCTTGCCCGTCACCGCGGAGTCCCCGAAGACGCCCAGGACGTCATCGCGGAGCTGGAAGGCCAGCCCCACCGGGTGGCCGAACGCGCTCAGCGCCTCGTACTGCGCGGCATCCGCTCCGGCGAGGACCGCGCCCAAGAGAAGGGGGTGCTGCACGCTGTAGCGCCCCGACTTCAGCGACGCGATCCGCAGGGCCCGCTCGGCGTGCTCGGCGTCGGGGACGACGACGTGCGCGGACTCCTCTGCGACGTCGAGGAATTGGCCGATGGTGACCTCGCGGCGCATCCGGGCGTACTCGTGCCGCGCCGCAGCGGCGACGGCGGGATCGGCGTGAGCCAGCAGGCCGGACTCGAACAGGTCGTCGCTCCAGGCGACGAGGAGGTCGCCGAGGAGGACGGCGGCGGAACGGCCGAAGGCATCCGCGTCGCCCGCCCACGCGGCAGCCCGATGCGACGCCTCGAACGCGCGGTGCGCAGCGGGGGCGCCGCGGCGGGTGTCGGAGTTGTCGATGATGTCGTCATGCACGAGCGCCGCCGCGTGGAACACCTCGAGGGCGGCGGCCGCCGCGATCACCGCATCGGGGATCTCGATGAGCGATGCGTCCGAGGCCGTCGCCGTCGCATCCCAGCCGGCAAGGCAGAAGCGGGCTCGGAATCGCTTTCCTCCCGACGCCGCGGCGGCTCCGGCCTCGACGAACGAGCGTGCCTCGGCGCCGAGGATCTCGGCTGTCTCGCGCTGCTCCTGGAGGAACCTCTCGACTCGCTGAGAAACGGCCACGATCGGAGAATCAGGGGAGGACACGGGCCTAGCCTAGTGAGCACGCGGCCGCGTATCATCGAAGCACTGACCCGAGGGGGATGCATGCCACTGTCAGAACAGGAGCAGCGTCTGCTGGACGAGATGGAACGCCATCTCATGCGCAACGACGCCGACGTCGTGAGCGCTGATCGTGGTGCCACCGCGCTCAGCTACCGGAACGTCGTCTACGGATCAGTCATCGTGCTGCTCGGCATCGCCGGCCTCGTCGTGGGTGTCGCGACGTCCCTGATCGTCATCGGTGTCATCGCGTTCGTCGTCATGGTCGGTGGTGTCGTCCTGGCCTTCACCCCCGCCCGCGGTGCCGCCGCCGCTGCGACCGACCGGCCCACGCCGTCCGGCGCACGTAAGCCCGCCGATGCGCGTTCCTCGGAGTCCTTCATGGACCGGATGAACGAGCGCTGGGACCGCCGCAACGGGGAGCGCTGACCGCTCCTCCACTCGCCTCCACAAAGAGCACCGACCTCCGGGTCGGTGCTCTTTTTTCGTGCCCCGACGTATGCGGATGCCGCGCAGCGACGGCGCCGAGTGGCGCCTCGCGGGCTCGCCGGGCACGAAATCGGCGCTGTTTGGTGCGCAAGGGTCGATAAGTGGAGGGAAGTGGAGTAAAGTGGTGCACACCTGAGTGGGCCGGACGAAGGGGGTGAGCAGCCGATGCTGCTGGGCACGCACACCCCCAAGCTCGACGACAAAGGCCGCGTCATCCTCCCGGCCAAGTTCCGCGACGACCTCGGTCCCGGCGTCGTGGTCACCCGCGGGCAGGAGCGCTGCCTGTACGTCTTCAGCTCGGCGGAATTCGAGCGGGTCTACGAGCGCATGCGCGAAGCCCCGCTCACCAACAAGCAGGCCCGCGACTTCCAGCGCATGTTCCTCTCCGGAGCGAGTGCGGAGAAGCCCGATTCCCAGAACCGCATCACCATCCCCCCGCACCTGCGCACGTACGCGGGTCTCGACCGCGAGCTCATCGTCACGGGTGTCGGCGCCCACGCCGAGATCTGGAACGCGGACGCCTGGAACGCATACGCCGAAGGCAACGAAGACATCTACTCGGACATGGAGCAGGAGGTGATCCCGGGACTGTTCTGACCCTCGGCTGTGACTCCCAGCCGCACGCCCTGACGCACTTCCCCGGCGCCAGGTCGGAGCGGATGGGGATCAGAGTCGAAGGGACGGGCCCCTCGCATCATGGCACTCGACGACATCCACACCCCCGTCCTCCTCGACCGCTGCGTCGAACTGCTCGCCCCCGCGCTCCAGCGCGACGGTGCGGTGTTCGTCGACGCGACCGAGGGCATGGGTGGTCATTCCGAGGCCCTGCTCGAACGGTTCCCCCAGGCTCACCTGATCGGACTCGACCGCGACACCGACGCGCTGCGCATCGCGGGGGAGCGACTCGCTCGCTTCGGCGACCGGGTCACGCTCATCCACACCGTCTACGACGGCATCGCGGATGCCGTCCGCTCGACCGGCCGTACGCACGTCGACGGCATCCTCTTCGACCTCGGTGTCTCCTCCCTGCAGCTCGATGAGGCGGAACGCGGCTTCGCGTACTCGCAGGACGCCCCGCTGGACATGCGCATGGATCAGACGGCGGAGAAGACGGCCGCGGACATCGTCGCCACCTACGGCGAAGGCGACCTCCGACGCATCTTCGAGCGTTACGGCGAGGAGAAGTTCGCCGGCAGGTACGCCCGCGCCATCATCGCCGCTCGACAAGAAGCGCCCATCACACGGTCGGGGCGTCTCGTCGAGATCCTCATCGCCGCGACTCCCATCGCCGTCCAGCGGGAGCGCAGCGGTCACCCCGCCAAGCGTGTCTTCCAGGCGCTGCGCATCGAGGTCAACGGTGAACTCGCCGTCCTCGAACGGGCGATGCCCGCCGCGCTCGGAGTCCTGCCGGTCGGCGGGCGCATCGTCGTGATGTCCTACCAGTCGCTCGAGGACCGCCTCGTCAAGCGGGTGTTCGCGGAGGCGACGGCATCGACCGCGCCGAAGGGCCTGCCGATAGAGCCTCCGGAGCACGCGCCGAAGTTCCGGCTCCTCACGAAGGGGGCGGAACTCGCCTCCGACGAGGAGAGACTGCGCAACCCCCGTGCCACCCCCGTGCGCCTGCGCGCGGCTGAACGAGTGAGGGAGGCGGTATGAGCGCTCCTGCTCTGGCGTCGATCACCACCGTCCGTCCCGCGGAGACCCCGCGCACGACGCTGCGGCCGGTCACCGGCCACGCGCCCCGACGTCGACCCCGCCTGGTGTTCGGCATCATCGCGGTCGCGGGCGCGCTCGCGATCGGCGCCACGCAGATGGGGCTCTCAATCCTCACGACGCAGGACGCCTACGAGGTTCGGGCACTCACGAGTGAGAAGCGTGCGGTCACGTGGGAGAAGCAGATCCTGCAGGAGGAGATTGCCGGCCTCAGCTCGCCGCAGTTCCTCGCCGCCAACGCGAGCGCGTTGGGCCTCGTGGCGGGCGGAGAGCCCAACTACCTGCTCCTCAGCGACGGCACCACCCTCGGCGCCCTCGAAGGCGCCTCCGATCGCTCCAGCATCCAGGCGCTGTCGCGAGCGGCCGTGGCCAATTCCCTCGTCAGCGGTGTGCCCCTCGTCACAGATCCCGAGGCCAGCCTCAGCTCCGGTGTCGCGATCGATGAGAAGCTCCTGCTGAATACGCCGACACCCCCCGCCATCACCGACGGACTGCCCACTCCCACCACACACTGAGAAGCATGACGACACGAGCCACCCGCAGCCCGCGCCGTCGCACGGTGGTCGCCCTGGCCGTCGTCCTCGCCGTCCTGGTCGCCTTCGTGATCCGCCTGGTCGACATTCAGATCGTCAACGCCAGTCAGCACATGGCCGATGCCCGTTCCAAGGGCATGGAGACGACGTCGACGCTCAAGGGAACCCGCGGGGACATCGTCGACGCGAACGGCGTGACACTGGCATCCAGCACCCTCCTCTACGACGCGAAGATCGACCCGATGCTCGCCATCGAGGGAATCAACGACCGTGACGCCGAGGGCGCCCTCGTCCGTGATGAGAACGGTGACCCGGTGCGCATCACGTGGGACGAACTCGCCGTGCGCATCGCGGAGGTCACCGAAGAGGACGTGGAAGAGGTCCGCGCCATCGTGAACGACGCGATCGCCGCCGACCCCGCCGATCGCTTCGAGTATCTCGGCCGTTATCTCACGACGGCTGAGTTCCGCGCCCTCGCCGATCTCGAACTGCCCTTCGTGAGCTTCGAGGCGCACCCCGCCCGCACCTACCCCAACGGCGCCGTGGCCGGAAACCTCCTCGGCTTCGTCGGGAGTGACGGCGCGCCCCTGGAAGGCCTCGAGGAGTTGCAGCACTCCTGCCTGAGCGCGACGGACGGCAGCATCCGCTACATGCGCGGCGCCGACGGGGTCACCATCCCCGGCACTGCCGTGGAGGAGCCCGCCGTGGACGGCGGCTCGCTCGCGCTCACGATCGACGCCGACCTGCAGTGGTACATGCAGCAGCTCATCGCCGAGGAGACCGACCGGTATAAGGCCGACTGGGGCGGGATCATCGTCATGGAGACGGCGACGGGGAAGATCCGGGCGATGGCCGAGACCCCGACCGTCGACCCCAACGACCCTGGGGCCAGTGAGCCCGATGACCGTGGGTCGCGTCTGCTGCGCTACTCCTACGAGCCGGGATCGACGTTCAAGCCGGTCACCGCCGCGACCGTCATCGAAGAAGGCGTCGCCACCCCCGACACGGTCGTGCGCGTTCCGGACCGGAAGGTCTTCGACAACGGCGCCGTGATCAACGACTCCGAGGACCACGCCACGGAGGACCTCACCCTCACGGGCGGCCTCGTCACGTCGTCGAACGTCGCGATGTCGCAGTTCGGCGCCATGGTCGACGCGCAGACCCGGTACGACTACCTCGACAAGTTCGGCGTCGGACACGACTCCGGGCTGAACTGGGCCGGTGAGCCGGCGACCACGCTCCACCCCGTCGATCAGTGGGACAGCCAGACGTACTACACGACCACGTTCGGTCAGGCCTTCACGGTGACCGCCGTGCAGGTCGCCAGCGTCTACCAGACCTTCGCCAACGGGGGCGTGAAGATGCCGGCATCCCTCGTCGAATCCTGCACGTCGGACGACGGCACGGTGACGACGCCCGAGCTCGCCGAGCCCGAGCGGGTCGTCAGCGAGGAGACCGCGGAGGAGGTCTCGCTCATGCTCGAGAACGTCTTCACGCAGGGGACGCTCGCCGATGACATCGCCATAGACGGCTACCGGATGGCGGGGAAGACCGGCACCGCGCAGGTGTCTGACGGCAAGGGCGGCTACAAGCCCAACCTGTACTTCACGTCCCTCGTCGGCTACGCCCCGGCGGACGATCCGCAGTATGTTGTCCTGACGGTCTTCGACGAGCCCAAGAAGCAGCGCATGTCGTCGGCCAACCGCTCGGTGTTCAAGAAGGCGATGACCCAGGTGCTCACGCACTACCGTGTCATGCCGTCGGGCTCGGAGACCCCCCTCCTGCCCGTCAACGGCTGACACCGGGCGCACAAGGAGAACCCCCCGCATGATCCGCATGACGCTTGCCGAGGTCACCCATGCCGTCGGCGGCACCCTTCACCTGCACGCCTCCGACACTCCCGTCACCGTCGTGTCGGGTGTGGTCGACACCGACTCCCGCGAGATGACCCCCGGGTCCGTCTTCGTCGCCAAACCCGGTGACAGCACCGACGGACACCTCTTCGTGGATTCCGCCGCGGCTGCGGGCGCGATCCTCGCGATCGTCGAGCGTCCCGTCGACGCCGCGGTCTCCCAGGTGGTGGTGCCCGATGCCGTGGCCGCCCTCGCCGACCTCGCCAGAGAGGTCGTCGCCCGGGTGCGCGCCGGAGGGGATCTCCGAGTCGTCGGGATCACCGGCTCGAACGGCAAGACGACCACCAAGAACATGCTCGCCCGCATCCTCAGCGATGAGGGCCCGACGGTCGCGCCGCGCGCCTCCTTCAACAACGAGGTCGGCGCTCCCGTCACCATGCTCCGCGTCGACGAGGACACCCGCTTCCTCGTGAGCGAGCTCGGCGCATCGCGGCCCGGCCGCATCGCCGAACTGGCCGCCCTGATCACGCCCGATGTGGGCGCCGTCCTGATGGTCGGTCTCGCGCACGCGGGCGGTTTCGGCGGCGTCGAGGCGACCCAGAAGGCCAAGCAGGAACTCGTCGAGTCCGTGCGCCCGGGCGGGGTCGCCGTCCTCAACCGCGACGATCCGCGCGTCGCCGCGATGGCGGCCGCCGCCGCGGAGCGCGGTGTCTCGGTGCGGTGGTTCGGGCGTGGGCCCGAGGCCGATGTGCGGGCCGAGGACGTCGAGGTGACGGCATCCGGAACCCAGTGCACGGTCGTCGCGAACGGCGAGCGGGTGCCGCTCCGGCTTCGCGTGCTCGGAGAGCACCACGTCATGAACGCCCTCGCGGCCATCACGATCGCCGGGGTCTTCGGGGTGTCCGTCGCCGACGCGATCGCACGGCTGGAGACGGTGGAGATCGCGGAGCGCTGGCGCATGCAGCCGCTCGGCAGCGACCGCGTCCGCATCATCAACGACGCTTACAACGCGAGCCCCGACTCCATGGCCGCGGCCCTCCGGACCGTCGCCCAGATCACCGAGCCCGGCCAGCGCAAGGTCGCCGTGCTGGGTGCGATGAGCGAGCTCGGCGAGCAGGCGGGGGAGGAGCACGACCGCGTCGGGCTCCAAGCCGTGCGTCTGCGCTACGAGCGCATCGTGATCATCGGCCAGGCCGCGCGCCGGCTCTATCTGGCCGCCATCAGCGAGGGCTCCTGGGACGGCGAGGCGGTGTTCTTCGAGACCGCCGATGAGGCGTTCGAGTACCTGCAGGGCGAACTCCGCGACGGCGACCGTGTGCTCGTGAAGTCGTCCAACTCGGCCGGGCTCCGGTTCCTCGGCGATCGTCTGGGAGAATCGTTCTCGTGAGATCCCTGCTAGCCGCTGCGACGATCTCGTTGGCGTTCACCCTGTTCCTGACCCCGCTGTTCATCCGCCTGTTCCAGAGGATCGGGTGGGGGCAGGTCATCCGCACCCCCGAGGACGTGAACAACCCCAGTCACCACGCCAAGCGCGGCACGCCCACGATGGGCGGCATCGTCTTCATCCTCGGCGCGATCGTGGGCTACCTCGTCGGCACGCTGACCGGCGGCACGGCGCCCACGGTGTCGGGCATGCTCGTCATCTGGATGATGGTGGGTCTCGGCGCCATCGGGTTCATCGACGACTACATGAAGGTCCGTCAGCAGCGGAGTCTCGGTCTCTCCGGCTGGCGCAAGATCGTCGGTCAGGTCGCCGTCGCCGTGCCGTTCGGCATCATGGCGCTCAGCTTCCCCAACGCCTACGGCGAGACGCCCGGTTCGGCCTACATCTCCTTCTTCCGCGACATCCCGACGCTCTCGTTCATGGCCCTCGGCGCCATCGCGGGGTGGATCCTCTACCTCGCGTGGATCTCGTTCATGTCGGTGGCGTGGTCGAACGCCTCCAACCTCACCGACGGGCTCGACGGCCTCGCGACCGGCGCCGGCATCTTCACCATCTCGGCGTACAGCCTGGTCACCTTCTGGCAGATGCAGCAGCGATGCCACTCGACCGCCCTCGTCGCGGAGTACACGAACGCCTGCTACGACACGCGTGACCCCATGGGGCTGACGATCATCGCGGCATCCTTCGTCGGAGCGCTCGTCGGATTCCTCTGGTGGAACGCGCCGAAGGCGAAGATCTTCATGGGCGACACCGGCTCCATGGCGATCGGCGGCGTCATCGTCGCGATGGCCGTGCTCAGCCGCACGCAGATCCTGTCGGTCATCATCGCGGGCGTGTTCATCATCGCCCCCGCCTCGGTGATCCTGCAGCGCTACTACTTCAAGGCGACCGGGGGGAAGCGGCTGTTCCTGATGAGTCCGTTCCACCACCATCTCGAGATGCGGGGCTGGCCGGAAGTCTCGATCGTCGTCCGCATGTGGATCATCGCCGGAATCACCGCGGTCTTCGGTGTGGGCATGTTCTACGTGGGCTGGCTGGCAGCGATATGAGCGCGCGTCTGGACACCCTCATCAGCTGGAACGCCGACTGGTCAGGGCTGCGGGTCGCGGTCCTCGGCCTCTCCGTCACCGGCTTCTCCGTCGCCGACACGCTCGCGGAGCTCGGTGCCGAGGTGCTCGTGGTCACCGAGACCGCTCCGGCCGAGTACGCCCGCCTGCTGCCGATCATCGGCGTGGAGCTCTCCGAGGGCCCCTTGGATGCCGCGCCGGCGTCACTCGTGGACTTCGGCGCCGATGTCGTCGTCGCCTCGCCCGGCTTCCCGCCGCATCACCCCGTCGTGGAGTGGGCACGCGCCTCCGGCATCGCGGTGTGGGGTGACATCGAACTCGCCTGGCGGGTCCGCGACAAGGTGGTCCGTCCCGACGGCACCCCCGCGGACTGGGTGCTCATCACCGGCACGAACGGCAAGACCACGACGACGCAGCTCACCGCGACGATGCTCGTGGCGGGCGGACTGCGCGCGGCGCCCTGCGGCAACATCGGCGTCCCCATCCTCGACGCCGTGCGCGACCCCGCCGGGTTCGACGTGCTGGTGGTCGAGCTGTCGAGCCACCAGCTCTGGTACCTCGGCCTGCAGTCAGGAATCGACCAGGTGTCGCCGTACGCCAGCGTCTGCCTCAACCTCGCCGAGGACCACCTCGAGTGGCACGGCTCGTTCGAGGCCTACCGGGCGGCGAAGGCTCAGGTCTACGACCGCACTCGCGTCGCCTGCGTCTACAACAAGAGCGACATCGCGACCCGGGAGATGGTCGAGAATGCGGATGTCGTGGAGGGGTGCCGCGCGATCGGCTTCGATCTCGGGGTCCCCGGTCCCAGCGACCTCGGCGTCGTCGACGGCATCCTCGTCGACCGGGCGTTCCTCGATGAGCGCCGGACGAGCGCCTTGGAGCTGACCACTCTCGACGACCTCGCCGCCGCGGGGCTCACCGCGCCGCACGTCGTCGCCAACATCCTCGCCGCCGCCGCACTGGCGCGGTCGCTCGACGTGGCCCCGGCAGACATCCGCGACGCCCTGCAGACGTTCCGTCTCGACCCGCACCGCATCGAGGTCGTCGCCGTCGCCGAGGGGATCACGTGGGTGGATGACTCCAAGGCGACCAACCCGCACGCCGCGGCATCCTCGCTCGCCGCGTACCCGGGTGCTGTCTGGGTGCTGGGCGGCGTCCTCAAGGGCGTCGACATCACCGAACTCGTCGCTGAGCGCGGCCCGGCCGTCAAGGCCGCGATCGTCATCGGCGAGGAGCGGACCGAGATCACGGCGGCGTTCGCGCGACACGCGCCCGCCATCCCGGTGTTCGAGGTCGACGGCGCTCACACTGAAGATGTCATGACCGAAGTCGTCGCGCTGGCCGCGGACGTCGCCCGTGACGGAGACGTGGTCCTCCTCGCTCCGGCAGCGGCCTCGTTCGACCAGTTCACGTCATATTCGGATCGCGGACGGCGCTTCGCCGCCGCAGTGCACCAATGGATCGGGAGGGATGCCGGTGACAACGACGACCGACCGTCCGCTCCCCACGGATCCGGCTGACCCGGGGCGCGGATTCACCGCGCGGGTGACGCTCGGCCGGGTTTTCACGCCCGTCCCGAGCGAATTCCTGCTCATCGCCTCCACGGCGCTCCTGCTCACCGTTTTCGGACTGGTGATGGTGCTCTCGGCCACGATGGCGACATCGGCGGATTCCGCCGATGGCCCGTTCCAAACGGTCCTGAAGCAGACGATGTTCGCCGTCGTCGGCATCCCGCTGATGTTCGTCTTCAGCCGCCTGCCGGTGCTGTTCTGGAAGCGCATCTCGTGGATCGCGCTGGCGGGCGCGCTCGGCCTGCAGCTGCTCGTGTTCACACCCCTCGGGTACTCGTTCGACGGCAACCGCAACTGGATCTCGATCGGCGGCGTGCAGGCCCAGCCCTCGGAGTTCCTCAAGCTCGCTTTCGCGCTGTGGCTCGCGTACGTGCTCTATCGCAAGCACACGCTTCTGGCGTCGTGGAAGCACGTGTTTATCCCGGTCGTGCCGGTCGGCGTCATCGTCATCGGATCGGTCATCGCCGGACGGGACCTCGGCACCGCCATGATCCTCGTGCTCATCTTGCTCGGATCCCTGTTCTTCTCCGGTGTGAAGCTGCGGCTGTTCATCATCCCGGCGATCGCTGCCGCGGGTGTCGTCGCGTTCCTCGCGATCTCCAGCCCGAACCGCATGGCGCGCATCACCAGTTTCCTCAACCCGAACTGCATCGACGACTACCTGGACTCCTGCTACCAGCCGCTCCACGGCATCTGGGGGCTGGCCAGCGGCGGTGTCTTCGGTCTCGGCCTCGGCAACTCGAGGGAGAAGTACGCCTGGCTCCCCGCGGCGGCGCACGACTACATCTTCTCGATCGTGGGGGAGGAGCTGGGCCTGATCGGGTGCGTCCTCGTCCTCGCACTGTTCACCCTCTTCGCGGTCGGTGCGTTCCACATCATCCGCAAGACCCACGACCCGTTCATCCGGATCGCCGCCGGCGGCATCACGATCTGGATCGTGGGGCAGGCGCTCATCAACATCGGCGTCGTCCTCCGCGTGTTCCCCGTGCTGGGTGTTCCGCTTCCGTTCATGTCCCAGGGCGGTACGTCGCTCGTCTCTGTCCTCATGGCGTGCGGCGTTCTCCTCGCTTTCGCGCGCACGCTGCCGACCTCGCAGCCCGTCACGGCGCCGACCCGCCGGTAGGCTCGATCCGGTGACGACGTACCTTCTGGCCGGCGGAGGAACCGCCGGCCACGTGAACCCTCTGCTCGCCGTGGCCGATGCGCTCCGGGCCCGCGACCCCGAGGCGACCGTCTTGGTCCTCGGCACGAAGGAGGGCCTCGAAGCCCGTCTCGTCCCCCTGCGCGGCTACGAACTCCTCATCGTCGACAAGGTGCCCTTCCCGCGCCGACCCGATGTCGCGGCGGCGCGCTTCCCGATCGCCTTCTCCCGTGCGATCGCGCAGGTCCGCCGCCACATCCGCGAGCGCGGCGTCGACGTCCTGGTCGGCTTCGGCGGCTACGCGTCGGCACCGGCCTACGTCGCTGCGCGGAGGGCACGGATCCCGTACGTCGTCCACGAGGCGAACGCCAAGCCCGGGTTGGCCAACATCCTCGGAGCGCGCGGAGCCGCGGCATCCGGTGTCGCCTTCGACGGCACGCCCCTGCGAGGTGCAGAAGTCGTCGGGATGCCGTTGCGTCCTGAAATCGTGTCCCTCGACCGCGCCGGGTTGCGCGCCGAGGCCGCGGCCGCCTTCGGCCTCGACCCATCGAAGCCCGTCCTGCTCGTGTTCGGCGGATCGCTCGGAGCCCGCCGTCTCAACGAGGCGTTCGGGGACGCATGGCGCGATGTCGCCGAGGGCGGCTGGCAGATCCTGCACGCCGTGGGGGAGCGCAACGATCTCGCCGACCCGGGTGACCCCCGGTACCGCCTCGTCCCGTACCTCGACCGCATGGACCTCGCCTTCGCGCTCGCGGACGCGATCGTCTGCCGCTCGGGGGCGGCGACGGTCAGCGAGATCAGCGCCCTCGGCATCCCGGCCGTCTACGTGCCCTACGCCGTCGGCAACGGTGAGCAGGCCCTCAATGCGGCCTCGGCCGTCCGCGCGGGCGCCGCGCGTCTGATCCCGGATGCCGCGTTCACCGGCGACCGCATCCGCGCCGAGATCGTGCCGCTTCTGGGCGACCCCGATGCGCTCGAGGCCATGCGCTCCGCGACCGCCGAGGTCGGCACCCGCACCGGCACCGAGAACGTCGTCGCCCTCATCGATCGCGCGCTCGGCCGCTGACCTCGCCGCGCCGCAGAGCGGGTCCGCGCGCCGCAGGGGCCCTGCAGGTTCGCCGACCTAGACTTGTCGGGCCATGATTCGACCCGATCTCTCGCAGCCCATTCCCGCCGACATCACCGCCGCCCACTTCATCGGGATCGGCGGGTCGGGGATGTCCGGCCTCGCCGGGATGTTCCTCGACCGCGGGCTGCGGGTCAGCGGATCGGACCGCTCCGACAGCGCCGCGCTGCAGGCACTCGCCGCGCGCGGCGCCGAGGTGCACGTCGGACACGCGGCGGAGAACCTGCCCGACGGCGTCGACGCCGTCGTCTTCACGGGTGCGATCTGGCCTGAGAACCCCGAGTACCTCCTTGCGGTGGAGCGCGGCATCCCCGTCCTGCACCGCTCGCAGGCGCTCCACTGGCTCATCGGCGGTCGACGGCTCGTGAGCGTCGCCGGCGCCCACGGCAAGACGACGTCGACCGGCATGATCGTGACGGCGCTCCGCGATGTCGGGGCCGACCCGACCTTCGTCAACGGTGGCGTCATCGCCTCACTCGGCGTCTCCAGCGGCACCGGCTCCGACGACCTGTTCGTCATCGAGGCGGACGAATCCGACGGCTCGTTCCTGCTCTACGACACGGCTGTCGCCCTCATCACCAACGTCGACCCGGATCACCTCGACCACTGGGGCTCCCGCGAGGCCTTCTACGACGGCTTCGTGCGGTTCGCGGATGCCGCGACCGACGCCGTCGTCATCTCATCCGACGACCCCGGCGCCCGCGAGGTCACCGCGGCGCTCCAGCACGGCACCGTGCTGACGTTCGGCGAGGCCGAAGACGCCGACATCCGCGTCACCGACATCACGACCTCCGGTCCCGTCGGCTTCACCCTCCACCACGGCGGCCGCTCGGTCTCCGGCGCCCTCGCCGTCCCCGGCGCGCACAACGCGATCAACGCCGCCGGCGCCGTCGCGGTGCTGATCGCCCTCGGCCACGACCTCGCGGCCGCGATGACGGCCGTGCAGGCCTTCGGCGGCACGGTCCGGCGTTTCGAGCTCCACGGCATCCGCTCGGGGGTCAGCGTCTACGACGACTACGCGCACCACCCGACCGAGGTCGCCGCCGCCCTCGCAGCCGCCCGCACGGTCGTGGGGGAGGGGCGCATCATCGCGCTCCACCAGCCCCACACCTACTCGCGCACCCAGGCGATGTACCGCGAGTTCGCCGAGGTACTCGAGTCGCACGCCGACCACACCGTCGTCCTCGACGTCTACGGCGCGCGGGAGGACCCCGTCCCCGGCGTCACCGGCGAACTCGTCAGCGGCGCGTTCGACGATGCCGACAAGGTCCACTTCGTCGCCGACTGGCAGCAGGCGGCTGACTACACGGCCTCGGTCGCGCGTCCCGGCGACTACGTCATCACGCTCGGGTGCGGCGACGTGTACCGCATCATCCCGCAGGTGCTCGAGGCGCTGGGGTCGGAGCAGTAACCATGCGTCGGCCCTCCCCGCTGCCGTCGACGCCGTCGGCGCGCCGCCCGGAACCGGTCGAACCGGAGCCGTTCGAGGTCTCGCCGCTCGACCCTCCTCGCCGCGCTGCCGAGCCCGCGGCCGCCGAGGACCTCGCACCGGTGCTCCCGCTGGCGGATGCCGGGACGGCACCGGACGAACCCGAGCGCGACGACGACGCACCCGCCGAAGAGCGCTCCATCGGTCTCCGGGACGTGTGGGCCGCCGCGCGCGCGCGCCGTCGCGCGTTGCGGCGCGAGATCCGCCGGTTCACAGCTCGCCAGCGTCGCCGCCGCAATGCCTGGCTGATCGCCTCCGGGGCGGTGGTTGTCCTCGCGCTGGGTGCCGTGGCATCCGCGTACAGCCCGGCCTTCGCCGTCTCGTCGATCACGGTCGTCGGCACCGAGCGTCTGGATGCCGCGGCCGTCGAGGACGCCCTCGCCGGCCAGCTCGGCACGCCCCTGGCGCTGGTCGACTCCAGTGAGGTGAAGGCCGCCCTGGTGTCCTTCCCCCTCGTCGAGACGTACACCCTCGAGGCGCGGCCGCCGCAGGAACTCGTCGTGCGGATCGTCGAACGTACCCCGATCGGTTCGATCTCCTCAAAGGCCGGTCACACCCTCGTGGATGCCGCGGGGGTCGCCCTCGCCACGACCGAGAAGGCCCCGGCAGGCTTCCCTTCGCTCGATGTCGAAGGCGGCGCCGGATCTCGGGCGTTCCTGGCGGTCGGCGCCGTCTACCGCGCGCTTCCCGAGGAGCTGCGCACCCAGGTGACCGCGATCACGGCGACCACGCCGAACGATGTGACCCTGGCGCTCGGCGACGTGGATGTGCGCTGGGGAGGGGCGGCGGATTCGGCCGAGAAGGCCGTCGTGCTGGCTGCCGCGATGGTGGAGAACCCGCCCGCAGACGTCAGCGTGTACGACGTCTCGTCGCCCGGCGCCGTCGTCATCCGCTGACTCTCGGATCCGATCTCACGACACGCCCAGCGTGTTGCGGTCGGCGCGCGCTCTGCCGCCTACTTTCGAACTCAGGAATTGCATACTCGGCAATTCTTTAAACCTCTGGTTGAGGTTGAAGGTTTGCACTTGAGGTTCGGGACGATACGGAGGCCGGCGTGAGCCAGAACCAGAACTACCTTGCAGTGATCAAGGTCGTTGGCGTGGGCGGTGGCGGTGTCAACGCCGTCAACCGCATGATCGAGCTCGGCCTGCGCGGCGTCGAGTTCATCGCCGTCAACACCGACGCGCAGGCGCTGCTGATGAGCGACGCCGACATCAAGCTCGACGTCGGCCGCGAGCTCACCCGTGGGCTCGGCGCCGGTGCCGACCCCGAGGTCGGCCGTCGCGCCGCCGAGGACCACGCGGAGGAGATCGAGGAGGCCCTCGCGGGGGCCGACATGGTCTTCGTCACCGCCGGTGAGGGTGGCGGCACGGGCACGGGCGGCGCGCCCGTCGTGGCCCGCATCGCCAAGTCGATCGGCGCACTGACCATCGGTGTCGTCACCAAGCCGTTCTCGTTCGAGGGCCGCCGTCGTCAGACGCAGGCCGAGTCGGGCGTCGCGAAGCTCAAGGAAGAGGTCGACACCCTCATCGTCGTCCCGAACGACCGCCTTCTCGAGATCAGCGACCGCGGCATCTCGATGATCGAGGCGTTCGCCACGGCCGACCAGGTGCTCCTCGCCGGTGTGCAGGGCATCACCGACCTCATCACCACGCCCGGTCTCATCAACCTCGACTTCGCCGACGTCAAGTCGGTCATGCAGGGCGCGGGGTCCGCGCTCATGGGCATCGGCTCCGCCCGCGGCGCCGACCGTGCCATCAAGGCCGCCGAGCTCGCCGTCGAGTCGCCCCTGCTCGAGGCGTCCATTGAGGGTGCGCACGGCGTGCTGCTGTCGATCCAGGGTGGGTCGAACCTCGGCATCTTCGAGATCAACGACGCCGCGCAGCTGGTGAAGGAGGCCGCGCACCCCGAGGCCAACATCATCTTCGGCACGGTCATCGACGACACGCTCGGCGACGAGGTGCGCGTGACGGTCATCGCCGCCGGCTTCGACGGGGGCGAACCCGCCGCCAAGGTCGAGCCGATGGTGACCTCGCGTCCGGCGTCGGCACCGGTCCTGCCGCCGCTGCCCGCCGACACGGTGGCGCGCGACCTCGCCGCAGCGGAGAACACCGCGCCGAAGGAGTCCGTCTCCGTCTCGGCACCGTCGTCCAGCAGCGACTACGACTCGGCCTTCGGCGATGACGATCTCGACATCCCCGATTTCCTGAAGTAATCCGGCACGATCACCCGTGGATCTGTCGACGCGGCTCGCCGACATCGATGCGCGCATCTCGGATGCCGCTCGGTCGGCGGGCCGCGACCCTTCTGGGCTGACGCGCATCGTCGTCACCAAGTTCCATCCCGTCGGCCTCGTCGAGGAGCTCGCCGCTCTCGGCGTGCAGCACGTGGGGGAGAACCGTCAGCAGGAGCTCACCGCCAAACGGGCGGACTACGCGGGCCCGGCGGTGACCTGGCACTTCATCGGCCAGGCGCAGACAAACAAAGCCCGGGCGATCCGCGCAGCGGCGGACGCGGTGCACTCGGTCGACCGGACGCGGCTCGCCGACGCGCTGCACGCGGCGCGACCCGATGAGGAGGGCGACCCGTTGGACGTGCTCCTGCAGGTCAACCTCACCGAGGATGCCGGCAGGGGAGGCGTCACTCCCGGTGACATCTCAGCCCTCGCCGATCACGTGCTCGCCGCGTGCCCGTCCCTGCGACTGCGCGGGGTCATGGGTGTGGCGCCGCTGGATGAGGCACCGGCATCCGCCTTCTCACGACTGGCCGAATCGGCCGACGTCGTCCGCCGCGCCGCGCCGGACGCCACCTGGATCTCCGCCGGCATGACCGGCGATTTCGTCGACGCGATCGCGGCGGGTGCGACACACCTGCGGATCGGGTCGGCAATCACGGGGCCGAGGCCCGTGCACGGTTAACCTCGGAACAGACGAGCAAACGGAGGATGCGATGTCGAACCCGCTCAAGAAGACCATGGTGTACCTGGGCCTCGCCGATGAGGAAGAGGTCTACGAGGAGCCGGCTCCCCGCCGCGAGAAGCAGGTCGAGAACAAGACCGCTCCGGTGACGCCGATTCACCGTCCCGCCGTGGTCCGTCAGCCCGCTCCGGCTGCGATCAGCGAGATCGTCACCGTCCACCCGAAGCAGTACCGTGACGCCCAGGCGATCGCGGAGAACTTCCGGGACGGGATCCCGATCATCATCAACCTCTCGCAGATGAGCGACGCCGACGCGCGCCGTCTCATCGACTTCGCGAGTGGCCTGTCGCTGGGCCTGTACGGCCGGATCGAGCGTGTGACCAGCAAGGTCTTCCTGCTCTCGCCGGAGAACGTCGCTGTGTCGGGTGAGGGAGCGATCGCCACCGGCGACGCCGACTCCACCCCGTTCAGCCACTGACGTCGTGACGATCGTCGGCGTCATCGCCGGGATCCTCAACACGCTGCTCCTGGTCTATGTGCTGCTCCTCCTGGCACGCCTGATCTTCGAGTACATCCCGCTGTTCAACCGTGAGTGGCGTCCCCGTGGCGCTGTCCTGGTGATCGCGGAAATCGTGTTCACGGTGACCGATCCTCCGCTGAAGTTCTTCCGCCGGCTGATCCCGCCGCTGCGGATCGGACCGGTGGCCCTGGATCTCGGCTTCCCCCTCACGATGCTCACCTGCTTCGTGCTGCTGTCCATCACGCAGGTGCTCAGCGCGCTGTGACCGCCCGTTGCGACGGTGCGTGATGCGCCGTCGCACCCACCACGGGCTCCGACTATGCTGGCGGGGTACGGCTCGCGTCCCGCGGGTCAGTCACTGACCGGCCCGCCTCCAGAGCCCAGAAAGAGGAAAGACACATGCCTTTGACTCCTGAAGACGTCGTCACCAAGCAGTTCCAGCACGTCCGGTTCAAAGAGGGGTTCGACCCCGACGAGGTCGACGACTTCCTCGACGAGATCGTCGTCGAGTGGCGCAAGACCATCGCCGAGAACGAGGAGCTGAAGGCGAAGCTCGCTGCGTTCGAGTCCGGTGAGACGCCCGCCGCCGCTCCCGCGGAGGAGCCCGCCGCCGACGAGGTCGTCGAAGAGGCACCCGCCGCCGAGCCCGTCGTCGAGGCTCCCGCCGCCACCGCGTCGCAGGCTCCCGCCGCCGCATCGGCGGGCATCATCGAGCTGGCCCAGCGCCTGCACGACGAGCACGTCGCCGAGGGCAAGGCTCAGAAGGAGAAGCTGGTCTCCGAGGCGCAGGCCGAGGCCGACGCGATCCTCAGCGAGGCCCGCACCAAGGCCAAGGGCGAGATGACCCGCCTCGAGAACGAGCGCGGCACCCTCGAGGCTCGCATCAGCGAGCTCCGCCAGTTCGAGCGCGACTACCGCGTGCAGCTGCGCGGCTTCATCGAAGAGAAGCTGCGCGACCTCGACGTGGCCGGCACGTCGGGCGCGACGCCCATCTCCGCGTCCTGACCACCTCCACGTTGTCGAGCCGTACGTCCTCGAACCGGACGACTCTGCGTGCTGCAGCGGCCGGCACCCTCATCGCGATTCTCGCGCTGACGGTGCTGGCCGCTGATCAGTTGACCAAGATCCTCGCCCTGGAGCACCTGCCCGAGCGGCAGGCCGTTCCGGTGTTGGGGGAGTTCTTCCAGCTGTATCTGACCTTCAACCCGGGGGCGGCCTTCTCCCTCGGTGAGGGCGTCACGTGGGCGTTCACCCTCGTGCAGCTCGCGGCGGCGATCACGATCGTCTTCCTCGCGGTGACCCGGGTCCGCTCCCGAGCCTGGGCGATCGTCCTCGGACTGCTGCTCGGCGGCATCCTGGGCAATCTCACCGACCGACTCTTCCGCGATCCCGGCTTCCTCGTCGGACACGTCGTCGACTTCATCCACACGCCGTGGATGTGGCTCGGATTCCCCTCCGCCATCTACAACGTCGCCGACATCTTCATCGTCACGATGATGATCTCCGTCGCGGTGCTCGTCCTCCTCGGCATCCGATTCGACGGCACCCGGGAGAAGGACGACGAGACCCCCGGCGAGGCGTCGTCGGAATCGGCGGCCTGAGGTGGAGTCCCGGAGCCTTCCCGTCCCCGACGGTCTCGACGGCGTGAGAGTGGATGCCGCTCTCGCCAAGCTCCTCGGCTTCTCGCGCACCTTCGCCGCCGACGTGGCCGAGGCGGGCGGCGTCAGCGTGGACGGCCGGACCCTCGGCAAGTCCGACAAGCTCACCGCCGGCGGCTGGCTGAGCGTGGAGTGGATCGAGAAGCGCGGGCCCGAAGTCGTGCCGATCGCCGTCCCGGACCTCGGCATCGCGTACGACGACGATGAGATCGTCGTCGTCGACAAGCCGGCAGGTGTCGCCGCGCACCCCTCGCTCGGCTGGGAGGGACCGACCGTGGTCGGCGCCCTCGCCGCCGCAGGCTTCCGGATCGCGACCTCAGGTGCCCCGGAGCGCCAAGGCGTCGTGCATCGCCTCGACGTCGGCACGAGTGGCTTGATGGTCGTGGCGAAGACGGAGCGCGCGTACACCCTCCTCAAGCGAGCGTTCAAAGAGCGCGAGGTCGACAAGATCTACCACACCGTCGTCCAGGGGCACCCGGATCCGCTGGTCGGCACGATCGACGCTCCCATCGGCCGTCATCCGAGCCACTCGTGGAAGTTCGCCGTCACCCCGACGGGCAAGGACTCCGTCACCCACTACGAGACGCTCGAGGCGTTCCGGGGCGCGTCGCTTCTCGAGGTGCACCTCGAGACGGGCCGCACCCACCAGATCCGCGTCCACATGGCAGCCCATCGGCATCCCTGCATTGGCGATCCGCTGTACGGCGCCGACCCGACCATGTCCGCACGGCTCGGCCTCACCCGGCAGTGGCTGCACGCGCACGAACTCTCGTTCGCGCACCCGGGCACCGGCGACTGGGTGACCTTCTTGTCGGACTACCCCGCCGACCTGCGTCACGCGCTCGAGATGCTCCGAGCGGAGTGACCTCCGCGGCGTACGGCACACCCTGCACGCGTCGGCCCGCGCTGACGTCGGCGCGCGCCGTGCGATCGAGACTCAGCGACCGCCGCGGAACGTCGCGGGGTCGTCCTCCGCGATGGCGAGCGCGACCTTCCGCACATGCTCCGGGGCGACCTCACCCATCGCGCCGAGGTCGTAGAAGCCGACCTCGGTGAGTTCGCCGTCGGCGGGGTGAGGGTCGCCCGAGACCCACTCGCAGCGGAACACGAGGTCGAGGTAGTCGACTTGATCGCCGTTGGCATAGGTGATGCGCGGGACCTGCTGGACGTGGGCGAGCCGGGTCGCCTTCACGACGATCCCGGCTTCCTCCTGACACTCGCGCACCGCGGCATCGGCCGGCTCCTCGCCGGGGTCGACGATGCCCGAGACCGGCTGCCAGGCGCCGTTGTCCGCGCGGCGGCCGAGGAGCACCTTCTCGTCGCGGAAGACGATCGCGGTCACGCCGACGAGGGGCAGCGGAGCCGTCCCGATCTTCTCGCGCAGTTCCAGGACGAAATCAGGGGTGGCCATGCCTCCAGCCTAGGGTCCACCTCCCGATGGCCATGCCTCACGGTCAACATGAAGGTGAGCCGTCCTGGTGCCGTGATGGGGCGAGCCGAGCCTCCGATGTCGGACCCCTTCGTAGACTCGAGGGGTGGCATCCGATTCCTTCGTACACCTGCACGTGCACAGCGAGTATTCGATGCTCGACGGTGCGGCCAAGATCAACGCGATGACGCGGGCAGCGGCGGAGTACGGGATGCCGGCGATCGCCGTCACCGACCACGGCAACACCTTCGCCGCCTTCGAGTTCTACCGCGCGGCCAAGGCCGCCGGCGTCAAGCCGATCATCGGGCTCGAGGCCTACGTCACCCCCGGCACCCACCGCAGCGACAAGTCCCGCGTCGCCTGGGGCTCGCCCGATCAGAAGAGCGACGACGTCTCGGGTTCCGGTGCCTACACCCACATGACGATGTGGAGCCAAAGCACGGAGGGGATGCACAACCTGTTCCGGCTCAGTTCGCTCTCGAGCATCGAGGGCTACTACTTCAAGCCGCGCATGGACCGCGAGCTGCTGCAGACCTACGGCAAAGGACTGATCGCGACGACCGGCTGCCCGTCCGGCGAGGTGCAGACCCGCCTGCGTCTCGGGCAGTACGAGGCGGCGCGCGCCGCGGCCGCCGAGTTCCAGGACATCTTCGGCAAGGAGAACTATTTCGCCGAGATCATGGACCACGGGCTGTCGATCGAGCGTCGTGTCATGACCGACCTCATCCGGCTCTCGAAGGATCTCGACATCCCGCTGGTGGCGACCAACGACTCGCACTACACGCACCAGCACGAGGCTGACGCGCACGAAGCGCTCCTCTGCGTACAGTCGGGTTCGACGCTCGATGACCCCAACCGGTTCAAGTTCGACGGTGACGGGTACTACATCAAGACAGCCCAGGAGATGCGTCAGCTCTTCCGCGACCATCCCGAGGCCTGCGACAACACGCTCCTCATCGCCGAGCGCTGCGAGGTCGAGTTCAACACCTCCGCCAACTACATGCCCCGCTTCCCGGTGCCCGAGGGCGAGACCGAGGACAGCTGGCTGATCAAGGAGGTCGAGGCCGGCCTCCACTACCGGTACCCCGACGGCATCCCCGACCGGGTGCGCAAGCAGGCGGAGTACGAGACCGGCATCATCCTCCAGATGGGCTTCCCGGGATACTTTCTCGTCGTCGCCGACTTCATCAACTGGGCCAAGGACAACGGCATCCGCGTCGGTCCCGGCCGCGGCTCCGGTGCCGGCTCGATGGTCGCGTACGCCATGCGCATCACCGACCTCGACCCGCTCGAGCACGGTCTGATCTTCGAGCGGTTCCTCAACCCCGACCGCGTCTCGATGCCCGACTTCGACGTCGACTTCGACGACCGTCGCCGTGGCGAGGTCATCGACTACGTGACCGAGAAGTACGGCTCCGAGCGCGTCGCGCAGATCGTCACGTACGGCACGATCAAGTCGAAGCAGGCGCTGAAGGATGCCGGTCGTGTCCTCGGCTTCCCCTTCTCCATGGGCGAGCGGCTCACCAAGGCCATGCCGCCGCCCGTCATGGGCAAGGACATGGAGCTCGGCGGCATGTTCGACCCGAAGCATCCGCGGTACAAGGAGGCGAGCGAGTTCCGCTCGCTCATCGACACCGATCCCGAGGCGAAGACCGTCTTCGACCGCGCGATCGGCCTCGAGGGCCTGAAGCGGCAGTGGGGTGTCCACGCCGCCGGTGTCATCATGTCGAGCGAACCGCTGATCGACATCATCCCGATCATGCGCCGTGAGCAGGACGGCCAGATCGTCACGCAGTTCGACTATCCGTCCTGCGAGACCCTCGGGCTCATCAAGATGGACTTCCTGGGGCTCCGCAACCTCACGATCATCTCGGACGCCCTCGACAACATCCGCAGCAACCGCGGCGAGGAACTCGACCTCGAGCACCTCGAGCTCGACGACCGCGCCGCGTACGACCTGCTCAGCCGCGGCGACACGCTCGGCGTCTTCCAGCTCGACGGCGGCCCGATGCGCTCGCTCCTGCGCCTCATGAAGCCCGACAACTTCGAGGACATCTCGGCCGTCATCGCCCTGTACCGCCCCGGCCCCATGGGCGCGAACTCGCACACCAATTACGCACTCCGAAAGAACGGACTGCAGCCGATCACCCCGATCCACCCCGAGCTCGAAGAGCCGCTCCGGGAGATCCTCGACACCACCTACGGCCTGATCATCTATCAGGAGCAGGTCATGGCGATCGCGCAGAAAGTCGCCGGCTTCTCGCTCGGCCAAGCCGACATCCTCCGACGCGCGATGGGCAAGAAGAAGAAGTCCGAACTCGACAAGCAGTACGAGGGCTTCTCCGGAGGGATGAAGGAGCGCGGCTTCGGGGAGGGCGCCATTCAGGCGCTGTGGGACATCCTGCTACCCTTCTCCGACTACGCCTTCAACAAAGCCCACTCCGCCGCGTACGGTCTCGTCTCCTACTGGACCGCTTACCTCAAGGCGCACTACCCGGCCGAGTACATGGCCGCACTCCTGACGAGCGTCGGGGATTCCAAAGACAAGATGGCGGTGTACCTCAACGAGTGCCGCCGCATGGGCATCAAAGTGCTCCCGCCCGATGTGGGGGAGTCGATCCGGTTCTTCGCCGCCGTCGGCGAGGACATCCGCTTCGGACTCGGCGCGGTCCGCAACGTCGGTGCGAATGTCGTCGACGGCATCGTCGCGGCGCGCGAGTCGGGCGCCTACACGAGCTTCCACGACTTCCTCGCCCGGGTGCCCGCGCACGTCGCGAACAAGCGCACCGTCGAATCGCTCATCAAGGCCGGGGCATTCGATTCGCTCGGCTCCACGCGCCGGGCGCTCATGGAGATCCACGAGGATGCCACGGAGCAGGCCGTCCTCGACAAGCGCCGCGAAGCGAATGGCGAGGTCGGCTTCGACTTCGACAGCCTGTGGGGCGACGACGAACCCCAGCAGGTCGTCCGCGTGCCTGAGCGCCCGGAGTGGACCAAGAAGGACAAGCTCGCGTTCGAGCGCGAGATGCTCGGCCTCTACGTGTCGGACCATCCGCTCGCAGGCCTCGAGATCCCGCTCGCGAAGCACGCCTCCACATCGATCCACGATCTGCTCGCCTCCGAGGACATCAACGACGGCGACATCGTCACGATCGCCGGGCTTGTGACGAGCGTGCAGCACCGCGTCGCGAAGCAGAGCGGCAACCCCTACGGCATGATCACCGTCGAGGATTTCGACGGCGAAGTCACCGTGATGTTCATGGGGAAGACCTACACCGAGTTCCAATCGATGCTCCAGGCCGACGCGATCCTCGTCGTGCGCGGGCGCGTCTCCCAACGTGACGACGGTCGCAACCTTCACGGGCAGTCGGCGTTCGTGCCCGATCTCGGCGCGGTCGACGCGGCAGGGCCGCTCGTGCTCATGCTCCCCGAACACCGCGCATCGGAGACCACGATCGCCGGGCTCGCTGCCGTTCTCGACCGGCATCCCGGCAGCACCGAGGTCCTCCTCAAGCTGCATCGTGGCGGGACCGCGAAGGTGTTCGAGGTTCCCGCTCAGGTCGACGTGACGGTCGATTTGTACGGCGAACTGAAGGGTCTCCTCGGGCCGCAGTGCCTGGGCTGACCCGCACCGGCTGAGGGGGACACCCGCCCGGGCGGCGTGCGGGCGAGGGGTAGGATCACAGGCGGCGCGGACGGCGCCGTTCGGAAGGAGCATCGTGACCGACGAGAAGACGAACCCCGATTACCCCGAGGATGCCGTTTCGGCAGGGGATGACCTGAACGACACCGTCGTACGCGAGCCTGACACCACGGTCGACGAGTACGCGGCGTCCGCCGTACCGGCCGACGAGAACGCCACGCAGGCCTTCGCACCGGATGCGTTCTCCGACGCGTTCACCCCGGACCCCATGGCGGAGCCGGTGGAGTCCCATGCCGCTTCCGACGCCGTCGTGGCAGACCCCGTCGCAGACGAGCCCTGGCACGACGAGGAGCCGGTTCTCGCAGCCGCCCCCCTCGACGAAAGCCACGAGGCGACCGGCGGCGTCCCGCCGCAGTACGGCATCGGCCCGTTCTCGCTGCGCGAGGTCGTGCTCGGCGGGGTCTGGGCTCTCGCCTTCCTCTTCTCCTTCTTCCCGCTCTATGTCGACGACCGTTACAACGACGTGTTCGGCGGCGCGACGGTGTGGACCTCCGGCATCGACTGGATCCTCTCGATCGGCGTCCCCACCGTGGCGGTCTTCCTGCTGGCCCTGCGCCGCTTCTCGCCTGATGGCATCCGCCGCGTGGGATCGCTGGGTATCGACCAGTTCGCCTCTGTGGCGTTCTCGGTGGCCGCGGTCGTCTGGGTCGGCTGGCTGTGGAACAACATCGCCCGGGGCGCGACCAGCGGCTTCTGGCTGAGCAGCTGGGTGGTGTGGGCCGAGGCGATCCTCTTCCTCGCCGCGGTCGCACTGACCGTGTTCGCTCCCTTCATCCCGCCGTTCCACGAGGACTTCCTGCACCGCGACGAGAAGGTCGCGCATCGCGTTGCGCGCCGCGCGCGGCCCGTCGTCGCCCGCCCGATCTCTGACGCGCGGTTCACGATGGCTGCTCCCTCCGTCGATCCGGAGCCGGCCCCGTTGGGCGACCCGATCGACGACGACGAGCCCGCTCCGGTCGCCGCCTCCACTCACCAGGCGTTCTGGGCACTCGTGCCGGCGGACCGGGACGTGGTCGACGAGAACGGCATCCCGCTGTTCCGCATCGGCCCGACCGCATGGGCACTCGTGATCGAGGATCGCGGCGACAGCTTCGTGGTGCGTCACGAGGACGGTCGGATCGGCTTCCTCACCGACGTCTCGGGCGTCACACGCGGCTGACGCCCCGGTAGCCTGGAGGGATGCTCCGCACGATCGACCTCCGCGGCCAGGCCGCTGGACCCGACGACCTGCTCGCGGCCGTTCCTCGCGCGGCTGCCGCCCGCGATGAGGCGCTGGCCACCGCCGCCGCGATCGTCTCCGACGTCGCCGCGCGCGGAGATGTCGCCTTGCGCGAGCAGGCGGCCCGGTTCGACGGTGTCGAGGGGCATGAGATCCGCGTGCCCCGCGAATACCTGATCGAGGCGCTCGCTTCCCTGGATGCCGCCGTGCGCGCCGCGCTGGAAGAGGCGATCGACCGGGTGCGTCGCGCGTCCGCCGCCCAGGTCCCCGCCCCGGTGGTCACCGAGATCGCGCCGGGCGCGCGCGTCGAACAGCACTGGCGTCCGGTGCGTCGCGTCGGCGTGTACGTTCCCGGCGGCAAAGCCGTCTATCCCTCCAGCGTCGTCATGAACGTCGTCCCCGCGCAGGTCGCCGGTGTCACCGAGGTCGCGCTCGCCTCGCCCCCGCAGCGTGAGCACGGGGGACGCGTGCACCCGGTGATCCTCGCGGCCGCCGAACTCCTCGGCATCCACGAGGTGTATGCGATGGGCGGGGCCGGTGCGATCGGCGCCTACGCACATGGCGTGCCGGGCATCGACCTCGCGCGGGTCGACGTCATCTCGGGACCGGGCAACAACTTCGTCGCTCTCGCCAAGCGCGTCGTCGCCGGCATGGTCGGCACGGACTCCGAGGCCGGGGCCACCGAGATCCTCATCGTGGCCGACGACTCCGCCGACCCCGACCTCGTCGCGGCCGACCTGGTGAGTCAGGCCGAGCACGACGAACAGGCTGCTGCGGTCCTGGTCACCCCGTCGGAGCGACTCGCGAACGATGTGGCGGATGCCGTTGCCCGGCGTGCCGGTACCACGCGCCACGCCGACCGCGTCGCCGTCGCCCTCGCCGGACCGCAGTCGGCCATCGTGCTGGTCGACGATCTCTCCGCGGCCACCGCGTTCAGCAACGCGTACGCGCCCGAGCACCTCGAGATCCACGTGGCGGACCCTCGGCCCGACGATTTCGTCAACGCCGGCGCCGTCTTCGTCGGTCCGTGGACCCCGGTGAGCCTCGGCGACTACCTCGCGGGGAGCAACCACGTTCTGCCGACCGGTGGCCAGGCGCGCTACGCGTCGGGACTGTCGGCGTCCACCTTCCTCCGCCCGCAGCAGGTCATCACCTACGACCGTGACGCGCTGGCGCAGGTCGCGGACGCGATCGTCACGCTCTCCACCGCGGAGGCGCTGCCGGCGCACGGTGAAGCGGTCACGGCTCGATTCGACGCGTAACCTGGTCTGTCATGCACTGCCCGTTCTGCCGACACTCCGACTCCCGCGTCATCGACTCCCGCACGAGCGACGACGGTCTCAGCATCCGGCGCCGTCGGCAGTGCCCCGAGTGCGGCGGCCGGTTCTCGACCATCGAGACCGCGAGCCTCAACGTGATCAAGCGATCGGGCGTGGTCGAGCCGTTCCGGCGCGAGAAGGTCATGTCCGGTGTGCGGAAGGCATGCCAGGGACGCCCCGTGACCGAAGCCGATCTTGCGATGCTGGCTCAGGCGGTCGAGGAGACCGTGCGCCAGACCGGCTCTTCTCAGATCGACACGAACGAGATCGGACTGGCGATCCTCGGGCCGCTTCGCGAGCTCGATGAGATCGCCTACCTGCGCTTCGCGAGCGTCTACCAGGCGTTCGACACACTCGAAGACTTCGAGTCGGCGGTGGCTCAGCTGCGCGCCGACCGGGCCGCGTCGTCCCCCGAGTGAGGGATCGTCCTCCGGCGGCCGGCTGATCCGCACGGAGAACCCTGTCGAGCGTGAGCGCGGAGCGGGAGCTCTAGGCTGGATTCCGATGTATCCCTTCGTCTTCCGCACCGTCCTGCGCCGTATGGACCCCGAAACGGCCCACCACCTCGGCATGGCCGTCATCCGTGCCGCCGGGGTGCGTCCCGTGGCATCCGTCCTCCGCCGCTTCACCCGTCCGGACCCGCGTCTGCAGACCCGCGCCCTGGGGCTGACCTTCGAGTCGCCCTTCGGGATCGCCGCAGGCTTCGACAAGAACGCGGTCGGCGCGATCGGGCTCCACGCCCTCGGGTTCGGTCACATCGAAGTCGGCACGGTGACCGCCCACGCGCAGGACGGCAACCCGCGCCCGCGCCTTTTCCGTCTCGTCGAGGACCGCGCTCTGATCAACCGCATGGGCTTCAACAACAAGGGCGCGGCCGCCGCCGCCCAGCGGCTGAAGCGGATGCGGCGGCGCATTCCGCGCCCCGTCCTCGGCGCCAACATCGGCAAGTCCCGCGTCGTGGACGTGGCCGACGCGACCGCCGATTACGTCGCCAGCACGCGCCTGGTCGCGCCGGTCGCCGACTACCTCGTGGTCAACGTGTCATCGCCGAACACGCCCGGCCTGCGCGGCCTGCAGGCGGCCGAGACCCTTCGACCGCTGCTGGAGGCCGTGCGCGACGCCGCCGGGTCGACGCCGCTGCTCGTGAAGATCGCCCCGGACCTGCCCGACGACGAGGTCGAGGCGATCGCCCGTCTGGCAGTCGACGTGGGGCTGGCCGGCCTCGTCGCCACGAACACCACGATCTCTCGCGAGGGCCTTCGCACGGATGCCGACACCGTGGCCGACTACGGAGCGGGCGGCCTCTCCGGCGCTCCGCTCAAAGGCCGTGCCCTTGAAGTGCTGCGCCTGGTGCGCGCGTCGGTGCCCGACGGCTTCTGCGTCATCGCTGCCGGGGGAGTGGAGACCGCCGCCGACGTCGCCGAGCGTCTCGCGGCCGGCGCCGACCTCGTGCAGGGGTACAGCGCCTTCATCTACCAGGGCCCGTTCTGGGGGCGTCGCATCAACAGGGACCTGGCGCGGACGATTCGCTGATCTGCGACACGAAGAAGGCCCGCACCGGATCGGTGCGGGCCGATTCGTGTCTCTGAGGTCAGGCGGGGTACTGACCGCGCTTGACCTGCGGCTTCGGGAGGCGCATGAAGCGCATCTGCACCGAGCGCATGGCGGCGTACCATCCGAGACCCTTCTCGCGGCGGTCGCCCCATTTGTCCTTGGCGAGCTTCTTGACCTTGCGGCTGAGCATCACCATGTCGGCGACGACGAAGAGGATGTAGGCCCACAGACCGATGTAGGCATAGAAGACGACGGTGTTATTGGGAACCAGTGCCACCAGGATGACGAGGATCAGCAGCGGCATCACGAGTTCGCCGGCGTGCCATCCGGCATCCGTGTAGTCGCGCGCGAAGCGGCGCTGCGGCCCGCGGTCGCGCGGGGTCAGGTAACGCTCCTCGCCGTTGGCCATGCCGATGCGGGCCTTCTCGCGCTGCGCGGCGAGCTCGGCTTTCGCGCGAGCGCGGGCCTCCTTCGTGTTCGCAACGAGAGGCCGCTTGCGAGCCGCCTCCTGCTCGGCGCGCGAGGGCGTCGGGCGGTTCTTGCCCGGACCGGCGGGGGTCTCGGGAGCGGTGTCAGCGGGGGGCGGGGTCTTGGCCACGGGGGAGGGTCCTCGGATTTGGAGAGAAGCGTGCCACATAAGATTACCCGCATGACCTCCGATACCTCCCGGCCCGAGGCGGTGCGCGAGGCCGGCCTCGCCGCCGTGCCCGCTGCCCTCGCAGATCTCGGTGCGCTCGTGCGCATCCCGTCCATCGCCTTCCCGGGCTTCGACCGGGCCGAGGTGGAGCGGAGCGCCGCCGCCGTGAAGGGGCTCCTCGACGGTCTGGAGATCTTCGAGCGAGTCGAGGTCAAGACGGCCGTGATCCCGGAGACGGGCGCAGAGGGGATGCCGGCTGTCCTCGCCTCCCGTCCCGCGCGCAACGGTCGCCCGACCATCCTCCTCTACGCGCACCACGACGTGCAGCCCGTCGGCGACGAGGATCTGTGGGAGTCGCCGCCGTTCGAGCCGACGCTCCGGGACGGTCGCCTCTACGGACGCGGTGCGGCAGACGACAAGGCCGGCATCATGGCGCACGTCGGTGCGCTTCGCGCGATCCGGGAGGCCCTCGGCGCCGACTTCGACCTCGGCGTCAACATCTTCTTCGAGGGGGAGGAGGAGGCGGGCTCCGCGTCCTTCGCACAGTTCCTCGGCGACAATGCCGACGCGCTCCGTGCGGACGTGATCGTGGTCGCCGACTCCGGCAACTGGGATGCCACGACGCCCGCGCTCACGGTCTCCCTCCGCGGCAACGTGCGGTTCACCCTCGACATCGAAACCCTCGAGCACGCCTCGCACTCGGGGATGTTCGGCGGTGCCGTGCCGGATGCGATGCTCGCGACCATCCGGCTGCTGAACTCGCTGTGGGACGAGGACGGTGCCGTGGCGGTCCCCGGCCTCATCGAGCGGGATGCCGAGACCCCCGACTACAGCGAGGCGACGCTTCGCGACGAAGCGGGCCTTCCCGAGGGGGTCAGCCCGATCGGGCGAGACAGCATCCTGAGCCGCATCTGGAACAAGCCGTCCGTGACCGTCACCGGCATCGACGCGCCGACGGTGCGGAATGCCTCCAACACGCTCTCCCCGAAGACGAGCGTCGTGATCAGCTGCCGCATCGCGCCCGGCCAGGATGCCCGCGAGGCGTACGAGGCGCTCGAGACGCACCTGCGCGCCAACGCCCCGTTCGGGGCACGGCTCACCTTCCGCGACGTGGACTTCGGCAACCCGTTCCTCGTCGACACGACCGGATGGGCCGTGGAGCAGGCGCGTGCGGCGCTCACAACGGGTTACGGCGTCGACCCCGTCGACATCGGCGTCGGAGGCTCCATCCCGTTCATCGCCGACCTCGTCCGCGAGTTCGAAGGCGCGCAGATCCTGGTCACCGGCGTCGAAGATCCGCACGCCCGCGCGCACAGCCCCAACGAGTCGCTGCACGTGGAGACCTTCCGCAATGCGCTCGTCTCCGAGGCGCTTCTGCTCGAAAGCCTCGACGCGACCGTCCGATGACCGGAGCCCGGCGTAGAATCGAATGAGCACGCCGCCCCCGCTCCTGAAGAGCATTGGCGGCCCGAACCTCCGGGGAGAGTCATGACCGACATCGCCACGTCCACCACGGACACCGCGCCCGCGCACGGTGTCGCCCTCACCGACGCCGCTGCAGCGAAGGTGCGGAGCCTGCTCGAGCAGGAGAACCGCGACGACCTGCGCCTGCGCGTCGCCGTGCAGCCGGGCGGATGCTCCGGCCTCATCTACCAGCTCTACTTCGACGAGCGCTACCTCGACGGCGACAAGACGGTCGACTTCGACGGCGTCGAGGTCATCGTCGACGACATGTCGGTGCCCTACCTCGACGGCGCGAAGATCGACTTCAAGGACACCATCTCCGAGCAGGGCTTCACGATCGACAACCCCAACGCCGCCGGCAGCTGTGCCTGTGGCGACAGCTTCCACTGATCCATTCCCAGGGCCCCCACTTTCGGCCGGTCATCCTGAACGGATGGCCGGAATCGTGTGAGAGGTTGCCCTAGACTGGCATGAGTCTGACCTTCATGTCCCCGAAAGGTGCACCGTGCGCGTCAAACGCCGCCTCCGTTGGGCCGCTGTCCCCCTCGCGATCGCTACTGCGGTCTCGCTGGCAGCTTGCAGCCCCACCACTGCGAACGGCTTCCTCCCCGGCTTCGACGAGGAGGGCGGTCAGGCGACCAACCAGACCTCGATGATCGCGGGCCTCTGGACCACCTCGTGGATCGTTATCCTCGCGGTCGGCGTGATCACGTGGACCCTCATGGGCTTCGCTGCCATCGCGTACCGACGCCGCAAGGGTCAGTCGGGGCTGCCGGTGCAGCTGCGCTACAACATGCCGATCGAGATGTTCTTCACGATCGCGCCGGTCATCCTGGTGCTGGGCTTCTTCGCCTTCACCGCGCGTGATCAGGCCATCCTCGAGGCGCAGCACGAAGAGCCCGACGTCTGCATCACCGCCATCGGCAAGCAGTGGGCGTGGGACTTCCAGTACAACGGCACCGATTGCGAAGACACCGAGGACTCGGTGTGGACCATGGGTGTCCAGGCGCAGACGGACGCGCAGGGCAACGTGATCAACGAGGTCCCCGAGCTCGTCCTCCCGGTCGACAAGAAGGTCACCCTCAAGCTGGCCTCGCGCGACGTCATCCACTCCTTCTGGATCATCGACTTCCTCTACAAGAAGGACATGATCCCGGCGCGCGACAACTACTGGTCGTTCATCCCCACCAAGGAGGGCGAGTTCGCCGGCAAGTGCGCCGAGCTCTGCGGCCAGTACCACTCGATGATGCTCTTCAACGTGAAGGTCGTCTCCGAGGCCGAGTACGAGGACTACCTCGCATCGCTCGAGGCCGCCGGGCAGACCGGCGACATCGACGAGGAAAACGACCGTCTGCAGAACGCGCCCGGGACCGACGGCGCGAGCAACGCTGAGGAAGAGCAGAACTGATGGCCACCATCACACCCCCCGCTCCGACCCTGCCCCCGCGGCAAGCCGCGCTGCTCAGCAGCAGCCGTGTCGAGCAAAAGGGCAACATCATCGTCAAATGGATCACCTCCACCGACCACAAGACGATCGGCTACATGTACCTGATCGCCTCCGTCATGTTCTTCATGCTCGGCGGCGTCATGGCGCTGATCATCCGTGCGGAGCTGTTCGAGCCCGGCATGCAGGTCGTGCCGACCAAGGAGCAGTACAACCAGCTCTTCACGATGCACGGCACGATCATGCTGCTGATGTTCGCGACGCCGCTGTTCGCCGGCTTCGCCAACGCCCTGCTGCCGCTGCAGATCGGCGCCCCCGACGTGGCGTTCCCCCGTCTGAACGCGTTCGCCTTCTGGCTGTTCACCTTCGGCTCGCTCATCGCGGTCGCCGGCTTCCTCACCCCGCAGGGTGCCGCGGCGTTCGGTTGGTTCGCCTACCAGCCGCTCGCCAATGAGACGTTCTCGCCGGGTGCGGGTGGCGATCTCTGGATGCTCGGCCTCGGCGTGAGCGGTTTCGGCACGATCCTCGGCGCCGTGAACTTCATCACGACGATCATGACGATGCGCGCCCCCGGCATGACGATGTGGCGCATGCCGATCTTCAGCTGGAACACCCTCGTCACCAGCATCCTGATCCTGATGGCGTTCCCCGTGCTGGCCGCGGCCATCCTGGCCGCCGCCGCCGACCGCGTCCTCGGTGCCCACATCTACGACCCGGCCAACGGCGGTGCGCTGCTGTGGCAGCACCTCTTCTGGTTCTTCGGCCACCCCGAGGTCTACATCATCGCGCTGCCGTTCTTCGGCATCGTGTCGGAGATCTTCCCGGTCTTCAGCCGCAAGCCGATCTTCGGATACAAGACCCTCGTCTACGCGACCATCGCCATCGCGGCGCTGTCGGTGTCGGTGTGGGCGCACCACATGTACGTCACCGGCGCGGTCCTGCTGCCCTTCTTCGCCCTCATGACGATGCTCATCGCCGTCCCGACGGGTGTGAAGATCTTCAACTGGATCGGCACGATGTGGCGAGGCTCGATCACCTTCGAGACGCCGATGGTGTTCGCGCTCGGCTTCCTCGTGTCGTTCGTCTTCGGTGGACTGACCGGTGTGATCCTCTCGTCGCCGCCGCTCGACTTCCACGTGTCCGACTCGTACTTCGTCGTCGCCCACTTCCACTACGTCGTCTTCGGCACCGTCGTGTTCGCGATGTTCGCGGGCTTCTACTTCTGGTGGCCGAAGTGGACCGGCAAGATGCTGAACGAGCGCCTCGGCCTCGTGCACTTCTGGCTGCTGTTCATCGGCTTCCACATGACCTTCCTCATCCAGCACTGGCTGGGCGCGGATGGCATGGTCCGCCGCTACGCCGACTACTCGGCCGCGGACGGCTGGACGTGGCAGAACCAGGTCTCGACGATCGGCTCGATGGTCCTCGCGGCCTCGATGGTGCCGTTCCTCCTGAACGTCTGGATCACCACCCGCACGGCGCCCAAGGTGACGGTCAACGACCCGTGGGGTTATGGCGGATCGCTCGAGTGGGCCACCAGCTGCCCGCCGCCGCGCCACAACTTCACGTCGATCCCGCGCATCCGCAGCGAGCGGCCCGCGTTCGACCTGAACCACCCCGAGGCCGGCATCCCCGTCGGTGTGGGACCTGCCAAGGACGCACCCGATGCGCCCGTTGTGGACCTGAACGACGGAGAGGTCAAGTAAGTGAAGACCAACGTCAACCTCTGGTGGATCCTGGCGGCCTTCTTCGGCCTCATGGCCGTGGTCTACACGGTCTGGAGCATCCTCGCTCACCCCTCGCTCGTCTGGTACAACGCGATCGAGTGGGTCGGATCCGTCGCCCTCGTGTTCGTCATGATGATGGCTGCGATGATCGGGTTCTACACCGCCCGAGTCCAGGAGGCACAGGGCGGCCTGCTGCCCGAGGATTCGCTCACCGCTGACATCGATGACGGCGACCCGGAGATGGGTGAGTTCTCGCCCTGGTCCTGGTGGCCGCTCGTCCTCGCCGGTTCGGCAGCCCTCGCGTTCATCGGTCTCGCCGTGGGCGAGTGGATGGTCCCGATCGGTCTCGCGGTATTCGTCGTCGCCATCGTGGGATGGGTCTACGAGTACTACCGCGGATACTTCGCACGCTGAGCACCTCATCTCTGCGCATACGCGCCGGCGTCGCTTCAGACGTCGGCGCGTTTCGCGATGTCAATCAGGATGCCGCTTTCACGTCGCAGCTCGCTGCGGCGGTCGCCGACGGTGTCGGTGGCGGCCCGTCCGGCGACCTCGCGTCGGCGGCACTGATCCACCGATTGATCGCCTCGAGCCTCTCTGTGCGAGACGCGGAGGACCTTATCGTCCGTCTGCGGATGGCGAATTGGGATCTTGGCGCCTTCATCCGGCGGGATCCCGACCTCGCGGGGATGGCGAGCACCCTCACCGGAATCTGGTTGGTGAAGGACGCGGGTCTGCTTCTCGCTCACACCGGCGACTCCCGCGCATATCTCCTCCGCGACGGGGAGCTGACGCGGGAGACGCGCGACGATTCGTTCGTCCAGGCACTCGTCGACCGGGGCCTCATCACGTCGGATGCCGCCTGGTCGCACCCGCGGCGGAACATCATCACCGCGTCCCTCAGCGGAGCTGATGGAGACGTCGTCCGCGTGGAGTCGCGGGCGGCGGCCCTGGGCGACCGATGGCTGCTGTGCAGTGACGGTCTGACGGACTACGTGCCAGAGGCGGAGATCCTCGGCATCCTCTCGTCGACAGAGGGTGTGACGGAGGCGGCGCGACAGCTGGTCGATGTCGCGCTCGAGGCGTCGTCACGCGACAACATCACCGCGATTGTGTGCGACGTTGAGTCTGGCGCCCCGTACGAGGCCGCCGTCCCCGTCCTGGCGGGCGCCGCGGCGCATCGGTATCCCGAGGTGCTCGAGGCCGGTCTCGCGACGGCGTGAGGCGACTGCTGACGGCGCTCGCTGAAATTCCCCAGTTCTGCTCATCGAAGTTCCCCACCCTGGGTCGCTCCGCCGCGTGAGGCGGGCCTCCCTCGATGCTGGTGGTCTCTGACCACGCACCAGCTCGAGAGAGGCCCTGTTCTTCATGCTTTCAGAGGAGGACGACGTGGACATCCACGCGCTCAGACGGCAGGGGATGACGATCAGCGAGATCGCCCGCCGCACCGACCATGACCGTAAGACCATCCGTGCCTACTTGAAGGGTGATCGCGTCCCTGGTCGGCGTGAACGCGCCGTGCCGGACTCGTTCGACGCGTTCGCCGACTACGTCGCTGCGCGGCTTGCCGAGGACCCGCACTTGTGGGCGATGACGCTGCTCGATGAGCTGCGCCCGCTCGGCTTCGGGGGCTCGTATCCGACGTTGACGCGGCAGATCCGTGACCGTGGGCTGCGGCCGCCGTGCACGGCCTGCGCGCATGTCACGAAGCGACCCAACGCGATCATCGCGCATCCGCCCGGCGAGGAGACCCAGTTCGACTGGGTCGAGCTGCCCGACCCGCCCGCGCAGTGGGGGTTTCCTCACAAGAAGGCATACGCGCTGGTCGGTTCGCTCGCGCACTCCGGGATCTGGCGGGGCGTGCTGTCCCCGTCGACGGATCTACCGCACCTGCTGGCCGCGATGACGACCCTGCTCGGGCTGTTGGGCGGACTGACCCGCGACTGGCGGTTCGACCGGATGACCACGGTCCTGAAGCAGGGCACTAGTGATCTGACGCCGATGTTCGCCGCTTTCGCCAAGCACCACGCCGTCACGGTGATCGCGTGCCGGCCCCGCAGCGGGAACCGGAAGGGCGTGGTCGAGAAGAACAACCACACCGCCGCGCAGCGCTGGTGGCGCACCGTCCCCGACGAACTGACCGTCGAGCAGGCGCAAGCCAGCTTCGAAGCGTTCGCCAGGGGGCAAGACAACCGGCCACGCCAGACCGAGACGGGGAAGACGACCGCGAAGGCGATGCTCGCCGCGGAGCGACTGCGGCCGCTGCCGCCAGCCGTGTTCCCCGTGATCGTGACCGAGGAACGCACCGCGACCAGGCAGGCGTTGATCGACTGGCGCGGGAACCGGTACTCGGTGCCACCGGAGCTGGCCGCGACGAAAGTCATCGTTCAGCAGCGGCTCGGCGCCGACATCATCGACATCGCCACCGTCACCGGCGCGGTCGTCGCCCGGCACCGGGTCGCCGAGCCCGGGCTGGGCGTCACGACCCGCGACACCGGACACGTCACCGCCCTCGAACAGGTCGCGATGGCATCCGCGCCACCCGGACGCTCGCACCGCCGCAAGGAACGCATCCCACCCGGGGCCGCCGCGCTCCGCGCCGCCGCCGCCCTGACCGGCACCACCGAACCCACCACGACCGTGATCAGCCTGGCCGCTTACGAGCAGGCCGCGAAGAACAGGAACACCCTCTCATGACCACCACGACCCCCACGACGACGACCGCAGCGAGCGTCTACCAGCAGCTGCGGACCCACCTGGCCGACCTGAAACTCACCGACGCCGCCGACGCCCTCCCGAAAGTCCTCGACCAGGCACAAGCCGAAGGCTGGACCCTCACCCACGCCCTCGAGCACTTGCTGCGCATCGAGGTGACCGCGACCGAAGCGCGCCGCCTGACTGGTCGGTTCCGGTTCGCGAACCTCCCCACCGGCGCCACCCTAGACGACTTCGACCTAGATTCCGCCAGCGGCATAGACCGGTCACTGCTGCAAGAACTCGGCACCTGCCGCTACATCGACACCGCCACCAACGTGCTGTTGATCGGCCCGCCCGGCGTCGGGAAGACCCACATCGCCACCGGCCTCGGCCACGCCGCCGTCACCGCCGGCTACCGGGTCTACTTCACCTCCGCCGCCGACCTCGCCGCCCGCTGCCACCGCGCCGCGATCGAGGGGAAATGGGCCACGATGATGCGGTTCTTCGCCGGACCCACGCTCCTCATCATCGACGAACTGGGCTACCTGCCGCTGCCCAGCGAAGCCGCGTCCGCACTGTTCCAGGTCATCAACCAGCGCTACTTGAAGACCTCGATCGTGATCACCACGAACCGGCCCGTCGGAGCATGGGGCGAGATCCTCGGCGACACCACCGTCGCTGCCGCGATGCTCGACCGCCTCCTCCACCGTTCCGTCGTGATCACCCTCGACGGCGCCTCCTACCGCCTCCGCAACCACCACGCCGCAGCCGAGCAACTCCGCCGCGTCACCACCGGCACCAACCTGCGCTAACCTGACCACGCGACCTGGGGATCTTCGGTGAGCAACTCTGGGGAATTTCGGTGAGCGCCGTCACTGCGCCGCGTCAGGCGGACGCGGACGGGCGCACCACCATGACGAGCGGGTCGAACGTGCGGGGGAGGGCCCCCTCTGCTCCGTCGACGGGGTAGCCCTCGCGCGCCCAGTACTCGTACCCGCCGATCATCTCCCTGACGGCGTAGCCGAGGCGGGCGAACTCCACAGCGCCCTTCGCCCCGGCGTTGCAGCCGGGGCTCCAGCAGTAGACGACGACGTTCGCGTCTCGGGGGATCTCTGCATCGGCTCGTGCGGCGATCTCGCGGTAGGGGATGTGCAGAGCTCCGCGCGCGTGCCCCTGGTTCCACGCCTCCTCGCTGCGCACGTCTACGAGGACGACATCCTCACCGGCGCGCTGCGCGGCGTACACGTCGCTCGGGTCGGTCTCATGGCGGAGCTTGTGCTCGAAGTACGACAGCGGGTCGGGGTGGGTCATGGGATCGACGCTACGGCAACGAGAAAGCGGCGAGGATGGACCTGACGGTCAGTCCTCGCCGCTTTTCTGCCAGCGACGTCAGTCGTCCTTCTCGGAACGGTCCTTCGTCTCGGCGGACTTCTTCGGCTTCTTCCCGGCATCGCCCTCATCGGGGACGATGATGTTCGACGGACGGTTGGCCGTCTCCGGGTTGTGGCCGTCCTCGATCGGGTGCAGCGGAGCGTCCGGCACACCAGCCCGCTCGTGTGCACCGCGGATCTCGGCCTCTTCCTCAGCGGCGGTGTGATCGAGCGTGTGGTGCTGGTGCGCCTCGGCTGCCGCGATCTCGCTCTGTGTGATGGGGGAGAGGCGGTCCTCGAAGAACCAGCGCGACAGGGCGGCACGGAGGTTCTGGTGCCACGGGATGCGTCCCTTGTCGTTCGGACGCACGACGAGCGGCTCGTTGATCTCGAAGTCGATCAGCTTGACGCGCTCGTAAGCGTCGACCGGCTGGTGGACCTCGATGTACTCGCCCCCGGGGAGGCGGACGATACGGCCCGACTCGTAGCCGTGCAGGGCGATCTCGCGGTCCTTCTTCTGGAGGGCGATCGCGATCCGCTTCGCGACGAAGTATCCGACGATCGGGCCCACGAACAGGAGCGCCTGTAGCGAGTGGATCACGCCTTCCATCGTCAGCGAGAAGTGCGTTGCGATGATGTCGGAGGATGCCGCCGCCCAGAGGACTGCGTAGAAGATGACACCGGCGACACCGATGGCGGTGCGGGTCGGCGCGTGGCGGGGACGCTGCGCGATGTGGTGCTCACGCTTGTCGCCGGTGATCCACGCCTCGATGAAGGGGTAGATCGCGACGAGCAGGATGAACACGACCAGGACGACCAGCGGCACCAGGATGCCGAAGGCCCACGTGCGGTCGAAGAGGACGACATCCCAGTTCGACGGAGCCAGGCGAAGAGCACCGTCGGCGAAGCCGATGTACCAGTCGGGCTGGGTGCCGGCGGACACGGGTGACGGGTCGTACGGGCCGTAGTTCCAGATCGGGTTGATCGTGAACAGCGACGCGATCAGCACGATCACACCGAACGTGATGAAAAAGAAGCCGCCCATCTTGGTCATGTAGATCGGGACCATCGGGTAACCCACGACGTTGTCGTTGGTGCGGCCCGGGCCGGCGTACTGCGTGTGCTTGTTGATGATCATCAGCATCAGGTGCACGACCAGAAGCGCGATGAGGATCAGGGGGAGCAGCAGGATGTGCAGCGTGTAGAGGCGGCCTACGATCGCCATGCCCGGGAACTCGCCACCGAAGAGGAGATACGAGGTCCAGGTGCCGATCAGCGGGATGCCCTTGATCATGCCGTCGATGATGCGGAGGCCGTTGCCCGAGAGCAGGTCGTCGGGGAGCGAGTAGCCGGTGAAGCCCTCGGCCATCGCCAGCACGAAGAGGACGAAGCCGACGACCCAGTTGAGCTCACGCGGCTTGCGGAACGCACCCGTGAAGAACACGCGCAGCATGTGCACGCCGATCGAGGCGACGAACAGCAGTGCGGCCCAGTGGTGCATCTGGCGAACCAGGAGGCCACCACGGAGGTCGAACGAGATCGCCAGCGTCGACTCGAGCGCCGCCGACATCTCGATGCCTCGGAGGGGGAGGTACGCGCCGTTGTAGTGCGTGGGAGCCATCGACGCCTCGAAGAAGAACGTCAGGAACGTTCCCGAGAGGAAGACGACGACGAAGCTCCACAGCGCGATCTCGCCGAGCATGAAGGACCAGTGGTCGGGGAAGATCTTCCGACCCAGTTCCTTCATGAGCCCGGAGATGCTCGTGCGCTCGTCCAGGTAGTTGGCGGTAGCGCCAATGAAGCGGCCGCCGAGGGGCTTTTCAGCCGGCTTCGCAGCGGATGCCGGTGCGGTCTCAGTCGCGGTGCTCAATGACGCTCCCAGAAGCTCGGCCCGACGGGCTCTTCGAAGTCGCTCTGCGCGACGAGGTAGCCCTCAGCGTCCACGGTGATCGGCAGCTGGGGGAGCGGCCGCGCGGCCGGGCCGAAGATCACTTCGGCGCTGCGCGACACATCGAACTGCGACTGGTGGCAGGGGCACAGGAGGTGGTGGGTCTGCTGCTCGTACAGCGCGACGGGACAGCCGACGTGCGTGCAGACCTTGGAGTAGGCGACGATGCCGTCGTACGACCACTCCAGCTTGTTGTGCTCAGCGGGGAGCTGCTCGGGGAGTAGACGCATGAGCAGAACGATGGCTTTTGCCTTCTCCTCGAGGTAGCCGTCGTGGTGGCTGAGGTCCTTCAGCTTCTCCGGGATGACGTGCACGGCCGAGCCGAGTGCGACGTCCGCGGCACGGATCGGGAGGCCCGAGGGGTCGTGCGCGAGACGGTCGCCCTTCTTCCACATCGTGTGCGACAGGAGAGCCACCGGGTCACCGACGAGGGGGTGGTCGGGGTTGTTCGAGCCGTGCGGTGCGAGGCCGCGGAACAGCGTGACGCCCGGGATGATCGAGGCGACCAGGGCCGCGATCAGCGAACCGCGCAGGGCGGTGCGGCGTCCGAAGCCGGACTCCTCATTCGCCTCGCGGAACACGTTGACGGCCGCTTCGCGAGTCGCCTCGGTGCCGCGGGTCGGGTGGCGGAGCTCGATGTGCTCCTTGTCCGACATGATCGCCTTGGACCAGTGGATCGCGCCGATGCCGATCGCCAGCAGCGCGAATCCGATGCCGAGGCCGATGAAGAGGTTGTTGTTCCGGATGTCTCCGAAATCGCCGCTCTCGATCGGGAACAGCATGTACGCGGCAACCGCCCAGAGGCTGGCTGCGAGCGAGATGTAGAACAGCGTGTAGACGGTCCGCACGGCGCGCTTCATGGCGGCCGGGTCCTTGTCGGTCATCCGCTCGCGGTGCGGCGGAAGGCCCGGGTTCTGCACGGGGTCGGTCACCGCGACGGCGAGTCCCGACGAAGGCGCCAGTGCGGCCCTCTCGACCCCCTGCGGCTCTTCCTCGTGTGACATTGTGCTCCTCGGTTCGAAATTCTCTACGTCAGTGGGGGATCAGTTGGACTTCGCCGTGATCCACACGGTGATGCCGATCAGCGTGCCGATACCGAAGATCCAGATGAACAGACCCTCGGAGACCGGACCCAGCGAACCGAGTGTGAAGCCACCGACGGGCTCACTCTCCTGGAGATACATCAGCGCGGAGATGATGTCGCGCTTCTCCTCGAGGGTCAGGGTCATGTCGTTGAAGACCGGCATGTTCTGCGGGCCGGTGACCATTGCCGCGTACATGTGCAGCGGGCTGGTCTCCGTCAGGCCCGGGGCGTACTTGCCCTCGGTCAGCGCACCGCCGGCGGCGGCGACGTTGTGGCACATGGCGCAGTTGATGCGGAAAAGCTCGGCACCCTCGGTGAGGTCACCCTCGCCGTCCAGGACCTCGGGATCGGGGTAGCTCGGGCCGGGGGCGACGGACTGCACCCACGCGGCGATCGCCTCGATCTGCTCCTGCGTGAACTGCGGGGTCTTCTGCGGTGCCTGCGGGCCCTGGGCCTGCAGCGGCATGCGACCGGTCGCCATCTGGAACTCGACGGAGAGCTCGCCGACACCGTAGAGCGACGGCCCGTCGGGGGTGCCCTCCATGTCGAGGCCGTGACAGGTCGCGCAGTTGGCCTGGAAGAGCTTCTTACCGTCTTCGACAGTGAGCGTCGACTCGGTGGTGCTCGACTCGGTGGACGCCATCGCGGCGGACGCACCGGCGTAGATGCCTCCGGTCAGCAGGAGGCCTACGCCGATCAGTGCCGCGGCAGCCCACTTGCTGCGACGTCCCGTCTGTCGACGCGGGGTCTTGGATGCCATGAAGGAACTCAGCTCCGCTCTTGAATTACTGGATGAAGTAGATGACGGCGAACAGGATGATCCACACGACGTCGACGAAGTGCCAGTAGTAGGACACGACGATCGCCGAGGTCATCTCCTTGCGGCCGAAGTTCTTGACGGCGAAGGCGCGACCGATCACGAGGAGGAAGGCGATGAGGCCACCCGCCACGTGGAGGGCGTGGAAGCCGGTCGTCAGGTAGAAGGCGGAGGCGTACGAGTCAGCGCTGATCGGCATCCCCTCGGCCACAAGGGTCGCGTACTCCCAGACCTGACCGGAGACGAAGACCGCGCCCATGACGAAGGTCAGGAAGAACCACTCGACCATGCCCCACTGGCGGAAGTTCCAGAACGAACCCTTGCGGTACGGCTGGAAGCGCTCGGCGGCGAAGACGCCGGCCTGCGCGGTGAAGGAGGAGAGCACCAGGATGAGCGTGTTCACCGCGGCGAACGGAATGTTCAGCAGCTCGGTGCGGTCGTCCCAGAGGCCCGGCGAGGTGTTCTTGATGGTGAAGTAGATCGCGAACAGACCCGCGAAGAACATCACCTCACTGCCGAGCCACACGATGGTGCCGACGGCAACCGGGTCCGGTCGTTTCACCGAACGCAGTGCCTGGTTGTAGGTCGCAGGAGTGGTCGTCACCTCCCCATTATGGCCGATTCTGGGCGGAAGGTTTCGCATCCCTGAAGGTGGTTCCGTCTTTCGGGGGTGTGAGCGCGCGCTTTGGCCCCGCCGCGAGTCACCTGACAGTGTGCTGAGTAGGATCGGGGGTCATGGCGGACAACTTCTCGTGGCCGGAACTGCTCACCGCTCTGCTCGCGCGGACCGACCTCAGCGTCGCCGAATCCACGTGGGCGATGCGGCAGGTCATGAGCGGAGACGCGAGTCCGTCGCAGCTCGCCGCCTTCCTCGTCGCCCTCCGGGCCAAGGGGGAGACGGTCGATGAGATCGTCGGCTTCCGCGACGCGATCCTGGAGGCGGCCGTGCCCCTCCCGGTTCCGGCTGACGTGCTCGACATCGTCGGCACGGGTGGCGATCGTTACGGAACGGTGAACGTGTCCACGACGGCATCCGTCATCGTCGCCGCCACCGGGGTGCCCGTCGTCAAGCACGGCAACAAGGCGTCGAGTTCGAAGTCGGGTTCGTCCGATGTGCTGGCGGCGCTCGGTATCGATCTGGCGCAGACGCCTGCTCGTGTCGCCGAGGTGCTGGACGAGGTCGGCATCACCTTTGCCTTCGCCTCCGCCTTCCACCCGGGATTCCGTCACGCCGGTGCGACCCGGGCGGAGCTCGGCATCCCCACCGTCTTCAACTTCCTGGGCCCGCTGTGCAACCCGGCCCGTGCGGAGGCGAACGCCGTGGGCGTTGCGCAGCTCGACCGGGTCCCGCTGATCACGGGCGTCTTCCGCACGCGCGGCGCCACCGCGCTCGTCTTCCGCGGCGACGACGGCATGGACGAACTCACCACGACCGGCCACAGCCGCGTGTGGGAGATCAGCCGTGGTGACGTGCGCGAGCACGACCTCGACCCGCGCGATCTCGGCATCGCCCGCGCCGAGATCGCCGATCTCCTCGGCGGCGACGCATCCCACAACGCCGGCATCGTCCGTCGCGTGCTCGAGGGCGAGCCCGGACCCGTCCGCGACATCGTGCTCCTGAACGCTGCGGCAGGCATCGTCTCCTACCGACTGTCGCAGGATGCCGCGCAGTTGCAGCGGCCCTTCGTCGAACGCCTCGGCGATGCGCTCACCGACGTAGCTGCGGCAGTCGACTCGGGCGCGGCGCTGCGCACCCTCGACGCGTGGATCGAAGCGTCGAATGCGGGTGAGCGACGAGCGGGTTAATTCCGGCCCGACGCCTGGCGGCGCGGCATCCGGCGACGTTAGCGTGAAGAAATCACAGGCTCACGAGAAGAGGAAGCCGCTCATGACCGACACCGTCACCACCGCAGACACCCTCGAAGCACCGCAGAAGAAGGCGGGACTCGTCAAAGTCCTCGGAACGCTCGGGATCCTCGGAGGCATCGCGCTGATCATCGTTGGAGTGATCGTCTGGGCTCTCGTGTCCGCGCAGCTCCGGGCAGAGAACATCACGATCCCCGACGATGCGATGGCCTTCCAAGGACAGACCGTCGCAGGACCGCTGACCGCGTACGTGCAGGCCGACATCATCCAGCACCACGCCCTCGATGCCTCCGGCGGCAAGACGTACGCCGAGCTCGAGCAGGACGACCCGGTGCGCGCCGTCATGATGAACGCGTCGTTCCTGCGAGCGTCGCTGTTCACGTCTGTCGTCTCGTTCGGCGTTGCGGCGTTCGCGATGGGGGTCGGCGTCCTGTCGATCCTCTTCGGCGCGGCTGTCAACCGACTCGCCTCGATACCCGTCGTCGTCCGGCGGTCGACCGTCGTCTGACGCGATGGATCCGGTCGCCGCGCTCACGGAGATCGCCGAGTTGCTCGAGCGGGATCGGTCGTCTCGGTACCGCTCGCGGGCTTTCCGCGCGGCTGCGGCGACCGTATCGGGGCTGAGCGAAGCCGAGCTCGCCGACACCGCACGCTTGAAGACCAGAAAGGGCATCGGTGATTCGACCTTCGCGGTCATCACCGAGGCCCTTTCGGGCGTTGTGCCGCAGTACCTGGTAGATCTCCGGGCCCGCGTCGCTCCCGTCACCGATTCCGCACTCCGTGCCCGGCTCCGCGGCGACCTGCATTCGCACTCCGACTGGTCGGACGGACTCACCTCGATCGATCTGATGGCGGATGCCGCCGCCTCCCTCGGCCACGAGTACCTCGCCCTGACCGATCACTCGCCCCGCCTTCGCGTCGCGAACGGTCTGACTGCGGAGCGGCTGCGGGAGCAGCTGGCGCTCCTGCCCGATTTCTCTCGACCGGGGTTCACGCTGCTCAGCGGGATCGAGGTGGACATCCTCGACGACGGGTCGCTCGACCAGGAGGACGGGCTCCTCGACGAGCTCGATGTGGTCGTGGCATCCGCTCATTCCAAACTGCGCATGGAACCCAGGTCGATGACGAAGCGGCTGGTGGCGGCGGCGTCGAATCCTCGCGTCGACGTCCTGGGGCACGTGACCGGCCGACTGGTGAGCGGCGCCCGGGGCACGCGCCCGCCGTCGACATTCGACGCGGCGGCGGTGTTCGAAGCGTGTGCGGAGCACGGGGTGGCGGTCGAGATCAACTCGCGGCCGGAGCGAGAGGACCCGCCCGACGACCTGCTCGCACTGGCTGTCGAGATCGGATGTCTGTTCGCGATCGACTCGGACGCGCACGCGCCTGGTCAGCTGTCGCTGCTCGACTACGGCGCGGTGCGGGCGGAGCGGCTGGGCGTGGATCCCGAAAGGATCGTCACGACGTGGCCTCTCGACCGCTTGAGGGAGTGGACGCGGGGACGCTGACCTGACGCCCCGGTGGTGTCAGGCTCGCGCGGAGATCGCGTCAGCGGCGCGCGCCATCGAGGAACCGAGGCCCCAGGCGTCACCGAAAGTCCTGACCTCGTCGGCGTCAGGGGTGGCGAGTCGGTCCGGCTCGGGCAGGTCGAGTGTGCGAACGACCTCGACGACCGTCGGCGCGACCTCGAGATAGTCCGACGCGGCGAGGATCTTCGCCCGCAGGCCCGCGCTCATCCCTTCGCCCGCCTCGGCGGCGGCACGGATGCCGGTGAGGTCGCCGTGCGCGGCGAGGAGCGTGGCCGCGGTCTTCTCGCCCACCCCGGCGACGCCGGGGAGACCGTCGGACGCATCGCCGCGCATGACCGCGAAGTCGGCGTACTGGCTGGGGAGGATGCCGTACTTCTGGACGACCACCTCGTCGGTGAGGACCTCGAGATTGCTCATGCCACGGCCGGTGTAGATGACCCGCACGTCGCGCTCATCGTCGACGAGCTGGAAGAGGTCGCGATCCCCGGTGACGACGTCGACGGGGACATCGCCGCGGGTGGCGAGAGTGCCGATCACGTCATCGGCCTCGTGCTCGGCGATGCCGATGATCGGGATGCCGAGCACTCCGAGTGCCTCGCGGATGATCGGCACCTGCGCCTCGAGCGGATCGGGGACCTCCTCGACGTCGGGCCCGGTCGCGGTGACCTCGGCGACGCGGTGCGTCTTGTAGCTGGGGATGAGGTCGACGCGCCACTGGGGTCGCCAGTCGTCGTCCCAGCAGGCGACGACATGCGTCGGCTCGTAGGTGGTGACGAGCTTCGCGATCATGTCGAGGAGCCCTCGTACGGCGTTGACGGGTCTTCCGTCGGGCGCTTTGACGGAGTCGGGGACGCCGTAGAACGCACGGAAGTAGAGGCTCGCGGTGTCGAGGAGCATGAGGCGGTCGGTCACGCGACCATCCTGACACTCAGCAGCCGGGTCCGCCCGGGTCTTCCGTGCAGGTGCGCTCCACCAAGGCGGTCTCGACCTCGACGATCCGGACCGTCGTCACATCCGTGGGAAGGGTCAGGGTGCCGGGAACCGGGAACCACCCCGTGCCGGCGCTGGCGGCTGCCGTGTAGCGGACGTCGACGTGCGCGTCGAACTCGCCCGGCGAGGAGTAGGCGTGGCTCGTCGGCGTCGCCGTGAACTGCGCGGCGGCGAGGTCGGTCCAGGAGGTGCCGGGGGAGGAGGTCTCCTGCGTCGCGCCGTCGCCGTAATGGAAGAGGTAGGAGACCGGCGTGAATCTCACCGTGACGGGCACGTCGAAGATCTCGCCGGAGACTTCTTGCGGGCCGATGTCGAGGACGAAGTTGGTGGGCATCCCGACGACGCCCATCCCGCCGGGCTCGGCGACCACGTCGGGGACCGTCGGCGCGTACTCGGCGACGTCTTCGATCGTCGCCGTCCGGATGTCGACACCGGCGGGCTCGTCCTCGTCGTCTTCCTCCGGCTCGGGGATCGTCCCGCGGCACAGACTGTCGTACGGGCAGCGCTCGAACCATTCCTCGGAGCTGAGACCACCGGGATAGACGACGTCGGGGTCCTCGACGGGGACTGACGGAGCGTGGCGGGTGTTACGGGGAGTGTTATCGGCGGGGAGCTTTGGATCGGCACGATCTCCGGGCTGGGTGTCGACGGCGCCGATCGAAACGGACGAGTCGCGGTTGACCACCTCGCACGATGTCCATACGGATTCCCCGCCGCATGAACTGGCCGACGCGGCTAGAGCTAGGGGCAGGGCGACGCTCAGCGCTATTGACATGGCTGGTCACTTACGAGATTGCTCGATGTGATGAGGACCTGGCGGGCAACGTCGACGGTGAACTCCACTTCGAGCAGGGGGAAGTTGTTTCGGTCGGAAGGCACGACCGATCTGCCTTCACTGTTCTCAAGTTCCACCTGGGTGACATCGAGGCAGACTTCCCCGGATAGGCGCCCCTCGTTGGCGTCAAAGGAGTCCCCGTCAAATGCGATGAGCCGTGTCGGGCCGATCTTGCGCAATCCGTCCGCGTGATAACCGGTGAGTTCGCGCTTAGACGAGTCGCGCGCTTCCCCTGTCAAATTCTCGTAAACCGGCTCGAACGTCGCGGGGTCGGAAAGATCGACCTCGTTGAGCGCATCCACGTACGCCCGGTAGGTCTCCTCGGCCGCAGCGAAGGCTTCCTCCTCCGAGGCGAAGCCGGTCGGGGTGGGGGTCGGCGTCGGTTCCGGCGAGCACGCGGTCACGGTTGCGATCGACAGAAGCAGGGCGATCGTGCCGGCGGTGGTCCATCGTGCGCGCATGCGACCACCGTAGCCACGCCGCCTGCCGCGGTCGGGTGTTGTCCACAGCGCGTAGGCTCGGGCGCGACGTTTCGAGGATCGGGGGAGAAGATGTCGTTCGGAGCCGCGGCATCCCTTCCCCGAGGACGGCGCCTCGTGGAGACCGCGCCCTGCCCGTGCGGAGGCGGCTCGTTCGGCACGTGCTGCGGACCGATCCTCGACGGCCGACCGGCGACCGGCCCCGAGCAGGTCATGCGCTCCCGCTACACCGCATTCGCCCTCGGCGACGCGCGTCACCTGCAGGAGAGTTGGTCGCCGCGCACGCGGCCCGACGAGATGACCCTCGACGAGACGACCGAGTGGCTCGGGCTCACCGTGGAAGAGGCGACGGAAGACGGTGCGCGAGGGACGGTCCGGTTCCGAGCTCAGTGGCGGGATTCGACCTCCGGAGAGCGCGGCGAACTCGCCGAACACAGCCGGTTCCACCGCGTCGCGGGGCGCTGGTACTACCTCGACGCCCTCTGATACCCTGGAGCGTCACGCATGTGGCTCTTCAGCCACGCCCGCGCGACATCGCAACATCATCCACCACGCCTCGGTCGGCTTCCGCACGTCCTCGTGCGCACGGTCCCGAGGCCCGACGACAAAACCATCCAAGGACAACCCCCTACATGACTAACGCAACGACCGCCCCGGCCACCAAGCAGATCGCGATCAACGACATCGGGTCCGCTGAAGACTTCCTGGCCGCGGTCGAACTGACCATCAAGTCCTTCAACGACGGAGACCTCATCGAAGGCACCGTCGTGAAGGTCGACCGCGACGAGGTCCTCCTCGACGTCGGCTTCAAGACCGAGGGTGTCATCCCCTCCCGCGAACTTTCGATCAAGCACGACGTCGACCCCAACGAGGTTGTCAACGTCGGCGACCAGGTCGAGGCCCTCGTTCTCCAGAAGGAGGACAAGGAAGGCCGTCTCATCCTGTCGAAGAAGCGTGCGCAGTACGAGCGCGCGTGGGGCGACGTGGAGAAGATCAAGGAGAACGACGGCGTCGTGACCGGTTCGGTCATCGAGGTCGTCAAGGGCGGCCTCATCGTCGACATCGGCCTCAGACT
>NZ_JBHWTD010000122.1:0-37476 GCF_043427715.1 Microbacterium sp. | reverse complement strand
CCCTCTCATTCATACTGCATCGACGGGAATATTCCCAGTATTGATCGCCGCGGAATGAGCGCGTGCCGGCGCCCGTCACTGAGCCCCGAAACGACGAAAGACCCCCGCGAGCGGGGGTCTTTTCGATGGTGGACCTGAGGGGATTCGAACCCCTGACCTCTTCATTGCGAACGAAGCGCGCTACCAACTGCGCCACAGGCCCAAGAGCCTCAACATTACCACGGGCGGGTCGTGCCGCTGAACGCGAGGCGCCTCATTCACCGACGGCGCGGCGCTCCAGCAGGCGTCGCACGTGGGCCTCGATGTCGGCGTCAGTGGCGGGTCCGGAGAACGCGGCTTCGGCGGCACGGGTGCGCCGTGCCGTGTCGATGGAGGGCGGTGCCGCCTGGGCGACGCGCTGACGCATGGCTTCTTCGACACCCGCCTGACGCAGCGCCTCCTGGGCGGCGGCGCCGTCGAGGACGGCGGCGGCGCGGGAGCCCGCAGACGCGGTGAGCGGCTGCGGGAGGCGGCGCGGCGTCCAGCCGGCCGAGTCCGCCTCGAGGGCGACGTCCTGCACGTCCCCCGCCGCACGGACGAGCGGCGCGGCCACGGTGCGCACGACGGCACGACGGGCGACGACGTTCATCCGGTGCAGGATTCCGAGGCTCGCGATGACCGTGACGGATGCCGCGACGAACATTCCCCAACCACCCGTCGTGGCGGCGACGAACCCGCCCCACCCGGCAGTGAGCGCGGCGGCCACGGCGATGATCGTCGCGCTCAGGCGGACGCGGCGCCGTGCTCGAGCTCGGCGGACCTCCGGAGCGGCCTTGGCAGCCGCCGCTTCCGCGAGAACGCGTTCACGGGCGAGGAGCGCCTCAGCGCGGGCGACCTTCGCTGCTGCAGCGGCCTCGGCTTCGCTCTGCCGACGCTCGGAGCGGGCGAGTTCGCGCTCGAGCGCCGCCTTCGCTTTTGCGGCGGCGAGTTCGGCGCGAGCGGACTCCAGGCCGACGCTCTCGTGCTCGGCCTGCACGCGGCGTGCGAGGCGCTGCTGTGCGAGCGCGGTGCGCGCGTTGAGTTCGAGGCGCACTTCTTCGGGGGCCTCATTGGTCTCGGCAAGCACGCGCAGTGCCCGGTTGAGGCGGAGCGCGTTGCGCTCAGCAGCCTCAAACTGGTGGCGTTCGTGCCACGAGGGCAGAAGATAGACGAGCCACAGCAGCGCCGCGACCAGCACGATGACACCGCCGCCGAACACCTGCTCACCCATGACGCCAACGGTACGGTTTCCGGGCCGCCGCGGTCTGGCATCCGACCCGCGTGTCTGAGGTTCTTGTTGAACTCGAAGGTTCCTCAGCCCGGCGACCGGTCTCGCGGCGGGATCGTGGCGGCATCCGCGGGCGCGCGACCGGCCACCCATCGGTTCAGGACACCCTCCGGCACGTCCTCGCGAACGAGTGCGAAAGCGTAGTGATCGCGCCAGTCGCCGTCGATGTGGATGTACCGGCGGCGGAGCCCCTCGTACCGGAAGCCGAGCTTCTCCACGACCCGGAGGCTCTTCTCGTTCTCCGGCCGGATGCAGATCTCCATCCGGTGGATCCGCATGTCCTCGAAGCAGAGATCGGTCGCCATCGCGACCGACGTCGGTGTGATCGCGCGCCCCGCAAAGCGCTCCCCCACCCAGTAGCCGATCGTCGCCGACGCGAGCGATCCACGTGCGATCCCCCAGACGTTCAGCTGGCCCGCGACCTCTCCGTCGTACTCCATGACCAGCGGGATACCGCTGCCGTCACGGTACTGCTGCAGCAAGCGCCGGACGCCGGCCCGCATGTCGAGAGACACCGGCCCGTCGGGGCTCGTCGCCTCCCAGCGTTGCAGCCACGACCGGTTCTGCATCAGTTCGGTCTGCAGCGGTTTCGCGTCCCGCGCGCGCACCAACCGGATCGACACCGGCCCGTGTGCGCGCAGGACACCACTGTCCATCGTCGTGTCTTTCGTCCGACCTCAGAGGCCGGCGGCGAAGTCCTTGATCCAGGGGCGGAGTTCCGCACCGAGATCCTCACGGTCCACGGCGAGCTGAACGATGGCCTTGATGTAGTCGGCACGGTCACCGGTGTCGTACCGGCGACCGCGGAACACGACGCCCAGGACGCCGTCGGTCGACGCGAGCTCCTCGAGCGCGTCGGTGAGCTGGATCTCCCCGCCCTTGCCGGGCTCGGTGCGCTCGAGGATGTCGAACACGCCGGGCGTGAGCACATAGCGCCCGATGACGGCGTAGTTGGACGGGGCGTCCTCCTTCTTCGGCTTCTCCACGAGACCCGTGACCTTGACGACGTCGGGATCGTCGGTCGGCTCGACGGCGGCGGCGCCGTACATGTGGATCTGCTCCGGCGAGACCTCCATGAGGGCCACGACCGTCAGGCCGGTCGCCTTGTTCTGCTCGAGCATCTTTTCGAGGAGGACGTCGCGGGCGTCGATCAGGTCGTCACCGAGGAGCACGGCGAACGTGCTGTCGCCCACGTGCGAGCGGGCACGCAGCACTGCGTGGCCGAGGCCCTTGGGCTCTCCCTGACGGACGAAGTGGATGTCCGCGAGGTCGGACGAGTCGCGGACGCGCTTCAGCCGGTCCTGATCGCCCTTCTTCTCGAGGTTGGCCTCGAGCTCGGGAACCGAGTCGAAGTGATTGGAGATGTTGTTCTTGTTGCGACCCAGAATGATCAGCACGTCGTCGATCCCCGCGGCCACCGCTTCTTCCACCACGTACTGGATCGCCGGCTTGTCGACGACAGGCAGCATCTCCTTCGGCATGGCCTTCGTGGCAGGGAGGAAACGGGTCCCCAGACCCGCGGCGGGGATGACGGCTTTGATGCGCTCAGACATGTTGCACACCCTATCCAGTGAATCGGACGCTGCGGGACGCCCTTTACAATCGGCTCATGGACGGCTCGATCGACAGCGAGAAGCGCGCGCTCCGCGCGGAGCTGCGCGAGCGTCGTCAACAGCGTTCCGCCGCCGCCCTCGATGAGGCCGCTGCCGGCGTCCACACCCAACTCGACGCCCTTCTCGCCTCCCACGGCGCCACCTCCATCTCCTGCTTCCTCTCCACCCCCACCGAACCCGGCACCCGCGAGTTCATCGCGGCCGCCGTCGCCCGCGGCATCCGCGTGCTCCTGCCCATCACCAGGGCCGACGGACTGCTCGACTGGGCTGTCGCCGAGCAGGAGGGCGCGACGGCCGAGGGGATGTTCGGCATGCCCGAGCCGGTCGGCGAACTGCTGAGCCCGGATGCCGTGAACGATGTGGACCTGCTCGTGATCCCCGCCGCCGCCGTCGACCAGACCGGGATGCGGCTGGGCTGGGGACGGGGCTACTTCGACAAGACACTGGGCTCGATGGAGAAGTGCCCTCCCGTCTACGCCGTCGTCTTCGACTCCGAGTTTGTCGACGAGGTCCCCCGCGACCTGCACGATCAGCCCGTCACCGGCGTCGTCACCCCGACGCGCACCCTCACCCTCTCCCCCCGCTGAATCCCGAGGTCCCATGCCCACCTACGCCTATGCCTGCACGCAGTGCGGTCACCGTTTCGACGCCGTCCAGTCCTTCTCGGACGCCTCTCTGACCGAGTGCCCGGAATGCTCCGGAGCGCTCCGCAAGCAGTACGGATCGATCGGGGTGACATTCAACGGCGGCGGGTTCTATCGCACCGACTCCCGCGCGCCCGGTAGCGAGTCGGCACCGGCTGGGTCATCATCGAAGTCCGAGGCGTCCGCCTCTCCCGCAGTAGCGGGTTCATAGTCCGGCACAACGCCGGCTTCGGGAAGGACCAGCCATGCTCCAGGGCTTCAAAGACTTCATCATGCGCGGCAACGTCATCGACCTCGCGGTTGCCGTCGTCATCGGCGGCGCATTCACCGCTGTGGTGACGGCGATCGTGAAGAGCATCATCAACCCGATCGTGGGCCTCTTCTGGCTGCCGGGTGAGGACGGCGAGACCGGCCCTGCCCTGATCGGCATCCACGGCGAAGAAGTCGTCTTCCCGCTGGGCAACCTGCTCACGGCGATCATCAGCTTCTTCGCGGTCGCTATCGTCGTCTACTTCGTGTTCGTCCTGCCGATGAACCGGTGGAAGGCGCGCCAGGCCGCCAAGGCCGGGGTCGTCGAAGAGCCGGAGGCGAAGCTCCCCACCGAGGCGGAGCTGCTCGTCCAGATCCGCGACCTGCTCGAGGAGCAGCGCGGCACGTCCGTCAAGACCCCGCCGACGACCACGCCTCCCGCAGCGTACTGAGCGCTCAGTAGTGCGGCGGAACGTCGTTCCGCAGGCGCTCGTCGTTCGGCCCCGACGCCCTCGTCGACCCATCGGTCACGGGGGCGTCGTTCGTCGACATCTCGGGCGACGGGTCGGTCCCCGGCGCAGGCGTCAGGCGCGCCCGACGTGCTCCGGGCACCCGCTCTATGCGCTGACGCTCAGTCGACATCGATCGGCTGCGTCGAACCGTGCGCCGACGGCATCTCCGGCTGGATGCCGAGGATCGCGGCGACCCGCTGCGCGACCTCCGCCGGGTCGCGGTAGATCTCGAACGGGTGGACGCGGAGGTAGTGCCAGCCGAGTCGGCGCAGGATCTGCGGTCGGCGCCGCAGCGATTCGCGCAGTGTCTCGTTCCGACTCTCCGGATCGCAGTCCACGACGACGGCCTTGCCCTTGTGCTGCGCGACCAGGGGGAGCTGACCGCCGCGATAGTGCACGTCCACCGCGATCGCGAGCGCTCGCAGGTGCTGCGCGAGGGTGAGGGTGAGCGGATCGGCCAGGTCTTCGAGCCTGGCCTCGCGACCGCGAGCGGCCACACTGCCGAGGATCGACATGAGGATCGCCGCGCCGTGCTCCAGCCGGCCCTCGTCGAAGGCGGACGGCCGGATCGAGCTCACGATGACCATCGAGCGCCGGGCACGCGTCATCCCGACGGTGAGCAGTCGCTCGCCGTCGGCGGTCGACAGGTCGCCGAAGTCGCTCAGCACGCGGCCGTGCTTGGTGAGGCCGAACCCGAGGGAGAAGATGACGCGGTCGCGACTCTCGGCCACCGACTCCTCCAGGCCGAGCACGGCGAAGGGCTCGGCGGTCTCGCGACCGACGAAGTCGGCCACATCGGAGCGGCCGGCGAACGCGGCCGCCACCGCCGCGCGCACCCGCTCCGCGTGGCGCGTGGAGGCCGTCACGACCATCAGCGATTCGGCGGGACGGTTGATGGCGTGCTCGACGACGAGCGTCACGACCCGTGCGACCTCGGCGTCGGGGCTCTCGACCGCGCCGGTGTCGGGATCCGGCGCACCGGTGCCGCCTTCGACGTAGTCGACGCTGAGGCTGCCGCGCCCGAGGTACGACCCCGCCCACGGCAGCGAGCTGATGCGGCCGTCGTAGAAGGCGCCGTTGACGAGCTCGGCGAGATCCTCTCCGCCCGCCCGGTAGCTGCGGGTCAGCGTCTCGACGGGGAGAAGCTCCGACAGGCGGGAGAACAGGCTCACCTGATCGAAGGGGATCTCCGACTCGTCGCCGCTGTCGCCGCGACCCGACCAGATCCGGAAGGGCGTCGGCTTCTGCGTGACCGGGTCGCCGAAGACGACGACCTGGCGGGCGCGGCGGAGGGCGGGTGCCGCTTCCGCAAGGCACAGCGCCGCGGCATCCGCGATGATGACCACGTCGAAATCAGGGTGGTCGGGCACCCGCGGCACCTCGTAGGGCGAGGCGAGCCAGACCGGCGCCAGCACCCGCATCAGGGTGGGAGCGGATGCCACGAGCTCGTCCGCCGAGGCGGTGCCGGCTCGGAGTGCGGCCTTGAGCGCCGACGCCTCACGGGGCTCATCGACGATCGCGATCCGCCACCGTTTGGCGAGCTCTGCTGCCAGCAGCGGTCCGGAGGAGCCGGCGTGCGCCTCGTCGACGAGGCGGAAGTCGCGTTCGAGCTTGTCGAGGACCTGCGTGTTGGCGCCGAGCAGGGCGCGGTCCGAGCGCAGCATCGCCTCGAGGGCCGACCGCCACCAGGCGTACTCGAACTCGGCCGCGACGTCGGCTTCGGGCACGTGTCGCACCGACAGCTCGGTGAGCAGCGGCTCCAGCCCGAGCTGGGCGAGCTCGCTGCGCAGCGCGGCACGTTCGACGAGGTTGTCGAAGACGTCGGATGCTGCCGCGAGTCCGGCGAGCGTGCGCAGCAGATCCGGGATCGGCAGCCCCGCGAGCGGCACGGTGCGTCCGAGGGAGCGGTCGAGTTCCGCGAGGTCGGCGTTCGCGCGCTGCCACGCGGCGGCGACGTCGTCGAGCCCGAGCGGGATCTCGGGGCTCACTCCCGCTTCGACCAGACCCTGCCACTGAGTGCGCTGGGTCTGCACCTTGACGAGCGCCTCGTGCATGTCGCTGACGTGCATGCCCGGGCGCACGTACTCCTTCGACAGTCGACGCAGCCGGCGGCGGTTGGCACTGGTCATCGCGGCGGATTCGCGGCGGGTGGAGTGCGCGGCGATGAGGTCGGTCAGGGGGCGCTCGAACACCGTCAGGCTGAACTTGTCGAGCGAGGCGCGGATGCCCTGCAGCAGCTGGATGTAGGCGCCCATCTCGGTGATCGACGTGAACGGCCGCATCCGGGTCTGCCCGATGAGCTCGTAGCCGCGCTCGAGGATGCCGGGGACCTCGGTGCGGTGCAGCCGGCCGGCGAGGGCGTGGGCGGCGCGGGCCTGCTCGGTCGTCGAGAACGCGACGCCGTACCAGGGCGAATCGTCGGGTCCGAACCGGAACTCGCCGAGGCGTGCGGCGGAGGCGAGGGTCTGCGCGGCTTCCGCGCGGCGCGTGGCGAGCTTCTGGACGGTGGCGAGGTCGAACCGCGTCGTCGCCGTCGGCTGGGGATCCTTCGCCGCGATCTGCGTGAGCTGCTGCAGCGCTTCGAGCGGCGAGATCCCCACCGAGGCGTGACGCTGCGTCAACGCTGCACGGTAGTCGCGCAGCACGGTGCGCAGACGCACGAGTGCGTCGTCGATCTCGGCGACCTTGGGGGGCTCGGCCTTCTCGTTCCGGGCGATCGCCCGGATCAGGTCGCGGTGCAGCCGCGTCGGAGAGACGGCGAGACCCTGCAGGCCCACGCCTCCCAAGCGGTGGCGGATCCCATCGAGCGTCGATCGGCGTGCACTCACCACGAGCACACGCTTGCCGGTGCGGACCAGTTCACCCACCGCGTTGATGACCGTCTGGGTGCCGCCGGTGCCGGGGAGCGTGTGCACCGCGAGCGACTGCCCCTCCGAGATGCGGGCGAGCACGGCTTCCTGCTCGGCGTCCGCGTCCAGCAGCAGGCGATCGGATGCCGGCGGCCGGTCATCCGAGCTGACCGCACGCGGCTGCGGGCGCACGAACGACATCCGCTCACGGTCGGCGGGGTGCCCGGCGAGCGCGTTCAGCACCGGGTGGTCGAGCGAGACGGCATCCCGTTCCATGTCGGAGGCGACGTCGGCGAACGTCGAGACGATCAGCCGCGGAAGGACCGTGAAGGTGGGGATGTGCGCGGTGAGGGCACGGAGGTGATCGATGACCGGCTGCGGCTGGAAGACGCCGCCGTCGTAGGCGAGGGCTGCGAGCGCCGCGCCGTCGAGGTCGATGCCGAAGTGCGCCCGGGCCGCGGAGACGAGCTCGGGGTTGATGCTGAAGGAACCGTGGAGACGCAGGTCGAAGTCGTTGTGGTGCCGGCGGATGGCGAGCGGGCGCAGGAGGACGGGCGCGTTGCAGACGACGCCGCCCAGCCGCCAGGCAGCCATCCCGATCGCGAGGTGCACCGTGTCGAGGCCGCGCGCGGTGCGGAGTTCGACGTCCTTCGAGGTGATGCGCTCGGCGGCCAGCCGCGCGGTCCGCAGCGCCACCTCGTCGCGGAACATGTTCGACAGCAGCGTCGGACGTCCGGTGATGAACTGCGGCAGGCTGCCGGGGTGGGCTTTGGTGATGTCGATCCCGGCGTCGCCGTCGTCGAGATAGTGGAGCAGGGTGGAAGGACCGCCCAATTGGGCGGCTTCCTCGCGCAGGCGACGCTGCTCGGGGGCCGCGGCGTGCATCACGACGATGTCCGGCTCGGACATCTGCACGTCCGCCGGGGTCACCTCGGGCATGGACGCGGCGCTGTCGCCGCGCACCGCACCACCTTCTGCTCGCCACACACGAGAAACCCTATGCGCGGGCACGCCGGATGACGGGAGCGCCCACCGAGTTTCGCGCGATCTGGTACACGCGCCTTCTCCCCAGGCTCCCCCGTCTGCAGGTTCTCCCCCGACGCCGACCACTCCCCCTGCTCGGTCCGGCGGCGCCCATCATGATGATGCCATGACCTCCGCAGCCTACGCCGTGCACCCGACGCCGCTCGGCGACGTCCTCCTCGTCACCACCGATGCGGGCCTCGCGGCGCTCGAGGTGCTGATCGGCCCGGTCTTCGCGGAGGTCGCGAGGTTCGGGATGCTGCTGCGCACCGTGCTCGTGGAGGACGCGGCATCCGGCGCCGACGTCGCCCGTCAGCTCGATGAGTACTTCGCGGGCGAACGCCGCCAATTCGATGTCACCCTCGACGGCCGGCTCGCATCGGAGTTCACCAGGCGGGTGATGTCGGCCGTCTCCGACATCCCCTACGGCCAGACCGCGGGGTACGCGGAGGTCGCGATCGCGGCCGGTGTGCCGGGAGCCAACCGGGCCGTCGGCTCCGCATGCGGGCGGACGCCCTGGTCGATCGTCGTCCCGGCGCACCGGGTCGTGCGCAGCGACGGTTCGCTCGGGGAGTACGGCGGCCGACCCGAGCACAAGCGGCTGCTCCTCGAGTTGGAGCGCGGCCACATGACGGAGGCGGGACCGGGCGTGTAGGCCGTCCGGTCCCGCCTCGATGTGTCACTGCGTCAGTGTTCGGTGGCCTTCTCGGCGCCGTAACCGGTGAGCGAGCGGACCTCCATCTCGGCGGCCTTGCGCGGGTCCTCCGCCTTGCGGGAGGTGACCGAGCCGAGCCAGCCGAGCAGGAAGCCCACCGGGATCGACACGATTCCCGGGTTGTTGAGCGGCCAGATCGCGACTCCGACGTTCTTGAACACGCTCGTCTCCGTGCCCCAGAACACCGGCGACAGGACGATGAGGATGATGGCGGTGGCCAGGCCCCCGTACATGCTCCACACTGCGCCGCGCGTGGTGAACTTCCGCCAGAACAGCGAGAACAGGATCGTCGGAAGGTTGGCGGATGCCGCGACGGCGAAGGCCAGTGCGACGAGGAACGCCACGTTCTGCCCCTGGACGCCGATGCCGCCGAGGATCGCGAACACACCGATGACGATGACCGTGCGACGGGCCACCTTGACCTCGCCGTCGGGCGGGACGTTCCCCTTCTTGACGACGTTGGCGTAGATGTCGTGGGCGAAGGATGCCGCCGCGGTGATCGTGAGACCGGCGACGACCGCGAGGATCGTCGCGAACGCGACCGCCGAGATGAATCCGAGCAGGACCGGCCCGCCGAGGGCCGCCGCCAGCAGCGGCGCCGCGGAGTTCACGCCGCCCGGTGCGGCCTTGATCGTCTCCGCACCGACGATCGCGCCGGCGCCGTAGCCGAGCACGAGCGTCAGGATGTAGAAGAGACCGATCAGCCAGATCGCCCAGACCACCGAACGACGCGCCTCCTTGGCGGTCGGCACGGTGTAGAAGCGCATCAGCACGTGCGGCAGACCCGCCGTGCCGAGCACGAGGGCGATGGCGAGGGAGATGAAGTCCCACGGGTTCGCGCCGTACTGCAGGCCGGGGCCGAGGATCGCGTCGTTGCCCACCGTCTCGACGGCTGCGCCGAGCAGCTTGTCGAGGCTGAAGCCGTTCATCGCGAGCACCCAGATCGTCATGACCACGGCACCGCCGATGAGGAGGAACGCCTTCACGATCTGGACCCAGGTGGTGCCCTTCATGCCGCCGATGAGGACGTAGACGATCATCAGGACGCCGACCACGGCGATGACGACGGACTGTCCGATCTGCTCCTGGATTCCCAGCAGCAGCGAGACGAGACCGCCGGCGCCCGCCATCTGCGCGAGCAGGTAGAAGAAGCAGACGGCGAGGGTGGTGATGGCGGCCGCGAGGCGCACGGGACGCTGGCTGAGGCGGAACGAGAGCACATCGGCCATCGTGAACTTGCCGGTGTTGCGCATGAGCTCAGCGACCAGCAGCAGGGCGACGAGCCAAGCCACCAGGAAGCCGATCGAGTAGAGGAATCCGTCGTAGCCGTTGATCGCGATGGCGCCGCAGATGCCGAGGAAGGATGCCGCGGAAAGGTAGTCGCCGGCGATCGCGAAGCCGTTCTGGGGCCCCGTGAAGGAGCGACCGGCGGCGTAGTAGTCGGCGGCGGTCTTGTTGTTCCGGCTGGCCCGGATGACGATGAACAGGGTCACCGCCACGAAGGCGCCGAAGATCGAGATGTTCAGGATGGGGTTGTTGTCGGCGTTCGCCGTGGGGGCCGCCGCCAGGAGGATCGTCTTCATCGGGTCTCCTGCTTCTCGAGGTCGGTGCGGATCTCGGAGGAGATGGGATCGAGGCTGCGGTTCGCGAAGGCGACGTACCCCATCGTGATCGCGAACGTCGTGACGAACTGGCCGAGACCCATGAGGAGACCGACCGTGATGTTGCCGAAGACCGGCTGCGCCATGAAGTCGACGGCGAACGACGACAGCAGGACGTAGACGAAGTACCAGACGAGGAAGAGAACGGCGAGCGGGAAGACCACACTGCGGTGCTTCTTCTTCAGCTCGACGAATCGCGGGGACTCCTCCACCGCGACGTAATCGATGGCGCCGCCTCCGGCGCCATCGGGGGGTGACTGCGACATGTGGCCTCCTTGCCTCATGGGGTGAGCGACGGTGCTCTCACGGCTGTCTCACAGGATCGGCCGCGTGGTAGGTTCGACCGTACGAAGGCGGCGAAGGGGCCGTCACCCCCGGAAGTAGGTAAAGGTTTGCCGGTGGACAGCGAAGCCGACACGCAGCTCATCTCTCGCGCTGTGGTCGACCTCGCGCGGCACACCCGCTTCCCCGTCGTCTTCGCCGGTCTCGAGCGCGACGGCGCCGTTCAGATCACCGCCATCTCCGGTACGCGCACGCACAGCATCGACGGTCTCGTCGTCCACACCGGACGAGGGCTCGGCGGCGCTGCAATGGTCGAGAAGCGGCCGCGATTGGCGCTGGAGTACCGCACCGCGCGGACGATCACGCACGACTACGACCGCGCCATCCTCGGAGAGGGCATCTCGACCCTCCTGGCGGTCCCGATCGTCGTCACCGGCCGCCCTCGCGGCATCGTCTACTGCGGTTCGTGGACGCCCGGCCCGGTCGGCGACCTCGTCTCGCGCCCCGCCTTCCGCGCCGCGGACTTCATCGCGACCGAGCTGCGGGTGCGCGAAGAAGTCAACCGCCGCGTCTCTGCCCTCACCCCCTCGGAGAACGCTCTGCCCGCCACGGCGCAGGAGGACCTCCGCGAGAGCTACGCCGAACTCCGCAGCATCGCCGCGTCCGTCGCGGACAGCGAACTGCGCGCCCGCATCGCCGCCGTCGAACGCCGCCTGGCCGCCATCTCCCGCGAAGCGGTGGGGCCCTCGATCACCCTCGACGTCACCCTCTCGCCGCGCGAGCTCGACGTGCTCGCCTGCTGCGCGCTCGGCGCCACGAACGCGGAGATCGCGGCATCCCTCTCCCTGAAGGAGGGCACGGTGAAGTCCTACCTGCAGGCGGCGATGGCCAAGCTCGACGCATCGACCCGTCACGCCGCGGTCGCCAAGGCGCGCCGAGCCGGTCTTCTCCCGTAACCGGCGGTGCCCCACTAGGCTCTGGCCATGGCTCGCAAAATCGTTCATCAGCTCGTCGACGACCTCGATGGCACCGTCCTCGAGATCGGCGAGGGAGAGACGGTCCTCTTCTCGCTCGACGGCACCGCTTACGAGATCGACTTGACCACGGACAACGCCGCAGCGCTGCGCGATGCCATGAGTCCCTACATCGACGCCGCACGCACGGTGTCATCGCGCACGGCCGCGCCTCGCGGGGCCGGCAACGGCGCCGGTCGCAAGCAGAAGCGATCCGGGCAGCGCGACTACGCCCCGATCCGCGAGTGGGCTGCGAAGAACGGCTACACCGTATCCGAGCGCGGTCGCGTTCCGGCTGCGGTGCTCGAGGCGTACGACGCCGCGCACTGACCCGGTCAGCCGACGACGAGGCTGACGGCGATGATCACCATGATGACGGCGATGCCGCCATCGAGGATGCGCCACGCGCGCTCGGTGCGCAGCAGCGGCGCGAGATAGCGCGCGCCGTACCCGAAGACGACGAACCAGAGGGTGCTCGCGGCCACGCCGCCGAGAAGGAACCACCACCGAGCATCGCCGTGCGTGGCCGCCACCGACCCCAGGACGACCGTGGTCTCCACGAGCGCGTGCGGGTTCAGCCAGGTGACCGCGAGGATCGTCAGCAGCACCTTCGCTCGTCCCGTTCGGACCTTCGCCGACGGCCGCGCCTGGGTCAGCACTCCACCCGTCTGCGCCCCGCCGACGGCGACGGTCGTCTCGTCCTGGCCGTCATCGGTGGCTGCTTCCAGACTGCCCCCGCCTCGCCACGCGCGCCGGGCACTGACCACCGCGAACCCGAAGATGAACGCCGCCCCCGCCCACCGGGCGAGCGTCTCCAGCCACGGCTGGGACGTCACCAGCGTCGCGAAGCCCGCGACCCCGATCGTCTGCAGGACCGCATCGCTGATGACGCAGACGAGCACGACGGTCCCGACGTGCTCGCGGCGCAGTCCCTGCCGGAGCACCACGGCGTTCTGCGCGCCGATCGAGACGATCAAGCCGAGGCAGAGAGCGAGCCCGGAGATGAGGGCGACGACGTCGGAATTCACAGCGTTCACGGTACGGGGATCGGGTGATACAGTCCAACGCATGATTCTTCATGATGTGAAGAGTTCCTTACGTTAGTGTCAGGCCATGGATCTCCCTCTCGAGCAGCTCCGCACCCTGGTGGCCGTGGTGGACGCGGGGACCCTCGACCAGGCGGCACGTGTGCTGGGCGTCACTCCGAGCGCGGTGAGTCAGCGCATCCGGGCTATCGAGCAGCGTGTCGGCCGCGTCGTGCTGCAGCGGACGAAGCCGGTGACACCGACCGATGCCGGCGAACCGCTGATCCGACTGGCGCGTCAGCTCGCCCTTCTCGAGCACGACACCCGCGCCGCACTGGGTGATGAGGTCGGCGCACCGCACGTGCCCCTCGCCGTCAATGCGGATTCGCTCATCACGTGGTTCCTCCCGGCGCTCACCCGCGTGACGGCGGTCCACGACGTCACATTCGAACTCCATCGCGAAGATCAGGAGCGCACCGCGCAGCTGCTGAGTGCGGGCACCGTGATGGGAGCGGTGACCTCTCAGCGGGAGCCGGTGAGCGGATGCCTCTCCTCACCGCTCGGGCGCATGCGCTACACCGCGGTGGCAGCGCGGCCGTTCGCAGAACGATGGTTTCCCGACGGCCTCAGCGCCGAGTCCCTGGAACGGGCGCCGCGGGTCGACTTCGACCGCAACGACACCCTGCAGAACTCTTTTGCGCGGCGCCACGGCGCTCGTCGCCCCGCCCCGCACCACGTCATCAGCGCATCGGCGGAGTTCGCACAGGCGATCATCCACGGCCTCGGCTGGGGCATGCTGCTTCCCGGTCAATACGAGGACGCGGTGGCGGACGGCGCACTGGTCGTCCTCGCGGACGACACCGTTGAGGTGCCGCTGTACTGGCAGCGCTGGAACCTGTCCTCGCCCCTCCTGGACACGGTCACCGATGCGGTGCGGACCGCTGCCCACACCTCGGCGGCGGTGACGTGAACGTCCAGCGCTGGCCCAGGGGCGCAGCGCCGTCAATCCCCACCCCCGCATCCGCCGCGCGGAGGAGAGTGTGTGCGGGAGGTGCGCGGCGGTCGCCACGCTCGATCAGAGCCGCAGCTAGGCGCGCGACACCTCGTCGCGGGCCGCTTCGACGTCCGCCCGGGCACGCTCGAGTTCCGCCTCGAGTTCCGTGACACGCTCCTCGGCGCGTGCCAGCCGCTCCCGAGCCCGCTCCCGGCGTTCGGCGGCCCGGGCACGCTCGCGGGCGGCCTCCTCCGCGCGAGCCCGCGCTTCTCGCTCCCGACGTGCGGCCTCTCTCGCGGCGCGCCGCGCGGCGAGGGCGTCGGTGGCGGGCGGCGCGGCATCCGTCTCGAACGGTCCCGACACGGCGGCGGTCAGATCAGGCCGCTCCATCCCGGTGGCCTCGATGGGGCGAAGCAGCCGTGCCGTCGCGACGGCTGCCGCGGCGTCAGGATCACGGAGCGCGGCATCGAGCGTGCGCTCGACGGCGTCCCGCACAGCCCCACCCACCGTCACCCCGTCCGATGCCACGGCGGCGAGCGCGGCATCGGTCAACGCCCGCACCGTGCGGCGCCGCTCGGCGTTCAGTGCCGCGAGCGCCCCGCCGTCACCGGCGTCGATCGCGTCTCGGAGATCCTCGATGAGCCGCGCGGCGTCGGTGAGTTCCGGAGCGCCGGCCCGGACGAAGACGTTCACGATCCAGGCCGCCGTGACGGGCTTGCGGAGCTTCCGCACCGCTGCGGCGAGGGATCGATCGTCCGTACCCGAGGCCGCCGCCGCGCGGCGCGCCATGAACTCGTCGGGCGGCGCGACGCAGAGTTCCGCGGCGATGCGGGTCAGCTCGTCGTCGGCGCTCATCGCCCGGAGCGGCTCAGAGCCCCTCGGCGACCGCCGCGGCCGCCTGCATCCAGGCGTCGCGGGTCTTCGGCTGAAGCGAGTCGTACCGGATGGGGCCGGCCTTCAGTGAATGGTCGAACGGGATGACCTGGACGGCCCGCACGTGACCGGCGAAGCCCGCGGCGATCTGCTGGACGGCGGCCGCACTGGATCGCTCCGACTGTCCGACGATCACGACGGCCCCTTCTGCCAGGCGCGCCGAGTGCTCATCGCGCTTGCGCAGCGCATCGAGCAGCAGTGCGGCAGACTCCGCCGACTCAGGCGCGGCAAGAGTCGGGACCACGAGCTGGTGGGCGCTGTCGATCATCCGCAGCCACCGGTCGGCGGATTCGTCGTTGCCGGAGTCGAAGATGACCATGCGGTAGTACCGTGCGGCGACCTGCGCGAGGAGGTCGAAATCAGCCGTCGTGATCCGCTGGTCGGCCGCGAGGAGCTCCGGATTGGACCGCAGGACGTCATACCGGTCGATCGACTGGTGGTGGACGTACCGCGAGATGTCGGAGACGGAGGCGGTCGCCTCCAGCAGCTGTCGCGCCTGCGGCAGCAGGTCGCGGATCGTGGTGTCGTAATCGCCCTGCTCGGTGCGCCACCCGAGGGTGCCGCGGGTGTCGTTGTTGTCCCAGGCGAGGACGTTGCCGCCGCCGTGGCGTGCGAACACGGCGGACAGCACCGCCGTGGTCATCGTCTTGCCGACGCCGCCCTTGCCGTTCGCCACGGCGATCGCGCGGCATCCGGCCCATTGACGGGAGACGGCCTTCTCGCGTGCCGCACGGTCGACCTCGGCGCGGGAGGGGCCGATCGGGAGCCCGAGGTTCGCGAGCACGGCGCGCCAACCGGTCACGGTCGCCGGGTGCTCCGGAGCGGGCTCGATGAAGCGGGGCCGCACGGAGACGGGCTCGGACACCGTCGTCGACGACGTCACCGGCACCTCCGGGAGGGAGTCGCCGATGCCCGAAGCCATCGGAGAGGCCGCGACGGGCGCGATGGGTGCGGGCGGCACCTCCCGGTCATCGGCGGTGAGATCGGCGTCAGCATCGAGCGAGGCACGGGCGACGCCGACAGGACCGTCGGAGGGGATTTCGGTCACGAGTGGAGCGTCCTGTTCTGGTGCCGCATCTGCGGGAGCTTCTTCTTCCGCGGCTTCTTCCACGGGTTCATCCGCGGCTTCTTTCGCCGCGGCCGCCGGAGCCGGGAGGAAGAACTCCGGCATCGTCGGGACGGCCGCGGTCCGGGTCACCGAGATCCGCGCGGTGAAGGTGTCCTCTTCGAGATCGTCGTCGTCACCCGGGTCGGATGCCGGTGGGAGGTCAGTCGTCCACCACGCGCGCTGACGCCGCTCGGCGCGCGTGGCCGACACGTCGTCGCCCACGGCGATGAGCTCGCCGTCCGGGCCCACGAGCAGCTCATGCTCGCCGCGATCGCCGGTCGTGTGCAGTTCGAGGGTGAGACCCGCAGCAGCCGCGTCGCTGCGGACGCGCTGGAGGATCTGCGCGCGAAGAGCGTCGCCATCGGCGGCGGTGAGGGTGTGCTCGGTGTTGTCGGCGGAGGTGAGGTGGGCGGTGTCTCCGGTGACGTGCGCGTGCACGCGGGCCGCTTCGCTGCCAGTACTCATCGGGTTCCTTTCGAGGGCGCGTCCGCTGTGCGGACGATCCCGGGACGCTCCCCCACGCTATCGCGGTGAACCGGAAAACCCTCAGGCGAGCGTCAGGAAGAGCGGGAACCCGCGCCTGATCCGCGCGCGCCCGCTACGGTGAGTGCGTGCGAACGGTGATCACGACCGCGGGGCGACTGCTCGTCGCGCACTGGCCCGCGCTGCTCGCGTGGTTCCTGGTCGGCACGATCGGCCGATACCTCGGCATCGAGGTGGCCGGGTTCGTCGGCGGGTACAGCGCTCTCGGCGGCATCCTGCTGCTGCCGCTGGCGATCCTCGCCAAGCTCGTCAGCGTCGTGGCGATGTTCCTCGTCCTCCGTGACGGGATGCCGCGCCTCGGAGTCATCGCCCCACCTCCCGCCGACGCCTCCGAACGACGGCTCGCGTTCCGCGACGCCCTGCTCTCCACGGTGCTCCCGTTCATCGCGGTGTACGCGGCGCTGGGATTCCTCCGCGAAGACGTCGCGGCCTACCTCGACACGGTCCTCCAGGTCGTGGACGCGCGCCGCGCGGCCGGGTTCATCGGCGGCGTCGAGGTGGACACCTCGGGCAGCGTCGACAGCCTCACGTGGGAACCGTGGACGATTGCCGTCGTGGCGCTGGCGTTCGCCGGTCGCTGGGCGTGGAAGCGGTGGCGGGCGCGCCTCCCCCGCTGGACTTCCCTCGCCGCGACGTACCTCGAAGGCCTCTGGGTCTTTCTCGTCGCGTACTTCATCGGTGAGGCGCTGTCGGAGATCACCTCCTGGGTGGACTCCCGGCAGGCGATCGCGTGGCTGACCGATGCCCGCGAGTGGCTCGCTTCACTCTTCGCCCCGCTCGGCTGGGCGTGGGGTGGCGTCGAATGGCTCTTGGCCGAGATCGCCTCCCTCATCGGCGTCCCGCTGGCGTGGCTCGCCATCGCCGGGGTGATCTACGGTCAAGCCGTCTCGCCGCAAGGCGTGCAGTGGCGCGGCGAACTCGCCACCCGTACCCGGGAGCGGTACGGCACAGTCCCGGAGCGCCTGCGTCGTCGACTGAACGATCTGGGTGGCAGCGTCGGGTCGCGCTTCAAGCCGGTCTGGCAGGCGATCGTCCTCATGTGGCGGAGCGGACCGATCCACATCGGCGGCTACATCCTGCTGTACTGCGTCGTGCTGCTCGGCGAGCAATGGCTCCGCATCGGCGTGCTGCGCGCGATCGGCCCGCAGGACTTCGTGGAGTTCTGGTTCCCCTTCAGCGGGCCCGCACTGTTCCTCGTGCCGCTCGTGATCGAACCGATCCGCACCGTGCTGGTGGCATCGGCCTACGACGCGACGGTTGGCGCGCTGATCGGTGCTCCGGTGGTCGCGTCAGGGCATGCCGACGTCGAGTCGGAGGAAGCGCGGCAACTGGTCGAGGACCACGAGGTCGACCTCGAAGGGACCGTCGACCCCACGCGGGAGGACGAAGGGCACCTCGATCGTGAACTCCCCGTCCGGGAATGACTCCGACGCCGGATCCGTCGGGCACAGGGTGTGGGTGCGGTAATCCGCGCCGACACTGAACGTATCGGGATCCCACTCGCGACCGGCCCCACTTCTCTCGCGGAGCACCACGACGGTGCAGTCGGTCGCGGCGCCGTGGCGATCCACCGACACGGTGACCTCCACGATCTGAGCGTCCGGCGGCAGGTCGGCGTCCGGCCCCGGGACGCCGAGGTCGGAGGACGCGGGCCCGAAGGTGATGCCGCCGAACGAGATCGTCTCGCCTTCGGCGACCTCGACCGGCAGCACCGCACTCTGCTGGCTCGCCTTCCACCACTCCCAGGCGCCCACCCCGGCGACCGCGACCGGGAGCAGCACGATGGTCACGATGAGCGGGAAGCGGTTCCGGCGCCACCACCCCCGGCTCACGAGCGCACCCGTTCCGGCCCGTGGACCTCGACCTCAGCGGACCGTTCCAGCTCTGCGAGGTCGACGGGGAACTCGATGACCGAGTCCAATCTGTTCTCGTCGACCGACGCGATGTGCACCACTCCCCGCCCCGTGGCGAGCTCCTCGGGAAGGTCGAACGCGAGGCTCCCGGCCTGCGGCAGTCCCACGTCCATGGCCAGGCCGAGCATCGACAGGGGCCGCTCGCTCGCTCGGTAGCGGACGCCGTCCACCTCGAGCCACACCGACCCCAACAGCGTCCCGTCCTCCGAGACGCGCGCTTCGGCGACGACGTCCAAGACCAGCCACGTGCCCTCCGCACGCCAGCCGCGGTCGTCGACGGCGGTGTCACCCACCCGCGGGTCGCTGACGGTGACGACGAGTTCGCGTGCGACCGTCTTCTTTCCCTCGGATGCCGCGACCGCGAACGGGCGCTCCGCCTCGGCATCTGAAGGTGTCACCTGCACCACCACCCACGCGGCGGCGAGCAGACCGACCCCGATCAGCCACACGAGCCACGGCCTCATCCGGACTCCTCCGCATCGCTGTCCGCGCCGGCACCGACGTCGGCGAGGTCGAGCGCGACCCGCGCGCCGACCGCGGGATCGGTCCACTGCTCGCCCGGGTTGATGAGCGTGCCGACGAACAGCGTGAAATCCTGGAGTTCGATCACGAGTTCGTCTCCCTCCTCGAACTCCCCGCTGTCCACCGCCCAGGTCGCCACCAGCTGCACCGGCATCTCGGGGTGCAGGTACGGCGAGGTCGTCGCGTCGTCCATGCGCGCGACGGACTCCGGCCGCTCATCGGCGCCGAGCTCGGCGATACGGACCGCGTGGGCAGGCCCGCCCGACGCAAAGGCGGCTATGGAGCGGTCCCAGCGGTTCTCCGCCGTGAAGACGACGGCCAGCACCCGCTGCCCTTCGTCGACGCTGATGCCCGCTTCGGGGAAGGTGTCGATGAGGACGGCCCGTTCGACGGTCACCGCGAGCGGACCGTTCTCGTGCGCCTCACCGGGGGCGAGGTCGGGGATGGGTGGGGCGGCCACCGCGTTCAAGCCGCCGAAGGCCGCTGTGACAGCGAGAAACGGGACGGTCAGGATGCCGGTGAGCCACCGCGTGGGCACCTTGTCGGTGATCGCGGTGACGACCCGCCGGCCCCGCCCCGTCGTGCGCGCCGCGGGCGCGGCATCCGACGTCGGCACGGGACTGTCGGGCGGCGTGAGGGTCACGGCCACATCCTAGAAGGCCGGTGCCTACGCCATCAGCGGACAGCCGCGAGATCGATGGGGCGGATGTCCGTGCCAGATGGGACGATCGATCTCATGCTGTGGACCCTTCTGGTCCGGTATCTCCGGACCTATCGCTGGCTGCTCGCCGGCGTGCTCGTCTTCCAATTCGCGTCGGCGATGGCGGCGCTGTATCTGCCGCGCCTGAACGCGGACATCATCGACAACGGCGTGAGCCGGGGCGACGTCGACTACATCTGGTCGCACGGCTTCCTGATGCTCGCGATCGCGCTCGGCCAGATCACGGCCTCGATCATCGCGACGTTCTTCGCCGCGCGCGCGGCGATGGCCGTGGGCCGCGACATCCGACGCGACGTCTTCGAGAAGGTCAGCGGGTTCTCCGAGCGCGAGGTCACCCAGTTCGGCGCGGGCTCGCTCATCACCCGCAACACGAACGATGTGCAGCAGGTGCAGATGCTCGCGATGATGGGCGCCACGATGCTCGTCACCGCTCCCCTGCTCGCGATCGGCGGCATCATCATGGCGCTGCAGCAGGATGTCGGCCTCAGCTGGCTGATCGGGGTCTCGGTGCCGGTGCTGCTGCTGATCGGCGTGATCATCATCAGCCGGATGATCCCGCTCTTCCGCAGCTACCAGGTGAAGCTCGACAACGTGAACCGCATCATGCGTGAGCAGCTCACCGGCGTCCGCGTCGTGCGCGCGTTCGTCCGTGAGCGCATCGAGGAGGAGCGGTTCCGCGGCGCGAACACCGACATCATGATCGTCGGCCGCAAGGTGGGGTCGCTGTTCGTCCTGATGTTCCCGCTCGCGATGCTCGTGCTGAACGTCACTGTCGTGGGCGTCATCTGGTTCGGCGGCATCCAGGTCGATCAGGGTGATGTGCAGATCGGCACCCTGTTCGCGTTCATGCAGTACATCGGTCAGATCCTCATGGGCGTCCTGATGGCCACCTTCATGACGATCATGATCCCGCGCGCCGCCGTCTCGGCCGACCGCATCGGAGAGGTCCTGAAGACCGCGGGCGGACTCGTGAAGCCCGCCCAGCCGGTGCGGGAGTTCCCGACCCCCGGGGCCGTCGACTTCGACGAGGTCACCTTCACCTACCCCGGCGCCGACGCTCCCGTCCTGGAGGGCGTCAGCTTCTCCGCCGCCCCCGGCGAGACCGTCGCGATCGTCGGGTCCACCGGCTCCGGCAAGACGACCCTCGTCTCCCTCATCCCGCGCCTGTTCGACGTGACCAGCGGTACGGTCCGCGTGGCGGGTGTCGACGTGCGCGACGCCGACCTCGACCTCCTGTGGCAGGGCATCGGGCTCGTGCCGCAGCGCCCCTTCCTGTTCACCGGTACGGTCGCCTCCAACCTCCGCTTCGGCCGGGAGGAGGCCACGGACGCCGAACTGTGGCACGCCCTCGACATCGCGCAGGGCAAGGACTTCGTCGAGGAGATGGACGGCCGCCTCGACGCCCGCATCTCCCAGGGCGGCACGAACGTCTCGGGCGGGCAGCGTCAGCGCCTGTCCATCGCCCGGGCGATCGTCCACCAGCCCGACATCCTGGTCTTCGACGACTCGTTCTCGGCGCTCGATCTCACGACGGACGCGCGACTGCGACAAGCACTGTGGCGAGAATTGCCGCATGTCACAAAGATCGTCGTCGCGCAGCGTGTCTCGACGATCACCGACGCCGACCGCATCGTCGTCCTCGACGGCGGCCGGATGGTCGGCGTCGGCACTCACGATGAGCTGCTCGCGACGAATGAGACCTACCGCGAGATCGTGGAGTCGCAGCTGGGGGTGGACGCATGAGCGAGCAGGTGCTCACCGACGAGGAGAAGCTCGAACTCGAACTCGCCGAGCAGGCCCGCCTGAACAGCGGCGACTGGGACTCGGTCGCCCCCGGCAAGGCGGCACATTTCGGCCCGAGCTTCGTGCGGATGATCGGCCTCCTGGCCCCGCACAAGTGGGTGTTCGCCCTGGTGTCCCTCGCGGGAGCCGTCGGCGTCGTCCTCGCCGTCATCGCCCCGAAGGTGCTCGGAGAGGCGACGAACCTCATCTTCGAAGGGGTCGTCTCGCGGGCGATCGGCGGACAGCCGGCGTTCTCGGGCCTCTCGCAGGCGGAAACCGTCGAGGCTCTCCGCGACGCGGGGCAGGATGAGTTCGCGAACATCGTCGGCGCGATGGAGAACTACGCGCCCGGCGTGGGCGTCGACTTCGACGCGCTCAAGGTCGTCATCACGTGGGTGCTGGTCATCTACGTGGCATCCGCTGTGCTGACCTGGCTGCAGGGATACGTGATCAACGTCATCATGATGCGCACGATGTGGCGCCTGCGTGAGGACGTCGAGGCGAAGATCAACCGCCTGCCGCTGTCGCACTTCGACAAGGTGCAGCGCGGCGAGCTGATCTCACGCGTCACGAATGACATCGACAACATCACCCAGACGATGCAGCAGTCGCTGTCGGGCGCCCTGACGGCGGTGCTGACCGTCGTCGGGGTGCTGATCATGATGTTCTCGATCTCGTGGCAGCTCGCGATCGTCGCCCTGGTCGCACTGCCCCTCATGGGCGTCATCTTCGGGATCATCGGGCCGAAGTCGCAGAAGGCGTTCTCGGTGCAGTGGCGCAAGGTCGGCCGCTTGAACGCCCGTGTCGAGGAGTCGTTCTCGGGCCACTCGCTCGTGCGCGTGTACGGCCGCGAAGCCGACGCCCGGGCGAAGTTCCAGGAGGAGAACGAGGAGCTCTACGAAGCCGCATTCAAGGCGCAGTTCCTGACGGGCATGATCATGCCGGGCATGACCTTCATCGGCAGCCTCACCTATGTCGGCATCGCGGTTCTCGGCGGCCTGATGGTCTCGAGCGGCCAGCTGCGCCTGGGCGACGTGCAGGCGTTCATCCAATACTCGCAGCAGTTCACGCAGCCGCTGTCGGAGCTCGGCGGAATGGCGGCGGTCGTGCAGTCGGGCACCGCCTCGGCGGAGCGCGTGTTCGAGCTCCTCGATGCCGACGAGCAGGACCCGGATGCCGAGGGCGCGACCCTCTCCCCCGACGGCCGCGGCGTCATCGAGTTCGAGAACGTGCAGTTCTCGTACGCGCCCGAGCACCCGCTGATCCGTGACCTGTCGTTCCGGGTCGAGCCCGGGCAGACCGTCGCGATCGTCGGGCCGACCGGGGCCGGCAAGACGACGCTCGTGAACCTGCTGATGCGCTTCTACGAGCTCGACGGCGGGCGCATCCTGCTCGACGGTCAGGACATCGCGCAGCTGACGCGTGATCAGGTGCGCTCGCGCACCGGCATGGTGCTGCAGGACCCGTGGCTGTTCGCGGGCACCATCCGCGAGAACATCCGGTACGGGAGGCAGTCCGCCACCGACCAGGAGATCGTGGATGCCGCCGTCGCGACGCGCGTGGACCGGTTCGTGCGGTCACTCCCCGACGGTTACGACACGATGCTCGACGAGGATGCGTCGAACGTGTCGGCCGGCGAGAAGCAGCTGATCACGATCGCCCGCGCGTTCGTCGCTCAGCCCGCCGTGCTCATCCTCGACGAAGCGACCTCCTCCGTCGACACGCGCACCGAGCTGCTGCTGCAGCACGCGATGGCGGCGCTCCGCGAAGGTCGGACGTCCTTCGTGATCGCCCACCGACTGTCGACGATCCGCGACGCCGACCTCATCCTCGTGATGGAGCACGGCGACATCGTGGAGAAGGGCACGCACGACGAGCTGATCGCTGCGCACGGCGCGTACCACCGCCTGTACCGGTCCCAGTTCGAACAGGCGCACGACGAGTTCACGCCGGCGGCCGAGGACGCGGCACCCACCGACACCCCCGATCTGTGAGGATTCAACGTATGCATTCGATCAACACCGCTCAGCTGGCCGAGGCCGCCCCCGCGAACATCATCGACGTCCGCGAGCCCGACGAATTCGCCGCCGGGCACGTGCCCGGCGCCCGCAACATCCCGCTGGCTACTGTCCCGGATCACGTCGACGAACTGCGCGAACTCGAGGATCTCCACCTCATCTGCCAGGCAGGCGGACGCAGCGCCCGCGCCGCCGCGTTCCTCGAGCACAACGGCATCGAGGCGACGAACGTCGACGGCGGCACGGGCGCGTGGATCGCGGAGGGCCGTCCGGTCGCGAAGCCCTGACGCTCACCCCTCTTCGGGTCGCAGGACGACCTTGATGCACCCGTCCTCCTTCTTCTGGAAGGTGTCGTAGAGGGCGGGTGCGTCGGCGAGCGGTGCATGGTGGGTCACGAGGTCCATGACGCCGAGCGGGTCTGCGGGGTCCTCGACGAGCGGCAGCAGGTCGTCGGTCCAGCGCTTCACGTTGCACTGCCCCATGCGCAGGCTGATCTGCTTGTCGAAGAGGGTCTTCATCGGCAGGATGTCCGCGTCGCCGGCGTAGACGCCGCTGAGCGAGACGGTGCCGCCTCGACGGACCGCGTCGATCGACGCGTAGACGGCGGCGAGCCGGTCCATGCCGGCGGTCTCCATGATCTTGCGGGCCGCCGGATCCGGCAGCATCCCGATCGCGTTCTGCACGAAGCCGATGCCTGGGTTCCCGTGCGCCTCGAGCCCGACGGCGTCCACCACGCCGTCCACGCCGCGGCCTTCGGTGAGGTCCCGGAGTTCGGCGACGACGTCGTCGGTGAGGTCGAACGTGTCGACGCCGTGACGCTCGGCCATCGCGCGGCGCTCGGGCTGCGGGTCGACGGCGAGCACGCGGTAGCCGCGGTGCACGCCGACGCGGGCGGCGAACTGGCCGACGGGGCCGAGGCCCATGACGGCGAGGGTGCCACCTTCGGGCACCTGGGCGTAGTCGACGCCCTGCCACGCGGTGGGGAGGATGTCGCTGAGGAAGAGGTACCGGTCGTCGGGGAGGTCGTCGCCGACGCGGACGTGGTTGTAGTCGGCGAGGGGCACGCGGAGGTACTCCGCCTGTCCGCCGGGCACCTGGCCGTACAACTTCGTGTAGCCGAACAGAGCCGCGCCACTGCCGTACTCGGTGACCTGGGTGGTCTCGCACTGCGATTGGAGGCCGCGGCGGCACATGAAGCAGTGGCCGCAGGAGATGTTGAACGGGATGACGACGCGGTCGCCGGGCTTCAGGGTCGTGACATCGGCGCCGACCTCGACGACGACGCCCATCGGCTCATGCCCGAGGATGTCGCCGGCGTCGATGAACGGCCCGAAAACCTCGTAGAGGTGGAGGTCGGAGCCGCAGATGGCGGTCGACGTGACCCGGATGATCGCGTCGGTGGGTTGCAGGATTTCGGGGTCGGGCACGGTCTCGACGGTGACGTTCCGCTTGCCCTGCCAGGTGAGTGCTCTCATCGGTCGTGTCCTCTCGGTCGTGAGCGGCCATTCTGCGACCGGCCCCGACGTCGGCGGAGGGCATTGACTCGAGCGGAAAGGCGTGGAAGCGCTCAGCTGGGCGAAGCGTTTTCGACTGAGTCACGTGTGGAGATGGTGCGGCGCGGCTCAGCCCAGCCGCACCATCTCTTCGCTGCGCTCCCACAGCTCGCGCGCGGTGTCGAGGTCGGTCGCGAGCGGGTGCGTGCGCGTCGGCCGGTCCTTCTCGTAGTAGGCACCCGGCATCCAGTCGGCGCCCGGGTTCCCGACGGCGAGGAAGACGAGCCGCCGGCCGCCCTCCTCCGTGGAGGTGAGCAGACGTCGCGTGAGCGGGTTGTGGTACATGAATCGGAACGGCCCGCGGGTGTTCCCTGCGAACTGCGTCGCGACCACGCCCGGGTGGAATGCCGCGGCCGAGACCCCGTCCCCGCCCCAGCGACGCTGCAGTTCCTGCGTGAAGAGCACGTTGGCGAGCTTCGCGTTGCCGTAGGCGACACGGCCGGAGTATCGCCGTGCACCGTTGAGATCGGTCACGTTGAACCGGGAGAAGAGGCGGGCTGCCGCGCTCGAGGTCTGGATGACGGATGCCGCGCTCTCGACGAGCCGCTCGCGCAGCAGCGTCGTGAGCAGGAAGGGCGCGAGGTGATTGACCTGGAATGTCTGCTCGAAGCCGTCGCCGGTCAGCATCCGCTCGCCGAAGATGCCGCCGGCGTTGTTGGCGAGCACGTCGATCCGAGGGTACGCGGAGAGCAGCTCGCCGGCGAGACGCCGCACCTGGGCGAGCTCGCCGAAGTCGGCGACATGGAAGGGCATGCCGAGCTCGGCCGCGAGAGCCGCGGTCTTCTCGGGTGAGCGCCCCACGAGGACGACCCGGTCGCCGCGGGCGACGAGCTGGCGGGATGCCGCGGCGCCGATGCCGTCGCTGGCTCCGGTGATCACGTGGGTGCGCATCACGATCACCCTTCCGTCGCGAAGGCCTGGGTGAAGTCGCGCGGCTCGCGGCTTCGAGGCTGGACCGGCCGCTCGCCGGGATCGCTGAGCGGCGGCGTCGGGACGGTCACGGCGGTATCGGGGGCGAGCACCACCTCTTGGCCGAAGTGCTGGATGGTCAGGGACTCTCCCGCGCTGATCCGGTAGGTCGTGGCATCCGGCGTGACGTCGACGCGAAGCGTCCTCCCGTGCACGCGGATGCCGAACGCCATGCCCGTGATTTGCGACGGCAGCCGCGGTGCGAAGCGGAGCCCGCCCGGGCTGTCGCGCATCCCGCCGAAGCCCGCGGTCAGGGCCGTCCAGATGCCGGCGAGGGACGCGATGTGGAGGCCTTCCTCGGTGTTGTCGTGCAGGTCGTCGAGGTCGACGGTGGCCGCCTCGGCGAGGTAGTCCGCCGCGAGGTCGAGGTGACCGACCTCCGCGGCGATCACCGCCTGGACGGCGGCGGACAGCGAGGAATCGCGGACGGTCAGCGCCTCGTAGTACCGGAAAGCCCGGGCTTTCTCGTCGGCCGTGAAGGCGTCGGAGAAGAAGTACAGAGCGAGGACGAGGTCCGCCTGTTTCAGAACCTGCTTCCGGTACAAATCGAAGTAGGGGTGGTGGTCCTGCAGCGGGTACTCCTCCGGCCCGGTGCCAGCGAAGTCCCAGCGCTCCCGGTCGGTGAACCCGGCCGACTGCGGATGCACACCTCGCGCATGGTCGAACGGGATGTGCACGGCGTCGGCGGTGAGCGCCCATCCGCCGATCTCGCCGTCGTCGACGCCGAAGCCTCGGGCGATGTCGGGATGCCGGCGCGCGGCATCCACGGCGCCGCGGAGATTGTCCCGGGCCGCCAGATTGGTGAAGACGTTGTCATCGACGATCGCGGAGTACTCGTCGGGGCCGGTGACACCGTCGATGTGGAACCGCCCGTCGGCGTCGTGGTGACCGAGAGACATCCACAGGCGGGCGGTCTCGACGAGGATCTCGAGCCCCGCCTCACGCTCGAAGTCGGTGTCGCCGGTGGCGCGGACATAGCGCATGACGGCGCCGGCGATGTCGGCGTTGAGGTGGAACGCCGCGGTGCTGGCCGGCCAGTATCCGGAGGACTCCCGACCGTCGATCGTGCGCCACGCGAAGGCCGCCCCGCGCAGGTGCAGCTCGCGGGCGCGGCCCCGGGCATGGTCGAGGGTTGCATGCCGCCATCGCAGGGCCTCCCGAGCGGCATCCGGTGCCGTCGCCGTCAGGACCGGCAGGACGAACGCCTCGGCATCCCAGAACGTGTGGCCCGCGTAGCCGGCACCGGTCAGACCCTTTCCCGGCACGGAGCGCACCTCGGCGCGTGCGGACGCCTGGAACACGGAGAACAGCGCGAACCGGACGGCCTGCTGCAGGCGCGGTTCGCCGTCGATGCGGACGTCGGCGCAGGCCCAGTAGTCGTCGAGGCAGCCACGCTGCTCGTCGGCGAGTCGATCCCAGCCACCCCGGAGCACGTCGGCGACGGCTCCCTCGGCGCGGTCGCGCAGGGCGGGCGCCGACAGCTCGCGCCCCCAGGCGTGACCGACGATCTTCAGGAGGTCGAGCCGCTCCCCCGGCTCCAGACGCACGGTCACCGTGGTGCGCGCGAGGTCGTCGGACGCCTCGGTGTGCACCTCGGGGACGGCATCGGCGGTCGTGGCCACCCGGTGCTGCATGGCGACGGCGACGCCGAAACGACTGTTCCGGGTCTCGTGGACGAGCGTGGCCGCGTGATCGAGGACGAAGGCGCCGATCGTCTGCAGGGGGTGCTGCAGGATCTTCTGCACGCGGAGGTCCGGATGCGGCTCGGGCAGGGGTTCGTTGGCGACGAGCTCGGACTGCACCGTGACCGTCACCGGGCGATCGACGGCTTCGACCTCATAGCGGACGGCGGCAACCGCACGGTGGCGGAGGGAGACGAGCCGCCTCGTCCGGACGTGGACGGTGCGGTCAGCGGGAGAAGTCCAGGTGAGGTTGCGCTCGAGGGTGCCGGATCGGAAGTCGAGGCGCTGCTCGTGCGCTCGCAGCGTGCCGGTGCGGACGTCGAGTGGGTCGTCGTCCACCGTGAGCCGCAGGATCTGACCGTTCGGCACGTTGATGACGCTCTGACCGGTGTCGGGATAGCCGTAGCCGCCCTCGGCATACGGCATCGGATGCTCCTCGAACACGCCGGCGAGGTAGCTGCCCGGGATGCCGTGGGGTTCCCCCTCGTCGAGGAGTCCCCGCCATCCGATGTTCCCGTTCGACAGCGAGAAGACCGATTCGCGGTGTGCGAGGTGGTCGTCGTCGACACCGGTCAGTCCGATGCTCCAGGGCGAGGTGTCGAAGGGCAGCGCGCGTGTCACGGGCTCCACGTTTCCACACCTCGTCGAGGAAGGTTTCAGGGTTGCGCTCGACTCATTCGTACGCATCGGGATGCGAGGCGTCGACGACATTCGGCGCGAGCCCGCGTCTGCCGCGGACCCGCGCCGTCACCGTCAGGCGGCGAGAGCCGAAAGTTCGGCGAACTCCTCGTCCGTCAGCTCGATGGTCGCGCCCTGGAGGTTGTCCTCGAGGTGCGCGACGCTCGACGTGCCGGGGATCGGCAGCATCACCGGCGAACGCTTCAGGAGCCAGGCGAGCGCGATCTGCGCCGGGGTCGCCTGCTTCCGCTCGGCAATGCCGGTGAGGGGCGAGTCTGCTCCGGTGAGCCCGCCGGTGGCGAGCGGGAACCACGGGATGAATCCGATGTTCTGCTCGGTCGACCAGTCGAGAAGCGTTTCGGCGTCACGGTGCTGAAGGTTATACAGGTTCTGCACCGAGACGATCGTCGCGATCTCCTGGGCGGCCTTGACCTCGTCGACCGACACCTCGGACAGGCCGATGTGGCGGATCTTGCCCTCGTCCTGGAGCGCCTTGAGCTCGCCGACCTGATCTTCGAGCGGGACCTTCGGGTCGATGCGGTGAAGCTGGAAGAGGTCGATGCGCTCGAGGCCGAGCCGGCGGAGGCTCATCTCCGCTCCCTGGCGGAGGAACTCGGGGCGACCGAGCGGCGGCCAGACATTCGGGCCGGTGCGGGTGAGGCCGGACTTCGTGGCGATGACGACGTCGTCGGCGTACGGGTGGAGCGCTTCCTTGAGGAGTTCCTCGGCGACGTAGGGCCCGTACGACTCGGCGGTGTCGAAGAAGTTGACGCCGAGTTCGACGGCCCGGCGGAGGACACGGATCGCCTCGTCATGGTCCTTCGGCGGTCCCCACACTCCGGGACCGGTGAGCTGCATGGTCCCGTAGCCGAGGCGGTTGATCTCGAGATCACCGCCGAGGAGGAACGTGCCGGACGACGTAGCGGGCTGCGTGGTGTTCGTCATGGGAGGGTCCAGCGCAAGACGTGGTTCGTTCATTCCCGGATGCCGCGGCGCCTCGCCGGTGGGCTGAGATCGGCGGGCGGCGGGCCAGCACCAGAATGCGAAGGCGGCGGCCCTGCCACCCGGGTACCCGACGGACGAGCAGAATTCGTCTCGAAACCGAACTCAGAAGGGCGCGGCTTCGGCGGGGGTGGTGTCGGCAGGGGTGAACGCGACGGCCGGGGCGGGTGCGTCTTCGCGATACGTTCTGCCGAGGGGTGAGGTCCATTCCAGGACACCACCCGAGAGTTGTCGAACCCTCCACGCGGTGAACTGCTTCATCGAATGGTGCCGTTGGCAGAGATGCCCGAGATTTCGGGTGGTCGTCTCACCGCCGAGGGCGTGATCCACCGTGTGGTCGACTTCACACCGGATCGCGGCCATCCGGCATCCGGGGAACCGGCAGTGTTGGTCACGTGCCTGTAGGTATCGGCGCATCTTCTGCGGGACCCGGTACGTGTCGACCTCATGCACCGTGCCGGTGACCGGATCGGTGAACAGTCGCTCCCATGCCGGCTGATCCCCGGCAAGACGTCGAGCCGTGTTCGCGTCGATGGCCGAGCGGCCGACGAGATCAGCGGGGCCATCATCGCTGCCGGTGAGGCATGTCGCCGTCACGACGACCTGCACGCGCGCACGGATCGCGCCGAGGGGCCCGGCGGTCGTGTCGCGGGTGTCGTCGAGCGCGGGTGTCCCGGCGAGGAGCAGGTCGGCGAAGATGTCCGCACGAACCTGATCGGTCGAACGGGCGTCGGTCACGGCAGCCTCAGCCCGGGATGTTGCCGCGTCGGTGTCCGCAGGCTCGCCGTTCGCGGCACGCTCACCACGCGTGTCGATCACCGCCCGCGCCTGCTGAGTCAACCGGTCATGGATGCCCTCGGCGATCACCGTCGGGAGCGTCGCGATCAGGTCCGACATCCCGTCACGCCCAGGCACCAGCCGCACACATCGGCCCGCGGCGGCTTCGACGTGTCGTTCGGTGAACGACCGCGGGTGCATCCGTTGCGCGAGGATCTCCAGCCCCGGCCGCACCCGGTTCGGGGTGTCCTGCTCGCACCGGGCGATCGCAGCCTCCTCGAACTCGGCCCGCATCTCGACCGGCACGGCCGACCCGGTATCGACGATCACCATGACGTGACCACGGGTGATCCGTCCGCGCGCCCACGCTGCGAGCGAGAGGGGGTAGTCGTCGACGATCGTGCGCGCCTCGCTGATGCGGCGCTGCACCGTGCGGTCGGTCATCTTGAGCGCGCCGCCCAGCTCAGCGGCGATCGACCGCAGCGCCATGTCCTGCGCCTGCACGCGAGCCGTCGCCCCGGCGGCGTGCACCTCTGCGAGCTCTCCCGCGCGCGCAAGAAGCCGGAGCTGCGCGATCTGGATGTGAGCGAGGTGCCGCTCGAAGCTGACCACGTCGTGGACGAGATCAGCGAGCGGCGCGAGGTTCGCGTCCATCTCGAGGAACTCGTCTGTGCTGCTCACACTCCCATTCTGGCGAGGGCCTCCGACATCGACCGGCGCCCGATCAGAGCCCGAAATGTTGCGGCACATCCTGCATCTCATCGCGAGAGTGGTGCCCCTGGAGGGACTCGAACCCCCAACCGTTTCCTTAGGACGGAACTGCTCTTCCATTGAGCTACAGAGGCTGGCCCGTCGAGTCTACCGACCCGTCGCTCATACGGTTCGCCACGCCCCCGACCGGCCGCCCCTGCGGAACGAACTCCCGCCCGGGGTGGCCTTCCGATCATGCGCCGATGGAGAGCGACCGATGCCGGATCGACCGGCCCCCGTCGCACCGCGGCAACCGGAGTCGGCGCTGCAATGGTGATCGCCGCCCTGACCGCCTGCTCGATCGACACCTCGACGATCACGGCTCCAGCGTGACATCCACGGCGACAGCCGACTCGACGGCGACACCCGCAGCCCCCGTCACGGATGTCCACCTCCCCGCGACCGACGTGCCGGTGCTGCAGCAGGAATGCACCGACCTTCCGAAGCGGACAGACCTCGGCGCGCGTGAGAACGCCCGCGGTGAGGTCGCGGAACGTGACGATCGCGATCTGCCCGCCGTCTACCTCATCACCGCGGGCGACAGCCTCCCGGCCATCGCCGACCGCTTCTGCATGCCGCTGCAGTCGCTGACGGCCATCAACGCAGGCGTCGAGCCGCTCACCGCGGGCGCTCCCATCGCGCTCACCCCAGACGCGCTCGGCTGACGAGGTTCGGAGCGGAGAAGCAGTATCCGAAAGGATGCCGCGGTCCCACCGCCGCGCTACCCGATCAGGGCACGTCGTTGTACGTGCGCTGATACTCGACGTACTCGTCATCCGCCTCATCGCGCACCACCCCGCCGATGAGGTTCCACGTCGGGTCGTCCGCCGGACCGCCCAGGATGCACTCCTGATACAGCTCCGCGAACTCGTTCTCCGCCGGCACCTGCACATACCACCGCGGATCCAGGTAGCGCTCGAAGACGATCGGCTCCCCGGTGACAGTCTCCCCCTCTGAGATGGGCTCGTCCTGGTGCTTCTCCAGGCAGAGTTGGGCCGCCTGCGCTGCCGTCATCTCGCCCGCAGGCGGCGCCGTCGTCGCGGAGGGCTCCGGCGAGAGAGAGCCCGACGGAGAGGCGGACGGCACCGGCTCCGGCGTCACCGCGCCCGTCGGTGTGGCCGAGGCTGACGCGGTCGGCGTCGGACTGAGCGACGACGTCGGCGCGGGGGCCGGCTCCGGGGCGCACCCCGCCAGCATCGCTGCGGCGACGACCAGCAGCCCGATCGCACTCGCCCGTGTGGTCACTTGCGTCACGGCATCCCCCTCATCGACCGAACACCAGCATGACACCGCGGGGAAGCCCCGCCCGCCATGTTGCCGCTGACCCGAGTGCCTCCCGAACCTCCGTAAACAGTGTGAGTGGGACGGCAGGGTGTGTCTCTGGTTGCGTCCGCCCCCGATTCTCGGCATCGTGGCGGACCCATCGCAATCCACGGAAGGAGAGCACCCATGCTCACACTCACCGAGAACGCCACCAGCGCTGTCAAGAACCTCGCCTCGCAGATCCCCACCGAAACCGGCGGACTCCGCATCAGCGAGGCCGAGGCGCCCAATGAGGGCTACGCACTGTCCCTCGCTCCCGCTCCCGAACAGGGCGACACCGTCGTGGAGAACAACGGCGCACGCGTCTTCGTCGACGAGTCCGCGAACATCGCGCTCGGCGACCGCGTGCTCGACGCCCGCGTCGCAGAGGACGGCTCCGTCGGCTTCGCGCTCGCACAGCAGATCTGACGCGCGAGAGCGAGTCGCGACCCGCAAGGGTCCCCCAGCTTTCGAATGCCCCGGGCCCCGGCTCGGGGCATTCGCATGCCCGGCGGCGACCTCACCGGAAGTCCCGCGACCGATGCTGCACCCCCACTCGAAGATCCTCGAACCCGTCCGCAACGAGATTGGTCACCCCCTCCGGCGAGCGCTCCAGCATGCCGCGTGCGATGAGGGCAGGACTGTCGCGCAGGATGCGGCGATACCTGTTCCACACCCCCACCGAGCAGATGACGTTCATGACGCCGTGCTCGTCCTCGAGGTTGAGGAAGGTGATCCCGGATGCCGTCGCCGGCCGCTGCCGGTGCGTGACGAGCCCCGCGACCTCGATGCGCCGACCCACCTCGTGCGTGCGCATCCCGATCGAGGTGACCACCCTGCGCGCATCGAGCTGCGACCGGTAGTGCGTGAGCGGATGATCGTCCGCCGACAGCCCCGTCGCCCACAGATCGGCGGCCAGCACGTCGTAGCTGGATTGGTCGGGGAACAGCGGCGGCTGCACCGACACCAGCGAGCCCTCGAGGAACTCGGGCCGGTCCTGCGCGGCATCCCCCGCCAGCCAGATGCCCTCGCGGCGGCTCACCCCCAGACACTCGAACGCCCCGGCCGTGGCGAGCGCCTCGAGGTGGACCGTCGTCGCACCGGTGCGCCGCACCAGGTCGCGGAGGTCGCGGTAGGGGCCGGAGGCCTCTCGCTCCGCGACGATCTTCGTCGCCATCGGCACCCCGATGCCGGTCACCGAGGCCAACCCCAGCCGCACCGCGAAGTTGCCGTCGCGACGGTGCGCGGCCGACTCGTCCGGCTTCGAACGGTCGAACACCGGCACCGGCGGCTGGACCCGTTCCGTGCACGACGCCATCCCCGTGGCGGCTGTCGCCTCACCGGTCGGTTCGATCGCGGCATCCACTCCGGAAGCGTGCAGATCAGGACGACGCACCTCGACGCCGTGGCGGCGTGCGTCGGCGGTCAGGGTCGCCGGCGAATAGAACCCCATCGGCTGCGCACGCAGCAGCGCGGCGAGGAACGCGGCGGGATAGTGCAGCTTCAGCCAGCTCGACGCGTAGACCAGCAGCCCGAATGACAGCGAGTGGCTCTCGGCGAACCCGAAGTTCGCGAACGCCTGGATCTTCGCGTAAATGTCGTCGGCGGCCTCTCCGACGAGTCCGTTCTCGGCCATGCCTTCGTACAGCTTCCGCTTCAGCGAGTCGATGCGCTCGATGCCGCGCTTGGACCCCATCGCGCGGCGCAGCAGGTCGGCATCCTCCCCCGTCAACCCGCCGACGGCCATCCCCATCTGCATCAGCTGCTCCTGGAACACCGGGATGCCGAGGGTCCGCTCCAGCACCGGCTTCAGCTTCTCGTGCGCGTAGGTGATGGGCTCGTCTCCCAGCTTGCGCCGCACGAACGGGTGCACCGCGCCGCCCTGGATGGGGCCAGGGCGAATCAGGGCGATCTCGACGACGAGGTCGTAGAACTTCCGCGGCTGCAGGCGCGGCAGAAGCCCCATCTGCGCGCGCGATTCGACCTGGAACACCCCGATCGAATCGGCCCGGCACAGCATGTCGTAGACGCCCGCCTCCTCCTTCGGCATCGTGTCGAGCGACCACTGCTCCCCCGTCGCCGCTGCGATCATGTCGAAGCAGTACTGGAGCGCGGCGAGCATCCCGAGCCCCAGCAGGTCGAACTTCACGAGACCCATCCACGCGGCATCGTCCTTGTCCCACTGGATGACGGTGCGGTTCTCCATGCGCGCATGCTCGATCGGCACGACCTCCCCCACCGGCCGGTCGGTGAGCACCATCCCTCCCGAATGGATGCCGAGATGTCGCGGTGCCTTCAGCAGCTCCCCCGCGTACGCGACCACCCGCTCCGGGATGTCGTGGTCGGGCGGGGTGTCGAGCACCGCACCCCAGCGTTCGACCTGCTTCGACCAGGCATCCTGCTGCCCCGGCGAGTGCCCGAGCGCCTTCGCCATGTCGCGGACGGCGTTCTTCGGCCGGTACTGGATGACGTTCGCGACCTGCGCCGCCCGCTCGCGCCCGTACGTCTCGTAGACCCACTGGATGATTTCCTCGCGCCGGTCGGAGTCGAAGTCGACGTCGATGTCGGGCTCCTCGTCGCGCAGCGCCGACAGGAACCGCTCGAATGGCAGATCGTAGAAGATCGAGTCGATCGCGGTGATGTCGAGCAGATAGCAGACGGCACTGTTCGCAGCCGACCCCCGCCCTTGGCACAGGATGCCGCGACGCCGTGCCTCCTGCACGATGCCGTGCACGATGAGGAAGTACCCGGGGAAGTCCTTCTGCTCGATGACGCCGAGCTCCTTCTCGATGCGCGCGCGGTTCGCGTCGGTGGCATCCGGGTATTTGCGGGGCACCGCCTCCCACACGAGGTGACGCAGCCACGTCATCGGGGTGTGACCCTCGGGCACCTGCATCTTCGGGAGCGCCGGCTTGGCGCGGCGCAGCGGGAACGCGAGCTCGTCGGCGAGGGTGACCGTGCGCTCCACCGCACCGGGGTACCGCCGGAAACGCCGCGCCATCTCCGCTCCCGACCGCAGGTGCGCGCTCGCGTGCGACGGCAGCCAGCCGTCGAGCTCGTCGAGACCGCGGTTCGCCCGCACCGCCGCGACGGCCGCCGCGAGGTGCACCTTCTCGGGCACGGCGTAGTGCACGTTGTTCGTCGCGACGATCGGCAGCCCGCGCTCCGCGGCGAGCGCGGCCAGCACGTCGTTGTCACGCGAGTCGGTCGGCGCGCCCTGATCGATGAGCTCGACGTCGACCCTCTCGGCCCCGAACAGGTCGACGAGCCGGTCGAGCTCGTACGCCGCGGCGGCCTGGCCGTCCTCGGCGAGCGCCCGCCGGACGGCGCCCTTGCGGCATCCCGTCAAGATCTGCCAGTGACCTCCCGCACGGCCCGCCAGATCGTGAAGATCGTAGACCGGGCGCCCCTTCTCGCCCCCCGACAGCTGCGCGTGCGTGATCGCGGCGGCAAGCCGGTGGTAGCCCTCTTCACCCCGGGCGAGCACCAGCAGATGACTCCCGTGCGGGTCTGGCTCACCGTTCTGCGGACCGGGCAGACCGAGCGACAGCTCGGCACCGAAGACGGTCTGCAGCTGCAGGTGCTCCGCCGCCTCGGCGAACCGGACGATCCCGTAGAACCCGTCGTGGTCGGTGACGGCAAGGGCGTGCAGGCCGAGTCGCTCCGCCTCCTCGACGAGGTCTTCCGGCGAGGACGCCCCGTCGAGGAACGAAAACGACGAGTGCGCGTGCAGTTCGGCGTACGGCACGACGTCGGCGGGCCGCTCGATGTCGGGGGTGCGGTACTTCCCCCGCTTGTGCGACCAGGCGGGGCTGTCTCCGCCGTCGGCCCCCGCGGGCGCCCCGGCCGGACGGCGCCGGTCGCTCAGCACCCGCTCGAGGTCGGACCACTTCACCGACGGGTTGTCGAACCCCATCAGTCGTACCTCCCCTCGGCGTGCCAGACACCTTCCTCGCAGACCAGCAGCCACGCCGTCTGCGCCTCGTCGACGACCTGGAACCGATGCGCACGCCGGGCCCTCGCGGTATCCCACCCCCGCTCCATGACCGGCCACGGTCCGGCCCACGACTGCAGCCGTCGCGGATGCCGCGGTCGCCGTGCCCCCGACGCATCGGGCGCACCGGGCAGGATGAGGGCGACCGGCTCCGCGGTCAGCTCACCGCGGCCGTCGACGGCGACCATGTCGTCGTCGGCGTCGAGCACCGCGACGGGGACAGGCTCGGGGAACACCGTCGCCGGCAGCGGATCGGGCAGGCTCCCAGGCCAAGGACGGGCGCGCTCGGCGAGGACGGCCCGCTCGCTCCGGGTGCCACCGTCGCCCCACGGCACGAGCACCTGCCGCTCGGCGAGCCAGCGCCCACCGCCCACCTGCGGCTGCACGACGCCGCGATGACCCAGCATCGCCTGCACGCGCGAGAGGGCGTGGTGCACGCGCTCCTCCGGTCCCGACCCGAACAGCCCTTTCACGTGGTGGGATGCCGCGTCGACCCGTTCGGGCACGATCCGCACCGCCGCGACGGCGCTGCGCAGGCCCCGCTCGGCGAGCTGCCAGCGCACCCGGTCGACGACCCCCGCGGCATCGAACGCGCCCGGATGCAGCCACACCCGCTCGCTGTGATCCCCGCGGTCACCGGTGAGCGCGACGCGCAGCTCGGTGCACACGAGGTCGACGGCGCCGAGCCCGGCGATGAACTCCTCCGCCGCCACGCGCACCCCGAACGCGACCTGGTCGGCGATCTCGAGCGGGGGCTCGAAGCTCACCTCTCGTTTCAGTTCGGGCGGCGGGGTGCGTGGCTGCACGGGCTGGGAGTCGAGGCCGGCGGCGAGGGCGTGCAGTCTCGCCCCGCGCGGGCCGAGGCGCTCCACGAGCCGGTCGGCCGGCAGCGCGGCGAGCTGCCCGAGCGTGTGGATGCCCAAACGCGCGAACAGGTCGGCGATCGCCGCGTCTTCGAGCGCCGTGACCGGCAACGGCGACAGGAACGCGGCGGCGGCTCCCGGCGGCACGATCCGCAGCGGCGCGTCGACACCGGTCGAGCGCGCTGCCTGCTCGGCGGTGAACGGCCCGTCGCCGACGCCCGCACGCACATCCGTCACGCCGAGCTCGGCGAGCGCCCCGGTGAGGGCGGTGGCAGCGCCCGCTTCACCCCCGTAGAACCGGGCGGGTCCGCGCACCCGCAGGGCGCACAGACCCGGCTCCCGCAGCTGCACCCCCGGCGCGATCTCCTCGAGCCGGGCGATCAGCGGGGCGAACGTGCGGTGGTCCCGCGCTTCATCGGCGTCGACCACCACGAGGTGCGGGCACCGCGCCTGCGCATCACGCCGCCGCTGCCCGCGCCG
>NZ_JBHWTD010000121.1:0-5875 GCF_043427715.1 Microbacterium sp. | reverse complement strand
AGAGCGGACCGTCGGCGACGCCAGAGGCACTACTCACGGCCCACGAGTCATCACGTCGAATCATCAGCGTGGCAAGACGGCCAAGCGCATACAGGGGTAGCGACGCGATGCGCCGCAGATTTCCTGCGCCAAACGAGAACGATGCCACCCCGCGAGCCTATCGCGGGGTGGGGTCGGGCCCGAGAGCCGGCGGCTCAGTCGGTCAGTTCGCCCAGGGTGACCTCGGCAGTCTCGGTGCGTCCGTCGCGGACGTAGACGAGTTCGGCGTCGGCGCCGCCGGGAAGGGCCCGGACCTGAGCGGTCAGATCGGTGGCGTCACGGATCGGGACGCCGTTGAACTGGGTCACGATGTCGCCGGCGGTGAGGCCCGCCTCCGCGGCCGCCCCGCCCGGGGTGGTCTCGCTGATGAGAGCGCCCGCGATGGAGCTGCCCTCGGCCTCGGCGGAGCTGCGGACCATCGCGCCGAGCAGGCCGTGGCTGGCGGCACCACCGTCGATGAGCTCATCGGCGACGCGCTGGACGATGTTCGACGGGATGGAGAATCCCACTCCGATCGACCCGGCCTCGCTGGAGGACGAACCGCCGGCCGTGGCGATCGCGACGTTGATCCCGATCAGCTTGCCGGTGTCATCGACGAGCGCGCCACCGGAGTTACCCGGGTTGATGGCCGCGTCGGTCTGGATGACGGCGATCGAGATGGTCCCCATGGATCCGCCGCCTTGCCGCCCCTGCCCGAAGTCGAACTGGAATGGGGAATCCTGGCCACCCTCCTGCTCGTCCTGCTGGCCGGAGTCGGGCACGGCCGCCGAGGCGATCTGGATCGACCGGTTCAGGGCGCTGACGATCCCGGTGGTGACCGTGTTGGACAGGCCCAGCGGCGCGCCGACGGCGACGGTCGTGTCGCCGACGTTGAGCGCGCTGGAATCAGCGAACTCGATCGGAGTGAGGCCCGTGGCGTCCGACAGCTTGATGACGGCGAGGTCGTACAGGGTATCCGTGCCGACGATCTCGGCATCGTAGACCCGGCCGTCGGAGGTCGTCACACGCAGGGTCGGGCTGCCGGTGGCGCCGTCGAGCGTGACGACGTGGGTGTTGGTCACGACGTAGCCGTCCTCCGAGAGGATCACGCCGGAGCCGGAGCCACCGCCGTCGGCGGAGGATGCCGAGATCGTCACGACGCTCGGAAGGGTCTTCGCCGCGATGCCGGTGGTCTGGTTGACCTCGTCCGGGTCGTTGACGGTCACCTGCGGAGCGGTGCCCTGGACGGTGGTGGTCTCGGTGCCGCCGAACATCCCGGAGCCGAGGGCGGCACCGCCCAGGCCCGAGACAGATCCGACGATGGCCGCGGCGACGAGAACGGCGACGATCTTTCCGGTGCCGACCTTCGCCTCCGGCGCTTCGGTCGCGGCGGCGTCAGGGCCGGGGGCCGGTTCCGGGGTGCCCCAGCCGTAGCCCAGGGGCTGCGTCGGAGCGGTGGGCTGAGCGCCGGTCCAGGTCGGCAGTGGCGGGCGCGGCGGCACGGACGCTCCGCGTGAGGCGTCTGCTCCGGGCGCGGAGGTGCCGGTGGTGTCGTCGCCGGTGGCGGGGGTGTGCGGTTCGCTCATGGGATGCTCCTTCGTCGAGGCCAATCCAGAGTGCAACCGGAATCTGTGGATCAGCTATGCCGCCCCTCCGATCAGCCTATGGGTCGGCGACCGGCCCAGGGGTGGCGATAGCCTGACGCTGTGCTGCACATACCCGGAGCCTGGCAACGCACCGCACGCGGAGCCGGCCTCCTCTCCCCCGACGGAAACCTGCTCCCCACGATCTTCGCGGAGATGACGGCGCTCGCCGTCCGGCACGACGCCGTCAACCTCGGACAGGGCTTCCCCGACGAGGACGGACCCGCAGAGGTGCTCGCCGCGGCGACCGCGGCGATCGAGGCCGGCGTGAACCAGTACTCCCCCGGGCGCGGCCACCCCGATCTGCTCGCCGCGATCGCGGAGCACCAGGAGCGGTTCTACGGTCTGGTCGTCGACCCCGAACGACAGATCCTGGTCACGGCGGGGGCCACCGAGGCCCTCGCCGCGACCTTGCTCGCCCTCCTCGACGGCCCTGAGGACGAGGTCGTCGTCTTCGAGCCGTATTACGACTCGTACGCGGCATCCATCGCCCTCGCCGGCGCCCGCCTGATGCCGGTGCCGCTGCGGTGGCCGGCGCTCGAGCCCGATCTCGACGACCTTCGCGCTGCCGTCACCGACCGCACCCGCGTCATCCTCGTCAACGACCCGCACAACCCCACCGGCACGGTGTTCTCCGCCGAGGTGAAACAGGAGATCGTGCGGCTGGCACGCTCCGTCGGCGCGACGATCGTCACCGACGAGGTCTACGAGCACCTGGTGCTGGAGGGCCCGCACGTCCCCATCGCCACACTCCCCGGCGCGACGGAGATCACCGTCTCGCTGTCATCGGGTGGGAAGACCTTCAAGACGACCGGCTGGAAGATCGGCTGGGCGACCGGCCCGGCCGATCTCATCGACGCGATCATCGCCGTCAAGCAGTTCCTCACCTATGTGAACGGCGCACCGTTCCAGCCCGCCATCGCTGCGGGTCTGCGCCTTCCCGACGCCTACTTCGAGGACCTCGTGGCGACGCAGCGGCTCCGCCGTGACGTGCTCGGTTCAGGGCTGCGCGAAGCGGGGTTCGAGGTCTCGACGCCGGCCGGTTCGTACTTCACCGTCGCCGATGCGCGTGCGCTACTGGCGGAGGGAACGGATGCCGCGGACTTCGCCCGGGCACTGCCCGAACGCGTGGGAGTCGCCGCCATCCCGCTGACCGCCTTCGTCTCCCCCGCCCACCGTGGGGAGTTCGCCACGCTGCTGCGATTCGCGGCCTGCAAGCGCACCGAGGTCATCGAGGAGGCTGCGCGCCGCCTGGCGGCGTCCGCGCGCTGATGCGCGTCAGTCGCGCGGTGCGACCGTGAAGCGGCGGAGCCGGAGCGCCGGGTTCACGCGTCGCACCCGCTCCACGGCTTCCGCGTCGACGCGCGCCACGGCGACGTCGGTGGTCGTCCCGACGGCGGCGATCTGCACCCCCTGCGGGTCGATCACGAGGGAGTGGCCGACGCCCAACGGCGGCGGGTGGTCCGCGCCGGCGACGTACAGCGTGTTCTCGATGGCCCGGGCGTGCAGGAGCGTCCGCCAGTGGTGCTCCTTGAGCGGGCCACGCACCCATTCCGCGGCCACCAGGATCACGTCGGCGCCGGTGTCGGCGAGGATGCGCGCCACCTCCGGGAACCGCAGGTCGTAACAGGTCATCAGCGCGAACCGGGTGCCGTCGACCTCGAATGTCTCGGGGGCGTGGATCGGTCCGGGCTCGACCCAGTCCGACTCCCGCTGACCGAACGCGTCGTAGAGGTGCAGCTTGCGGTACGTCGCGACGACGCCCTTCGACCCGACCGCCACGACGGTGTTGCGCACCCGCCGCTCGTCGGGCGCCTTCTCGAGGAGACCCGCGACGACGACCACCCCGAACTCCTGCGCGAGGTCCGTCAACGCCTCGACGAAGGGGCCCTGCACCTCCTGCGCGTGTTCGCGGAGCGTCTGGTCGAACGGGTCGATGAAGTAGCTGGAGTACTCCGGGAACAGAACGACTCGCGCACCCCGACCCGCCGCCTTCGCGGTGAGCTCCCGAATCGCGGCGAGGTTCGCGCGCTCGTCGGCGGCGGGGGCGAACTGGGCGACGGCGAGACCGATCGTTGCGTCGGGCATGGGATCCTCTCGGACGGGGACAGATCCAGGATGCCGCATCGGCAGGGCATCGCGGGCGTCGGGACACGCCCGGGGCGACCCCGATTCGAGGCCGCGTCGAAGCCGTGTTAGGCTGTTCCTTGTGCCGCGGGGTGGAGCAGCTCGGTAGCTCGCTGGGCTCATAACCCAGAGGTCGCAGGTTCAAATCCTGTCCCCGCAACCAAGAGAAGAAGGCGTCCCCGTCAGGGGGCGCCTTCTTCGCGTTCCCCGCAGGGTCCCTCATCCCCTGCAGACCGCGCCGTCGGATAGCGCCTCGAGCGGCATGTCAGCTCTTCACCATCGCGCCGCCCATGTCGCGGAGGAAGCGCACGATCGTGCGCAGTTCGTCGTCGCTGTACTCGTTCAGCGCCTCCCGCATCGCCGACAGCCGCGCACCGAAACGGCGGAAGAACTCCACTCGCGCGGCATCCGTCAGCACCACGATGCGCGATCGCCGATCACCCGGGTGCGGCTGCCTGGTGAGATACCCGCCCGCAGCGAGCCTGTCGAGGAGCTTTGTGGTCGACGCGGTCGAGATCGCCAGATGCTCGGCGATGTCGTGCGGCTTGACCACTTCGCCCAAGCGCTCTCGGATGACCAGCATGCGGATCGCGGCGAGATCAGTCATGTTCATATCCATGTCGCCGCGCAGATCCGCGTACATCCGGTCCATGCTGTCAGAAAAGACCTGCACGGACTCCAGCGCAGCGAGCACCAGGGCAGCACGCTCGGAGCGCACGAAGTCAGGCTTGTCCACTGTTGGACACCCTCCCGGTCGGTCTGTACGATGACGAAATGTCGCTAGATAATCTAGCAATAAGTGGAGCGAGCATGTCAGAGATTGAGTACGTCGTCCTGCTGGACGATCACGGCCGCGAGATCGGCACGGCACCGAAGGCGAGCGTGCACGGTTCCGACACCGCACTGCACCTGGCGTTCTCCTGCCACGTCTTCAACGACGACGGCGAGGTGCTGGTGACCCGGCGCGCCCTGGGCAAGACGGCTTGGCCCGGAGTGTGGACCAACTCGTTCTGCGGTCACCCCGCCCCCGCGGAGCCCGTCGTGGACGCCGTGCACCGCCGCGCCGCACACGAACTGGGCATGACACTCACCGATGTGGAGCTGGCACTCCCCCTGTTCCGATACCGCGCGACGGACGCCTCCGGCATCGTGGAGAACGAGATCTGCCCGGTCTATCTCGCCCGCGCCGCCTCCGCCCCCCAGCTCAATTCCGACGAGGTCGCGGAGTCCCGCTGGGTGCGTCCGGAGGAACTCGCTGTCTCCCTCCGTGCGACCCCCTGGGCGTTCAGCCCGTGGCTCGTGCTGCAGGCGCAGCAGCTCGCACTGTTCGGCGCCCCCCTCCTCCACCAGCGGGCGTCATGATCGTGCTGTCCGACGCAGCGCAGCGCGAGGTCGACGATGCACTGGAGGTCGCGCTCTCGCGTCTGCGCAAGCGCGCCGCATCGCTCGGCGAGTCAGCCGCGGCACTCGGCGAGGCCACCGCGGCTGCGGCGGCCGGCGGCAAGCGACTCCGCCCCGCCCTCGTGATCGCCGCTTTCGAAGCGTTCGGTGGCGACTGCGCGCACGCGCCCGGCCTGTGGCGTGTCGCTGCGGCCTTCGAGCTCCTCCACGCTGCGTTCGTCGTCCACGACGACCTCATCGACGGTGATGTCGAGCGCCGGGGCGTGCCGAATGTGATGGGAGCCTTCCGACAGCGCGCCCGCGCCCTCGGCGGCGACGCTCGCGACGAGCGCACCCTCGGCGATGCCGCGGCCGTGCTCGCGGGAGACCTGCTGCTGTTCGAGGCGACCCGGCTCATCGCGACCGCGCCCGTGCCTGCGCCCGCCCGCGCCGGTCTGTTCGTCCTCCTCGACGACGCGCTCCTCGTCTCCGCGGCCGGTGAGCTCGCAGATGTGGAGCAGGCGATCGGCGAGAGCCTTCCGCCGACCGCGTCCCTGCTGCGCACCGCTCGCGACAAGACCGCCTTCTACTCGTTCCAGGCCCCCCTGTCCGCCGGGGCGCTGCTCGCCGGCGCCGCAGAGGCCCAGCGCAGCGCAGTCGAGGCAGCCGGATCCGAGATCGGCATCGCCTTCCAGCTCGCGGACGAC
>NZ_JBHWTD010000120.1:0-10968 GCF_043427715.1 Microbacterium sp. | reverse complement strand
ATTCTCATCGACCCGGCGACCACGGCGCGGCCGGCGACACCGCGGCCGGTGGCGCCGCTCGAACGGACTCCGCTCGCGGCGACCGCCGTTGCGAGGGCGCGTCGTCGATCGGCGCGGGTGCGACCGACGACGACGGCGATGGCGACGACGAGCGCCGCCACCCCGATGAGCGCTTCGCGTGGCACGGTGAGCGGGCCGAGCGTCACCGCGGGGGCCAGCTCTCGCGCGCCGAAGACGACGCCGAACACGCTCAGCAGAAGGCTCGTCGGCGCGGCCGCGATCCACCATCGGTCGGCGCGCCACGCGAGGCTGAGCGCCGCCGTCGGCACCGCGATGAACAGCAGCAGGGCCGGCGCGAGCGTCGTCTGGTAGGTGCCGAGGGGCAGTTCCAGGGTGAGCAGGTCCTTCCAGCCGGTCACCGGCGCCGTCAGGACCCCTACGAAGGCGCGGGCCGCTCCGGGCACCGAGCCGAGGGCTCCAGGTGCGGCCACAGGGAGCCCGACCGCGAGGTATCCGCCGAGGGCGGCGAGCGCGACCCACCATCCCGACCATCGCCATCGCATCCCCGCGAATGCCACGAGGTGGGCGACGGCGACGCCGACGACCACCGCGACGATGAAGCCCGTGCTCCGATAGATCGGCCAGACGGCGAGCGCTCCCACCGCGAAGAGCGCGTTGAGCAGCAGGGTCTGGGACAGCAGTCCGCGCCGGCGGGTGCCGGCATCCTTCGTCTGACGCGCCGGCCGCACCTCGCGACGGGACGCCCCGCTCACGACTGCGCCCCCTTCGCCAGCAGATGGCGGAGGTCATCGAGCAGACCGATCGAGAGCACGCTCATCGAGCCCAGCCGGCGGATGCCGGGCTCGGCCGACGGGGCGCAGACGAGCGCCGCGACCGCGACCTCGGACGAGAACGCGAGCGACGCCGACTGCAGCTGGGCGGGGGTGACGGTGGATCCGCACAGGAGGAAGGCGACCGAGACGTCGGGGTGGGTCTCGGCGGCCAGCGAGGTGACGTCGCGGAGGGGGTTCACGCGTTCCGAACGGTCGATGCCGGCGAGGTCGTCGAGGAGGGTGCGGGTGGAGACGGTGGTGAGTTCGCGGATCGTCCGGACGGCGCGCCGCGCGAATTCGGGCACTTCGCCGCCGACGACCACGTCGACGTCGCGTCCGTCGCGGATCCCGCGGATGCCGATGGATGCCGCCGCGCTCACGGCGAGCTCGAACTCGTCGTCGCTCGCGTACTCGTTCTCCCCGAGCGCCAGCGCGATGACCATGCGGGAGCGTCGCGTCTCCTCGTACTGGCGCACCATGAGGGCGCCGGTCTTCGCCGTCGACTTCCAGTGGATCTGACGCGGTGAATCGCCGGGAACGTAGGGGCGGAGTGCGTGGAAGGAGAAGTCGGCGTCGACGATCGTCCGTGACGCGCTGCCTTCGAGGTCGCGGATGAAGCCGGCCGCGGTGCTGCGCAGCGCCGTCGTGACGGGGTGCACGTAGAGGGTGTGGGTGTCCTCCCACGTCGCTTCTCGGGTGAGGATGCCGAGGGGGTCGCCGCGGACGGTCCGGGCGGGGCCGACCGTGATGATGCCGCGCGCGGCGGTGGGGATCACGACCTTCTCGCGGAAATCGTGCCGCGGCCGCAGGAGCGGCACGTTCACGTCGACGAGTCCGGCACCCACGGGGACGTCGACACGGCCGGGCAGCGCCACCGACCGGCCGACGTTCGTCACGACGAGTTCTCCGGTGACGGGGGTGCCGGCGACGACCCGATCGTGGGCGAGCAGCAGTCGCACCTGGTAGGCGCGCGCGGAGAAGAGGAACGGCACCGAGAGCACCAGGAGGAGCAGGGCGGCGCCACCGGCGGCGGCGAACTCCAGGAGACCGAGGGGGAGTCCGACGGCGAGCCCGAGGACGGCGACACCGAGCACGACCCACCCGACCGGGGTCACGGTGTCGACGATCGCCCGCCACACGGCGCGCGCGATCGCCCGCACCCGCCGCCACGACTGCACGCCGCGGACCGCGAGGACGGTCGACCTCGCGGTGTCGTCGTAGCGGGTGCGCGCATACCCGGTGGACGTCGCCGTCCGGGTCAGGCGCGACTCGGTGGGAAAGCTCACGCACCCTCTTTCCGCGTGCCGGCATCGCGCTGCTGATCGCTCTGGCTCGGCGGCACGACGTCGAGCAGGACCTGCCCGACGACGGCTTCGGGGGTGACGCCGTCGAACTCGGCTTCGGGATCGAGGATGAGGCGGTGCGCGAGCACGGGCACGGCGAGCGCCTTGATGTCGTCCGGCGTGACATAGGTGCGGCCGTGCGCGAGCGCCCAGGTGCGGGCGGCCTTCGTCAGCGCGAGCGCGCCGCGGACACTGACGCCCAGCCGCACCTCGGTGGCCAGGCGCGTGGCCTCCACGATCCGGGCGATGTAGTCCAGGACGAGCGGGTTCAGGTAGGTGCCGCGGGCGATGTCGGCCATGCTCACCACGCCCTGCGGCGTGATGACCGGTTCCACATCGCGGCGGCCCGCGCTCGAGCCCTCCAGGATGCGGACGGTCGCGGCGTGATCGGGGTAGCCGAGGCTCGTCTTCATGAGGAAGCGGTCGAGCTGAGCCTCGGGCAGCCGGTAGGTGCCGGCCTGTTCGACGGGGTTCTGGGTCGCGACCACGAGAAAGGGCACCCCGACGGGACGCGTGATGCCGTCGACGGTGACGTGACCCTCTTCCATGACCTCCAGGAGGGCGGACTGCGTCTTCGGCGAGGCGCGGTTGATCTCGTCGGCCAGCACGATGTTCGCGAAGATCGGACCCTGGTGGAACTCGAACTCGCCGCGGCGCTGGTCGTACACCGTGATGCCGGTCACATCTCCCGGGAGCAGGTCGGGTGTGAACTGGATGCGCGAGCTCGTCCCCTGCACGGACTGCCCCATCGCGCGGGCGAGCGAGGTCTTGCCGGTGCCTGGGAAATCCTCGAGGAGGAGGTGGCCTTCGGAGACCATCGCGGTGAAGGCGAGCTCGATGACGTGCCGCTTGCCGAGGACCACCTGATCGACGTTGTCGACGAGGGTGCGGAAGGTCTGCTGGAACCAGGCGCCCTGTTCGGCGGTGATGGTCATCGTGTTCCTCTCGGATGCCGCGGATGCCGATTCTCGGCCGTCGCGGCGGCTGGGGGTCAGGGGGTGCCGGTCGGCGTGGGGTCTGGCGTCGGCTCGGGCTCGGGCTCGGGCGGCGGTATCTGTTCGCAATCCGATGAGACGGTGAAGGAGTTGAGACCATCGAGCGCGCCGATCCAGTTCACCGTCCACTCGACCCGCCGGGGACCATACTCGCCATCGGTGACGGTCTTCGTGACGGTGTAGACGCTCGGGCCAACTTCCGACGGTGCCCAGTCTGGCGCCGCCTGGTCGGAGCGGCATGACGGAACGCTCTGCGTCGAGATGGAAACGGGGTAGTCGGCGCTGCCTTCGGCGGGCGTGATCGTGATCGGGTCAGAGCAGTTCGTTTCGATGCCGAGGAACGAATCGCACCACTTCGCAGTCCACCTGTCGTTAGGGCTGTTGAATCGAGGAGCGAACGTTCCGTTGGGCGCCGGGGCGTCGTTGAGGTAATACCGAAGCTCGGCATCCGGGAACGGTTTCTGCCCAGGTGAGGAGTGTCCGCTGGCGGCATAGGTGAAACCTTGGCCCTGACCTCCACTCGGGCGCGCGGACACCTGGAATGTCATCCCGGACGGTGCCTCGACATTTCCGGTCGGCCGAGCGGTGATCTCCGCGTAAGTCACGCCGAACCCGCCATCACCCTTGAACGTGCTCGTGGCGCACACATAGATCGTCTTCTGCCGGAACGTCTGCGCATCGAAGCTGCGGCTCGCATCGCGTGTATCTGGCGTGCAACTTTGGGCAGAACGCTCGCTGTAGCCGAAGAGCGGCTCAGTACCGCTGCTTTGCGCCGTCACACGGACGTCGACGCGCATGGAGTTCGAGGTGGTGCTCTGGGTCAGCTTGATGGAGGGCGCCCCGACACCGTGGGCGCGAAGCTCGAGCGAGCGACCCTCCGTGGACCCGCCGGCGATGGGCGGCAGGTCGAACTGCGTCAGCGGTGTCGCCACGAGCGCGGTGGGCTCGTTCGAGCCGATCTGGTAGCCGGGGAAGGTCGCGGTACCGCCGCTGACGGACTGCGTCGCGCTGCCGGCGGCTCCGCCCTGGAGGCGGACCCTCCCGGTGGTGTCGTCGAGGCCGCTGATCACGATCGTCGCGACCCCGCCGGCGTTGCCGGAGGGCACGGGGTCGAAGGAGGATCCCGTGGGCTGGGCGGGGGCCCGGTACGCCCACGCCTCGGCGCGGACGCTTCCGCGGGAGGACCCCACGGCGTTCAACGCCTGCGCCTCGTACACGCGCTTCTCCCCGACGGGTGCGGCGATCGGTGCACACGCCCCCGATGCGGGGCATGTGGCGACCTCTCGGCCGCCGGTCGTGATGCGATAGCCCTCCACGCCGGGGTACGAACCGGCATCCGAGATGACGCGCAGGGTGACCGAGTCGGCAGAGAATGCCGTCCAGTCCAGGCGGGTCGGGTCGGCAGGCAGGCCCCGGAGGTCGAGGATCACCTGGCCGTCGCGGTCGCCGCTGGACTGGCGTCCCTGCGCGTCCTGGACGGTGAACGAGCCGACGCACGACGCCGCACCCTCGGCATCCGATGACCAGGTGGCACGGACGGCGGTGGTCCCGGCGACGGCGAAGCGCACACCCGGGCAGTTCGCCGACCCGGTGGCCGCGACGACCTGCAAGGGCGTGCCCGGCAGCGGATTGACCTCGCCGGCGGCGCCGATGACCTCGATGACGCAGGAGGAGGTGCCGCCGGACTGCGAGCAGGTCCGCTCCGCGGAGCCGCCGCGCGGCAGCGCCGAGGGTGCGGGCCCGACGGTCAGCACGAGGCTCGCCGAGCCGGCTTCGGGGTGGGAGGGGAGGGTCACCGTGACCGACTCCTCCCGGCCCGGGCGGGACTGGTCTCGAGCGGTGACGCTCACCTGGGCCCCTTCGGCGGTGACCGTGAACTGATCGCCGCGGTAGGTCACGGCGTACTCCAGCGAATCCCACGCCTCCACGCCCGCCCACTGCACCATGTCGGCGAGGTCGTACGTGCCGCTCGCGCCGGGTCGCACACCGAGCGATGCGCTGCGCAGGATGGGCTGCGGGGTCTCCGCCTCGACCGTCACGGGGAGGGTGAGGACGGTGAACTCGTCCTGCACCTGAAGACGCGCCGGGACGATGCAGGCGTCGCGCCACGGTGCTCCTCGACCAGCCGTGTAGCGGATGACGGTGCCGCTGACGACCTCGCATCGCGCGGAGGGGCGGGAGCCGCCGGCGCGCACGCCGTCCCGGTCGAGGACGAGGGACTGACCGTCGGGGATGATCACCCCGTCGGCGAGATCGAAGTCGACGTACTCGTTCTCCACGACCGGCAGCGGCGGCAGGCCCGCCCGCAGGCTGAGCCGGATGTCCGCGGTGCCGGGCACCCGGAGGAACCCGTAGGAGGTCACCTCGGTGCCGTCGAAGGCGCGGCCGGTGACCTCGAACGGCACGAGGAGCGCGTTCTCGGGGAGCTCCCCGGCGATGCTCCAGCCGCGCGCGCGGACGCCGTCAGGGTCGCCCCACAGGCGCAGGTCGAGGCCGCCGGGATCGCCGCCGGTCCACGTGACCATGCCGCTGAGCACGTCCACGCCGTCCTCGAAGTCCTCCCGGTTCTCGAGGGTGAGCACCGTGTCGGTGATGACGGGATGATCGGGAACCGGATCGCGGACGACCTTCACCACGAGCAGACCGATCGCCGCGTCGCCCTCCGCGTTCGTGACGGTGTAGCTGTACGAGAACGTGCCGAGGGTGTCGCCGGCAGTGAGGGTCACGGTGTCTTCGGAGACGGATGCCACGCGGCCTGCGAGCGCACGGTACTCGCCGCTGCCGGCCGGGGCGTTCGGGGTGACCTCGGTGAGGGTCAGGGCGCTTCCGAACGGGTCGACGTCGTTGTCCGTCGGTCGGACCACCACGGAGTTGTCCTCGCCGACCTGCACCTGCACGTAATCGCTGAAGGTGACCGGTGACGGGTCGCTCTGCGTCGCGATGACGCCGACCTTCACCTCTCCGGTACCCGTCGCGCCGCGCGAATCCCGCACCTGGTAGGTCATTCGCACCTGACCGCTGAAGCGTTCCGGGCTCGTGTACACGATCGCCTGGCCGTCGGCGGTGATCGAAGCCGATCCCGATCCGTTCTCGGGCTGCTCGAGGATCGCGTCGAGGGTGACGCTGTCGCCGTCGGGGTCGACCGCGAAGTCGTCGAACGGGATCGTGACGCTCTGCCCGGCCACGACCCGGCCCTCCAGGGTTCCCGGGAGGGGAGCGGCGTTGTCCTCGCCGCCGATGACCGTCACCGTCACCCGGGCCGTGTCGACGACCTCCGGGAATCCGAGCCGGTACACCCGGTAGGTCACCGCGTAGGTGCCGGCCTGATCGGGAGCGAGATACCGCAGCACCCGCCCCGACGCGAAGGCGAGGCCGCCGCCGGTCTCGTTCACGATCGAGGTCGGGTCGAGGGAGATGGGGGAGCCGTCGGGGGCGTGATCGTTGCCGAGGATCGGGATGTCGACCTGGGCGCCGGCGCGGACGGTGACGGCGTCATCGACGGCGATGGGCGGTTCGGCGGAACCGGCGGGCAGGAGGATCACCGAGACGGCGCCCTCGGCGGTCAGGGGATCGGAGGTGCTGCCATCGGTGAGGCGGTACCGGACCACACCGAGCAGCCCCGGGTTGCCGTCGTCGGTGGACCCGCTCACCCGCAGCAGGCTCTGCCCGACGAGGTCGACGCTCAGGGTCGCCCTCGGGTCGCCGCTCGGACGGATGTCCTCGAGCAGCAGAACCCGCTGGGAGGGGTTCGACGCCGCCGCCGCGACGTCGATCGTCGCGTCCTCATTCGGGCGCACGAAAGCGGTGAGCGGGGGAGTGGAGAGGGCCGCCTCCTCCGCCGCACGCATCGTGACTCGCACCGACGCGCTCACCTCGCCGACCTCGTCGCGGACGCCGTACTGGACGAGATACGAGCCAGGTTCGGACGCCGCCACCGTCATGGTCAGCGCCGACGGGTTCGCCGTGGCATCCGATCGGGCGCTGTCGAGCGCCACGAGCGAACTGATCGCGACCGCGCCCTGCGCACCCGAGACGTACGGGGCGACGGACACCTCGAGCGGCTGACCCGCGATCCCGGTGACGGCGAACGACTCGGCGGCGAGCTCGGGAGCCGGGGTGACCTCGATCGTGAGCGGCTGCGTCGTGCGCGCCCCGCGTGCGTCGGAGACGACGACGTCGACCTGCACCGAGATTGCGTCGGTGATGTGGGGGTCGGGGTGCTGATAGGTGAGTTCGCCCTCGGGAGTGGTCGTCACGGTGCCGACCCGAGGAGCGGACTCGACACCGGCGAGGTACCGGGGGTCGCCTTCGGGGTCGACCCAGCCCTCGAGCAGCTCGGCGGTGACGGTGCCGCCGGGAGCGACCGACAGGGTCGGCCACGACGCCAGGCACTCCTCGACGCCGCACCACTGCGGCGCGGAGTTCTCCGCCTCAGCCACGACACGCAGGGTCACGGTGGCGGGCTCCGACAGCAGCCCCGAGCGCGAGGTGCCGTCGGTGACGCGGTACCGAAGCCGCGCCGTGCCGGAGGCGTCGGGCGAGACCGAGACGGCGATCTGCTGCTCGGCTCCGGTCACCGTCGCGGTTCCGAAGTCGGCATCCATCCCCGAGACCGACGAGGGGTCGATGCTCAGCACGTCCTCGTTCGGATCGTGGTCGTTGAGCAGGGCCGGGAGAAGGACGATCGACCCGGCGCGGACGCCGAACACGTCGTCGACGGCGACGGGGGGCTTCGGGTCGAGCACACGATCGGTGCGCTCGTCGTTCTCATCGGAGCTGTCGGCGTCGGGGGTCAGCTGCCACTGCTGCGATGACGGCACGAGAAGCCCGTCGGGAACCCGCCACACCCAGCCCGACGCCCGGTCGTTGAGAGCCAGGCGCGCGCCGTTGCCGACGAACGCCGGATCGACGGCGTCGCCGATGTCGGCGCCCGCGTAGTCGAGGCCGGTCACCGTGTCGGGGGCATCGCTTGACCAGAGCGATCCGCCGCCGGTGCCGTCGGTGAGCCACGCCGCGTGCACGGCAGCGCCCAGGGGCGTCGGCGCCGCGGGGGCCCCGAGCGCCGCTGCGTCGAGAACACGTTCGGCGTCGCCGGCGTCGAGGGGCACCCGGGTGACGCCGTCGGCGTCGGCGAGGTACACCGCCGTGCCCGCGGTCGCCGCCCGCTGCACCAGAGTGGTCGCCGAGGGCGGCACGGATGCCGTGTCGTCGCGGCCCTGCACGGCGATCTCGCCTGTGGTGTTGTCGTAGAGGACCCAGCGACCTGAGACCGAGGTCAGCTGGGCATCGGTCGGGGTGATGGCGGGCGTGTCCTGATCGAGGACCCGGCCGGTCGCCGCCTCCGCGCGGATGAGCAGGCCGTCGTCCGCCGAGTACGCGAAGACGACGCCCTCCGCGTCGACGGAGACGGCGCTCGCCGCGAAGCGGGGGATCTCCTCGCCCTCATCGACCTCGACCCCGGCGTACGGGTCGATCGCGGCCATCGCCCCGCCGCCGGAGAGCGTCGAGCCGTACACGCCGCCGCCGTCGGTGCGATAAACGACTGCGTCGCCGGCGGTGACGATGTCGACCGTGCCGGCGGGGGTGGAGGTGAAGACGTCCTCCGCGTCGGCGGTGAGATCGGCGGGGGTCGCGAGGTTGACGTCGGAGAACTGCGCGCCGCCGTCGCTGTAGACGAAGAGGCGGTCGGCGGTCTGGGCGAGCGTCGTGCCGTTCTCCACCTGTTTGACCGTGTCGACCTCGCCGAGCTCGAGGTTCACCCTCGCGTACCCGCTACCGGTGCCGTTCTGCATCGCCCAGACGGTCGCGTCGTCGACGGGGGTCTGCTGCGCGTCGAATCCCGGCCAGACGACGGCGAGGGTCGTGATGACCGCGAGGGTCGCGGTGACGGCGCCCGCGCCGATCCACGTGGAGCGGCGAAGACGGGGGCGGGGCTCGCGGGCGCGGGCCACGTCAGTTCCCGCCCAGGAACAGCAACGTCGTCAGGGCGCCGCCCGCCACGAGCAGGGCGCCGCCGCCGAGGTACAGTGCGAGCTTCGCGCCCGGTGGCATCCGCCGCTGCGGCGCCGACCCGGCGAGGATCGTGCCTTCGTCGGGTCGACGCTCGGCGATCGCGCGCGCACGGGCGGGACGGCGCGACTCGTACGACACCGTCGGCCGCACCGTGCCCCGTGCGCGATCATCGTCGAAGTCGACGGCGGCCCCGGCTGTCGCCCACTCGTCGACGGCCAGTTCCATCGCCGTGTGGGGCACCCCCAGCAGGTGCTGGATCTGCTGCAGATCGTGGGCGAAGGCAGCGGCGGAGGGATGCCGCGCGGCAGGGTCCCGGCTGAGCGCCCTCGCCAGGACGGCGTCGAGTTCGGCGGGCACGTCGTCGCGCCCGACCGGTGTGTACGCGGCCCGGCGGATGCGGGCCTTCAGCTGGTCGCGGGAGTTCTGTCCCCGGCCGGGGCGCTCGAACGGGCTGCGCCCGGCGAGCAGGGAGTACAGCGTCGCCCCGAGGCTCCACACCTCTGCCGCGATGGAGCCGGAGACGCTCTCGTCGACGACCTCGGGGGCGCTCCAGGGAACCGACATCGCGAACACCTCCTCCGTGCCCGGGCGGCTCTCGACCGCCGCCGCGATGCCGAAGTCGGAGAGCACGGGCGACCCGAAGGTGGTGACGAGGATGTTCGACGGCTTGATGTCGCGGTGGAGGAGTCCGGCGCGGTGGGCGGTCTCCAGCGCGGAGCCGATCTTGACGCCCAGCTGCAGCACTTCGGTCACCGGGATGACCTCGCGGCGGTAGCGCGCGGTGAGGGAGGTGGGGCAGTACTCCATGACGAGGTACGGGCGGCCGTCGGCGGAGATCGACGCCTCGTGGATCGTGAGGATGGAGGGGTGCGCGCTCAGCCGTGCCATCACGTCGGCCTCGGCGTTGAACATGCGCAGCAGGTTCTCGTCGACGATGTCCTCGAGGAGGACCTTGACGGCGACGGGACGGCGAGGGAGGTTCTGCTCGAAGAGGAAGACGTCGGCGAACCCACCCGCGCCGAGAGGGCGGACGTACGTGAAACCGGAGAGCGCGGGGGGCGTCGACGGCAGCCTGTGGGCCATGCCTCTCCTCATCCCGCCGTCATGAGCGCCGCCACCGCGCGCTGCCCGTCAGATCCTTTGTGAAGGTTTTCTAACATAAGCGATCTGCGGGGAGAAAGCCGGTTCCGGGGCTCACGGTGCGGTCACGAAGACGGCCGTCACGCCGTCGCCGAGATCGAACGCGGTGTCCAGGGGCACGCGCAGCGAGGCGCCGCCGCGCAGGAGCAGCGGTTCGCCGCCGGCCGGCCGGACGATCGTCCCGTTCGTCGAGTCGAGGTCGCGTGCCAGCAGCTGATCCCCGTCGAGGCGCACTTCGAGGTGCGCACCGGAGATCTCCTTCGCCGGCGAGGGGACGACTTCGATGCGGGCCCCGGGATGCCGCGCCGGCCGCGGCCCGCGACCGAGCACGATCGGGCGGTCGAGGGGGAGCGCGCGTCCGGGGGTGACGTCCAGCGCGTAGCGCGCCTGGGCCTTCGGTGCGGCGCGGAGTCCGCCGAGGAGGGTGCGGTCGTCGGGGAGCTCGATGTCGCCGGTCTCGTCGGTGAGGAAGGCGGGCAGTTCGATGTCGTCATCCTCGAGCGGCCGCGCGAACACGCTCCGGTCGATCGAGAGCGTCTCCAGCACGTCGGACTCGTCGAGCGAGCCCGGCGCTGCGGCGGCCACCGGTGCAGCGACCACCGGTGCCGCGCGGGCAGCCGTCCTCGGCGAGGGCGCGGGCGAGCT
>NZ_JBHWTD010000119.1:0-48243 GCF_043427715.1 Microbacterium sp. | reverse complement strand
CATCTCGCCCCGCGGCCCCCCGCCTGCCCCGGTCCCAGCGAGGTCGTGATACATCCGCACGACCGGTGGTGCAGGTGTCGCTTCGCCGCCCCGGTGAGTCAACACCGGCACCACCGGTCGTGCATCCTGTATCGGGGTGAGTCCTTCTCCCCAGCGCGCCCCGGCGAGGATCTCTTCACCGCACGCCGTCATCAGCGCCGCCGGATCGACCGCAGGGCCACCCTGATCCGATGGACGCGGCTGAGGCGATTCGGATGCTGGGCGGGATCGCTCGCACCTCCCAGCTCTGCGCCCAGGGAACAACCCGACTCCGACTCGCTCGGGCAGCCGAGCGAGGTGCGGTCGACAGGATCCGCCCCGGCGTCTACGCGGCCGGAGTGCTCGCGCCCGGCGTGAGGACGGCGGCCGCGCACGGCGGCGAACTCGCCTGTGCGTCCGCGCTGCGCCACTTCGGCGTGTGGGTGCTAGAACCGGCGCCGCGGCTGCATGTCTGGGTAGGCCCGAACGCACGAACCCATGCCCACGACGGATGCCGCTGCATCACGCACCGAGACGGTGGCGCGGCGTCGTTCGGCGTCGTCTCCCTGACCCGGGCGCTCGTGCAGTGCGCATCGTGCCTCGGAGCGGAGGCCTTCTTCGCGGCGTTCGAGTCCGCGTGGGCACAGGGTCTGCTGACCGCCGCCGACCGCGTCGAGATCAGGTCGGATCTCCTGGCCCGGTTCCGCTGGCTCGTGGACATCGCCCGACCCGACGCGGGGAGCGGTCTGGAATCGCTTCTCCGACTCCGTCTCCTGCGGCTCGGAATCGCGCTCGCATGTCAGGTTCCGATTCCTCGCGTCGGCAGGGTCGACTTCGTCCTGGCGGGGTGCATCGTGCTCGAGGTGGATGGCCGCGACAACCACGACGGACCTTCCCAGCGGCACCGCGATCTGGTCCGCGACGCCGAGGCCGCTGCGGCGGGATACGAGACGCTCCGGTTCGATTACGCGCTCGTGGTGCACGACTGGCCGCGCGTGGAGCGCGCCATCTTGGCCCGGCTTCGCGACCGCACCGCCGCCGCGCGCTGACCACCCGGGGCACCCGGACCCGCCGTGCCGGTACGGATGCACGACCGTCGACTCGCCGGACGCATCATGGGGCCCACCAGGTGACGTGAGCCCCACCGGTCGTGCATCTGTATCACGGTGGTCGGCGGCGGGAGTATGGGCGGCGCGCGGTGCCCCAACCGATACCCTGGACACCATGACGCATTCCGGCAATCCCTTCGGTCAGGTGCTCGTCGCGCTCGTCACTCCCATGACGGCGGACGGCGAGGTCGACTGGCCGGCGGTCGAGAAGCACATCGACTCCGTCATCGTCGGCGGCGCCGACGGCGTCGTGGTCACCGGGACCACCGGTGAGACCAGCACGCTGACGGATGCCGAGAAGCTGAAGCTCGTCGAGGTCGGCAAGTCGGTCTCGGCCGGCCGCGCGAAGATCATCACCGGCGGCGGCTCGAACGAGACCGCACACGCGATCGAGCTCTACAAGGCGAGCGAGAAGGCCGGCGCCGACGGCATCATGATCGTCACGCCGTACTACAACAAGCCGACGCAGGCCGGCATCCTCACCCACTTCCGCCTCGTCGCGGATGCCACGGACCTGCCCGTCATCCTCTACGACATCCCCGGCCGCACCGGCGTGCCGATCAAGTACGAAACGATCCTCCGGCTCGCGAAGCACCCGAACATCCTCGCCGTGAAGGACGCCAAGGGCGACTTCAGCGAGGTCAGCCGCGTGCTCAACCAGACCGACCTGATGTACTTCTCGGGCGACGACGCCAACGTGCTGCCGCACCTGTCGATCGGCGCCGCGGGTCTCATCGGGGTCACCGCGAACATCACGTCCGCTCCCTACCGCGTGATCGTCGACGCCGTGAACCGCGGCGACCTGAAGACCGCCACCGAGGCGCACAAGAAGCTCGAGCCGCTCGTGCGGGCCGTCATGACGCACGTCCCCGGCACTGTGAGCGCGAAGTACATCCTCCACGGCCTCGGCCGCATCACCAGCCCGCGCGTGCGTCTGCCGCTCGTCGGGCCCGAGGAGTGGGAAGCCGCCCTGATCGAGGACGAACTCGCCCTCGTGAAGGATGTCGACGGCGCCGACTTCTCCAACTTCCGTCCTGACCGCAACGCCGCCGCCGGCGGCGCCCTTCCGAAGGTGCATGGCACAACCCGATGAGCACTCCCGTCTCCGAGCCCGCTGTCCTCGAACCCGGCACCCTCCGGGTCACCCCCCTCGGCGGCCTCGGCGAGGTCGGCCGCAACATGACCGTCTTCGAGTACGAGGGCAAGCTGCTCATCGTCGACTGCGGTGTCCTGTTCCCCGAGGAGCACCAGCCGGGCGTCGATCTGATCCTCCCGGACTTCGAGCCCCTGAAAGAGCGTCTCGACGACATCGTCGGCGTCGTCCTGACGCACGGCCACGAGGACCACATCGGGGCCGTGCCGTACCTCCTGCGCCTCAAGCGCGACATCCCCCTGATCGGATCGCAGCTCACGCTCGCGCTGGTGGAGGCGAAGCTGAAGGAGCACCGCATCCGTCCGTTCACGCTGACCGTCGCCGAGGGTCAGGACGAGCAGGTCGGCCCGTTCGACCTCGAGTTCATCGCGGTCAACCACTCCATCCCCGACGCGCTCGCCGTCGCGATCCGCACCCCCGCGGGGCTCGTCCTCGCGACCGGCGACTTCAAGATGGACCAGCTGCCGCTCGACGGCCGCCTCACCGACCTCCGCGCTTTCGCCGCGCTCGGCGACGAGGGCGTGGACCTGTTCCTCGTGGACTCGACCAACGCCGATGTCCCCGGCTTCACCCCGCTCGAGCGCGAGATCGGACCGGTCCTCGACCAGGTCATCGGCCGCGCACCGCGCCGCGTCATCGTCGCGAGCTTCTCGAGTCACGTCCACCGCGTCCAGCAGGTCATCGACGCCGCCGCCGCGCACGGGCGCCGGGTCGCCTTCCTCGGCCGCTCGATGGTGCGCAACATGGGCATCGCCGAAGACCTCGGCTACCTCAAGGTGCCGCAGGGCGTGCTGATCGACTACAAGAAGGCGAAGGACCTCCCCGACGGCAAGATCGTCTACATGTCCACGGGCTCCCAGGGCGAGCCGATGGCCGTCCTGTCGCGCATGGCGAACCTCGACCACGCGATCGAGCCGGGGGAGGGTGACACCGTCATCCTCGCCTCGAGCCTCATCCCGGGCAACGAGAACGCCGTCTACCGCGTCATCGACGGGCTCACCAAGCTGGGTGCCAACGTCGTCCACAAGGCCAACGCGAAGGTGCACGTCTCCGGCCACGCGGCCGCCGGCGAGCTGCTTTACTGCTACAACATCCTGACGCCGAAGAACGTCCTCCCGGTGCACGGCGAGTACCGCCACCTGATGGCGAACGCCAAGCTCGCGCAGCAGACCGGCATCCCGGCGGAGAACACGATCCTCGCCGAGAACGGCACGATCATCGACCTGAAGGACGGTGTCGCTCGCGTCGCCGGTCAGCTCGACCTCGGCTTCGTCTACGTCGACGGCTCGTCGGTCGGTGAGATCACGGATGCAGACCTCAAGGACCGTCGGATCCTCGGCGAGGAGGGGTTCATCTCCGTCATCGTCGTGGTCGACGCCTCCACCGGGCAGATCATCACGGGCCCCGAGATCCACGCCCGCGGCTTCGCGGAAGACGACGCGGTCTTCGACTCCGTCAAGCCGAAGATCGCCGCTGCGCTCGTCGAGGCGGCGCAGTCGGGCGTCCGTGACCAGCACGCCCTGCAGCAGGTCGTGCGGCGCACGATCGGCCGCTGGGTCAACCAGTCGCTGCGCCGCCGTCCGATGATCGTCCCCATGGTGATCGAGGCCTGACCGGGAGCGCTAACATCTGGGCATGCCCGACTCCTGGTCGCTGCGGCCCGCCACGCAGGCCGACGGCGTCTTCTTGGGCGACATGGTGGTCGAAGCCGCCAACTGGCGTCCCGGAACCGCGCGCCCGCGTCACGAGATCCTGACCCACCCCGATCACAGCCGCTACCTCTCCGGCTGGATGCGTCCGGGGGATGCCGGTGCGGTCGCCGTGAGCGGCACCGAGCCGATCGGCGCCGCCTGGTACCGGATGCTGCCGCGAGGCGGACCCGGGTTCGGATACGTCGGCACCAACGTGCCGGAGCTGATCATCGGCGTGCGTCCGATGTGGCGGGCGCACGGCGTCGGACGGGCGCTCCTGCGCCGTGTCTGCGAGATGGCGCGGGCCGAGGGGAAGGCCCGCATCTGCCTCTCCGTGGAGCGTGGCAACTTCGCGCAGGTGCTCTACCGCAGTGAAGGATTCGCGGTCACGCAGAGCGGCTTCGTCCGCGACACGATGGTGAAGCGCCTGGCCTGACGGCGGACCGCGGATGCCGGTGCCCGCCGCGTCAATCCGCGGTTGTGTCCCGGGTCGCGCCTACCGTGGAGGTATGGCCAGGAGCAGCAGTCCGACCAGCAAGTCCCGCGCGTCCGCGTCGGGCTCCTCGTCGCGCGCCAAGAAGTCCGAGCCGGCGCCCCGCCGCAAACCCGAACCCGCGCCCCGGCGCTACGTCGATGACGTCGACCGGCCGCCGGTGATCTCCCGCGCCTGGATGGGTCTCGCCCACGCGACAGGGGGCATGTTCCGGGCGTTCGGGTCGGAGCGGCTCGAGAAGGATCAGCGCCGCGACGGCTTCCCGTTCCTGCTGGTGCTCATGGCCGTCGCGGGTGCCGTGGTCGAGTGGTTCCTCATCGGCACCGAGGTGGGCACCACCATCAGTGCGTACACCGTGGGCGCACTCATCGGGCGTGAGGCGTTCGTCTTCCCCGTCTTCCTGCTGCTCCTCGCCGGCTGGCTGTTCCGCAACCCGCCCTCCGTCCACGACAACGGCCGGATCGGCATCGGATCGGGTCTGCTCGTGCTGGCCATCGCCGGGTTCTGCCATGTCATGGGCGGTCGTCCGCAGCCGCATACCGGACTGCCCGCACTCAGCGAAGCCGGCGGTCTGTTCGGCTGGATGGTGGGCGAACCGCTCACCGCGCTCACCGAGATCGGCGCCGGCATCGTGTTGGGGCTCCTCGCCGTGCTGAGCGTCCTCATCCTCACCAAGACCCCGCCGAACCGCATCGGTCAGCGCCTCGGCGATCTGTACGCCTGGATGTTCGGGACCGAGCGCGTCGAGAAGTCGGCGGCGATGGCCGGGGATACCGGTCCGACCGTCGCGTTCGACGCTGTGGACGACGACGCCGAACCGGGCCTGCCGTGGTGGCGCCGCAACAAGTCCGGCCGCGAGGAGGACGCCGACGGCGGCCTGGGCGCCGACGACCTCACCGCCCTGCTCGAATCCAGCGGCGACGGCAGCTTCGACAACCCCGTCACCACTCCCGTGGCGGCGCAGGACGACGTCACCGAGATCATCGCCCCGATCCCGCCGCGCAAGCCCGGTCGCAAACCCGGCTCCCTCGACGTGCCGCCCCCGCCGCCGATCCCCGACTTCATCGCCGCGAATCTCGAGGGCGCGAGCCTCGACTCCGTCGATCCGGATGCCGCGGACTACCGCCTTCCGGCATCCGATGCCCTTGCGGCGGGCACCCCTCACAAGGCGCGCTCCGAGGCGAACGACGCCATGGTGCGTGCCATCACCGGTGTCTTCGACCAGTTCTCCGTCGACGCCAAGGTCACCGGGTTCTCGCGCGGCCCGACCGTCACCCAGTACGAGATCGCGCTGGGCCCGGGCGTCAAGGTCGAGCGGATCACCGCGCTCACCAACAACATCGCCTATGCCGTCGCCTCCAACGAGGTGCGGATCCTCGCGCCGATCCCGGGCAAGAGCGCGATCGGTGTCGAGATCCCGAACACGGACCGCGAGATCGTCACCCTCGGCGACGTGCTCCGCTCTCCCAACGCGCAGCAGGCGACCCACCCGATGACCATCGGCATCGGCAAGGACGTCGGCGGTGGATACGTCGTCGCGAACCTCGCGAAGATGCCCCACCTCCTGGTCGCCGGTTCCACCGGCTCCGGCAAGTCGAGCTTCGTGAACTCGATGATCACGAGCCTGCTCATGCGTGCGAAGCCGAGCGATGTGCGGATGGTCCTGATCGACCCGAAGCGCGTCGAGCTCACCGGCTACGCCGGCGTGCCCCACCTCATCACCCCCATCATCACGAACCCCAAGAAGGCCGCCGAGGCGCTGCAGTGGGTCGTGAAGGAGATGGACATGCGGTACGACGACCTCGCGTCGTTCGGATTCCGCCACATCGACGACTTCAACAAGGCGGTCGTCGCGGGGGAGATCCAGCTGCCCGCCGGCAGCGAGCGGGTGCTGAAGCCCTACCCCTACCTCCTCGTCGTCGTCGACGAGCTCGCCGACCTGATGATGGTCGCCCCGCGAGACGTCGAGGACTCGATCGTCCGCATCACGCAGCTCGCCCGCGCCTCCGGCATCCACCTCGTGCTGGCCACCCAGCGCCCGTCGGTCGACGTGGTGACCGGCCTGATCAAGGCGAACGTGCCGTCGCGGCTCGCGTTCGCCGTGACGAGCGTCACCGACTCGCGCGTCATCCTCGATCAGCCGGGTGCTGATCGCCTCATCGGACAGGGAGACGGGCTGTTCCTGCCCATGGGCGCCTCCAAGGCCGTCCGCGTGCAGGGCGCATGGGTCGCCGAGAAGGAGATCGAGAAGGTCGTCGCGCACGTCAAGGCGCAGGCCCGCCCCGAATACCGCAAGGACGTCGAGGCGATCGTGGAGAAGAAGGAGATCGACGCGGACATCGGCGACGACCTCGAGCTCCTCCTCGCCGCGGCCGAGCAGATCATCTCCACCCAGTTCGGATCGACCTCCATGCTCCAGCGCAAGCTCCGCGTGGGATTCGCGAAGGCCGGTCGGCTCATGGACCTCCTCGAGGCCCGTGAGATCGTCGGCCCGTCCGAGGGATCGAAGGCGCGCGACGTGCTCGTCACACCCGACGAGCTGCCTGCGGTGCTCGCCCGCCTGCGTGGTGAGGAACCGCCGGAGGATGCCGCGCCGAGTGCTCCGGCATCGCCGACCGCGGCGCCGGTCGACCCGTACGGACCCGACGCCGTGACGGCCCAGTTCGACGGCTACGAGGTCGTCGAGGCGGACGGCGGCGACGAGGACGCGTGGGGTCTTACGGGTCGTGAGTGACCTGGATAGGCTCGATCCGTGAGCATCCCGAGGCAGCTGCCCAACACCATCACGATCGTCCGGATCCTCTGCGCGCCGGTCTTCGTCTGGATGCTCCTGGCAGACGGCAGTAACGACAGCGCGCTGCGCTGGTGGGCGGCGGTCCTGTTCATCGTGGCGATCGCCACCGACGGCGTCGATGGGTACCTCGCACGGCGCCACAACATCGTGACCAACCTCGGCAAGCTGCTCGACCCGATCGCCGACAAAGTGCTCACCGGAGCCGCATTCGTCGGCCTGTCGATTCTGGCGGAGCTGCCGTGGTGGATCACCGTCGTCGTACTCGTCCGCGAGATCGGCATCACCATCCACCGCCTCGTCGTGGCATCCGATCACGTCGTAGCCGCTGCGTGGATGGGCAAGCTGAAGACGGTGGCGCAGGGTGTCGCACTCTCGTTCGCCCTGCTGCCCCTGTGGACGGTCGTGGGGGAGTGGATCCACATCGTCAACGCCGTCACGATGGCCATCGCCGTCATCCTCACGATCGCCAGTGGCCTCGACTACGTCGTGACCGAGGTGCGCGGAGCGCGCCGGAAGAGCCGGTCATGACGGACCGCACATTCGCCGACCTGCCGGACGACGTCGAGGCGACGCTCGTCTCGGAGGGCCCGCGCTCGGAGCCGGAGCGCCTCGTCGCGCGGCTGCGGGAGCTGGGGTGGACCCTGGGGGTGGCGGAGTCGCTCACGGGAGGGCTCGTCGCGGCATCCGTCGTCTCCGTCTCAGGCGCCTCCGCTGTGTTCCGCGGCGGGATCGTCGCCTACGCCACCGATCTGAAGGCGCGGCTGCTGGGCGTCGACGAGACCCTCCTCGATGCGCACGGGCCGGTGCATCCGCGGGTGGCCCGCCAGATGGCGGACGGCGTCCGGCGCGCGGTGGGGGAGGGAGATGCCGCGGATGTCGGCATCGCCACGACCGGCATCGCCGGGCCGGTGTCGTCCGACGGGCAGCCCGTCGGCACGGTGCACATCGCGGTGTCGACCCCGCTCGGATCGCGGGTCGAGTCGCTGCTCCTGCAGGGCGACCGTGATCAGATCCGCACCGAGGCCGCCGCCCGCGCCGTCGCTCTCGCCCTCGACGCGCTCTGAATCGGGAATAGCTCGCGTTTCGACGTGGTTACGTCTCGGTGATTCCCATCCATTCCTCAGCACGTGGGGTCTAGGGTGACAGCCAAGGTGCTGTACCGTGGTTCCCCCCCGAAGGGGACATCGGGTGGAGAGCAGAAGGAGGGCACCGCATGATTCTGGTTCGTCAAGAGATCGGTGACGTGCTGCGTGACTTCCGCCTGCAGAAGGGGCACACGCTGCGGCAGGTCTCCGGCCGCGCAAGCGTCGCCCTTGGCTATCTGAGCGAGGTCGAGCGCGGGCAGAAGGAAGCGTCCAGCGAGATCCTCGCCGCCGTCGCCGAAGCCCTCGACGTGCCGATCTCCACGATCATGCGCGAGGTCGGCGACCGGATCTCGGTGCTGGAGGGTCTGCACCCCATCACCGACGTGGTCCCCGACGACCTCGCCTCGCTCGGCGACGACATCGTCGCTCCCGAGCTCTCGCTGCACTGACGCCTCGATGCGTCACAGCGAGTTCGATCGCGCGGTCGAGGATGAGTTCGGCGCACACGGCTCCGCCCTGGTCGACGATCTCGTGCTGACGGCCGTCGGCGGTCGCACCGCGCGGCAGGCCCTCGCGGCCGGTGTGGCCCCGCGGGAAGTGTGGGCCGCCCTCTGCGTGGAGGCCGACGTCCCTCTCGCCCGCCGCCACGGCGCAGGCCGGCTCGAGCCCCGGCGCTGACGACGGTCGGCGACGGCCGCGGCGTGTCGCCATCGAATATTCGTTCGATAGGCGCGTAGGCTTCTGCACAGCGGGAGTCGGACGCACGTCGTCCACCTCGAAGGGTGCTCCGGATGCAATGTCGGAACCCCTTCGTAGCGTGAGACACGTCAGATGACACCCCACGCCCTGTCGCAGCATCCGAACCGTCGGTGACGAGCGCGACAGCCTACGGGCGACGGAATCCCCGATGCGGCGCAGTCGCAGAGGACGCGAAAGAAGGAGCAGGACATGCCATCACCCGCCGACCGCGAGAAGGCCCTGGAATCGGCCCTCGCCCAGATCGACCGCCAGTTCGGCAAGGGCTCGATCATGCGACTGGGCAGCGACGAGCGCGCTCCCGTCGAGGTCATCCCCACCGGCTCCATCGCCCTCGACGTCGCCCTCGGTATCGGCGGACTCCCGCGCGGCCGTGTCGTGGAGATCTACGGACCGGAATCGTCCGGTAAGACCACCCTCACCCTCCACGCGATCGCGAACGTCCAGCGCGCCGGCGGCATCGCCGCCTTCGTCGACGCGGAGCACGCGCTCGACCCCGACTACGCGCAGAAGCTGGGCGTCGACATCGACCAGCTCCTCGTCTCGCAGCCCGACACGGGTGAGCAGGCCCTCGAGATCGCCGACATGCTGATCCGCTCCGGCGCGATCGACCTCGTCGTCATCGACTCCGTCGCGGCTCTCGTTCCCGAAGCCGAGATCAAGGGTGAGATGGGTGACTCCCACGTCGGTCTGCAGGCTCGCCTGATGTCGCAGGCGCTCCGCAAGATCACCGGTGGTCTGAGCCAGACCAAGACGACCGCGATCTTCATCAACCAGCTTCGCGAGAAGATCGGTGTCTTCTTCGGTTCGCCCGAGACGACCGCCGGTGGAAAGGCGCTGAAGTTCTACGCCTCCGTGCGCCTGGACATCCGTCGCATCGAGACGCTGAAGGACGGCACCGAGGCAGTCGGCAACCGCACCCGCGTGAAGGTCGTCAAGAACAAGATGGCTCCGCCGTTCAAGCAGGCCGAGTTCGACATCCTGTACGGCGTGGGCATTTCCCGCGAGGGCAGCCTCATCGACTTCGGTGTCGAGCACGGCATCGTCAAGAAGTCCGGTGCCTGGTACACCTACGAGGGCGAGCAGCTCGGGCAGGGCAAGGAGAACTCCCGCAACTTCCTCATCAAGAACACCGATGTGGCGGCGGAGATCGAGTCCAAGATCAAGCAGAAGATGGGCATCGGGGTGCCGAAGGCCGAGGCCGAGCCCGCCCCGCCCGCTGATCTGGCAGCGCGCCGTCCGGCCTGATGAGCGGCGACACTCAGGGGGGCGCAGGCCGCACCGCCGGCCTCGCCCCCGTGATCCCGCTCTTCGGCGGGGCGAGCACCTCCCCCCCGGCCGCCGACGAGCACTCAGAGGAGCCCGCCGAGAGGTGGCACCCGACCTGGGTCGCGCCGGTATCGGCGTCGGCGGTCGCCACAGAGGCCGACGCGTTCTCCTCGGCATCAGATCAGGCTGACTCGGAAGCGAGCCTCGACGCCGCGGAGAGGACGCTCATGAAGAAGCTCCGCGGCCGCTCGCTGTCCGTGCGGGAAGCGCGGAGCGCCCTCCGCACGGCCGAGGTCTCCGATGAGGATGCCGAAGGCCTCATCGCCCGGTTCCTCGATCTCGGGTACCTGGACGACGAGGCACTGGCCGAGCAGTTGATCGACAAGGCGATGTCGCGCAAGGCGCAGGGCCGTCAAGCGGTCGCCCAGACGCTCTCGCAGCGAGGACTGCCGCGGGACGTCATCGACATCGCGCTGGCAGCTCTTCCGGATGACGAGAGCGAGCGGGCCCTGGAGTTCGCACGGTCGAAGGCCTCGTCGATGGACGGCTTGGATCGAGACGTCGCGCTCCGCCGCCTCGCGGGCCAGCTCGCGCGCCGCGGCTACGGCGCGACCGCGTTGTCGGCCGCGCGGCAGGCCCTCGATGAACGATCGAGCCCGAAGAGCCGCGTTCGGTTCGAGTGACGGCGATCCTGCAGGCCTGCGACGGGTGCGTGACTGACGGCCGGGCTCAGGTGCGGCTCGTAGAATGATCCACATCATGACCAGCCCGTCTGCCGCACCCACGCTCATCGCGCCCTCACCCGCCGCCATCACCGCCGAGGGTCGCCCCCGCACGTACGAGGTGCGCACGTTCGGGTGCCAGATGAACGTCCACGACTCCGAGCGCCTCTCGGGGTCGCTCGAGTCCGCCGGCTACATCCGCGCGGCATCCGGAGACGAAGCCGACGTCGTCGTCATCAACACGTGCGCCGTCCGCGACAACGCCGCCGGCAAGCTCTACGGCACCCTCGGGCATCTGAAGAGCCGCAAGGACCAGCACGAGGGCATGCAGATCGCCGTCGGCGGCTGCCTGGCGCAGATGGACAAGGACGTCGTCCAACAGAAGGCGCCGTGGGTCGATGTCGTCTTCGGCACGCACAACATGGGCTCCCTCCCGAGCCTCCTCGAGCGTGCCCGTCATAACGACGACGCCGAGCTCGAGATCCTCGAATCCCTCGAGGTGTTCCCCTCCACGCTTCCCACCAAGCGCGACTCGTCCTACAGCGGCTGGGTCTCGATCTCGGTCGGCTGCAACAACACCTGCACGTTCTGCATCGTGCCGAGCCTCCGCGGCAAGGAGAAGGACCGTCGCCCCGGCGACATCCTCAGCGAGATCCGACTGCTCGTCGAAGACGGCGCGATCGAGGTCACCCTGCTGGGCCAGAACGTGAACAGCTACGGCGTCGAGTTCGGCGATCGGCAGGCGTTCGGCAAGCTGCTGCGCGCCGCGGGCGAGATCCCCGGCCTGGAGCGGATCCGGTTCACCAGCCCGCACCCCGCCGCCTTCACCGATGACGTCATCGACGCCATGGCCGAGACCCCCTCGGTCATGCCGCAGCTGCACATGCCGCTGCAGTCGGGCTCCGACCGCATCCTCAAGGCCATGCGACGCTCGTACCGCAGCGACCGATTCCTCGGCATCCTCGACCGCGTCCGCGCGAAGATCCCGAACGCCGCCATCTCCACCGACATCATCGTCGGCTTCCCGGGCGAGACCGAAGAGGACTTCGAGGACACCATGCGGGTCGTCGAGCAGGCCCGCTTCGCGAGCGCCTTCACCTTCCAGTACTCCATCCGCGAGGGCACACCCGCTGCGACCATGCCCGACCAGGTCCCCAAGGAGGTCGTGCAGCGTCGTTACGAGCGCCTCGTCGCCCTGCAGGAGCGGATCTCGCTCGAGGAGAACCAGAAGCAGCTCGGGCGCGAACTGCAGGTGCTCGTCTCGACGGGTGAGGGCAAGAAGGATGCCGCGACCCACCGCCTCACCGGGCGCGCGGAGGACAACCGTCTCGTCCACTTCGAGCTCCCCGCAGACTCCCCGGCCCCGCGGCCGGGCGATGTCGTCTCGGTCGTCGTGACGCACGCCGCACCGTTCCACCTCCTCGCCGACAGCCCCGACGGCGCGCCCCTGCGCATCCGCCGGACGCGCGCCGGCGACGCGTGGGACCGTGCGCAGGCCGACTCGTGCGGTGTCCCGACCCCCGCAGCCGACGGCGCACCGCGGGCTGTCTCGCTGGGATTGCCCACCCTCCGTATCGGGCAGTGACCTGTGGCCGCCCCGCGCCTGTGGGCGCTCGTGGGGGCGACCGGCACCGGCAAGACCGCACTGTCGCTGGACCTCGCTGAGGCCACCGGCGCCGAGATCGTCAACGCGGATGCCATGCAGCTCTACTGCGGCATGGACATCGGCACCGCGAAACTGCCGGTTGCGGAGCGGCGCGGCATCCCGCACCATCTCTTCGACGTGCTGGATGTGACGCAGGATGCCGCCGTCGCGGTCTACCAGGAGCACGCGCGGCGTGTGATCGCCGAGGTCTTCGCCCGCGGGCGTGACGTGGTGCTCGTGGGTGGGTCGGGGCTGTACGTGTCGAGCGTGCTGTTCGACTTCCGGTTCCCGCCTCGAGACCAGGAGCTGCGAGCCCAGCTGGAGGCGGAGCTCGATCGCGAGGGCACGGGGGCACTGTTCGCGCGCCTCCGGAGCCTCGACCCCGTCACGGCGGAGCGGATCGACGCGAACAACGGCCGTCGCATCGTGCGCGCGCTCGAAGTCGTGCTGCAGGGCGAGAGCACCCACGGCGCCGCGCTCCCGCAGGAGCCCGCGGTATGGCACGACAGGACGACGGTCATCGGCGTGCAGGTGGAGCGGCCCGAGCTCGTCGAACGGCTCGACGCCCGGGTCGAGGGGATGTGGGCAGCGGGCATCGTCGGGGAAGCTCGTCGCCTCAAGGCCGAAGGCCTCGAGGAGGGCACCACGGCGCGACGCGCGATCGGGTACGCGCAGGCTCTCGCCCAGCTGACCGGCGAGCTCACCGAGTCGGAGGCCATCGCCCAGACGCAGGCGCTCACGCGGCGCTATGCCCGCCGACAGGTGTCGTGGTTCCGGCGCTACCCCGACGTCGCGTGGGTCGGGCCGCAGGCGTCCGCCTCCGTTCTGTCCGCACTCTGACCCGGTCGCACCGCCGGCCCGATCTAGAATCGGACGGTGGCGACGATCCCCTTCACCAAAGGTCATGGCACCGGCAACGACTTCGTGATCGTCGCCGACCCCGACGGTACGGCCGAACTCACCGGGGAGCAGATCGCCGCGATCACCGACCGACGGTTCGGCATCGGCGGAGATGGACTGCTCCGCGTCGTCCGCTCGCGCGCCATCGACGCAGGTGCGGCGACCCCCGACGCCGAGTGGTTCATGGACTACCGCAACGCCGACGGCTCGATCGCGGAGATGTGCGGCAACGGCGTGCGCGTGTTCGTGAAGTACCTCCTCACCGCGGGTCTCGCGACGCTCGCCCCGGGGGAGACGCTCAAGATCGGCACCCGCGCCGGAACGAAATCGGTCACCCTCGCAGACAACGGCCTCGAGGTCGATCTCGGGCTCTGGCGTCCCGACGAGTCCGAAGTGCTCGTCCGCGGTCGCGGCCTGCCGATCGCGCGTCCCGGCCTGGGCATCGACGTCGGCAACCCGCACATCGTCGTCGCGTTGCCGAGCGCCGACGATCTGGCGACCCTCGACCTCACGGTGCAGCCGGTGCTCGACCCCGTGCCGCCGGCCGGCGCGAACGTCGAGTTCGTCGTCCCCGCCGACCCGCTCGTCCAGGACGGCGTCGGCGCCATCCGCATGCGGGTGTTCGAGCGCGGGGTGGGGGAGACCCTCTCATGCGGCACCGGGGTCGCGGCATCCGCTCTCGCCGTTCGCCATTGGGCAGGCGCCGGTGCGCCCGATCAGTGGATCGTCGACGTCCCCGGCGGGCGGCTCGGCGTGCGCGTGGTCAGAACCGACGAGGGGGAGCGGGTGCTCCTGTCGGGGCCGGCGTCGCTGGTCTTCTCAGGCGAGATCGCGCTCGCCTGACTCCACCACATCCGGTTCCGGCAGGTCGATCGAACCGGTCGGCGGTGTGCCGTGTCGACGCACCTTGATGACACGGAAACCGCGCCCGGTCGCCGCGCGCGAGACGGAGTAGGTGCGATCGAAGGATGCCGCGAGCCACCGCTGCAGCGAGTCCGATCCCAGATTGCGCTGCACGACGAGCCACGCGTCGCTCCGCTCCGCGAGCCGGGGGATCCACGTCTCCATGAGTCCGTGAAGGATGTCCTTGCCGACCCGGATGGGTGGGTTGGAGCGGATGGTCCGGAAGGTCACATCCGCGGGAACATCTTGGGGCAGGACGGCGTTGACATTGTCGAGTCCCAGCTCTTCGGCATTGCGTCGCACGAGATCGAGGGCGCGCTCGTTCACATCGACCGCCCAGACGGTCGCCCGCGGCGACTGCGTGGCGAGCGTCAGCGCGATCGGCCCCCAGCCGCACCCCAGGTCGAGCAGATGCCCGCCCGGAGGGGCAGGGGGAGTGTTCGCGAGCAGCACCTCCGTGCCACCGTCCACGTGGTCCGGACTGAACACCCCGCCGGCGGTCGTGACCTCGACGCTGCGACCGGCAAGGGACACACGGATGCGGCGGAGATTCTCGGGACTGGCGGGGGACGCGCTGAAGTAGTGGTCGCTCCCCATGCGACGAGCGTAGCGGAGGCGGCGAGCCGCGCGGGAGACTAGGATTCTCGGATGGCCTCAGGCCACGAAAGGCGAAGATGACAGACAGCACCACCCCATCGACCGCAGACGAACCGGTGGCGGGTGAGGAGACCTCGACGACGGCGTCGGAAGGTCCCCGGGACGCCGTCGACCGCGTCCTTGCGAGCGCGGGGAGTCGCGTCGGGGTGAGCGTGTTCGGCTCCGGCGGTTCGGCTCAGGCGCTGCAGGATGCCGCGACCGTGGCCTACAGCGACACCGATGGCGACCAGTGGGACCGCGAGGAGCGCGCCGCGCTCCGCCGCGTGCCGGGCCTGTCCACCGAGCTCGAGGACGTCACCGAGGTCGAGTACCGGCAGCTGCGCCTGGAGAATGTCGTCCTCGTCGGCGTCTACCCGCAGGGTTCGCACGAGGACGCCGAGAACTCTCTGCGTGAACTCGCCGCGCTCGCCGAGACCGCCGGCGCCGTCGTCCTCGACGGCGTCCTGCAGCGGCGCCCCCACCCCGACCCCGCGACCTACATCGGGCGCGGCAAGGCCGCCGAGCTCCGCGACCTCGTCGCCGCTGTCGGCGCCGACACCGTCATCGCCGACACCGAGCTTGCGCCCAGCCAGCGGCGTGCCCTCGAGGACGTCGTGAAGGTGAAGGTGATCGACCGCACGACCGTCATCCTCGACATCTTCAGCCAGCACGCCAAGAGCCGTGAGGGCAAGGCGCAGGTCGAACTCGCCCAGCTCGAATACCTGCTCCCGCGCCTGCGCGGCTGGGGTGACTCGATGAGCCGCCAGGCCGGCGGTCAGGTCGGCGCGGGCGGTGCGGGCATGGGTTCGCGTGGTCCCGGTGAGACGAAGATCGAGCTCGACCGTCGCCGCATCCGCACCAAGATGGCGCTGCTGCGCCGCCAGATCCGCGAGTTCGCGCCGGCACGTGAGGCGAAGCGGGCTGAGCGCAAGCGCAACACGATCCCCTCGGTCGCGATCGCCGGCTACACCAACGCCGGCAAGTCGAGCCTCCTCAACCGCCTGACCAGCGCGGGCGTGCTCGTGGAGAACGCGCTGTTCGCGACCCTGGATGCCACGGTGCGCCGCGCCGAGGCGGCCGACGGCCGTGTGTTCACGCTCACCGACACCGTCGGGTTCGTGAGGAACCTTCCGCACCAGCTGGTGGAGGCATTCCGGTCGACGCTCGAAGAGGTCGGCGATGCCGACGTCATCGTGCACGTCGTCGACGGCAGCCACCCTGACCCGGCTGCGCAGCTCGCGACCGTCCGGGATGTCATGGGCGATGTGGGTGCGCGGTCGACGAACGAGATCGTCGTCTTCAACAAGGCCGACCTCGTCGGCGACGACACCCGCCTGATCCTGCGCGGCCTGGAGCCGAAGGCGCACTTCGTGTCCTCGCGCACCGGCGAGGGCATCGCCGAACTCCGCGCCGCCGTCGAGGCCGCCCTGCCGCTGCCCGCGGTGGAGGTGCACGCGCTCGTCCCGTACGACCGCGGCGACCTCGTCAACGCGGTGCACGAGTCGGGTCACATCATCTCGACCACCCACGAGGCGGGCGGCACGCTGGTGCACGCGCACGTCTCGGAGCGGCTCGCCGCCGACCTCGCCGACTACGCGGTCTGAGCGGCCCCCCGCCCCGCGGCATCCGTCGATCCGCCCTCAAGGGCAACCGGCGCGACGTCCGGGGTGTCGAACCCGAACACCTGCCCGAGGAAGGCGAGCTCGCTCTCGAGCGAGTGGACGATCGTCTCGGCGCGGCGGAACCCGTGCCCCTCGCCCTCGTAGAGCACGTAGGCGTGCGGGATGCCGCGCGCCGCCAGGGCGTCGCGGATCGCCTCGGCCTGTGACGGCGGGACGACCTCGTCCTGATCGCCCTGCAAGAGGAGGACCGGGACGCGGAAGTTCTCGGTGCGGCTGAGCGGTGAGCGCTCCAGGTAGAGCTCCTCCGCGTCGGGGAGCGGACCGATGAGCCCGTCGAGGTAGCGGGCCTCGAAGTCGTGCGTGTCGGTGGCGAGGGTGCGGGCGTCACCCACGCCGTAGCGCGAGATCCCCGCCGCGAACACGTCGGTGCCGACGAGGGCGGCCAGCACGGTCCACCCGCCGGCCGAACCGCCCTCGATCGCGATGCGCGCGCCGTCGGCCCGTCCCGCCTCGACCAGACCGGCAGCTGCTGCGGCGACATCGTCGACGTCCACGACGCCCCACTGCCCCTTCAGGCGGTCACGGTATGCGCGGCCGTACCCGGTCGAGCCGCCGTAGTTGACCTCCAGGACGCCGATGCCGCGACTGGTGAAGTAGACGGTTTTGCTGTCCGCGACGCCCCCGACGTGGGCGGTCGGTCCGCCGTGGACGAGCACGACGTACGGTGGCTTCTCGCCCTCGGGTGCGGTCACATGCGGGTTGGTCGGCGGGTGGTCGAACGCGTGCACGTCGCCGTGGCGCCCGGGTACCGTGAGCTCCCGCACCGGTGGGGTCCACGCGGCATCCAGGTCGGAAGCGGACCCGCGGACCAGGGTGGACGTGCCGTCGGCTTCGACGAGCCACACGCCGGACACGCCGGGAGCGGCGCCCGACACGATCACGCGGTCCCCGAGCGCGTCCTCGACCAGCGCGCGGGCGCGGACGGGCAGCGCCAGCGGGGTCGCGGTGCCGTCCCGGTCGATGCGGACGAGCGCGTCCGAGCCGTTCGTGCGGACGGCCACCACGCCGCCGTCTGCGAGCGGCGCGAACCAGCGCACGCCCAGCACCCAGAGGCCGCCGCCGGTGTCGGCGTCTGCGGGGGCGACAGGAGTGGCCGGGGAGCCCGCGGCATCCGTTCGCCAGAGGTTCCAGCGGCCGGTCGGCTCGTCGACGAACAGCAGGTCTCCGGTGGCCGTCCATTCGGGTTGGAGCGCGGACGTCTCGCCGTCGCTGACGACGGTTCGTCCTTCCACACCGGAGCCGGTCACGCTGCCGGTGCACAGACGCGTGCGGTCCCAAGGCATATCGGGGTGGTCCCACTCCACCCAGGCGAGGGTCGATCCGTCGGGCGACAGGGCGGGCTGGGCGAGGAAGTCGCTCCCTGAGACCAGCTCCACGACGTCGCCGGAACCGTCGGTGGGGATCGAGACGATGGATCGCGCCGGCACCGGAGCGTCGCCGTGCACCTCACGGATGGCCAGGAGCGTGCCGGCCTGCCAGCGAAGTCCGCCGTGGCGGGTGGCGGGGTCTGGCGGGGTCAGTGCGACCGGTTCGCTCCCGGGCAGGAGGCTCCATACGCGCTGATCGGACTTCTCGACGAAGAACAGCTGCCCGCCCGGTGTCGCCGTCCACGCGCCGCCGCCGTACTCGTGCACGCGGGACTGGGCGCTCCAGGGCGCCGGCAGCAGGTCTTCGATGTCTCCCGAGGCGGTGCGCCGACGCACCGAGGTGCGCCCGGCTTCGGCCGGGAGCGACTCGCCCCACCAGACCTCGTCGCCGACGAAGCGTGCACCGTCGAAGCGACCCGATGACGCGGAGGCGTCCGCGGCCGAGAGGGGGGAGGGCCAAGAACCGTAAGGAGCGATCGTGGTCATGTCTCCACGCTACGCGCCCGCAACAGGTCGTCACACGGTGGCCTGCCCGGATGCCACGTGTCACCATGAATCGCATCACGACCCGGCCTCGGGTCTGGAGCGACAGCAGAGCCCGGCGCCCGCACGCGACGATCACCGTGCCCCGCGCGGCCATAGGCAGCCTCGGTGGGCGCAAGTGATCCGATCAGACGGCTCGGAGGACCGCGACGACCTTGCCGAGGACGACGGCCTCGTCGCCGAGGATCGGCTCGAACGCCGAGTTGCGGGGGAGCAGCCACGTGTGGCCGTCGCGCTGGCGGAGGGTCTTGACGGTCGCTTCGCCATCGAGCATCGCGGCGACGATCTCACCGTTGTCGGCCGTCGCCTGTGAGCGGACGACGACCCAGTCGCCGTCGCAGATCGCGGCGTCGATCATCGAGTCGCCCGAGACCTTCAGCATGAACAGCTCGCCCTTGCCGACGAGCTGGCGGGGGAGGGGGAAGATCTCCTCGACCTGCTGGTCTGCCGTGATCGGCACACCTGCGGCGATGCGACCGACGAGGGGCACCATGGCGGCATCGCCCACCGCGGGGGCGCTGTCCGCGGGGTTCTCCGCTGCCGCGCCGGGCAGATCGATGAGCACTTCCATGGCGCGCGTCTTGCCCGGGTCGCGGCGGAGGTAGCCGCTGAGCTCGAGCTGGTTGAGCTGGTGGGTGACGCTGGAGAGGGACTTGAGGCCGACCGCGTCACCGATCTCGCGCATGCTCGGCGGATAGCCGTGATGGGCGATGGAGCGCTGGATCACCTCGAGGATCGCGAGCTGCTTCTCGCTGAGGCTCTTGCGCCGGCGCGTCTGCGGCTTCTCGCTCATGTCGTTCCTTCCCTGATCCGGTCATTCCGGATGCCGTCCGAGCCTCGTGCAGGTGCACTCGTCTTCGAATGTCGGAGGTTGGTGATGGCCTGTCGTCATCGAAACCGTATCCGGTGTCGAGAGGTTGTCCCCGCAGTCGACCGCGTGTCGTCTTCGATCGATCTCCGAGACCCGATTGCTTGACACCGTACAAGACTCGAAGATACATTCGGAAGAGAGCTTCGCATCCCGCCCGTCCCGGCCGATGGGCGGGTGCGAAGGTCTCATCTGACCGGGTCGCCCCGAGGAGGAATCATGAGCACGATCACCATCACACCCGTCCGTCCCGCCGTGACCACGCGCCTGCGCCTGACCGTCCGCGGTCGTCGGGTGCTCGCCGCTGTCGCCTCGGTGCCGGCGGTCGTCGCGTTGGTGATCTCGATCGTGTCGGGCGGCGGCGCGCTCGCCAGCGGTGAGCAGGGCGCGCCGAGTGGTTCTTTCGAGACGGTCACCGTCCTGCCGGGTGATTCGCTGTGGTCGATCGCTGAGGCGATCGCGCCGAGCCACGATCCGCGCGACGTGATCGACGACATCATGTCGCTCAACGCCCTCTCCTCGGCAGCGGTCGATGCCGGCCAGTCCCTGGCGGTCCCGGCGGAGTACACCGTCGCCGCGGGCGAGTGAGCACCCCGCGCGTCCTACGATGGCAGGGTGAGCGCACGTCTCGACGACCTACCCCTCCGTGACGATCTCCGGGGGATGACTCCTTACGGGGCACCCCAGGCGGCCCTGCCGGTCGCCCTGAACGTCAACGAGAACACCCACCCGGTGCCCGAAGAGGTCGCCGACGACATCCTCGACGGCATCGCGCAAGCGCTGCGCGACGTCAACCGCTACCCTGACCGCGAGTTCACCACGCTCCGGGAGGCCTTCGCCGACTACCTCGGGCACGGCCTGCAGCCTGACCAGATCTGGGCGGCGAACGGCTCGAACGAGGTGCTGCAGCACATCCTGCAGGCGTTCGCCGGTCCCGGTCGGACCGCCTTCGGCTTCGGGCCGACCTACTCCATGTACCCCCTGCTCACGCAGGCGACCGGGGCCCGCTATGTGGCGGGCACGCGCGGCGTGGACTTCACGCTGACCGCCGCCGACGCGGCCGCGCAGATCGAAGAGGCGCAGCCGGATGTCGTCTTCCTCTGCTCTCCGAACAACCCCACCGGTACGCCGCTCTCCCTCGACGTGGTCGAAGCGGTGTACGAGGCCTCCCGCGGCATCGTGATCGTGGATGAGGCCTACGCCGAGTTCGCGCCGCACGACGAGCCGTCGGCGGTCACCTTGCTGCACGGCCGGGAGCGGCTGGTCGTCTCCCGGACGATGAGCAAGGCTTTCGCGTTCGCGGGAGCCCGGGTGGGATACCTCGCCGCCGACCCCGCGCTCATCGATGCGCTCCGGCTCGTGCGCTTGCCGTACCACCTCAGTGCACTGACCCAGGCGGCCGCGACGGCTGCTCTCCGACACGCGCCGACGATGCTCTCGATGGTCGACGACATCGTCGCGCAGCGGGATCGCATCTCCGCCACCCTGACGGCACTCGGCTACACCCCGTACGAGAGCTGGTCGAACTTCGTTCTCTTCGGGGGTGTCGAGGACCCGAAGGCCACCTGGCAGGGCCTCTACGACCGCGGCGTGCTCATCCGTGACGTCGGGCTGCCGCACACGCTCCGGGTCACCGCCGGAAGCGAAGCCGAGTCGACCGCGTTCCTCGAGGCCCTCGCCTCGCTCTGAAGCGGCCCACCCAGCCACCCAGTCGCCTTGTTCGCGCGGAGGGGAGGGCGGTGCGGCTCGCTAGGATCGAGGTATGAGCACCCCGGCAGTCCGCACGGCGTCCGTTCGGCGCGCGACGAGCGAATCGACGATCGACCTCGAACTCAACCTCGACGGCACCGGTCAGAGCAGCATCAGCACGTCCGTGCCGTTCTTCGACCACCTGCTGACCGCGTTTGCGAAGCACTCTCTGACCGACCTGACGGTGACCGCCACCGGTGACACGTACATCGACGCGCACCACACCGTCGAGGACACCGCCATCGTCCTCGGGCAGGCGATCCGCCAGGCTCTCGGCGACAAGTCCGGGATCTCCCGGTACGGCGACGCGCTGGTGCCTCTCGATGAGGCGCTCGCGCAGGCGGTCGTCGACATCAGCGGCCGTCCGTACCTCGTCCACAGCGGCGAGCCCGAGGGCTACGAGCTCCACCTCATCGGCGGCCACTTCACCGGATCGCTCGTCCGTCACACGTTCGAGGCCATCGCGTTCCACGCCGGGCTCACGGTCCACGTCACCGTGCTCGGCGGTCGCGATCCGCACCACATCGCCGAGGCCGAGTACAAGGCGTTCGCCCGTGCGTTCCGGCAGGCCAAGGCGCTCGACCCGCTCGTGCAGGGCATCCCCAGCACGAAGGGCGCCCTGTGACCGATGCCGCGCGTCCTTTGATCGCCGTCCTCGACTACGGGTCGGGAAACGTCCACTCCGCCGTCAAAGCACTGACGGAGGCGGGCGGTGATGTGCGCCTCACACGCGATCGCGGTCTGATCGCGGATGCCGCAGGGCTCCTCGTTCCCGGTGTCGGCTCCTTCTCGGCGGTCATGGCGGCGCTCCGCGAGAGCCGCGGTGACGAACTGATCGAGCGGCGCCTCGCCGGAGGTCGCCCCGTCATGGGGATCTGCGTCGGGATGCAGATCATGTTCGAGCAGGGCGTCGAGCGCGGCGTCGACACAGAAGGACTCGGGGAGTGGCCGGGGACGGTCACGGAGCTTTCCGCACCCGTCCTTCCGCACATGGGATGGAACACCGTGACGCCCGGGGAGGGGTCGGTCCTCTTCGACGGACTTGAGGATGAGCGGTTCTACTTGGTCCACTCCTACGCCGCGCAGGAGTGGACCCTCGACGTCATGAAGCCCTTCCGCTCACCCGTTGTGACGTGGAGCGAGCACGGCGTGCCCTTCCTCGCCGCGGTCGAGAACGGTCCGCTGACAGCGACCCAGTTCCACCCCGAGAAGTCCGGCGCCGCCGGCATCAGCCTGCTCCGTAACTGGATCAGGTCGCTCCCCACGTCGGGGTAATGTGTCCCCTTGTGCGAGCGCCCGGCCGCACACCGTCCCACCCGGAGCCATGAACGATTTCGCATCTTCGCCCGAACTGATCCTCCTCCCCGCCGTGGACGTCGCCGACGGCAAGGCCGTCCGACTCACCCAGGGCGAGGCGGGCACCGAGACCAACTACGGTGACCCCGTCGACGCCGCCATGGAATGGGCGAAGCAGGGTGCCGACTGGATCCACCTCGTCGACCTCGACGCCGCCTTCGGCCGGGGCAGCAACGCCCCGCTGCTGCGGAAGGTGATCAAGCAGATGCGTGGCGTGCACGTCGAGCTCTCCTGCGGCATCCGCGACGACGCCACCCTCGAGGCTGCTCTCGACAGCGGCGCCGCCCGCATCAACCTGGGGACGGCGGCGCTGGAGAACCCGGAGTGGGCGGCATCGGTCATCTCCCGTTACGGCGACGCGATCGCCGTCGGCCTCGACGTGCGCGGCACGACCCTCGCCGCGCGGGGGTGGACGCGCGACGGCGGCGACCTCTGGCAGGTCCTCGATCGCCTCGAGGACGCCGGCTGCAGCCGCTACGTGCTGACGGATGTGACCAAGGACGGCACCCTCAAGGGTCCGAACCTCGAACTCCTCCGTGAGGTGGCCTCGCGCACCGACAAGCCGGTCGTCGCCTCGGGCGGCATCTCGAGCCTCGACGACATCGCCGCGCTGCGTGAACTCGTGCCGCTGGGCGTCGAGGGCGCGATCGTGGGCAAGGCCCTGTACGCAGGGGCGTTCACGCTGGCTGAGGCGCTGGATGTCGCCGGACACTGATCCGGCCCCCGGCCACGCTCACGGCAACCGCGGGGATTCCGCCGGGGTGCCGTGGGAGGGGCGCAGCTTCGAATCCAACCCGCATTCCGGAGACGACGGCTCCGCCGACCCCGCACTCGCGGCGGCGCTGCGGAGTTTCCACGCGGGGGAGGGCGACGCGGCATCCGTCATCGACGCTTACCGCGCCGCGCGGCTGCTGATCCCGCTCGTCGCGGAGAAGGGCGACGAGGGAGTCGGTCCGACGGGTCTGACCGTCGACAAGACCCAGGAGCTCTCCATCGTCACCGTCGCCGCCCCCGACGGCCGCCGGGTGCTCCCGGTGTTCACGTCGGTCGACGCGATGAAGACGTGGGATGCCACGGCGCGCCCCGTGCCGGCGGACGGCGTCCGCACCGCGCTGTCAGCGGCCGCCGACGACACCGACCTCATCGTCGTCGACCCGGGAGGCGAGTACGAGTTCGTGATCCGCCGCCCGGCGGTGTGGGCGATCGGGCAGGGTCAGCGATGGGAGGCGCCGCACGTGTCGACGGAGGTCGTCGCCGCACTGCACGCGTCGATCGGCGGCGAGCTGGGCGTGCTCGACCTGTCGGTCGCGCCCGGAGATCCGTCGTCACGCCTGCGCGGGCCGGAGCTGATCGTCCGCCTCCACCTCGTCGACGGCCTCGACCAGGCGGAGTTGGATGCGATTCTCCAGCGACTCGCCGCGCGCTGGGCGGCCGACGACCGCATCGCGGTTCTCGTGGACTCGCTGACGGTCAAACTCGTTCGCGCCTGAGCGCTGTCTGCGCACCGTCCAGTCAGTTGACCGGGCCGGTCCACTTCTCGCCCGGGCCCTTGCCGATGGGGTCGGGGATCGAGGAAGCCTCGCGGAAGGCGAGCTGCAGCGTCCGGAGACCGTCGCGGAGCGACCGCGCGTGCATGTCGCTCACCTCGGGCGCTGCGGCGGTGATCAGCCCCGCGAGGGCGTTGATGAGCTTGCGGGCCTCGTCGAGGTCCTTCTGCGCGTCGGGATCGTCGGCGAGGCCGAGCTTGACCGCGGCAGCGCTCATCAGGTGGACGGAGGTGGTGGTGATCACCTCGACGGCGGGGACGTCGGCGATGTCGCGCGTGGCGGCTTGCGACACGCGCTCCTGCTCCTCCCACTGCGCGAGGCGCTCGGGGTCGTGATCGCTGGGGACGGCCGGAATAGTGCTCACGTGCTGCTCTCTGCTAGACTTCTGCGGGCACCGGAGTGTTTACTCCGTGTCGAAAGAGGATCACATCCCACCCGCGCTTGCCGCTCCAGGCTACCGGGTCACGCACTCCGCCTCGTCCGCGAGGTTGTCCAGGGTGCAGAACACACGAATGCCGATGCGCGCGCATGGTGCGGGTGGACGTGACGATCTTCCGCCCGGCGGCACAATCCCTGTGCCTCCGGAGGTCCACAAACCGCACGAAGAGGAGTTCCGCATCAGCGATCCCCGCACCAATGACCGCATCCGCGTCCCCGAGGTCCGCCTCGTCGGACCCGCGGGTGAACAGGTCGGCGTCGTCCGCATCGAGGTGGCACTGCGCCTGGCCCAGGAGGCCGAACTCGATCTCGTCGAGGTAGCCCCGAACTCGAAGCCCCCCGTGGTCAAGATCATGGACTACGGCAAGTTCAAGTACGAGGCTGCGCAGAAGGCCAAGGAAGCGCGGCGCAATCAGGCGAACACCGTCCTCAAGGAGGTTCGGTTCCGTCTGAAGATCGAGGCGCACGACTACACGACCAAGCTCAAGCGCGCGGAGGGCTTCCTCCAGGCGGGCGACAAGGTCAAGGCCATGATCCTCTTCCGCGGTCGCGAGCAGTCGCGTCCTGAGCAGGGTGTGCGCCTGCTCCGCAAGTTCGCCGAAGATGTCGCCGAGTTCGGCACCGTGGAGTCCAACCCCACCATCGACGGACGCAACATGGTGATGGTCGTCGCACCGCACAAGAACAAGTCCGAGGTCAAGACCGAGCAGAACGCCGTCCGTGCGGCGACGAAGCAGGCTGCGCGCGACGCGCGCAGCGGTCAGGCCGACGAGACCGCCGCCCCCGCCTCGGCGGAGTAGGCCCCACAGACTCCCGCCCGCCGGGACACTCAACGAAGGAAGAGATATGCCGAAGCAGAAGACCCACTCGGGTGCCAAGAAGCGCTTCAAGCTCACCGGAAGCGGCAAGCTGATGAAGCAGCAGGCCAACCTCCGTCACAACCTCGAAGGCAAGTCGACCCGTCGCACCCGCCGCCTCGACCAGGAGCAGGTCCTGGCCCCCGGCGACGCCAAGGTCGCCAAGAAGCTCCTCGGCCTCTGAGCGCCGACGCACCACTTAGGAAGTAGAAGAAATGGCTAGAGTCAAGCGGGCTGTCAACGCCCACAAGAAGCGTCGCGTCATCCTCGAGCGCGCCTCCGGTTACCGCGGACAGCGTTCGCGCCTGTACCGCAAGGCGAAGGAGCAGGTCACCCACTCGCTCGTCTACGCGTACCGCGACCGTCGCAAGCGCAAGGGCGACTTCCGCCGCCTGTGGATCCAGCGCATCAACGCCGCTGCCCGCCAGAACGGCATCACGTACAACCGCTTCATCCAGGGCCTCGGCCTCGCCGGCGTCCAGGTCGACCGCCGCATGCTCGCCGAGCTCGCGGTGAACGAGCCCGCCGTCTTCGCGTCGCTGGTCGCGACCGCGAAGGCTGCGCTCCCGGCCGACGTGAACGCGCCCAAGGCCTGATCGCACCCACGCACCCCGAACGGGCGTCCTCTTCCGAGGGCGCCCGTTCGTGCATCCCGGGTCCGTGCGGTTCCGTGCCCACCGGGGGAGCGGCTCTACACTGGGAGCGTGCTCGAGAACCCCCGCTCGCCTCGTGTCCGCGCCGTCGCGAAGCTGACTAAGCGCAGTGCGCGGCAGGAGACCGGGTTGTACCTCCTCGAAGGGCCGCAGGCGGCGCGCGAGGCGCTCTCCTACCGCCCAGACACGCTCGAGGAGCTCTACGCGACGCCGAGCGCGTGGGACAAGCACCAGGACATCCGTACGATCGCCGAGGCCGCCGGAGTCGAGGTGCAGTTCGCGAGCGAGGCCGTCCTCGACGCGATGGCCGACACGGTCACCCCGCAGGGGATCGTCGCCGTCGCGCGGCAGTCGCCGACGGCCGTCCGCGACATCTTCGAGGGTGACCCGAAACTCGTGGTGATCTGCGAGGAGGTCCGGGACCCGGGCAATCTCGGCACGATCATCCGTGCGGCCGATGCGGTCGGAGCGGATGCCGTGATCTTAACCGGCCGCACGGTCGATCCCTACAACCCCAAAGTGGTTCGGGCGACGACAGGGTCGCTGTTCCACCTCCCCGTCGCCGTCGGTGCTGACCTCGCCGAGACGGTCGAACGCGCCCGCCGGGCTGGGCTCCGGGTCCTCGCGGCGGACGTCGGGGGCGAGGACTTCCTGGCGCACCGCGAGACGCTCGTCGAGCCCACGGCGTGGGTGTTCGGCAACGAGGCACGCGGACTCGAGCCCGAGGCGGTCGCGCTCGTCGACTTGTCGCTGAAACTCCCGATCTACGGCCGCGCGGAGTCACTCAATCTCGCCACCGCGGCGAGCGTCTGCCTCTACGAGTCGGCGTTCGCGCAGCGCGCGAGCCGCTGACCGACACGCCCGGGGCGTTGGTTACGGAACGGTAAACCCCGCGCCAAGAGGTCGGTGTCGATGCCTCCGTCGGCATAGGGTTGCGATTCATGACCACTCCTGCTGCCGACCCCGCGCCGCGCACGTCGAACATCGACGTCCGCCGTGGTGAACCGCTCGTCGTCATCTCGAACGTGCAGAAGCACTACGGCGACTTCCAGGCGCTCACCGACATCGACCTGACGGTGAACCGCGGCGAAGTCGTGGTCGTTGTGGGTCCGTCCGGCTCCGGCAAGTCGACGCTGTGCCGCACGATCAACCGTCTCGAGACGATCACGAGCGGCTCGATCACGATCGACGGCTCGGAGCTCCCGAAGGAGGGCAAAGCCCTTGCCGACCTCCGCGCGGACGTCGGGATGGTCTTCCAGTCCTTCAATCTCTTCTCGCACCTGACGATCCTCGAGAACGTCACGCTCGGCCCTATCAAGGTCAAGGGCGTCAAGAAGGCAGAAGCCGAAAAGCAGGCGAAGGAACTGCTCGACCGGGTCGGCGTCGGCCACCAGGCCGCCAAGCTCCCGGCGCAGCTCTCGGGTGGCCAGCAGCAGCGCGTCGCGATCGCCCGCGCACTCGCGATGAAGCCGAAGGTCATGCTCTTCGACGAGCCCACGAGCGCGCTCGACCCGGAGATGATCAACGAGGTGCTCGACGTCATGGTCGGCCTCGCGCAGGAGGGCATGACGATGATCGTCGTCACGCACGAGATGGGCTTCGCCCGCAAGGCCGCCGACCGCGTCGTGTTCATGGCCGACGGTCAGATCGTCGAAGAGGCGACGCCGCAGGAGTTCTTCACGAACCCGCGCAGCGACCGGGCGAAGGACTTCCTCTCCAAGCTCATCACCCATTGAGATGTCCGCGCCCGCACCGGCGCGGCGAATGAAGAACGATACGACACCAGGAGGATCACATGCGCATCACACGTGCAGCCGGCGCCTTCGCCGGCATCGCGATCGCAGCGCTCGCGCTCGCGGGTTGCAACAGCGGCAGCCCGACCAGCCCGGGAGCCGGCGGTGACGACGACGACAACGGACTCTGGCAGGTCGCCGACGACTTCGCGCTGGACGGCAGCCCCACGTTCGCGGAGATGGACGACCGTGACGGCGTCATCGTCGGCGTGAAGAACGACCAGCCCGGCCTCGGCTACGAGGATGCCGCCTCCGGAGAGCGCACCGGCTTCGACGTCGACATCGCGCGCTGGATTGCGGCATCCCTCGGCTTCGAAGAGGACGACATCACGTTCGAGACGATTCCCTCCGCCAACCGCGAGCAGGCGATCGTGAACGGCGACATCGACTACTACGTCGGCACCTACTCGATCACCGACGAGCGCAAGAAGCAGATCGACTTCGCCGGTCCGTATTTCATCACCGGTCAGGGCCTGCTCGTCGCCGCGGACAACGAGGACATCGCCGGCCCAGACGACCTCGCCGGCAAGGTCGTGTGCTCGGTGACCGGGTCCACCCCGCTGCAGCGCATCCGTGACGAGTACAGCCCCGGCGACACCCGCGAGTACGACACCTACTCGCAGTGCATCGATCAGCTCCTGCAGGGCCAGGTCGACGCGATCACCACCGACGAGGCGATCCTCGCCGGCTACGTCGCGCAGCGCCCCGACGATCTCAAGATCGCCGGCGAGCCCTTCAGCGAGGAGCGCTACGGCGTCGGCCTCCCCAAGGGTGACACCGCGCTCCTTGACCACGTCAACGGACTCTTCACCGACGGCGGAGACGTCTGGGACGCTCTGTTCGAAGAGCACCTGGCTCCGGCCGGCATCGACGGCGAACAGCCCGCGGTCGACTGACCCGTCGTGGGGGCGGCGGACCGCCGCCCCCTCGACCCCCACACCTTCGAGAGGAGCGCCGATGGGCGTCATCACCGACAACCTCGACCTCTGGGGCGAGGCGATCACCGGCACCCTCATCCTGTTCGCTGGTGGCGGCCTGCTGGCTCTGGTGCTCGGCATCATCGTCGGCGCCATGCGCGTCTCGCCCGTGCCCATCGCCCGCGGCGTGGGCGCCCTCTACGTCAACACGATCCGCAACACCCCGTTGACGCTCGTCTTCTTCGGATTCGCATTCGCACTCCCGCCGCTGCTGGACATGCGCATCGCCCCGATGTACCTGGCGATCGGCGCGCTCGGGATCTACACCGCCACCTATGTAGCCGAGACGATCCGCTCCGGCATCAACACGGTGCCGGTCGGGCAGGCCGAAGCCGCCCGCGCCCTCGGCCTCACCTTCGGCCAGGTCATGACGCTCGTCGTGCTGCCGCAGGCGTTCCGCTCCGTCATCCCGCCGATGATGAGCGTGTTCATCGCGCTCCTCAAGAACACGACCGTCGCCGCAGGCTTCTCCGTGCTCAACCTGGGCTCGATCCGCAGCTGGCTCAGCGAGCGGGGCGAGAACCAGATGCTCGTGATCATCTGGGTGATGTTGATCTTCGTCGCCCTCGTCCTCCTGCTCTCCTGGGCGCAGCAGCGACTCGAGCTCCGATGGAAGGTGGCACGATGACCAGCGTTCTCTACGACGTCCCCGGCCCTCGCGCGATCGCCCGCAACCGGATCATCGCCGCGATCACGATCGTGCTGGTCGCCGCGGTCGTCGGCTTCCTCATCTGGCGGCTCGCCGTCACCGGACAGTTCACCGCCGAGAAGTGGTACGCCTTCACCTTCACCAACGTGTGGATCAGCATCGGCGAGGCCATCGGCCAGACGCTGTCCGCGTTCGTCGTCGCGGCCGTGGGTGCCCTCGTCCTCGGCTTCGTGCTCGCGATCGGTCGCCTGTCCGACCACGCCTGGGTGCGTGCCCCGTTCGTCGCCGTCATCGAGGTGTTCCGCGCGATCCCCGTCCTCGTGCTGATGTTCCTGCTCTACTACGGCTTCCCGACCATCGGCATCCGCATGGAGCCCTACTGGGCGGTGGTCATCGCGCTCATCGCGTACAACGGATCCGTGCTCGCCGAGGTCATCCGTGCCGGCGTCGAGTCGCTGCCGCGCGGTCAGAAGGAAGCCGGGTACGCGATCGGCCTGCGCAAGTCCGGCGTCATGCGGCTCGTCCTCCTGCCGCAGGCGATCCGCGCGATGATGCCGGTGATCATCGCGCAGCTCGTCGTGACGCTGAAGGACACCGCGCTCGGCTATGTGATCACCTTCGAGGAACTGCTGTTCTATGCACGGTTCATCGGCACGCAGTCCACGTACGAATCGCCCATCGTGCCGGCGACGATCATCATCGGCGCCATCTACATCGCGCTGTGCCTCCTGCTTTCGCTCATCGCCAATCGTGTCGAGAAGCGTCTGCGGCGGCAGCCGAAGCAGCCCGATGGCGGGGTGCACCACCCGGTCGCCCCGACGACGGACACCGAGCTCATCGCCGCCCAGAAGGGTGCCGGGAAGTTCGATCAGGGCAACGCGCCCGGTTGATGCGCCACCGGCGGGCCGCACACCGGCCCGCCGGTAGACTCGTCTCTCGTGTCAGACGCACCTGAGATCACTCCCGAGGCCGTGGATGCCGCCGTCGCCGAGGCCTTCGCGGCCTTCGCCGCCGCCTCCGACACCGCCGCCCTCAAAGCCGCCCGCAACGCGCACACCGCAGAGGGCTCGCCGCTGGCGCGTCTGAACGCACAGCTGCGCAACGTCCCGAACGATCAGAAGGCCGCCTTCGGCAAGCTGGTCGGCCAGGCGCGCGGCCGCGTCAACCAGGCCCTCGCCGCGCGCGAGCAGGAGCTCGCCGAGGCCGAGACCGCCGCGAAGCTCGAGGCGGAGCGTGTCGACATCACGGCGCTCGCGCCGCGCACGCGCGTCGGGGCGCGGCATCCGATCTCGCTCTTGCAGGAGGAGATCGCAGACCTGTTCGTCGGCATGGGGTGGGAGATCGCGGAGGGCCCCGAGCTCGAGCACGAGTGGTTCAACTTCGACGCACTCAACTTCGCGCCCGACCACCCCGCACGCCAGATGCAGGACACGTTCTTCGTCGACCCGGTGGCGCGCCACCTCGTCATGCGCACCCACACGAGCCCCGTCCAGGTGCGCTCCATGCTTGAGCGCGATCTGCCGATCTACGTCCTCTGCCCGGGTCGGGTCTACCGGACCGACGAGTTCGACGCGACGCACCTGCCCGCCTTCACCCAGTTCGAGGGCCTCGTCATCGACAAGGACATCACGATGGCGAACCTCAAGGGCACGCTCGATCACGCCGCCAAGGTGCTCTTCGGCGCCGAGGCGAAGACGCGGTTCCGCACCAACTACTTCCCCTTCACCGAGCCCTCCGCCGAGCTCGATCTGTGGCACCCCACCTTCCCCGGTGGCGCGCGCTGGATCGAGTGGGGCGGCTGCGGCATGGTGAACCCCAACGTCCTCCGCGCCGCGGGCATCGACCCCGAGGTGTACTCGGGCTTCGCCTTCGGCATGGGCATCGAGCGGACCCTCATGTTCCGTTCCGACGTCCAGGACATGCGCGACATGGCCGAGGGCGATGTCCGTTTCAGCGAGCAGTTCGGAATGGTGGTCTGATGCGCGTCCCGCTCTCCTGGTTGCGCGAGTTCGTCGACGTCGCGCCCGACGCGACGCCGGAGGACGTCCTCGCGTCGTTCGTGTCGGTCGGCTTCGAAGAGGAGGACGTGCACCGCTTCGACCTCACCGGGCCGATCGTGGTCGGCAAGGTCCTCTCGTTCGAGGCGGAGCCGCAGTCCAACGGCAAGACGATCCGGTGGTGCCAGGTCGACGTCGGCGAGGAGAATGGCGGGATCCGCGGGATCGTCTGCGGCGCCGGCAACTTCTTCGAGGGTGACAAGGTCGTCGTGACGCTGCCCGGCGCCGTGCTGCCCGGTCCGTTCCCGATCGCCGCCCGCAAGACCTACGGGCACGTGTCCGACGGCATGATCGCCTCGGCGAAGGAGCTCGGCCTCGGCGACGAGCACTCCGGCATCCTCCGCCTGACCGAACTCGGCCTCGACCCCGAGGTCGGCACCGACGCCATCGCGCTCCTCGGACTCGACGACGTCGCGGTCGACATCAACGTCACGCCCGACCGCGGTTACGCGCTCTCGCTTCGCGGCGCGGCGCGTGAATACGCGCACGCCACCGGAGGCCAGTTCCGCGACCCGGGCCTGCGCGCCTTCGAGGAGCTCGAGCAGCCCACCGGCGGCTTCGAGGTCACGGTCGACGACACCGCGCCGATCCACGGCAACGTCGGCGCGAGCGAGTTCGTGGTGCGCATCGTCCGCGATGTCGACCCGAGCCGCCCGACGCCGCCCTGGATGAGGGCGCGGCTCACGCTCGCCGGCATCCGCTCGCTCGGCATCCTCATCGACATCACGAACTACGTGATGCTCGAGCTCGGCAACCCGATCCACGGCTACGACCTCGACCTGCTCAACGGCGGCATCACGGTGCGCCGGGCGACGGCGGGGGAGAAGCTCACCACCCTCGACGGCAAGGAGCGCTCGCTCAGCCCCGAGGACCTGCTCATCACCGACGAGTCCGGCCCGATCGGTCTGGCGGGCGTGATGGGTGGCGGTAAGACCGAGATGGGCGATGCCACGCGCAACGTCCTCATCGAGGCCGCGATCTTCGACACCGTGTCGATCGCACGCACCGCGCGCCGACACAAGCTGCCCAGTGAGGCATCTCGCCGCTTCGAGCGTGGGGTCGACCCACTCATCCCGTTCGTCGCCGCACGCCGCGTCGCCGATCTCATGGTCGAGCTCGCCGGCGGCACGCTCGACACCACGGTCGGCGGTGCGCTCTTCTCCGAGGTGTTCCTCGAGGCCATCGCTCTGCCGAAGTCCTTCAGTGCCGGTCTGATCGGCGTCGACTACACCGAGGACGAGGTCATCGCGGCGCTCGAGATGGTCGGCTGCGAGGTCTCGGAGGACGGCGACGCGTGGGAGGTCATCCCGCCGTCGTGGCGTCCCGACCTCACCGACAAGTGGACGCTCGCCGAAGAGGTCGCCCGCATCCACGGGCTCGACCGCATCCCGTCGGTGCTGCCGACGCCGCCGTCGGGTCGCGGCCTCACCCCGCATCAGAAGGGACGTCGCCGCGTCGCGAATGCCCTCGCCTCGGCCGGGTTCGTCGAGACGCTGGCGTTCCCGTTCACGACCGAGGAGCTCAACGACCTGCACGGATCGGAGACGGGGGAGCACCTGGCCTCGATCAAGCTCGCGAACCCGCTCGATGGTCAGGCGCCGTTCCTGCGCCGCTCGCTCTTGCCGGGTCTCCTGCAGAACGCGCACCGGAACGTCTCCCGCGGGCTCACCGACCTCGCGCTGTTCGAAGCGGGATCGGTGTTCACCCCCGAGGCGGGTGCCGCCTACGGCACCGAGACGGTGCCGCCGCTCGCGGTCCGTCCGGACGATGCGACCCTCGCCGCGCTGCACGCGTCCATCCCGCCGCAGCCGCGCCACATCGCCGTGCTGCTGACGGGCTCGGCGATCTCGAAGCAGCCGGGTCGCGCCGCCGTCGAATACGACCTGTCCGACGCGCTCGGCGCCGTCCAGACCATCGCCGCCGCTGCGGGGGTCCGCATCGATGTCCGCCAGGGACAGCGCGCCGCGCTGCACCCGGGACGCACCGGTATCCTCACCGTCGGCGATACCGAGGTCGGTTACGTCGGCGAACTCCTCCCGGCGGTGGCGCACGCCGCCGATCTGCCGGGCCGGGTGTTCGTCGCGGAGCTCGACCTCGACGGTATCCTGTCGCTCGCCGGCGCGCCGGAGGTCGCCGCATCGCTGCGCACCTACCCCGCCGCGACGCAGGACGTGTCGCTCGTCGTCCCCGCCGACGTGCCCGCCGCCGATGTGCGCGCCGCGCTCGTCGAGGGCGCCGGCGACCTGCTCGAGTCGCTCCGACTGGTCGACGACTACCGCGGTGCCGGCATCGACGACGGAGCCAAGAGCCTCACGTTCGCCCTCCGCTTCCGGGCGGACGATCGCACTCTCACCGCCGCCGAGGCGACCGAGGCGAAGCTCGCCGGCGTCGACGCCGCGGCGAGCCGGTTCGGCGCCACCATCCGCGACTGACGGTCACAACCCGTGCCTGACCGAGGCGCTGTCCCCAGAAGAGGGGACAGCGCCTCGGCCGTGTGCCGGAGTACCGTTCAGCTATGAGCGCTGTGGAGACGACGACCGACGCGGCCCCGACGGGCCCGCGTCGCATCCCGAGGATCACCCCGTTCATCCGGGTGCTGGTCGGGTTCAACGTCGCGACGATCGTGGCCAGCGTCATCGGCTACGCGGCGAACCTGAACCTCCTGTCATTCATGTTCCCCCAAGCAGCGGTCTTCTTCCCGGGCGCGTGGGCGCTGAACTCCTACTACGGGACCATCGGGATCTGGTTCTTCGTCATGGCGATCGCGTTCTTCGTCGCGGGCGTCGCGGCGCTGGCCGCGCCGGCGGGGCACCGAGGCATCGGGGCCTTCCGGGCGGTCACGATCTGCGGGTTCGTTGTCGCGTGCATCGTGCTGGCGATCACCGGTGGACTGTCGCTGATCTCCTTCAGCTGAGGCCCGTGGTCAGCGGTTCCCCCAGTTCCACGCCGGCACGGACATGAAGTCCTGACCCTCGACGACCGTGCCGTCGAGGGTCTTTCGGAGGTCGACGCGGTCGGCATCGTCGAAGCCGTCGACGAGCCTGCCGGCGTGCGAGACGAGCACCACCTGCGTGCGGCTGGATGCCGTCCGGACGAGCTCCGCGAGTGGTTCGAGGAGACTCACGTGCAGACTCGACTCCGGCTCGTTGAGCACGACGAGGGGAGCGGGCCGGGCCGGCAGGAGCGCTGCGCACAGCAGCAGGTAGCGCAACGTTCCGTCGGAGAGCTCGGCGGTGTCGAGGGGTCGCAGGAGCCCGGGCTGGGTGAGGGTGAGGCGGAAGCGACCGTCGCCGCTCTCCACCCGCGCACGGCTGCCTGGGAAGGCGAGGTCGACGGCTCGGTCGAGTTCATGTCCGAAGCCGGCATCGATGATGGTTGCCCATACCGCTGCGAGGTTCGCGCCGTCGTCGGCGAGCAGCTGTGAGCGGGTGCCGATCTGGGGGCGGCGGGCGGGGGCGTCGGCGTCGACGCGGAAGTGGTCGTAGAAGCGCCATCCGTTCATGACGCGTCGGATGCCGAGCAGTTCGGGGGCGGTGTCCCCGTCGGCGAGATCGGTCACGATGCTCTCGAAGGGCGCGAGGGTCTGCGCGAGGTCGGTCCACGATCCGTCGCGGACGCGGGTGTGGGCGCGAGTGCGGTCGATGAGCAGTGTCGCGGGCTTCGCCAGGGCGCCCGCGAACACCTGCTCGCGTTTGATCTCGGGGTCCCGGGCGAACGGGCTGTTCCCCGCGGTCTGAGGGATGCCGAGATCGACGAGGTACCCCAGTTCGTCGGAGGCGAACCCGAGCCTCACGGCGATGGGCCGGGTGCGAACGGTTCCCTGCCCGCCGCCGTTCTCGGGTCCCGCCCACAGCAGTGACGACAGTCCGCCCTCCCGGGCGACGGCGCCGACGAGCTCGCCGCGCGCAGAGGAGGCGAGCAGGCGCAGCGCGCGGTACAGGTTCGACTTTCCCGAACCGTTCGGCCCGGTGACGATCGTCAGCGGCCCGAGAGGGACGACGACGTCGCGGAGAGAACGGTAACCGGACACGGCGAGCGTCGTGAGCATGCCGCCAGTATGTCCTGCGTCCCCGACACGGGTACGCCACCAGCGGAACGGGCTGTCGGTGGGCGGAGCGGTTTGGTGGGATGAACAGATGACTCGCGTCCTCATCCTCGGCGGAACCGGTTGGCTCAGTTCCCGTGTCGCGCAGCAGTGGCTCGAACGCGGAGCCGAGGTCACGTGTCTCGCGCGGGGAACGAGGCCCGCGCCGGCAGGCGCCGACCTCGTCGTCGCCGACCGGTCGAAGCCCGGCGCCTACGCGCACGTCGCATCCCAGGACTGGGACGAGGTCGTGGATGTGTCCTCCGATCCGGTGGCCGTGGCAGCGGCGGCCGAGGCTCTCGGCGGGCGCGCGGCGCACGCGACGTACGTCTCGAGCGTCTCGGTCTACGCCGCCTCCGACGAGGTCGGCGCCGATGAGACGGCCGACCTCGCCGTTCCGTGGGAGCCGGGGGAGAAGGACGACTACGCCCGCGCGAAGGCCGCGTCCGAGCGCTCCGCCCGGGGTTTCGCTGCCGGACTGTCGATCGTCCGCGCGGGGCTCATCGTGGGTCCCGGCGACCCGACGGATCGATTCGGCTACTGGCCCGCCCGCTTCGCGGCGGCGGGGGCCGAGCCGGTGCTCGTGCCGGCGGCGCCGGGAGCGATGGCGCAGGTGATCGACGTGGACGACCTCGCCGACTACGTGGTCTCGGCCGGCGCCCGCGGCTTCGACGGCGTCGTCAACGCCGTCGGCGCCTCGCTTCCCCTCGCCGATCTCCTCGCGCTGGTGCGCGAAGCCGCGGGGCATCGTGGCGACGTGGTCGTCGTGCCCGACGAGTGGTTGAGCCGTCACGGCGTTGCCCACTGGTCCGGTCCCCGCTCGCTGCCACTGTGGCTGCCCGGCGACATGCCCGGATTCGCGACGCGGGACGGTGCCGCCTACCGCGCCGCGGGCGGCGGCATCCGTTCCCTCGTGGAGACGATCGCGCGCACCCTGGCCGACGAGCGTGACCGGGGCGTGTCGCGCTCGCGCGGTGCGGGCCTCGACCGCGCCGATGAGCTCGCGCTCATCGAACAGTGGCGGGCCGAGGAGCCCTGACGTCGTCACGTGCGGCCGCCGTTTTGCGGTCGCGTGATCGGCGGGGCTAGGGTGGCGGCATGCCCTCGGCCCCGCTCCTCACCGCTCCCGCGGTGTCACGCGTGCGCCGACGTCTGGGCGACCGCCGACGCTAGGCGACCCTCCGTGCTCCCCACAGCTGTGGGTCGCAGCCGCAGGTGTCGCCGTCCTCGGCCCCTCCGTCCCAGACAATAAGGTTGAGTCATGACCTATTCGGTCGCCGTTTCCGGCGCTTCCGGCTATGCGGGTGGCGAGATCCTCCGCCTTCTCGCCTCGCATCCCGACCTCGAGATCCGCACCGTCACCGCGCACTCCACCGTGGGGCAGCCGCTCATCGCGCACCAGCCGCACCTGCGCTCGCTCGCGCACCAGACGCTGCAGGACACGACCCCCGAGATCCTCGCCGGGCATGACATCGTGTTCCTCGCACTGCCGCACGGGCAGTCCGGGCAGTACACGGAGGCGCTCGGTGACACCCCGCTCGTCATCGACGCCGGCGCCGACCACCGCCTCACCTCGCAGGAGTCGTGGGACGCCTTCTACGGCGGTCACTTCCACGAGCCCTGGACCTACGGTGTGCCGGAGCTCCTCGTCGGCGGCGCGAAGCAGCGCGAGCGCCTCGTCGGCGCGACGCGCATCGCCGCCCCGGGCTGCAACGCCTCCACCGTCTCGCTGAGCCTCGCCCCGGGCGTCGCTGCGGGCGTCATCGACCCCTCGGACATCGTCTCGGTGCTGGCCGTCGGACCGTCCGGCGCGGGCAAGAGTCTCAAGACGAACCTGCTCGCGAGCGAGATCCTCGGCACCGCCAACCCGTACGCCGTCGGCGGCACGCACCGGCACATCCCCGAGATCCAGCAGGCGCTGAAGGATGCCGGGGCGGCCGGCCCCGTGCGGATCTCGTTCACGCCCGTGCTCGTGCCGATGGCCCGCGGCATCCTCGCGACCTCCACCGCCCCGCTCGCGGACGGCGTCAGCGACGCGCAGATCCGCGAGGCGTGGGAGACCGCCTACGGAGACGAGACGTTCGTGCAGCTGCTGCCGGCCGGCCAGTTCCCGCGCACCGCCGACGTGGTGGGGGCCAACACCGCGCTCATGGGGATCGCCGTCGACCGCGCTGCGAACCGCGTCGTCGTCGTGACCGCGGTGGACAACCTCGTCAAGGGCACCGCGGGTGCCGCCATCCAGTCGATGAACATCGCCCTCGGTCTCCCCGAGGCCACGGGCCTGAGTGTGAACGGAGTCGCCCCGTGAGCGTCACGGCAGCGCAGGGATTCGAAGCGGCCGGAGTCTCCGCCGGGCTCAAGAGCAGCGGCGGCAAGGACGTCGCCGTCGTCGTCAACCGTGGCCCGCACAAGACCGGCGCCGCGGTCTTCACGAGCAACCGCGCGAAGGCGAACCCGATCATCTGGTCGCAGCAGGCGATCGCCGACGGCGTCGTCGAAGCCGTCGTGCTCAACTCCGGCGGTGCGAACTGCTTCACGGGATCGTTCGGCTTCCAGACCACGCACCAGACCGCCGAGAAGGCCGCAGAGCTCCTCGGCGTGAGTGCCGCCGACATCATCGTGTGCTCGACGGGGCTCATCGGCACCGGTGACGAGATCTTCCGCGGCAAAATCCTCTCCGGGATGGAAGAGGCGATCGGTGCGCTGAGCGCTGACGGGGGAGAGGACGCGTCGCTCGCCATCATGACGACCGATTCGAAGCCCAAGCGCGCCGTCGTCACGCGGGACGGCTGGACCATCGGCGGCATGGCGAAGGGCGCCGGGATGCTCGCGCCGGGACTGGCGACCATGCTCGTGGTCATCACGACCGACGCCGTCCTCGAGCCCGCCGAGGCCGACGCCGCGCTCCGCCGCGCCACGGCCCGCACGTTCGACCGCCTCGACTCCGACGGCTGCATGTCGACGAACGACCAGGTCACGCTGCTCGCGAGCGGCGCGACCGGCATCCGTCCGAGCCTCGACGAGTTCGCGGCCGCGCTCGCCGAGGTCTGCCAGGACCTCGCCGTGCAGCTGCAGGCCGACGCCGAGGGCGCGAGCCATGAGATCGCCATCGAGGTCGTCGGCGCGGCATCCGAAGAGGACGCCGTCATCGTCGGTCGCTCCGTCGCGCGGAACAACCTCTTCAAGGCCGCGATCTTCGGCAACGACCCCAACTGGGGTCGGGTCCTCGCCGCGATCGGCACGACCGACGCCGCCTTCGACCCCTACGACGTCGACGTGTCGTTCAACGGCGTGCGCGTGTGCAGCCAGGGCGGCCCCGACCGCCCCCGCGAGGAGGTCGACCTCACCCCGCGCCGCACGCACATCGTCATCGACCTGCGGGTGGGCGAGGCCGAGGCGACGATCCTCACCAACGACCTGACCCACGACTACGTCCACGAGAACAGCGCGTACTCCTCATGACCGACATCCAGCAGACCACCCCGGAGGAGGCCGCCGGCAAGGCCGCCGTCCTCGTCGAGTCGCTGCCGTGGCTCAAGCGGTTCCGCGACCAGATCATCGTCATCAAGTACGGCGGAAACGCGATGGTCAGCGAAGAGCTGCAGGCGGCCTTCGCGGAGGACATCGCCTACCTGCACCACGTCGGTGTGAAGCCCGTCGTCGTCCACGGCGGCGGACCGCAGATCTCGAAGATGCTCGACCGGCTCGACATCCCGAGTGAATTCAAGGGCGGCTACCGGGTCACCTCCACCGAGGCGATCAGCGTCGTCCGGATGGTGCTGACCGGTCAGATCAACCCGCAGCTGGTGTCCCGCATCAACGCCCACGGGTCGTTCGCGACGGGACTGTCGGGTGAGGACGCGGGGCTGTTCCGCGGACGTCGCCGCGGCGTGGTCATCGACGGGGCTGAGCACGACCTGGGTCACGTCGGCGACGTCATCGGCGTCGATCCGCAGGCGGTGCTCGATCACATCGCGGCCGACCGCGTGCCGGTGATCTCGTCGATCGCCCCCGACGCCGACACCCCCGGCGCCTCGTTGAACGTCAACGCGGATGCCGCGGCCGCCGCGCTCGCGGTCGCCCTCGGTGCCACGAAGCTCGTCATCCTCACCGATGTCGCGGGCCTCTACGCCGACTGGCCCAACCGCGACTCGCTCGTGTCGCACCTGACCGCGACGGAGCTGCGCGACATGCTGCCGTCGCTGGAGTCGGGCATGATCCCGAAGATGCAGGCATGCCTCGACGCCGTCGACGGAGGAGTGAGCGCCGCGGCGATCATCGACGGCCGCCAGCCCCACTCGGTGCTGGTCGAACTCTTCACACAGCAGGGAATCGGAACAGAGGTGGTGGCGCAGTGACCGGCGGCGCAGGAGTGATGACGACCAACTGGAAGGACGACGCCGCGCGCGACCTCGTCCTGAACGCGGGAGACCGTTACGGGCTGCTCGTCCGCGGCGAGGGCTCCCACCTCTGGGATGACCAGGGCACCCGCTACCTCGACTTCCTCGGCGGCATCGCTGTCGTCTCCCTCGGCCACGCCCATCCCGTGTTCGTCCAGGCCGTCGCCGATCAGGCCGCGACTCTCGGGCACGTCTCCAACTACTTCGCGACGCCGCCGCAGCTCGGCCTCGCCGCACGGCTCAAGCGCCTCGCGGGCACCGGCGAGTCGGGGCGCGTCTACTTCGGCAACTCCGGCGCGGAGGCCAACGAAGCCGCCTTCAAGCTCGCTCGTCTCCACGGCGGATCGGAGCGCCCCCGCATCCTCGCGCTGAAGCAGGCCTTCCATGGGCGCACGATGGGCACGCTCGCGCTCACCGGCAAGCCCGCGATGCAGGAGCCTTTCGAACCGATGGTCCCGGGCGTCGAGTTCCTCGACACCACCGTCGAGGCGCTCGAGGCCGCGATGGACGACCGCGTTGCGGCCCTGTTCGTCGAGCCCATCAAGGGCGAGGCGGGCGTGATCGAGCTCCCCGAGGGATACCTGCAGGCGGCGCGGGAGATCACCGAACGCTATGGCGCGCTCCTGATCGTCGATGAGATCCAAACCGGTGCCGGCCGCACCGGCGCGTGGTTCGCGTTCCAGCACGCGGGAATCACCCCCGATGCGATCACCGTCGCCAAGGGCATCGGCAACGGCATCCCGATCGGCGCACTCATCACCTTCGGCGCCGCGAGCGACCTGTTCTACCCCGGCACGCACGGCTCGACCTTCGGGGGCAACCCGCTGGCCACCGCCGTCGCCTCGGCAGTCCTCGACGAGATCGAGCGCGCGGGCCTCGTCGACGCCGCGACCGAGCGTGGCGCGCAGATCCGCTCCGCGATCGACCGGATCGGTTCGCCGTTGGTCGAAGGATGCCGCGGTCAGGGCCTTCTCATCGGCGTCGCGCTCCGGCATCCCGTCGCCGGGGCCGTCGTCGCAGCAGCCCAGCAGCACGGCCTCATCATCAACGCGGCCAACGATTCCACCATCCGACTGGCGCCCGCCCTCACGATCGGTGATGTCGAGATCGACCAGTTCCAGTCCCTGTTCGCCCACGCGCTCGCGACCGTCGCGGATGCGTTGCTGCTCGACGACCCCCACACCTCGGAGGAATCCGCATGACCCGCCACCTGCTGCGTGACGATGACCTCACCACCGCCGAGCAGACCGAGATCCTTGATCTGGCGCTCGAGCTGAAGAAGGACCGCTGGCGCGAAAAGCCGCTCGAGGGGCCTCAGACGGTCGCGGTCATCTTCGACAAGTCCTCCACCCGCACACGCGTCTCCTTCGCGGTCGGCATCGCGGACCTCGGTGGATCACCGTTGATCATCTCCACCGCGAACAGCCAGCTCGGCGGCAAGGAGACCCCCTCTGACACCGCCCGCGTGCTGGAGCGCCAGGTGGCGGCGATCGTGTGGCGCACCTACGCGCAGGCAGGGCTCGAGGAGATGGCCCGCGGCACCCGGGTGCCGGTCGTCAATGCGTTGAGCGACGACTTCCACCCGTGCCAGCTGCTCGCCGACCTGCTCACGATCCGCGAGCACAAGGGTGACCTCGCCGGACTCACCCTCGCCTTCTTCGGCGACGGGCGCTGCAACATGTCGCACTCGTACGCCCTGGCCGGGGTGACCGCCGGGATGCACGTGCGCATCGCGGCGCCCGCGGACTACGCGCCGCGCGAGGACGTCGTCGCCGACGCGCAGCGCATCGCGCAGACCACCGGCGGATCGCTGACCCTGTACACCGACCCGGCCGAGGCCGCGACCGGTGCCGACGTCATCGTCACCGACACCTGGGTCTCGATGGGCAAGGAAGAGGAGAAGAGCGCGCGGCTGCGCGACCTGGGCGGCTACAAGGTCACGCAGGAGCTGATGGGGCTCGCGCAGGAGGAGGCGATCTTCATCCACTGCCTGCCCGCCGACCGCGGCTACGAGGTGGACGCCGATGTCATCGACGGTCCGCAGAGCGTCGTCTGGGACGAGGCGGAGAACCGGCTGCACGCGCAGAAGGCGCTGCTGGTGTGGTTGCTGCGTCAGCAGTGACCAGCGGCTGGCGGAGCTGGAACGGCCCCGCCCGGCTGCACGGCGTCGACCTCGCGCGGGCCCTCGCGGTCCTCGGCATGCTCGCCGCCCACCTGCTCACGATCGAGGACCCCTTCACGCTCACCCGGCCGGAGACCTGGATCGATCTCGTCAACGGTCGATCGTCGGTGCTGTTCGCTCTCCTCGCGGGTGTCTCGCTCGCCCTGGTGACCGGTGGCCTCCGGCCGCTCGGTGGGCCGGAGCTCAGCCGCGCCCGCGTGCGCATCGCCGTCCGCGCCGCCGTGCTGTGGGTCGTCGGTGTGCTTCTGATCCAGACCGGGGTGCCGGTCTACGTGATCCTGCCGGCGTACGCGATCCTCTTCCTCCTCGCGCTTCCGGCGCTCTCGGCGAAGCCCGCCGCCTTGTGGGGGGTCGCCGCGACCGTCGCCGTCCTCGTGCCGTGGGTCCTGCCCGTGCTCGACATCCTCCCGGACGGGCCGGGGGAGATCGGCGAGACGGTGTCGCTGCTCCTCGGCTTGGCCTACCCCTTCCCGGTGTGGATCGCGTTCCTCCTCGCGGGAATCGCGATCGGACGCACGGATCTGCGCCAGCCCTACACCCAGATCGTCCTGCTCTCGGGAGGATTGGCCGTCGCCGTGGGGGCGGCGCTCCTCTCGGAGGTGCTCGACGGTTCGGGCTTCCTCGATGACCCGTACCTCGCCGCCGTGTGGAGCGCGGTTCCGCACAGCAGCGGCATCATCGACGTCGTCGGGTCGGCCGGTGTCGCGGCGAGCGTGCTCGGAGGGTGTCTCCTGATCTGCCGCACCCCGCTGACCTGGGTTCTCGCGCCGCTGCGGGCGGTCGGATCGATGCCCCTGACGGCGTACGCCGGACAGATCCTCGCGTGGGCGGTCGCCGCGCTGGTCCTCCTCGGCGACACCGGCGACCTCTTCGGCTTCCGCGAGCTTCGACCGCTCGGGTGGTTCATCGCCGGGACGATCGTCTCCTGCACCGTGTGGGCTGTGCTCCGTGGGCAGGGTCCGCTCGAGCGGGCGCTCGCCCGTCTGGTCGCCTGGCTCGTGCCGACGGATGCCGCGCCGCCGCCGCCCGGTGCGGCACCGAGCCGCCGATAGGCTGGACCGGTGAGCGAGAGCAAGAACGAGGCAACCAATCAGGGCGCACTGTGGGGCGGACGTTTCGCGTCCGGGCCCTCGCCGGAACTCGTGGCGCTCAGCCGCTCGACGCACTTCGACTGGGTTCTCGCCCCGTACGATCTCGCCGGATCGCACGCCCACGCTCGCGCGCTCGCGTCGGCGGGCTATCTGACGGCCGATGAGGAGTCTCGGATGCACGCCGGGCTCGACGCGCTCGCCGCGGCGGTCCAGGACGGCACCCTCGTCGCTCGCGAGGAGGACGAGGACGTCCACGGCGCACTCGAGAACGCGCTGATCGCCGAGGTCGGTCCCGAACTCGGCGGCAAGCTCCGCGCCGGTCGCAGCCGGAACGACCAGATCGCGACCCTCGTGCGGATGTATCTCCTCGACCATGCGCGGGTCATCGCCCGGGACCTCCTCCGCGTCATCGACGCGATCGTCGCCCAGGCCGATGCGCACCACGGCGCGATCATGCCCGGCCGCACCCACTTGCAGCACGCCCAGCCGATCCTGCTCTCGCATCACCTCCAGGCCCACGCGTGGCCGCTGGTGCGCGACCTGGAGCGCCTCCGCGACTGGTCGGCGCGCGCGTCGGTGTCCCCGTACGGCGGTGGTGCGCTCGCCGGCGCGACCCTCGGCCTCGACCCGCAGCTCGTCGCCGATCAGCTCGGTCTCGCCCGTCCGGCGGAGAACTCTCTCGACGGCACCGCGGCCCGCGATGTCGTGGCAGAGTTCGCGTTCATCGCCGCCATGATCGGCGTCGACATCTCCCGCTTCGCGGAAGACATCATCATCTGGAACACCCGTGAGTTCTCGTTCGTCACGCTGCACGACGGCTACTCCACGGGGTCGAGCATCATGCCGCAGAAGAAGAACCCCGACATCGCCGAGCTCGCGCGAGGCAAAGCCGGGCGCCTCATCGGCAACCTCTCCGGTCTGCTCGCCACCCTCAAAGCACTCCCGCTGGCCTACAACCGCGATCTGCAGGAGGACAAGGAGCCCGTCTTCGACTCCGTCGTCACACTGGAGACGGTCCTGCCCGCCTTCGCCGGCATGATCGCGACCCTCCGCTTCGATACCGACCGGATGGCGTCGCTGGCACCCGAAGGATTCTCGCTCGCGACCGACGTCGCCGAGTGGCTCGTCAAGCGCGGTGTCCCGTTCCGGGAGGCGCACGAGGTGTCCGGCGCGCTCGTCCAGGCGTGCGAGCAGCGGGGCATCGGCCTCGAGGATGCCGACGACGCGACCCTGGCAGCGGTGTCGGAGCGACTCACTCCCGACGTCCGCGAGGTGCTCACGATCGAAGGCTCGGTTTCGAGCCGAACGGGGACCGGTGGCACCGCCCCGGTGCGCGTCGCCGAGCAGCGGGCGGCGTTGGTCGCGAAGAGCCAGGAGCTCGGTCACGCCCTCGGCCTCTGAGCAGCAGAAGACTTATTTTCTTGTCAAGTAAGTCAGACGCTTATATCGTGAAGATATGAGTGTCGTCATCACCGCAGACATCGTCGGGTCCCGCGAACTCGACGATCGTGCCGAGGCGCAGCGGCAGATCGACGCGGCCGTCGAGAGGGTGGAACGAGACGCCCCCGCGGCGACCCGGCCGCTCAGGGCGACCGTCGGCGATGAGCTCCAGGGGGTGTATCCCGACCTCGCCTCCGCCCTGTGCGCACTCACCCTCCTCCGGCTCGCGCTCCCCGAGGACGTCGACCTCCGTTTCGGCGTCGGGATCGGCGAGATCGGCATGATCCCGTCGTCGGCAGGCGAGCTGTCCGAAGGGCCGGGCTGGTGGGCGGCGCGCGAGGCGATCGACACCCTGCACGCCAAGCAGGTGCGCGCCATGCCCCGTGTGCGCACCTGGATCAGTGCCGCTCCGGATGCCGCGGACGCGGCATCCCTCGCTCTGGCGAACTCCTACGCGTGGGCGCGGGACGAGCTCATCTCGGCGATGTCGGGTCGTGCGCGGCGGCTCAGCTACGGCCGCTGCCTCGGTCACACGCAGGCGGCGCTGGCCCGGCAGGAGCGGATCACGCAGTCGGCGGTGTCCCAGATCCTCGCCACGGCGGGCGCTTCCGCCGTCGTCGAGGGGTATCGAGCGCTTCGGGAGAACGCCTGAGGGTTGCCAGATCGCCCAGGTTCCTCCGATCGCCCAGGCTCCCCCGATCGCTCAGGTTCCCCCGATCGCTCAGGCTCACCAGATCGCCAGGCGCACCAGCGCGCCGGCGACCGCAGCCCAGACGAGGCTCGAGAATGTGCCGACGATGAATCGCTCGCGGGCTTCGGCTGCGGCGAGCTCGGAGAATCGACCGATGCCCTTGATGGCGACGACGACGGCGATGGCCTCGGGGAATCCGGCGATGATGCCCATCGAGACGGCGACGCGTTCGAGATAGCCGATCGTGGTGCCGCCTCGCAGGAGCGGCTCGAGCTCTTCCGATCCCGGGTGCAGGCGGGGCGCTCCGATGAGGATGCCGCCGTCCGCCGTCTCGCGCACACGGCCTCCCGTGGCGAGGCCCAGGACCACGCGGGTGGCGGGGTTGCCGCCGAGGACGGCGACCGCGAGGCCGAGCATCGCGATGACGACGGATACGAGGATCGGGACGTCCACGGGGGAGATGGCCGCGACGATCGTGGCGACGACGAGCAATCCGGCGGCAGCTGCCAGGGCGGCGGTGCGCGGGGTGCGGAGGTTGAGGACGGTCAGGACGAGGATGCCCGCGAGCGTCGCGATCAGCAGGATCGACAGACCTGCGGCGAGGAGGGGTTCGGCGATCGTCGCGTGCATGCGGGTCAGTCTGGCACGGGCTGCCGACGCGCACCCCGGTGTGCGCAGGGCGGCTGATCTTCGCGCTGATAACCTGAAACGCGTGTCTGAACCCGTCGTGACCGCCGAGGTGAAAGCCCTCGCCCCCTCCAACGACCCGTCCTTCGAGAACGTCTGGGACGAGATCGTCTGGCGTGGTCTCGTGCACGTGTCGACCGATCAGGAGGCGCTTCGCACCCTGCTCGCCGGCGACCCGATCACCTACTACTGCGGCTTCGATCCGACGGCGCCGAGTCTGCACCTGGGCAATCTCGTTCAGCTTCTCCTCCTGCGCCGTCTGCAGCTCGCCGGGCACAAGCCCCTCGGCCTCGTCGGCGGTTCGACCGGCCTGATCGGCGACCCGCGCCCGAGCGCCGAGCGCACCCTGAACACCCCCGAGACGGTCGCCGACTGGGTGAACCGGCTGCGGGGACAGGTCGGTCGCTACCTGAGCTTCGAGGGCGACAACGCCGCGCGGCTGGTCAACAACCTCGACTGGACCGCTCCGATGAGCGCCATCGACTTCCTCCGCGAGATCGGCAAGCACTTCCGCGTCGGCACGATGCTCAAGAAGGACGCCGTCGCCGCGCGCCTGAACTCGGACGCCGGCATCAGCTACACCGAGTTCAGCTACCAGATCCTCCAGGGGATGGACTTCCTCGAGCTTCACCGCCAGTACGACTGCGTCCTGCAGACCGGCGGCAGCGACCAGTGGGGCAACCTCACGAGCGGGACCGACCTCATCCACCGCGTGGAGGGGGTGTCGGCCCATGCGATCGGCACGCCGCTCATCACCAACAGCGACGGCACGAAGTTCGGCAAGAGCGAGGGCAACGCCATCTGGCTGGATGCCACGATGTGCAGCCCTTACCGGATGTACCAGTTCTGGCTGAACACCGATGACGCCGACGTCATCTCGCGCCTGAAGGTCTTCACCTTCCTGACGCGTGAGGAGATCGCGGCCTACGCGCGACTCGTCGAAGACGAGCCGTTCCGGCGCGCGGCCCAGCGCCGGCTCGCGCTTGAAGTGACCACCACCGTGCATGGAATCGAGGCGACCACGGCGGTCATTGCTGCCTCAGACGCGCTGTTCGGCCAGGGAGATCTGACGTCGTTGGATGCCGCGACGCTCCGCTCGGCGCTGGAAGAGCTTCCGAATACGGCGGTTGCCGGTGCGATCCCGGTGAGCCAGGCGCTCGTGGAGACCGGGCTGGTCAAGTCGCTGAGTGACGCGCGCCGTGCCATCGCGCAGGGCGGTGTCGTCGTCGACGGCGTGAAGGTCGTCGCCGAGGATCACCCTGTCGAGGGATCGCTGCCCGGGGGAGTGTCCGTCGTACGGCGTGGCAAGAAGACGCTCGCCGGCGTTTTCGTGGGGTGAGCAGGCGCGACACGCCCGGGATTCGCACCTGATTTGCCGGACTCCCGATCCCCGCGTAACTTATTACTTGTTCGCCCCACAGGGAAGAGCGAGAGCCGGAAGGCGACGCCCCCTCAAGCGGAGAACCAAACCCCATCCCAAACCTCTCGGTAGAGAGAACAAGCCTTCATGGTCTAGGATGGGAACTCCACCTCGAAGCCCGTGGTGATCCTCACGAAGGTCCATGACCTCCGCAGAGATCTCGCACGGCCTCGGACGTGGAGATGAGACGACGCCTCACTACGAAGCCCGGAAGGGTGGTGTGGGAGCATCCGATCCTTGAGAACTCAACAGCGTGCACTTGTCAAATGCCAAATAACCTCGACTCCAGGTTTTGCCTGGGGTGAGATTCCTTTGGATCAAAGACCGGCACTTTGGTGTCGGCATTATGGATAGTCAGCAATGATTTATCTCTTTGGTCAGCATCAAACTCGCTGCATCTGCCTTATTCCGGTGGAGGTCAGCAACATTTCTTTACGGAGAGTTTGATCCTGGCTCAGGATGAACGCTGGCGGCGTGCTTAACACATGCAAGTCGAACGGTGAAGCAGAGCTTGCTCTGTGGATCAGTGGCGAACGGG
>NZ_JBHWTD010000118.1:0-10369 GCF_043427715.1 Microbacterium sp. | reverse complement strand
AACTGACGCCCACCTGGGGCCAGGGGATGAGGGAGGGGTCCATTAGCGCCTCCTAGTCATGCCGGGGCCGGCGTCGAAGATGGGCCAACGGGAGACGCGCCAGGCCGCTCCTGCAACAGGGCTTCCATCGCGTCCTCCAGCGTCTGAGGAAGCACGCCTGCGGGTTCGACGATGATGTGGGTTCCTCCGGCCGGATGGGACACCCTTCCGAGGGTCACGTCGAACGACACCACCCCGAGCTCAGTTTGCTGCGCCGCGGACAGGCTCATGATCCGAGCTCGGTCGCCACCCTTGACCATTGGCAGGGGGGCGGGCTGATTCCCGAAGGTGCGGATCTGGTCAGCGGTGAGGGTGAGCGCCTCTGTCCACGTCGGCCCGGCGCCGCCCGCGCTGAGCAGTCGCTCCATCATGTCGACAGCCTGAGCCTTGGTCATCACTCCGCGCTGAGTGAGGTCGACGATTCCGCAGTTGATCCGCGTTCCGTCCCAAGGCGGCTGGGTGTAGGCGGTGGCGTTGCCGGTGGTGGTGCGGTACCGGCCCATGTACATGTTGTAAGCCTCGGTGGACGACGACGAGAGCACCTGGCTCTGGGTGATGATGATCCACTTCGGTGCGACGTACTGGTCCTCTATCTCGTACAGCTCGCCGTCGGCGTCGATTCCGACCCTCAGGCCGTGCTCCTCGCCGTACATCTCGAGCAGTCGGGACAGCATCAGCGGTTCCGAGAGATCGGTAGTGACGGGTTCACTGCCCCCGACGCCGCGCGAGTTCCGCGCCAGCCAGAACCACGGGGCTCCGAACGCGCCCTCCATGGCATCCGCGACAGAGGCGGTCATCTCCATGGTGGTGTCCATCGCAGGCAGCCCGTAGGCGTCGTCATACAGCCCCTTGGCGGTCACGCCCCACCCCTCGCGGTCGATGGTGTCGATGTGACCCTGGAAGACGCGCTGAGCGCCGTGGAAGCACTCCACTCGCGCGCCCTTTCGGACCCCCGCGGGCTGGGCGTCAGGCGGCAGCAGAAAGGACCACGAGGCGGTCCCGCAGCCCTCGGAGGCAGAGAAGTCCCATTCCGGCTCACTGTGGGGCGCGATCTCATGACCCCAGCGCCCGGCGACCTTCAGGGTGGCCCTCACTGGTCGGTCCCGTCGTCGGCGGCGTTGTAGGGCCAGCGTCGGTGGTGGCGGAACTCGCTTGCCGGGTGATCAACTTCCGAGGTCACGACGTAGGCGGCGACCTTGCCGGCGCGGAAGATGTGCGGCGTCGCGGCGAACACGTCGGTCCCGGACGGCGCGTAGGCGTCCGACTGGTCCGCCGCTTCCCCGGTGAGGATCAGGGCCGATTCCGAAGCGGTCGCCGTGTCGATCCACAGATTCGGCTCGTCGGTGGACACGGCCGTGAGTCCGCAGTCACGACCGGTCTGGAAGAGCCACATTCCGCGAACCCGGACGACGCCGCCGGAGTGCTTGCTGATCGAGATGACAGTCGAGCCGGCGGCGGTCACGGCCGTGGGAAGAGTCGTCGTCCCGACCGCCACCAGGGCGTCGCGGCCCTCGACGAGGTCCACCCACACCTCGCCGGAGTCGTAGGACGTGGCGACGTCACTGTCGGGTCGCGCGCTCGTGCCAGCCATCCAGCCGAATCCAGCGCGGCCGTCGAAGTACGGTCGCACCAGTAGGGCGATCTGGTAGGTCGACGTGGGCAACGAGGCGGCGGGCACCCGGCACCGAATGACCGAGGTGGCGGACTCCTCCATCTCTCTGTAGCCGCCCATGGGGGCCGTGATATCCCGCACGAACCCAGGGCCATCGGTCACCCATCGCGCCAGGTCGGGATTGTGGTCGACTCCGGCGTCCGGGGACGTGTGGGCCACGACGAGACCGAGGGGCGAGGCGCCGTCGCGGGCGGCGATGTGGAGCGAGCCGGGTGTCCGTTCAGTGCCGCCCACCTCGATGACTCGTGCGCCCTGACGGCTCTCCGGGGAGGTCGCGGCCTCGATGGAGCGGATTGACAACGTGCCCGCGCCCGTTCCGGCGTCGTTCTGGTCGGCAAGGATTCGCATGGTGGCGCTGCCGTCGAGGTCAGCTGCATAGAAGGTCAGCCGCGTGTACCCGTCCGACACACCCTCCTGGCTGACCGAGCCCTTGAAGGCGCCCGCCACGCGCAGAAACATCCGCGTGGCGGCGCCCCAAGCGACAGGGAACTTCGCCTCAATGGCAATGAACGGAGTCCCCGTTAGATCGAGTGGCGCACTGGTGCGAGTGATGTTCCACGCACGGAACCCGCCAGGGGTGGTCGACGCGGCCTCCGCGGAGAAGTGGAGTGCGCCGCCAGAGGTCGACACCGCGACGGGCGCCGCGCCGGGCGACGCGGCCCAACCGGCGGTCGACTCGCACGAGTCGATGGTGACCGTCTGCGGGGAGGGCGCGGGGAGCACGGGCGCCACGGTCTCGAACTCGGACCGAACGAACGGCAGGTGCGTCAGCGTGACGGTGTAGACGCGTTCGCATCGCAGCAGCGCCTCGTCGTCGTACTCCTGCGCGAACGACCCCGTGAGGATGGTGCGCACGGACGCTGGCGCGTGACCGTCCGGGGGTCGCTCCACCAGGTCAGTGGTGCCGCCGTACCCGTCGGGCAGCAGGCGACGAAACGCCGCCTCGCCGCGGTTCAGTGCCGTGTGGTCCTGCCCTTCGATGAGCAGCCGGAACGTCGTCTCGGCATTGTCGTGACCCTCGATGCGCGCCACGGACCCGTCCTCGGCGAACGCCCGCACCACGGACTCCACCGCCTCGGCCGACCCGAACTCCAGGCCATCGGCCGCAACCGCGAACCGGTAGCCGTCGGGGTGCCACGTCGCATCGATCCCGTCGACGTGGGTGCCACCGAGGATGAGGGCGTGCTGGGAATGGCTCATCATCGTCGAGTCGCCGCCTTCCTGCGTCCGTTCGCGGCACCACGGCCAGCGGGCTTCGACACGCCCTTGGCGATGTCGTCGTTCTTGTCCTCCCAGCGCTTTCGGCTTCGAGCCGCCTCGCGCTGCTCGCGGCGCAGAGCCTTGAGCTGCTTCTCCAGCCGCTCGACCCGCTTCTCAGCCGCCGCCTCCTGCGCGCCGTACGCCACCTGGCCGGCCTGATTCGCGACCCGGGTCTGCGCCTTCATGTACGCGTCGTAAGCCTTCTGGTACTGGCCGGCGTCGCCCGACGCGAGCAATGCGGTGATGTCGGTGTTCGACCCGGCCATCAGTGCTGTCAGCGCCTCGCCCTTGACGCCCGCCTTCTTCAACTGCTCGAGGAGCTGGCCTCGCTGGTTGATCCCGGCCGTGGCGTCTCGGAGCGCCCCAATGGGGCCCGAGCCCTTGCTCCACGCGCCGCCGTTACCGAAGAGGTCGGGTGCGAACTGAGCGGTGGCCGCCTGCCCGGCTGCCTCCATCTTGGAGCGCCAGTCCTCAAGGGAGGAGGTCGCCTTGTTGAGCTTGCCGGTGAGACGGTCGATGGCCTTCTCGAACTGCCGCGTGGGCGAGTTGCCGCGAGACATCAACTCGAGGCCGTTCGTCATGAATCGGCCGTCCCCGCCAGCGGTGCCGCCGTCTGCGAGTCGGTTGGCGTTGATGGCCTTCAGGAAGGGCCGCCACCGGTCAGCCTGCCCGTAACGGTTCGAGATGACCTCTTCGCCGTCGGCCAGCAGGTAGTGGTGGCGGTCGGCGTACGGCAGGCCAGTACGGGGCACGGTGCCGCCGTCGGCGTTGCGGGTCGCGCCGCCGTGGATCTTCCGGTCGGACGGCAGCACCGGCATGGAGACGGTGACGTTGACGTGCCGGTCGCGGGTGGCGGCGTCGAGCTCAGCGCGGATCGCCCGGGCCTGCGCGATGACGCTGTCCTGGCCCTTGATCCCGACATCGGTCATCCGCTTGGTGGGGATCTCGAAAAGCTGGCGGGCCAGCTTGCGGGCCTCTTCGCGGGTCATGCCCATCGACTCGGCGGTGTCGATGAACGCCTTGCGCGCCTGCCGTGAGCCGCCTGCCGCGTTCTTCTCCGCATCGGACAGGTCGTTCCACGCCGCCGCGATCCCAGCGAGTGCCGTGCGGTTCGCGCGGCCCTTCTCGGTGGTGATGTCGAGGGTGCGGCCGTTGTCCTTCAGTGACTGGGTCGCGTCATCGAGGGCGGCGTGGTAGTTCGTCTCCGCGTTGAACGCCCGGATCGCCTCGGACCGCTTCTCCCGCATGGCGTCGACCGATTCGCGCAGCGCATCGGCCTCGGCCTGCGTGGTGGCAGCGAGAGCAGCGGTGCGGCTCTCCAGGGTGCCGAGCGTGCCGGACAGGCCCTCGGACTCCCACTTCGCCGACGCGGCCTGCTTCTCGTACTCGGCAAGCTGGCGCTCGGCCTCCTCGATGTCGGAGGCGCCGAATGTGTCCTCGATGTCGTTCTTGATCGATCCGAGGAAGTTCCCGACTGACGAGAACGGATTGTCGCGCATCTCCTGGAGCCGCTCGACCTTCTCGGTCGCCTCGGTCATCCGGGCGTTGAGGAACTCGAAGTCGGCGGCAGTGGCGTTGACCGGCATCCGGCGCAGGGTCTCACCGAGACGGTCGAGCGCGTCGAAGGCGTCTCCGGACGCCTTGCCCATGTCCATGAGGGCGCCGACACTCGCACCGACCGCAGCGCCCCACGGCCCAGCGAGGGTGCCCATCAGCGCCAAAGAGACCGTGTTGGTCAGGCCCAGGCCGTCTGCGGCGCCAGTCGACGCGAGGGTCAGCCCGGCGATGCCCGCGGCTGCGGGGGCTGCGCCCTTGGCGACGCCCGCGAGGTTTGACTTGAGCGACTTGGTCGACGCGGCAATGCGGGCCTGCTCGCGGCTCGTGCGTGCGCCGGCCGTGGCCCACGTGGCGCCCAATGCCTCGACATCGGCGCGCACGCCAGCCAGCGACTCGCGCGCCGAAGACAAGCCCTTGGGTCCAGCGAGCCCGGACAGCATCTGCGAGCCGCCCACGCGAGCCTGCAGGCCAGCAGTGATCGACAAGACCCGGTTGTAGGCAGCGACCGCCGCCATGCCGACAAAGAAGGGCGTGCCGAGGTCGGAGTCGGCGATCGACGCGACGACCTTGGACACGGCCTCCAGCGCAGCCAGCGCCGGGCCGCCGAGGGGAGCGGTCGCCTGGACGATCTGCAGGAGCGCGTCGCCCATCGCTGAGAAGGTGTCCGCCACCTGCGGGCCGGTCTCGCGGACGTAAGCGACGAACTCGGAGAAGCCCTCCGTCTCACCGAGCGCGTCGGCCCACTCCGCGAAGTCGCGCGAGGCATTCAGCGCCCACGACGAGAAGTCGTCGCTCAGGGGGTCGAACGCCATCCACATGTCAGCGAGCCCGGCCGCGACGAAGCCGACCGAGCGGCCGAGATCCTCAAGGGTGTCGCGCGCGTCGGTGGCGAGGAAGTCGAAGAAGTCGTCCCACTCGGTCGACTGGAGCGCGCCGGCGCCCTGGGCAAGCAGTGTGCCGGTCGTCTCGTTGAGCGCCTGCACGATGCGTGCCACGTCGGGCGCGCGGTCCTCAAGGGAGTCGAGCGCCGCGGTGAGCCCGGGAAACAGCCCCTCGGCACCAGCGTCACGGATGGCCGTCAGGGTCGGACGGAGTGCAGACAGAGCCCGTACGGCCTCGCGGGCGGCCGGCGACAGCCGCTCCATCGCTGCCTCGGCCTCAGCAAGGTTGTCGGTGGTCGGCTCCAGCGCGGCCGTGTTCACGGCCTCGAGCGCGTCGCCGACGCCTTGGAACGCGGCCACCATGGACCCGCCAGCGAGCGCCGCGACGGAGAGCTGGTTCGCGAGCCCACCCACGCCGGCGCTCAACACGCCGCCGACCGGGTTGAGCGCCGGGCCGAGGGTCAGCGCCAGGTCGCGGAAGACCGCGAGGCGACCCGTGAGCTGGTTGATGGAGCGGTCGGCAGCGGAGGCCGAGCGGGGCACGCCATCGAGGTCACGACCCAGCGACGCCGACGCGCGACCGGCGACGACGGCGCGACCAGAGAGCCCGTCGAGGCTCTTGTCAAGCAGCATCACCGACGCGGCAGCCTTGGCCGCCTTCGTCGAGACTTGGTCCTCCATTGAGAGGATGACCTTTTCGTGGCGAACGCCCACAGTCTCACCGCCTTGCCGGAGAAGTAGTGACAGGCGGCGACTGAGGCCCTAGCCTGCTTGATATGGACGCGCCCGCGACGACGACTCCCGGCTGGCACCCGGACCCGCACCTCGAGAACACGATGCGGTTCTGGGACGGCGAGAACTGGACCGCGCAGACGGCGCCCGCGAGCGGGTCAGCGAAGTCCTCGGTGTCGTCGCGCAAGGGGGTGCTGATCGTGTTCGGCGGGATCATGGCCGCGCTGCTCGTCGTGCTGATGTTCAACTGGCTGACCACGCCCTCGGCCGCGGACTGCGCGTTGCAGCGGGTCGAGGTGGCCGCCGGCGACCGCGCAACCTGGGAACTGCACGACGCCTGCCGCTAGTCCTCGACGCGGCCCACGAGCCTGACGCCGACGTGCCGGCCGTCGGCCGGGTCCTGCCTGTCGGCAGGAGGCTCCTTGCCGAACTTTGCCCGCTCGCTCTCGTCAGCCTCGGCCTGAATCCGGTCCCAGCGGTCGTGCTCAGCGCACACCGGGCACTTCCGCTTCTCTATGCGGAACAGGTTGGCCTCGTCGTCGGCGATTGACTGGTGGAAGCCGCACGCACAGATGCCGGCCTCATAGTCCACCAGCTGGAGCATCAACTCGCGCTGGTGGTCATTCCACGGGGACTCCGCCTCGGTGACGATCTCCCACGCATCGGCCATTGCTACTCGCTGGCCTTCTTGGTCGTAGCCTCGCTGGACGGTGCGGGGCGTCCAGCCGTTGAGGACTCGCGGGGCGATTCCGAGGTCTCGGGCGAGCTGAAGGCGGATGACGCGGTTAGGTACACGTCCGAGATCGTCCGCGCGACGTGAAAATCCCGCCGCCCCTCGTACAGCTCCACGACCGCCTTGGCCGCTTCGCCGATGTCGCCGCCCACGAGGCGGGGAAGGAGGGCACGCTCGAACTGGCCGGGCTTGAACTCCTGCCCGTCCCACGCGTGTGCAAAGTCGGCAATCCGGGCGATCAGGGCGTCGACATTGACCAAGCCATGTGCCCAGCGGTCGTCCCGGTCGCGGCCCGTGGTCTTCTCGGGGCGCGGGGGGTGCTCGTCGACGAAGGTCATCCAGTCGCCCTGCGGGATGGCCTTGCGCAGCGTCAGGGCGCCGGTCTGCTCGCCCGCCTTCGCGGACACCTGCTCCAGTTCGGCGCGGGCCTCACGGAGGCGGGAGTCGATCGGGGCGCCACCCTTGCGGGGTCGCGCGGCGGCGGCGGAGGCGAGGGCGTCGATCTCCTCGGTCAACTCGGCCATCCTGACCACCAGTTGACCGTCGAGGCAGACCTCCACGTCGCGAGTCGGGACCTGGGCGGGGGTGGCGTCGAGTTCATCGAGCGAAGGCATGGGGTTCTCCTGTGGGCTGTGGGCTGAGGTGGGCTGGAGGGTGGACGCCGCGTCAGCCCTACGCGACGCCCACCCGGTCAGGTGGCTCAGGCGGCAGCGAGCGGGTGGTCCTCGACGACCGGGCCGCCACCGACGACCACGAGGGCCTGCGTGACGGACTTCTCGTCGAACTCGCCGTCTCCGGTCTGGCCCTTGCGGCGCACGCCGGCCTTCATCTCGTAGACGTCGGCCACGTCGCCCGCGGCGACGGACTCGGTCTCGCCCGAGATGCCGTCGAGCACGACGGCGGTGATGACCGCGCCGGGCTCGAGCGCCTCGTAGAGCTCGTTGCCGTCCGCGCCGGGGGCGCCGAGCTCCTGCGGCATATAGCTGTACTGAAGCTCCGTCGCCGGGTAGGTGACGATGCCGAGGTTCGTGGGCGCGTTGGGTCGGCAGTTCTTTCGCGGACCCTCACCCGTGTTCTGGGTCGGGGTCACGTTGAAGTTGCCGTAGATGAAGCACTGGGCAGCCAGCCCAGCGTTGACCTCGGCGACGGTCGGGATGCCGCTCGACGCAGCCGGCGGGGTGGTTAGGAACACGATCAGCTGGTTGGCCAGCGCGGTCGTGGTGGGAGGAAGCTCGACAGCCATTGGTTACTCCTTGGAGTCGGTGGTGGGGTTGGCGGCCGTCTTCTCGGCCTTCTTCTCGGCCGCCTCGGCGACCGAAACGCGGGGCTTCCGCTTGCGCCCCTTGAGCCGGGTCACCGGGCGCAGGGAGCCGTCGCGGAAGCGAGGGGACTCGTCGAGCACCTCCAGCCCGTTGGCTTCGGCGTGGGCGGCGCCCACGTTGAACTCCAGGCCGTTGGTGCGGACACGAACGAGGGACATCGGTTGCCTCCTAGAGGGCGTAGGTCCACTGGTGCAGCGCGGAATACCAGCCGTCGTCGATCTCCGGCGGCGTGCTGGTTTCGTGGTGCAGGGGGGTTGACTTCCGGCCCACCAGGGACAGCGACGTGCCGTCGATGGTGTCGGACGATCGCTTGGCGGCGACGCGGCACTCCGAGGCAGAGCGGGCGACAATGCGCAGTGCGACGCGGTAGCCGAGACGCTGCGTGCGGCCGATGCGCGTACCCTCCTGCGGGATGTAGCGCCGCTCAATGGACAACAGGCCGTACACGTCAGGCGTGGCGCCAGGGTTGGTCGTCCCTGCGGCGTTCTTCATGCCGGGGACCCGGCCGTAGTCGTAGATGGGGAGATCTGGCAGCAGGGCCTTGATCGCCGCGAACTGGGCAGCCTCGTCGCTCACATCCAGAACCACCGATCGAGAAGGCGCTTGGCCTCGCCGTACAGCGCAGGGCCAACGATGTCGGCGGACTTCGCCAAGTCGTTGTGGGGCGGCTGGTTGCGGGACCCGCCCTCGAACGACATCCCGCCCTGGGGCTTGGATGAGTCGGGTCCGTACTCGCCGGCGTGCAGGCCGCCGAGGCCATTGACCTTCATCTCGGCCGAGAACGCCTTGTGGTAGTGCCTGCCGTGGGCGCCTGCCGTTGAGCGTGCATTGCTCTTGGCGAGCGCATTGCCGACGCGAACTCCGTGGCGTACCACTCTGTGGATGTCGCTGGGCGCCTGCGTAGCGATCTGGCGTAAGTCGCGGGCGAGGTCGCCCACGCCGCCGATGACGCGGATCTGCATGACGCCTCCTCAGGGGTGAGCCGTGACCGGCACGCGGTAGGCCGTCTGCTGGTCAGCGCGGGCGGCCTCGATGACCCGCCATGCACTGCCGGCCGACTCGCCGGCGACGATCTCGATGACGTCGCCGTCCTCGAAGGTCTCGGTGCCGGCGGGGAAGTGGGCGATGCGCTGCGCCACCTGCACCTCGCCGCCGGGAGGGGTCTCGGTGCGCGACGGGGAGGCGCCGCCGCGGACGCCAGCAAGGCGCATGGGGCCGGAGTGGATGACCACCCACGACTCAGCCTCGTGGCCCTTCTCATCGGGCGGCTCAAAGCCGGCGAAGCGCTTGACGACCGCGCTGGAGCCACCGTTGACGGCACCCATGCGTGCCTCAGCCATCGCACGCCCCCGCTGGAGGCGGGCTTTGAGCCGGGTCGGCAGACCAGCGGTGTCCATCAGCAGTACTTGATCGAACCGATGTACCCGCCACCGTAGTCCCATGCCGGGGTGAGGCGGCGCTTCTCGGCGGCCGTGAAGTAGATGTCGTTGGAGACGGTGGACTCGGCCTTGCGCCAGGACTCGCGGTAGTCGTCGATCGCGACGTCCTCGGAGACGTTGCCGTCGAGGTTGTTCAGCGCCCGCAGCGCAGCAGCGCAGATGATGTCGATGACGACGTCGACGTCGAGGGTGCCAGCTTCGATCGCGGCCGGGATGTCCGGGACGCCGGGCTCATGCTGCAACGCCCGCCAAGCCACGCCGAGCCAGCGCTCCTGCACAGCGGCGGTCTTGCCACCGTCGTACCCGAGCGCTTCAAGGTCGGCGTGGCCGGCAGGGTTGTCCATCAGCTCTCCTGGGCCTCGTCGTCAGCGACCAGGGCAGCGACGAGCTTGTCCTGGCCACCGCGCTTGTCGATCCGCGACTCCTTGTCACGGTCCTCGTTGCGCTTGTCGATCTCGGCCTTGAGCGCGTCGACGTCGAGGTCGTCGTACGGGCCCTTGACGTCGGCGTCGTCACCGTTGACGTCGCCGTCGGCGGCAGCCTCGAGCTCGGCCACGCGGGCACGGAGCTGTTCGATGGTGGCGTGGGCCTCCTTGAGAGCCGCCGCGGCCTTCTCGAACTCCTCCGCGTCGACGCCCGCCGTGGGGGCGGACGAGGTGGTCTCGCCCTCCCACACGTCGGCCGTGATCGCGTCGGCGTTGAAGATGGCGGCGATCAGCGGGTTGAAGGTGGTG
>NZ_JBHWTD010000117.1:0-6103 GCF_043427715.1 Microbacterium sp. | reverse complement strand
ACCCAGAGTCGGCGCGAACTCGATCGCAGAACGACCCGCGATCAGCCCTCGAACCGCGCCCGCCCGCGTCGCCCACGGAATCTTCCTCGACACAACGAACCTCCTCGACGAGGTGTTGCGCTAGGACTCTGAAACCGCCGGCGGTTTCGTGACGGAATGTGACACATTGCTCAATCCCGCCCGAAGGCGCCCGTCGCGCCCGGGCAGATCGGTCCGTCGCGCGCCGGTGTCGGCCGACCAGCGTACCGTGGAGACATGAGCGATCTCCGTTTCACGGACGAGAAGGATGCCGCGCGGTACACCCTGCACCGGGGCGATGACCTGGTCAGCGTGCTCGATTACAACGACGACGGCCGCACCGTCGCGCTGACCCGCGCGTTCACGATCCCCACCTTCCGAGGGCAGGGTTACGCGGCAGAGGTCGTCGCCCGTGCCGTCGCCGATCTCGAAGCGCGCGGCGACCGTACCGTCATCCCGGTCTGCTGGTACGTCGCCGACTGGTTCGACGCCCACCCCGAGCACGGCGCGCTGCTGCACACCCGCCGCGCGAGCTGACCCGGTCGCTACTCCTGAGCCGCGCCGCGGTCAACCCTGTCGCAGGAGCGGGCGACGGGGCCGAGACTGACCCGCGAACAGAGGAGTCAGCATGGACAGCGAGCACACCCCCGGCGACACCGTGAACGACGGCACCGTGAACGCGGAGCCGGCGGGCGGCTGGGATGACGGCGACGTCGCCGCGCCCGGTGGCGGTCCGGTCACCAACGCCGAGAAGGAGCAGGCCGATGAGGTCGATCGGGGTGGCAGCGGCGAGCCCGCCTTCCTCTCACCCGATGGCACCCCCGATGGGGCGTCGGACTCGTTCGTCGAGAGCGCGGAGATCCAGCAGGGCCTCGACCCCGACATCGTGACCGACGAGCAGGCCGATCAGGTCTGAGCGGTCTCCGCGACGAAGGAGCGGATCGCCGCGGCGGCGTCCGCGGCATCGGCGATGAGGGTCTCGTGCCCGCGACGCGCCACCACCGCCATGCGGCTGTCGGGGAGTGCGGCGGCGACCTCCTCGCACCAGCGCCGCGGGGAGAGTCGGTCGACGCCCCCGCGGATGACGAGGGCCGGCGCCTGCACCTTCGGGTAGATGAGCTCGGGCCGGTGTCGGAACATGGCGCGGATCTTCGCGGGCAGGTTGGGCCCGGCCCGAAGATACTCGCGAGCCCCGAGGTAGAGAACCTTGGGGCTCTCGTCGTAGATGTCGGCCAGCAGCCGCCCGAACTGGAGGACCGGATGCCGCGCGTGCCGGTCGACCGTCGGGGCGACCAGGACGAGGTGCGAGACGGTCTCGGGATGCCGCGCCGCGACCTCCGCGGCGACCTGCGACCCCATCGAGTGGCCCACCAGCACGACCGGGCCGCGGTCGAGGTGGCGGATGTAGTCCGCGATGAGGTCTGCCATCCGCTCGATCGTCGGCGTCCGCGGCGGCTCGGGGGCGTCGCCGTAGCCGGGCAGGTCAACGGCGGCGATCAGTGCGCTCTCCTGCAGCTGCGCCACCAGGTCGCCGAAGACGCGGCGACCCATCCCGATGCCGTGCACGAGGACGTAGGTGACCTCGGCGGATTCCGCGCCGGCGCGCTCGGCGATGATCCGGCATCCGTGGGCCTCGAACTCCTCCGTCAGTACGGTGGCGGGGAGGTCGGTCATCCTTCGAGCGTATTGCCTGACGCCGCCCGGCGACCCTCGCGGTCCCCGCGGACGACTAGCCTGGGACGGTTATGACAGACCCGAACACCGCCAGCATCCCGCTCTCTCCCACGCACCGCTGGCGGGCCTTCTGGGTCTGCGTCTCCGTCGCCGCGTTCACGATCCTCGACCTCAGCAAGATCAACGTCGCGCTGCCGTCTCTGGAGGAGTCCCTCGGCGCCTCCTCGACCCAGCTGCAGCTCGTCGTCTCGGGGTACATCCTCTCCTTCGGTCTCGCGCTCGTCCCGTTCGGACGCCTCGGCGATCAGCGGTCGCGGAAGACCCTGTTCGTCCTCGGTCTCGGACTGTTCACCCTCGCGAGCGCGCTGTGCGCACTCGCGCCGACCGTCGAGGTCCTGCTGGCCGCGCGCCTCCTCCAGGGCATCGCCGCCGGCATCCAGATGCCGCAGGTGATGGGCACCATCCAGCAGCTGTTCGTCGGGAAGGAGCGCGGCCGCGCGTTCGGTCTCTTCGGTGCGACGATCGGCATCGCGACGGCGTTCGGCCCCACCCTCGGGGGCGTGCTCGTCGCCGTCGGCGACTGGCGCTGGATCTTCTGGATCAACGTACCGCTGTGCCTCATCGTGCTCGCGGGAGTCATCCTGCTGCTGCCGCAGACGCGGAAGGCGACCGCCGGCAGGCTGCAGCTCGACCCCGTCGGCATCGTCCTGTTCGCCCTGACGGTGCTCGCGCTGATGTGGCCCTTCCTGTTCACGACGGGCTCGCCGGAGGACGACCCCGCCCGGTGGTGGCTGCTGATCGCCTTCGCCGTGTTTGCGGCGGCGTTCTACGCGTGGGAGCGGCGCTACGCGGCATCCGGCAAGCAGCCGCTGATCCCGTTCGGGATGTTCCGCATCCCCTCCTTCCGCAACGGCACCCTCGTCGCGGTCGCGTACTTCACCGCCGTCCCGTCGCTGTTCCTGCTGACGACCCTCTTCCTGCTGACCGGCGTCGGCATCTCGCCGGTGTTCGCCGGCATGGTCTCCATCGGCTTCGCCGTTGCGAGCGCGGTGACCTCCTACTACGGCGGCGTCCTCGTGAACCGGCTGGGTCGGCCCCTGGTGACCCTCGGTCTCGCCGTCGTGCTCGTGAGCGTCGCCACTCTCGCCGTCGTGGCGTACACGATGTCGCCCGAGACGGTGCCCTACGGCATGGCCGCGGTGCTGCTGGTCGCGGGCGCCGGTGGCGGCCTGGTCATCGCGCCGAACCAGACGCTGACGCTCGCAGAGATCCCGGTCCGCCAGGGCGGGCTCGCCGGTTCCGTGGGCCAGCTCGGACAGCGCGTGGGCACGTCAGTGGGAACGGCCATCGGCCTGTCCCTCTTCTACGCGACGATCTACCGCGAAGCGGACCTCGGCCGCGACACCTTCGCCGTCTACCACGACGCCTACGCATACGGCATGGCGGCCGCCGGCGGATTCATCGCGCTCGCTCTGCTGATCTCGGCCATCGACCTCCTCGGCGCGCGCCGACGGGGAACCCCCACGCCCACGCACTGAGCCGATCGCGCCCACCTCGCGGCGCGCGGAATCACCGCTCGCCCGCACGCCTGAGCGGCGATGTCGGAGGCCCCGCATACCGTGAAGACATGCGAATCCTGCACACCTCCGACTGGCACATCGGGCGGACCTTCCACGGTCACTCCACGCTCGACGCGCTGCGCGGCGTGCTCGAGACGCTGACCTCCCAGGTGCGCGAGCACGCGGTCGACGTCGTCATCGTCGCCGGCGACGTGTTCGACTCGGCGACCCCCGCGGCATCCTGCTACACGCTCCTCACCGACACCCTTCGCGGCCTCGCCGACGCCGGCGCGACCGTCATCGTCACGAGCGGAAACCACGACTCGGCGGCGCGCCTCGGCTTCCAGGCGGGGCTGCTCCGCGAGGGCATCCACGTGCTCACCGATCCCGACCGCATCAGCACGCCGGTGACGGTGGCCGACGCGCACGGGCCGGTGCACTTCTACGGCATCCCGTACCTCGAGCCGGCGCTCCTGCGGCACCGCGAGGGCGGCTGGGCGGGGGCGCGCACGCAGGCCGCCGTGCTCGGTCACGCGATGGACCTCGTCCGTACCGACCTCGCTGTCCGCGGCGGCCGTTCCGTCGCCATCGCGCACTCCTTCGTCGCCGGTGTCGAGCCGACCCCGCACCTCGAGCGCGACATCCAGCAGGGCGGTCTCGACCTCGTGCCGGTGTCGGCCTTCGACGGCGTCGACTACATGGCGCTCGGCCACATCCACGGGCGGCAGCAGGTGAGCGAGCGGGTCCGCTACGCGGGCGCCCCGCTGCACTACAGCTTCGGCGAGGGCGACAAGCCCCGGGGGTCGTGGCTCGTCGAGCTCGACGCTGACGGCTTCGCCGGTGCGCAGTGGCTGGGTCTTCCGGTGCCGCGCGCGCTCGTGACCCTCCGGGGCCCGTTTGAAGAGATCTTGACGGATGCCGCGCACGCGGCGCACGCGGACGCGTGGGTGTGCGTGGAGTACACCGATGACCTGCCGCAGGCCGACCCGCTCCGCCGCCTGCAGCAGCGCTTCCCGCACTGCGCGCGCGTCGCGCACACCCCGGCGGTGACTGCGGCGAGCCCGACGGCGACGTACGTCGAGCGGGTGCGCGCCGCGCGCAGCGACCGCGAACTCGTGGAGGCCTTCCTCGAGCACGTGCGGGCCGGCGAGGGCGCCTCCGAGCGCGAGGCCGAACTGCTCGCGGAGATCCTCGACGAGCGGGTGCTGCAGGAGTCTCACGCGTGAAGCTGCACCGCCTCGAGCTCACCGGGTTCGGGCCGTTCCGCCAGACGCAGACCGTCGACTTCGATGCGTTCGATCGCGACGGGCTATTCCTAATCACCGGTCGCACCGGGGCGGGCAAGTCCAGCATCCTCGACGGGGTCAGCTTTGCGCTCTACGGCAGCGTGCCCCGCTATGACGGCAGCGAGAAGCGGCTCCGCAGCGACCACAGCCACCTGTCGGATCCGACCGAGGTCCGATTGGAGTTCACCGTTGCGGGGAAACGGTGGCGCATCACGCGTTCGCCCGAGTACGAGCGGCCCGCCCAGCGCGGCGGCGGCCTCACGACGGAGAAGGCGCGTGCCGAGCTCGACGAGCTCGTGGACGGCGTGTGGATCGGCCGAGCGGCGAAGCTTCGTGAGGTGGGGCAGCTCCTCGACGAGGTGCTCGGGCTGAGCGCCGCGCAGTTCCAGCAGGTCATCCTCCTCGCCCAGAACAAGTTCTCCCGGTTCCTGCTCGCCCCGAACAACGAGCGCCAGCAGCTCCTGCGCACCCTCTTCGGCACCCGACGGTTCGAGGAGTACAAGGAGCGCCTCGAACAGCGCCGCCGCGACGCGCAGAAGGCGCTCGAGGGTGTCAGCACGCAGGCGCGGACTCTGCTCGATGTCGCCGAACGCGACGTGCACACCCACGGCCTCGCGGGTGACGAGGATGGGGAACGGGCCCCCGATGATCTCCCCTCGCGGCGGAGCGCGCTCGACCGCGCCCTCGGTCGCGCGGAGTACCGCGTCGAGGTCACCGGCAACCAGCGTCTCGCGGCCGCCGCCGCTGCCGACGCAGCGGCGATCACGTACCAAGACCTGTCGCGGGCCGAGAAGCTGCTCGCTGACCTCGCCGCCGCCCGCACCGACCTCGCCGCCCGCGAGGCGGAGCAGGTGGCGGTCGACGCCATCCGTGCCCGCCTCGATCTCGCCCGCGGGGCGGAGGGGCTCCGCTCCGCCGTCGACGCCGCTGAGCGAGCGGCCGTCGAGCTCGCCGCCGCGGACGCGGCCGTCACCACCGCCGAGGAGCACTGGCAGCTCGTCGGTGGGTCGGCGGACGACGACCTTGCGGCGGTCATCGAGCAGCTGACCGGCGACCTCGCCCGCGCGCAGTCCGCGCTCGCGCGCGAACAGGCGGTGCAGTCGCTCGACTCCGAGATCACGGACCGCGCCGCGCAGATCGAAGGACTGGAGACCGCGCGGGCCGCGATCGAGGTGCAGCTCGCTGAGGTGCCTGCCCGCCGCATCGTGGTGTCCCAAGAGCTCACCGCCGCTCGGGAGGGCGCCGGCCGGGTGGAGGCGCTCACCGCGCGTCGTGAGGTGCTGCTCGCGCAGAAGGATGCCGCCGAGCGGGCGGTCCGGCAAGCCCGCGCGTCGCAGGACGCCGACGCCCGCTACGCCGAGGCGAGCGTCGCCTCCGAGCGGGCGGTCGCCACCGTCAAAGACCTGCTGCACCGTCGCCTGCGCGGCTACGCCGGGGAGCTCGCCGCCGCGCTCGCACCGGGGGAGCCGTGCGCCGTCTGCGGGTCCACCGCCCACCCCGCTCCCGCCGTCGCCGACGCGGAGCCGGTCAGCGACGACGACCTCGCCGCCGCCGAAGCCGCAGTCA
>NZ_JBHWTD010000116.1:0-4887 GCF_043427715.1 Microbacterium sp. | reverse complement strand
AGATCACCCGGGTACTAAAGATCAACCAGCTCGACACGATCACCGACGACGTCGTTGAAGCCGCGGCCAGCATCCTCGTCATCGGAAACTAGCGACGCAAAGCCATCACAGAACGCCGCCAAAGAGCGACGAACTCCACAGGCATGTCCGTTGTCTCATTGAGCGATCCCTAAACGGGCAGTTCCGTTATCGAGCCCGGCGGGGCAGCAGCTCTCCGCTATGAACATGCCGGAGGCGCGCTTAACCAACCGGATGGTAAAGTAGATGCATGGCATCGAACTCGCGTGAAGAGATCCTCGCGCACGCTCTCGACATCATCCGTGGCGGTGGGGCGATCTCGTTCGACTCGGTGGCGCAGTCTTCCGGGCTGTCCAAACCGGGTCTGATGTATCACTTCCGAACGAAGGAAGCGCTCATGCTCGGCCTTGTCGATCACGTCGCCGACGAGTGGCAGCGCGAGATGGACGCCCGGCTCACATCCCCGTTCCAGGGCTCGACAATGCGCGAGCGAGCGGGCATCTACGTCGAGGCCTGCGTCACCCGTGAACCCGACCCTGCCGACATCGTGATGCTCACCGACCCCCGCCTGCGCCAAGAGCTCACCGCCCGGTGGGCGGAGCGGATCTCGACCTGGTTCGTGGGCCTCGAGCAGCTGGCGCTCCCTGAGCGCGGATACATCACAGCTGTTCGGCTGCTCGCGGACGGCGCCTGGTTCGCCGGCGCCACAGGCATCAACATCCCCACACCCGACGAACGGGCCGTGATCCTCGCGGCTGCGTATGAACTCCTCTCGAAAGTCGAAGCATGAAGAAGTGGCTCTTCCTCGTCGGCGCGATCCTCAGCGAGGCCGCCGGCTCCCTCTCCCTGAAGGCGGCACTCGACCACCCCGCCTGGTACGCACTCGTGGCAGCCGGATTCATCAGCGCCTTCCTGTTCCTCTCCCTCACTCTGCGGCAGGGGATGGCGCTCGGCGTCGCATACGGGATCTGGGGCGCCTCCGGTGTCGCACTCACCGCCATCCTGTCCGCGGTCATCTTCGGTGAAGCACTCACCCCCGTGATGCTGGGCGGGATCGCGCTGATCATCCTCGGCGTCCTCACCATCGAGCTCGGCTCCCAACGAGCCGCCAAGAAGCGAGAGGCACTCTGATGGCCTGGCTGTTCCTCATCGGCGCGATCCTCTTCGAAGTCGCCGGCACCCTCGCACTGCGCATGGCCACACACGGCAAGAAGATCTGGATCGCCGGCGTCGCGATCGGCTACCTCGCCGCCTTCGCATTCCTGTCCCTCACCCTGAGCGCCGGAATGGGCCTCGGCGTTGCCTACGGCATCTGGGCAGCATCCGGCGTCGCCCTCACCGCCATCCTCAGCAAACTGCTCTTCGACGAACCCTTCACCTGGATCATGGCCGCCGGCATCGCCCTCGTCGTCGGCGGAGTCCTCCTCGTCGAACTCGGCGCCACACACTAACCACGCGAACCGGACGGGCCCCTGCAACAAGTTCGGAGCGGGATCCCGAACTGCGTCCCTGTCGAGGACCCGCTGCTTCGATCAGGCGCGCATGTTCGCCCATCGAGCGGCGCCCGCAAGCCGATCCCCTATCGGACACCGACCGTCGAGTGGTTTGTGGTGCGCCCGAAGGGGAGAGGCTCCTAAGTCCCTCGTGAGTAGGCTCGGCGCTGTGGATGGTGACGGAAAGCTTCAGGAAATGCAGATGTACGGCGCTGAGGATGCCGAAGATCTAGTGATGATCCTGGACCACCTCGATAAGAAGGCATGACCTCCGGGAGTTGCACGTGACCTTAGACGCCACACCCCTGCCCTGGCGGTCAGCCGCGCTCACTGAGGAGCAGCGCAGCGGGTTCTTCAGCCACCTCACCAATGCCATCGCTGGCCTGCGAGCCAATTACGCGTCCTTCACCATCGCGCAACCCGAGGATCAACTCAAAGCGCCGGTCGGGAACGTGGTGCAAGCAGCCGGCGTGGCAGCGGATCTGAACATTACGTACCGGACAGAGGTGCGGATCGACGGCATCGCAGGGAGACCCGATCTTGGCATCGAGTCTGATCAGCTGCCCGTGGGGAGCGTAGAGCTCAAGGCGCCGGGGCTCGGCGCCGATCCCCGCCGCTTCCGCGACAAGCACAGCCGTGACCAGTGGACACGGTTCCAGGCGATCCCGAATCTCATCTACACGGACGGGACGCAGTGGTCATTATTTCGATCCGGGGTTCTCGCGCGGTCGCGGGTGGACCTCAAAGTGGACCTTCTCGACCCGACCGGTGTCCAGGCTGATGAAGAGAGCATGACGGCCCTGCTCGACCTACTGCTCGACTTTCTGGACTGGGCGCCGACTGTACCGTCGTCGCCCAAGGCTCTCGCACAGGCGCTAGCGCCAGTAACTCGCCTGTTGCGGAATGAAGTCCTCGCAGACGTTGAAGCAAACGGGATCCTCCGCAAGCTGATGGGCGAGTGGCAGACCACGCTCTTTCCTGACGTCGACGAAGCGGGTTTCGCGGATGGCTACGCGCAGACGTTCACGTATGCGCTGCTTCTCGCGCGGCTAGAGGGTGCGACCTCGCCCCTGAGTGCTGAGTCGGCCGCATCGGAACTTGACGCCGACCACGCTCTCCTCGCGCAGAGTCTCCGCGTGTTGGGACAGCCGGCCGTACGTACAGCCATCGCGTTGCCTGCCGGACTGCTCGAACGGCTCATCGACGCAGTCGATGCCACACGCCTCGGTAAGCACAAAGACCCGTGGCTGTACTTCTACGAAGATTTCCTCGCCGCATACGACCCGGTGCAACGCAACAACAGAGGCGTCTATTACACGCCCATCGAACTCGTCCGCTACATGGTGGGGGCGACAGACCGTGCGCTGCGCGACCACCTTGGCCGCGTTGACGGATTCGGGGATCCTTCCGTCGTAACGCTCGATCCCGCCGCGGGGACCGGAACCTTCCCGCTGGCCGCTCTTGAACTTGCCGTGGCGAACGCTACGCACTGGGGCGGGCCGGGATTCGCAGCTGAGGTGGCAACGCAGGTCGCTAAGAATCTATATGCCTTCGAGTTTCTCGTCGGCCCATACGCCGTTACTCATCTTCGGTTGTCACGGGCGGTTGCCGAAGCCGGCGGATCCCCACCCGCAAAGGGGGTCAACGTGCTCCTCACAGACACGCTCACCGAGGGCGTCAGCAGCGACGCCGGCGCAACGATCCCAATCTTCGAACAACGTCTCGTCGAGGAGCAGATCCGTGCCAGCGTGGTGAAGTCCGCCGCCACCCCCGTGACCGTCGTGATTGGCAATCCGCCATACGACCGGGATACCACCGGTTCAGGGGCGGCTGCGCGACGTAAGGGCGGCATGGTCCGCTATGGCGCGACGCCCGGTTCCACCGGACTGCTGAGCACATTCCTCGACCGGCTGGATACGACGACACGCGCTCAGCAATCACTCCAGCTGTACAACGATTTCGTCTACTTCTGGCGATGGGGCATCTGGAAGGCCACCGAGCAACATCTCGGCAACTCGATCGTCTGCTTCGTAACCGCGTCCTCATACTTGACCGGACCCGCCTTCGGAGGCCTGCGCGCGACACTTCGGGAGCAGTTCACGCACATATGGATCACCGACCTCGGCGGGGATTCTCGGGCCGCCGCACGTGGGGACGAGAACGTTTTCGAGGGTATCCGGACGCCCGTTGCTGTTGCCTTGTGTGTGCGGCGAGAGGACCGGGTGGGGCAAGACCCAGAAATCCGCTTTCGGAGCCTGAGGGGCTCACGTGCAAGTAAGTTCGAAACCCTCGCTTCGCTAGACGAAGAATGGACGCTCCTTCCCGCAGCCCCCGACCCGCTCGCGCCTCTTACACCAGACTCCGGCACGGAATATGCGACCTGGACGCCGATTACGGATGTCTTCCCGTGGACTGCACGCGGCATCCAGTTCAGCCGTTCCTGGCCCGTTGCGGAGACGGCAGAGTTGGCGCGCAAGCGATGGGACATGCTCGTCGCCGCGCCGAAAGCAGAGCGACTTGCGCTACTGAAGAAATCCCGCGATGCGGACCCGGTTCGCGAATATGGATCCTTCAACACTCCAGGATTGCGCCTACCCGCGATAGCTAACCTCACCCCCGGCGCTGAGCCCGATGGAGTGCGGCGGATCGGGTTCCGCGCTTTTGATGAACAATGGTGCGTTGCTGACGCCCGCGTGATTGATATGCCCCGGCCCGCGCTGTGGCTGACCGCCGACGAGGAGCAAGTGTTTTTCACAACGGTGGATGCTGAAACCACCGAGGGCCCCGCCCTGATTGCTCACCGCGCAGTACCGGACCTCAATGGCACCAACAACCGCGGCGGAATCGTGCTCCCCAAAAGACGGGGCGCCAAGGGCGCCAACGTTAATCCTGAACTCGTGAAACGGCTCAGCGAGGTTTATGGGTCTCCCGTCACCCCTGACGAGATCATTGCCTACGTATTCGCTCTGACAGGGACTGCTGCATTCGCGGAGCGCTTACGAGAGGACATCGCTCATGACGGCGTGCGGATTCCCTTCACGGAAGATGAGGCGTTGTTCCGTCGCGCGGCCGTAGCCGGCGATGTGCTGCTTCGTGGTTTGACCGGCGGTACTCGAAAACTCCTCGCGGGCGGCAGTTCCCCCACACTTCCCGCTGTTGCTCGCGCAACAGCGCCGATTCAACCCGCGGGCGCAGCGTTTCCCGCTGAATTCAGCTACCAGTCATCAACTGAGACGGTCAAGTCCCAGGGAGTGGTGTAGTTCGGGTTCCTTCGATCTGTTGATGGTTCAGGCGGTGAGCTCGAGGGTGCTGTCGGTGTTCACCTCCTCCGTGCCGGTGTCGGCGACGAGGGTGAGCCTGCTCTTGGCGAGGATGT
>NZ_JBHWTD010000115.1:0-8263 GCF_043427715.1 Microbacterium sp. | reverse complement strand
CTGTGGGTGCGCACGGCGCCGTCGGGGCCGACCGCGCGCGGCTCGTCGCCGATCCACGCGAGGGTCAGCGTGTCTTCGCCCTTCAGGAAGCGCTGTGCGCGGACGCCTCCGGTGGCGCGCCCCTTGGGTGGGAAGTCGGTGAAATCGGAGACCTTGCCCGAGCCCGGATCCGTTCCAGCCAGCGCCTGCGACGACCCGGCGATCGTCGCGACGACCGTGTCATCGGTCGCGCGAACTGCCATGAAGGAGATCACACGCTCCCCGGCCGTAAGGCGGATGCCGGCCATGCCGCCCGCGGCGCGACCCTGCGGGCGGACCGCGTCGGCTCCGAAGCGCAGCAGCTGAGCGTCGCTCGTGACGAACACCAGCTCGGTGTCGTCGGGTGCGAGGGCGGCGCCGACGACGGTGTCCTTCGGCTTCAGTGCGATGATCTCCGCGTCCGGCTTGCCGGGGGCGAGCTCGGTGGCCATGACCCGCTTCACCACGCCCTGCGCCGTGCCCAGGGCGATCGGGGCATCGCCGGTGAGCGGGACGATCGCGACGACGTGTTCGCCGGGGGCCATACCGACGTAGGCGTCCGCCTTCGTTCCGGCCCCCAGCTGCACCGAGTTCGCGGGCACCGAGGGCAGGTCGACGGGGGAGAAGCGAACGAGGCGGCCGGTGGAGGTGACCGCGCCCACGTCGCCACGGGTGGTCGTGTCCACGGCCGACCGGATCGCGTCGTGCTTCGCGCGCCGCGAGGGCGGGACGATGCCGCCGCCCTCGACATCGGGAACGAACTCGGCGCGCACCATGCGGCCTGTCGCCGAGAGGAAGACCCGGCACGGGGCATCGGCGATCTGGAGGTCGGCGGGGGCGGCTTTCCGAGAGCGGGGCGCGACGGGGCCGCCGTTGAGCAGCAGGGTCCGCCGCGGCGTGCCGTACGCCTCGGCCGCGGCATCCAGCTCGGTCGCGACCTGCGCGCGCAGAAGCGAGTCGCTGCCGAGGAGCTCTTCCAGGCGGGCGATCTCCGCCTTCAACGCGTCCTGCTCCGCTTCGAGCTCGATGCGCGAGAACTTGGTCAGACGGCGAAGTCGCAGTTCGAGGATGTACTCGGCTTGCACCTGTGACAGGTCGAAGACATCGATGAGGCGCGAGCGAGCCTGCTCGCTGTCATCGGACGAGCGGATCACCTGGATGACCTCGTCGATGTCGAGGATCGCGATGAGAAGACCCTCGACGAGGTGCAGGCGCTCCTGCTTGCGGGCGAGACGGTACCGGCTGCGGCGCGTCACGACCTGCATGCGGTGGTCGAGGTAGACCCGCAGCAGGTCCCTCAGGCCCAGCGTCTGCGGCTGTCCCTCGACGAGGGCGACGTTGTTGATGCCGAACGAGTCCTCGAGCGGTGTCAGCCGGTAGAGCTGCTCGAGCACGGCGTTCGGGTCGAAGCCGGTCTTGATGCCGATGACCAGGCGCAGGCCGTGGTTGCGGTCGGTCAGATCGGTGACGTCCGCGATCCCGGTGAGCTTCTTCGAGTTGACGGCATCCTTGATCTTCTCGATGACACGCTCGGGGCCCACCATGTAGGGCAGCTCGGTGACGACCAGACCCGTCCGGCGGGGGCCGAGCGGCTCGACCGAGACCTTGGCGCGGGTGCGGAAGGACCCACGCCCGGTCGCATAGGCGTCCTTGATGCCGTCGAGACCGACGATGACGCCGCCACCGGGCAGGTCTGGGCCCGGCACGAACTCCATGAGCTCGTCGAGGGTCGCCTCAGGGTTCTCGAGCAGGTGCACGGCGGCGCCGACGACCTCGATGAGGTTGTGGGGTGCCATGTTCGTGGCCATTCCGACCGCGATGCCGGTCGCACCGTTCACAAGCAGGTTGGGGAAGGCAGCCGGGAGAACATCGGGCTGCTGGAACTGACCGTCGTAGTTCGGGACGAAGTCGACGACGTCCTCGTCCAGGTTCTCGGTGAGCGCCAGAGCCGCCGGGCCCAGGCGCGCTTCCGTGTACCGCGGGGCGGCGGGGCCGTCGTCGAGTGAGCCGAAGTTGCCGTGCCCGTCGATGAGCGGCACGCGCAGCGACCAGCTCTGCGCGAGGCGGACGAGTGCATCGTAGATGGCGGAGTCACCGTGCGGGTGGAGCTTTCCCATCACCTCACCGACGACGCGGGCGCTCTTGACGTGGCCCTTGTCGGGCCGGAGGCCCATGTCGGCCATCTGGTACAGGATGCGACGCTGCACGGGCTTCAGGCCGTCGCGGGCGTCCGGCAGCGCTCGCGAGTAAATCACCGAATACGCGTACTCGAGGAACGATCCCTGCATCTCCTCGGCCAGGTCGATGTCCTCGATGCGCTCGTCGACGGGCGGAGTGGAGGGGGTGCGCGAAGCTGCCATGTCCTCGATCGGTCTCGGGTGAGGGGGTCAGTCGCCCGGCGCATGCGTCGGGACAGGGGCCGTCGTGCCGTGTGGAAGACTTGCCCGGATGTCTCTCAGCCTACCCGTGGACCCGCCTGGAGCCCGGAGCCTCACCGGCGTCGTCCCGCATGTCCTGGCCGCTCTGGCGGGGCAGTCGTCGTGGTTCGCGCCGGCTCGCTCGGCCGTCGTGCTGCTGGTCGACGGGCTCGGCCGTTCGAATCTCACCGCGCGTGCCGGGCACGCCCGTTTCCTCACGCAGCGGATGACGAAGAAGGATGCCGCGCGCACGGTGTTCCCCTCGACCACCGCCGCCGCCCTCGGGAGCCTCCTGACCGGCGAGGGCCCCGGAGCGCATGGACTGGTCGGATATCGCGCCCGCGTTCCCGGGACGGACGAGGTCGTCAATCAGCTTCGCGGATATGAGACCGACGGGCTCGATCCGCTCACGTGGCAGCGCAGCGAGCCGATCTGGGAGCGGGAGGCCCGCGCCGGGCGCCCCGTGTTCGTCGTCACGAAGGCCGTATACGTCTCGAGCGGCTTCACGCGCGCGCTGAACCGCGGAGCCGAGATCGTCAGTGCAGGCTCGATCGCCGAACGCGTCGAGATGGCCGCGGAGTTGGCGCTGCGACATCCGTCGGCCCTGGTCTACGCCTACGTGCCCGAGCTCGACATGATCGGCCACGCGCGCGGGTGGGAGAGCGACGAATGGTCGGCCGCGCTCGAGCAGGTCGACGCCGCTGCGCGCGATCTCGACGCGTCGCTCGGCTCGGCCGCCGGTGCCGTGCTCACCGCCGATCACGGGATGGTCGACGTGCCGCGGCACCGTCAGCTTCTCATCGGCGACGGCGATCCGCTGTGGGACGGTGTACGCCTGGTCGGAGGCGAGCCGCGGATGGTGCACCTCTACGCGGAGGACGGCGCCGTCGACGGTGTGCTCGAGCGGTGGCGGGCGTCGGAGTCCTCACGGTCGTGGGTGCTCTCCCGTGACGAAGCGATCGCCGCGGGTCTGTTCGGTCCGGTGCACCCGGACGTGCTGCCCCGCATCGGCGACGTGGTCGTCGCCGCGCGTGCCGGTGTCGCGTACTACGACGACCGGGATGCCGACAAGAAGCCTCAGAACATGGTGGGCCAGCACGGCTCGCTCACCGACCAGGAGCGCGTCGTGCCGCTGGTGCGCCTCGGGGCTTTCGCGCCCGAGCGCTGACGCGCGTCGGCCGCGTCAGCCGTTCGGCTCAGCCGTCCTCGGTCCGGGCGCCGAAGACGATCTCGTCCCATGACGGCATCGAGGTGCGGCCCTTGCGGCGGGTCTGCTCGGTCGGTGCATCGGCATCCACGTCAGCGGACGCCTGGGGCGCCTCCGGCTCGGCCGACTTCTGCTCGTAGCCGGGCTCGAGGGCGTCGAACAGGGCGACGGGCGACGAGGAACGCTCTTCCGGCGCGGTCTCGGTGGGCATCGGCTCGCGCTGACCGCGGCGACGACGAAGAGCTTCCAGAAGGTCAGCGGTCTCCGCGGAGGTGACCGGAGCGTCGGGAGCGCGCTTGATCGCCGCCTGCTGCACGGCCGCCGACGAGGCCCCGCGAGACTCGGGCTCGGCGTCCGCTTCCGGCTCCACGGCACCGCGGACACCGAACGCGCCACTGTCGAAGCGGGACGAATCCTTCAAGGCGGAGGAATCGAGAGCGCGCAGGCGGGGGATGAGACCTTCGGGGAGTGATCCCTGACGCGACAGCTGTGTGGCATCCGAATTCTGCGGTGACAGGGTCGAGCGGCGGGGGTCGAAGCTCCAGCGGGCGTCATGGTCGACGTCGTTCGCCGTGAACTCCAGCTTCACGACCCAGCCGTTCTGCTCGCGCCAGCTGGTCCACCGCTCACCCGTGGCTCCGGCCTCGGCGAGCTTGGCCCGCACGGCGTTGCCGAACGTCGGCTGCGCGCCGGGGTCGAGTTCGCCGCCGATGAGCACGGTCACCGCGAGCGCCTGCCCGACGATGTGCTCGCGCTCCGCGAGGACGGGCCCTTCGAAGCGCTGAACGTCCTCGAGGCGTGCGCCGAGGAGCTCCGCGACCTCTTCCGCAGACATGCCGGCGCGGATGTGCGCCTGGATTTCGCGAGGGCTCGGACGGTTGGCGCGGGGCTCGGCGTCACGCTGCACGCGACGCAACTGGGAGCGCAGGGCCTCATCGATCGGCAGCGAGAAACGGTCGCCCGATTCCGTCGCGAGCATCAGCTGACCATCTTCGGTGCCGATGACTTTGAGCTGCTCCATGCGAACGTCCTCCAGATCCAGCGTGGGCCCATGTCGACCTGCCGCGCCCATGGTCGCACGACCCGTTCGCGGGGGAGGGAATATCGCGGGCGTGCCGCGAGTTTGCGCTGGCATCCCCCTGAAAGAAGTGACGGTGAGAACCGACATTTGCCTTTCCCGGGCCGGTGATGCAAACTATGCCCGCCCGAGTCGGGCTGGGCTTCCCGCACCGCCCGCCGAACCACCACAGCAACACCCGAAAGTTGAGACATCCCAGAAATGGCCACGGACTACGACGCCCCCCGGAAGACCGAAGACGACAGCGAGTCGATCGAGGCACTGAAGGAGCGCGTTCCGGACAAGATGTCGGGCTCGGTCGACGTCGAGGACTCCGACAACCCCTCGGGCTTCGAGCTCCCCGGCGCCGACCTCTCGGACGTCGACCTCGACGTCGTCGTGCTGCCGCCGCAGGACGACGAGTTCACCTGCGTCGAGTGCTTCCTCGTGAAGCACCGCACCCAGATCGACCACCAGAGCTCCATCGGTGCCATCTGCACCGAGTGCGCCTGACGAACCCTCCGTGCGGCCCGACGAAGGCCTGACGGATCAGCGGCCCCGCTGCGCGCGGGTGATCATCGCCGCCACCCGCTCGGGTGTGCGAGACGAGAACACCCAGTGCGTGGCGGGGTCGTCGTCGTCCAGCACCGCGACGCGCACGACGCCGTCGATGCCGCCGCGAAGCATGTGCCAGTCGTCCCGACGCAGTTCACGCCCGCGCGCGGCGCGTGCCTCCTCGCCGGTGAGCACCTCCGGGGCGCCCAGCAGGTCGACGCCGATATGGGCGCGCCCGACCCGGAGCACGCCGTCCTTCACTGCGACGGTGGGCGCCGCCGCGACGAGGGTCACCACGATGAGGACGCCGACGATCAGCCCGACGACGAGGGCGAGCGTGCCGTCGATGGGGCTGAAGACGATGGCGGCCATCGGTGCGCACACGGCGGCGCTCGCGAGGATCCACAGCGACGGGCTCAGCCGCTCTTTGTAGGCGGCGGAGGCGGGCGTGGATGGGGCGACGTTGTGCATTAGCCTCGGGGGGTGATGGATTCCGTGGACGTTCCCATTATCTCGGCCCACGTCCCCGTGTACGCCCACCCCGGCGACGCGGGGGCAGATCTCGTGGCCACCGAGTCCGCGCACCTCGAACCGGGTGAGCGCGCACAGATCGGCACCGGCGTGCGGATCGCCCTGCCCGACGGCTACGTCGCGTTCGTCGTCCCCCGCAGCGGTCTCGCCGCGAAGCACGGCATCACCGTGCTGAATTCGCCCGGAACGGTCGATGCCGGCTACCGCGGCGAGATCAAAGTCACCCTGCTGAACACGGATGCCGCGAACGCGTTCGACGTCGCTCCGGGTGACCGGATCGCACAGCTGATCATCATGGCGCTTCCGCGCGTCACTTTCCTTCCCGTCGAGACCCTGCCCGACAGCGCGCGGGGCGAAGGCGGCTTCGGATCCACCGGCTACACGACAGGACACACCGCATGAGCGATGAGCTCGCACTGAAATCCGCTCCCGCAGACCGCGCCGAGAACGGCCCGTTCGACGAGACCGAGGCTAATCCGGTGCGGCCGTACATCGACCTCGGCGGCGTGAAGGTTCTCCCGCGCGAGGGACTCAACCTCCGGCTGGAGGTGGAGGAGCAGACCAAGCGCATCGTCGCCGTCGGCCTGGACTACGCCGGCTCCACCCTGCAGGTGCAGCCCTTCGCCGCGCCTCGCTCGGCGGGACTCTGGGAGGAGACGCGCGCGCAGATCCGTGAGCAGATCCGTCAGCAGGGCGGGCGTGTGGAGGAGCGCGAAGGTCCCCTCGGACCCGAGCTGCTCGCCGAGGTGCCCGTCGTGGGCGCAGAGGGCGACGCCGGCAAGCGGCTCGCTCGATTCGTCGGTGTCGACGGGCCGCGCTGGTTCCTCCGTGGCGTCATCGGCGGCGCCGCGGCGAGCGACCTCGAAGCGGCCGCGCAGATCGAGGACCTCTTCCGGTCCCTCGTCGTGGTGCGCGGTGGCACGCCCATGCCGCCGCGTGATCTCATCCCGCTGAAGATGCCGGCCACCCCCGGCGCATGAGCGATCCCGTCCGTCCGGGGGAGCCGGGGTCCGGGAATCCGGACCTCACGCCCCCGCCGCCGCCGTCGGCCTCGGACCTCCTCGGCGAAGCGCTCGGCAGCGCGGCGCTGAAAGCGGGGCTGGACCCGCAGGCCGAAGCGACGACCGGGCACGTGGTCTGGCGAGCCATGGGCGGCTGGCGCGGTGTGGCCGAGTCGGTCCTGCCGGGCCTCGCCTTCGTCATCCTCTACACGGTCACGTCGCAGAACCTCATCGTCGCTCTGGCCGGGTCCGTGGGACTGGCTGTCGTCTTCACCGCGATCCGCCTGCTGCAGCGCTCACCGATCGCCGCGGCCTTCGGAGGGCTGGTCGCCGCCGCGGCCGCAGCGGCGCTGGCGCTGTTCACCGGCCGTGGCGAGGACAATTTCGTCCCCGGGCTCATCACGAACGCGGTGTACGGATCGGCCTTCCTCATCTCCGCGCTCATCGGCTGGTCGCTCATCGGCCTGATGGTCGGGTTCCTCATGAACGAGGGCGTGACGTGGCGCGCCGACCGTCGGAAGCGTCGGGTGTTCTTCTGGCTCGCGATCGCCTGGGCGGGTCTGTTCTTCGCGCGCCTGGCCGTGCAGTTCCCGCTCTATTTGGCGGGTGAGGTGGCCGCACTCGGCACTCTGAAACTCATCATGGGCCTGCCGCTGTTCGCGCCGATGGTGGCCGTCACGTGGCTCGCCGTCCGGGGGATCTACCCGCGCCCGACTGCGTGATAGATTTATCTTGATATCAAGATAAATCCTCCAGCCCACGAGTAAGGCGCGCCTCACTAGCCGCCGACGACGAGCGCGGGGAAGATGGGAGTGCAGGCCGTGCGCGCCTGCGCCCGCCGATGAAGGAGAGCACACGTGTCCACTGTTGACAGCTTCGGTGCCAAAAGCACTTTGACAGTCGGCGACACCGACTACGAGATCTTCCGTATCGACACGGTCGCCGGTTACGAGAAGCTCCCGTTCAGCCTCAAGGTGCTGTTGGAGAACCTGCTCCGCACCGAGGACGGCGCCAACGTCACCCGGGAGCAGATCCAGGCCCTCGGCGAATGGGACCCGAACGCCGAGCCGAACACCGAGATCCAGTTCACCCCGGCTCGCGTGGTGATGCAGGACTTCACCGGTGTCCCCTGCATCGTCGACCTCGCCACCATGCGCGAGGCCGTCACCGCCCTCGGGGGAGACCCGAACAAGATCAACCCGCTGTCGCCGGCCGAGATGGTCATCGACCACTCCGTCATCGCCGACCTCTTCGGCTCGGACAACGCGCTCGAGCGCAACGTCGAGATCGAATACGAGCGCAACGGTGAGCGCTACCAGTTCCTCCGCTGGGGCCAGACGGCGTTCGACGACTTCAAGGTCGTCCCCCCGGGCACCGGCATCGTTCACCAGGTGAATATCGAGCACCTCGCGAAGGTCATCTACGACCGCTCCGTCGACGGTGTGCTCCGCGCCTACAGTCAAGATCGGAAGAGTAG
>NZ_JBHWTD010000114.1:0-10016 GCF_043427715.1 Microbacterium sp. | reverse complement strand
AATGTCGCAGCCGAAGGCGCGGGCGAGGGTGGCACGCGCCGCCGCCGCCGTCGCCGCGGTGGGTCAGGTGACGACAAAGTCGGCTCGACGTTCACCGAGGGCGCGGATGCCGCTGCCGCCCCGTCCGGCGATCACGCATCGTCCGAGAAGGCACCCCGCGACGCCGAGGGCGCCGGCACCCACGACGGTGCGGGCAAGGAGCACCACGACGGCAAGCCCGCGCCGGCGCGTCGTCGCCGTCGCCGTCGCGGCGGTTCCGGAGCGGGAGCCCCGGCAGCCGGAGCCTGATCGCACCGACACGATCGGCCGTCGTCCCTCGGGGCGGCGGTCGAGTCGTTTCAGGGGATGACCGGAGCCCACCCCGAGCCGCGCTCGATGATCCGGGCGACCATGTCGGCGGAGGTGGTGAACTCCCCCGGCAGGTTCGGCTTGCCCCGGCCGTGGTAGTCGCTGGACCCGGTGACGATGAGATCGCGCTCGGCCACGAGCTTCCGCAGCCGCGTCACGCCGGGCTCCACGTTCTCGCGGTGGCCGAGCTCGAAGCCGGCCAGGCCGGCCTCCAGCATCCGATCGATGATGCGCGGGGGCAGCATGCCGTCGCGTCCCGCGGGATGGGCGATGATGGGCACCCCGCCGGCGTCCGCGACCGCCGCGACCGCCGTCACGGGATCGGGCGCGTACAGCGAGACGTAATACGGGCTGTCGGGACTGAGGATGCCGTCGAAGGCTTCACCCCGGTCGCGGACGTGCCCGCGCGCGATCAGTGCGTCAGCGATGTGGGGGCGCCCCACCGTGGCATCCTGTGCCGTCTGCTCGAGGATGTCGTCCCAGGTGAGGTCGTAGTCCTCTCCGATGCGGTCGACCATGTTGCGGACCCGGCCCAGGCGCGATTCGCGGATGCGGTCGGTGAGGTTCCGGAGCGCGGCGTGGTCGGGGTCGAAGAGGTAGGCCAGCACGTGGACGCTCCGCCAGTCGTGGCGCGCCGACAGCTCCATGCCGGGGACGAATGTCATCCCCAACGAGGTCGCCGCATCGGCCGCCTCCGGCCAGCCGGCCGTCGTGTCGTGATCGGTGAGGGCGGCGACGCGGATGCCGTGTCGGTGGGCCGCGGCCATCACCTCGGCCGGCGGCTCCGTGCCGTCGGAGTGGGCGGAGTGGAGGTGGAGGTCGGCTGAGCCGGAATGCTCCGTGGGGAAGGGCATCCGGGCTGACATGGGATCGAGCGTAGCGCGGACGGGCCCCTCGACACGTCGGTGCAGAAACTCCTCAGCCAGTCGGTTTAGGGTCGCTGTGTGCTGCGCCTGATGGGGATCCTCGTGACCGTCGTCGCGGCCCTTGCCGCCGCGATCGTGACGTGGCCGCAGCTGTTCCGGCTGGAGCGTGAGTTCCCGTTCGCGCAGCTCGTCTCGCTCCGCCCGGTCCTCGCGATCGGGTTCGCGGCGGTGTTCCTCGTGGCCCTGCTCCTGTGCACGTCGCGGCGCACGCGCGCCTTCGGCGCGGCCATCTCGCTCGTCGCCCTCGCCGCGGCGCTCGGCAACGGCGGCATCCTCGCCGCCCGAGGGCTCGGCAGCACCGATCTGCCCGCGGCGACCGAGGACAGCGTCCGTGTGATGACCTGGAACACGGCGGGCGAGGCGACCGACGTGCAGGCGGTCGTGAAGTCGGCCATCGCGATGCAGGTCGACATCGTTGCGCTCCCGGAGACCAACGCCGACACCGGCCGGGAGATCGCGATCGCGATGCGCGAGCGGGGCAACCCGATGTGGGTGCACGAGGAGAACTACGAAGGGTGGGATGCCACCTACACGACCCTCCTCATCTCCCCCCGCCTCGGCGACTACGCCGTCGTCGAATCCAAGGTCGCGGGCACCTCGAACACCTCTGTCGTCCCGAGTGTCGTCGCGATGCCCGTCGACGGGAACGGACCGACGATCGTCGCGGTGCACGCCGTCGCGCCGCGTCAGAGCGCGATGGCCGATTGGCGCCGCGATCTGCGATGGCTCGCCGATCAGTGTGCGAGCGCGAACGTGATCATGGCCGGGGACTTCAACGCCACCATCGACCACATGGACCGGCTCGGGACCGACGGGGGCCACCTCGGCCGGTGCCGGGATGCCGCGACGGCGACCGGCAACGGCGCCGTGGGCACCTGGGACACCGCCTGGCCGGCGCTGCTGGGTGCACCCATCGACCACGTCATGGCCACTGGGGCCTGGGAGGCGACCGGTTCGGTGGTCCTCACCTCGATGGACGGCAGCGCGAGCGACCACCGTCCCGTGGTCGTCCAGCTCGAACCCGCGGGGTGACCTCGGCGACACCGCCCCGCCGTGGTGCCGGGCCGGTCCGACGGTGCGAGACTTGAGGGATGAGCACCGACGAGCGCGACACGATTGCCCCTGAGGCGGAGTCGACCATCGACACGGCGGCGACCGCCGAGAGCACCGGCACCACCAACCGCCGCCAGCCGTTCCCGCAGGGGTTCCTCGACACGATCTCCACCGGGTGGGCCGAGCGGCCCGAGTCGGCTCCGCCGCAGCGCGCGCAGGCGCCCTACGCCGCTGCGCGGCGCGCCGCGGTGTCGGCCGCCTTCCCCGGCAAGCGCGTCGTCGTGCCCGCCGGCGGTCTCAAGCAGCGCTCCAACGACACCGACTACCCCTTCCGCGCTCACTCCGCCTTCGCGCACCTCACCGGCTGGGCAGCCGACGCGGTGCCCGACTCGGTGCTCGTGTTCGACCCGACCGCCGACGGCCACGCCGTGACGCTGTACCTCCGTGAGCGCGCTGACCGGACCACCGCGGAGTTCTACGCGGACGCGGCGATCGGCGAGTTCTGGATCGGTCCCCGCCCCTCGCTCGCCGGCGTCGCCGACGACCTCGGCATCGCGACGGCCCATGTCGACACGTTCGCGGCATCCGACGGGGACCTCGTCGTGGACGAGGACGACGACCTCACCCGGTTCGTCTCGGAGCTGCGCCTGCTCAAGGACCCGTACGAGATCGCGCAGATGCAGCTCGCCGTGGACACCACCGCGCGCGGCTTCGACGACATCGTCGCCGACCTCCCCCGCATCATCGACACGCCCCGGGGCGAGCGCGCCATCGAGGGTGTCTTCCACCTCCGCGCGCGCACCGACGGCAACGGCGAGGGGTACGACACGATCGCCGCGTCGGGCCCTCACGCCTGCTACCTGCACTGGACGCGCAACGACGGCGCCGTCGTCCCCGGCGATCTCGTGCTGATCGACGCCGGTGTCGAGGTCGACAGTCTGTACACCGCCGACATCACCCGCACCCTCCCGGTCTCGGGGAGCTTCTCCCCCATTCAGCGCGCCATCTACGACACCGTCCTCGAGGCTGCCGACGCCGCGTTCGCGATCGCGCGGCCCGGCGTCAAGTTCCGTGCGCTCCACGAAGCGGCGATGGAGGTCATCGCGCAGCGCGTCGCCGAATGGGGGTTCCTCCCGGTGACGGCGCAGGAGGCCCTCGACGCCGATCGCGGCGGTCACCACCGCCGGTACATGGTGCACGGCACGAGCCACCACCTCGGCATCGACGTGCACGACTGCGCGCAGGCGCGGCGGGAGATGTACTACGACGGCGAGCTGGAGCCTGGCATGGTCTTCACGATCGAGCCGGGGCTCTACTTCCAGATCGACGATCTCACGGTCCCCGAGGAGTACCGCGGCATCGGCGTGCGCATCGAGGATGACGTCCTGATGACCGAGAACGGTCCGGTGAACCTGTCCGCGGCCATCCCGCGCACCGCCGACGAGGTGGAAGCGTGGATCGCGGCGGGAGGCCGCCGGGCGTGAGCTTCACCCCCGCGGCGTCCTTCACGACCCGGCCGCAGCTGACCGGCACGTTCGGCATGGCGGCCTCCACCCACCCGACCGCGACCGCCGTCGCCCAGGCCGTGCTCGAGCGCGGCGGCAACGCCTTTGACGCCGCCTGCGCGGGCGGGTTCACGCTGCACCTGGCAGAGCCCCACCTGAACGGTCCCGGCGGCGACCTGGTCGGGCTCTTCCAGCCGGCGGATGCCGCGGGCCCGACGGTCCTGATGGGGCAGGGCCCCGCGCCTGCGGGCGCTGACATCGCCCATTTCCGCCGCGAAGGGCTCGACCTGGTCCCGGGAGCCGGTGGCCTCGCGGCCGCGATCCCGGGCGCCGTCGACGCGTGGCTGCTGCTCCTGCGCGATCACGGCACGTGGGAGATCGCGGACGTGCTCGCGTACGCGATCGGCTACGCCCGCGACGGACACCCGATCGTGCCGACGGCGGCCGCGACGATCGAACGCGTGGTCGACCTGTTCACCGAGCACTGGCCGACCTCCGCCGACCTCTGGCTGATCGACGGGCGCGCGCCCCGCACCGGGGAGATGCACCGCAACCTCGCCTACGCCGCCGTCCTCGAACGCCTGATCGACGCCGGTTCCCCGGCGGACACCCGCGAGGGGCGCATCGACGCCGCGCGGCGGGAGTGGAGCACCGGGATCGTCGCGCAGGCGGCATCCGCGTTCCTTCGCACGCCGCACCGCCACTCGAGCGGAACCGACCACGCCGCCGTGATGACCGAGGCCGATTTCGCGACGTTCTCGGCCGGGTACGAGGAGCCGCTGTCGGCGACCTTCCGCGGACGCACCGTGTTCAAGGCGGGGTCGTGGACGCAGGGACCGGTCCTGCTGGAGGCGCTCCGAATTCTCGAGCCGCTTCCCGACGAACGGTTCGATGTCGCGACCGCGGCCGGCGCGCACACCGTGCTCGAGACGCTCAAGCTCGTCCTCGCCGACCGGGACGCGCATTTCGGTGATGGTGCGGACCTCGACTGGCTCTTCGCGGAGGACACCCTCTCCGTCCGTCGCGCCGACCTCGGCGACGGGGCCTCGGCGACCTGGCGGCCCGCGACGCGGGACGGTGCTGCTTCGTGGCAGCCGCCGCTGCGGCATCCCGGCACCGAGATGACCGCCGGCACCGGCGAGCCGACCGTCGCGAAAACGGGCGAGACCCGTGGCGACACGTGCCACATCGACGTCGTCGACCGGTGGGGGAACATCGTCGCCGTCACCCCGTCGGGCGGATGGCTGCAGTCCTCCCCCACGATCCCCGAGCTCGGGTTCTGCCTCGGCACGCGCCTGCAGATGTGCTGGCTCGACGAGGCCTCACCCGCCGCACTCACACCGGGACGCCGGCCCCGGACGACGCTGTCGCCGACCTTCATCCACGACGGGACGACCACCATCGCGATGGGGACCCCCGGCGGAGACCAGCAGGACCAGTGGCAGCTGCCGATGGTGCTGCGCATGATCGTCGGCGGCTACACCGCCCAGCAGGCGATCGATGCCCCAACCCTGCACACCCTCGGCATGGTCGAATCGTTCTGGCCGCGCACGTGGTCGCCCCCCGCCGCGGTCGTGGAGGATCGCCTCGGCGACGAGGTGATCGCGGAGCTCACCCAGCGCGGACACGACGTCACGCGTGCCGGCGACTGGGCGCTGGGGCGGCTCTCCGCCGTGGGGCGCGACGCCGATCGGGGCGTGATGTGGGCGGCGGCGAACCCCCGCGGGATGCAGGGCTACGCGGCGGGACGCTGAAGCCGGCGCTCCAGCCACGACAGCACCACCGGTGCGAGGCCGGCGCCCACTTCGGCTGCGCCCCGCTTCGCGCCGGCGACCTCGAACGAGTGCCCACCGCCCTCGGTCCACACGATCTCGGCGTCCTGACACGTGTCCACGGCGCCCGTGAACTGGTCGAGCGGCTGCAGGAACGGATCCTTCGTGCCAGCGAGGAAGAGCTGGGGCGCGGCGACCGCAGGCAGGTGCGCGGAGCGCGCCTTGTCGGGGCGGCCGGGCGGGTGGAACGGGTAGCCGACGTACACCAGTGCCGCCGGGTCGATGAGTCCCTCGGCCGCCGCCATCGACGCCATCCGTCCGCCGTAGGACTTCCCGGCGGCGATCCACGGCAGACCCGCGGCGACCTCCCGCGCGCGTTCGGCGACCGCCGACCACGTCGCCGTCGCATGGGCGGCAGGCCCCGGCATCCGTCTGCCCGCCTGCAGATACGGGAAGGTGAACCGCACGACGCTGACGCCGCCGCCGGCCAGTGCCCCGGCGAGGCCGCCCAGGAACGGATGATCCATGCCGGCTCCGGCGCCGTGCGCGAGCGCGAGGACCGCCCAGGGCTCCGCCGCCTCGTCGACGAGCTCACCCACCTCCACGTCGCCGGCGGGCAGGGCGACCCGGATCATCGGCCGGGAGCGGATGCCGGCGGCTGGGCGGGCGGCTCAGGAGCCGGATCGACCTTCTCACCGGGGCCTGCGGGCGTGATCCGCTCACCGTAGCGGGGCGGCTCGAGCGGCTGCTCGGGAGCGGGATCGACCTTCTCCTGCGGCGGCTGCGGCGCCGGGTCGACCTTCTCGCCGGGAAGCTGAGAGGGGTCGATGCGCTCTCCGTACCGGGGCGGGACGGAGAGATCAACCGGCTCGGGGGCCGACGGGGCGGCGCTGAACCCGAGGAGTTCGCGAGCCTTCGCGAAGCTTCGCGGGAGCACCGTGACGTCGTAGTGGTCGGCCACGACCTGCGTGACCGAGGTGAAGTCACGACGCCGGCGGACGATCGCGTAGCTGATGATGCTCATCATCATGCCGAGCGCGATGCCGACGAGCATGACCCCGACGAACACCTGCAGAGCGGCCTCGGGGCTGCCGAGCACGAAGATCGCGGCGAACAGGAGTCCCAGCAGGACGCCGTTGATCGCCCCCGAACGGGCCGCGGTGGCGTAGCCGAGCTTGCCGGTGACGCGCTCGACGGAGCGCAGTCCCCGCCCGACGATCGCAATGTCCTGTGCCGGCACCTCGGCGGAGATCAGCGAGGAGACCGACTTCTGCGCCGCCTCATACGTGGTGTACTCCGCCACCGTCGCGCCGTGTTCCTTCGGGGCGCCGCCCATCATGCTCATCGCACCATCTTGACACGCAGACCTCGGCGTGGCCCGAGAGTGCGGGGCGGCCCACGCGGTCTACGCTGGTCGGGTGAGCACGCAGCGGGTCTTCGTCGCACGCCTGACGGGGTGCGCCGTCTTCGACCCCGCGGGCGACCGGCTCGGCCGCGTCCGCGACGTCGTCGTCATCTACCGGAAGGACGATCCGCCCCGCGTCGTGGGGCTCGTCGTCGAGATCCCGGGCCGGCGCAACGTCTTCCTCTCGATCGGGCGGGTCACCTCCATCGCCAGCGGCCAGGTGATCACCACGGGTCTGATCAATGTGCGCCGCTTCGAGCAGCGCGGTGGCGAAGTGCGCGTGATGACCGAACTCATCGGGCGGAGCGTGCACCTGCAGGACGGCTCCGGCTCGGCAGTCATCGAGGACGTCGCCATCGAACGCGACCGGCTCGGCGACTGGCAGGTGGGGCAGCTGTTCCTGCGCCGCCCGAAGACGAGCGCCTCGCCGTTCGCGAAGGGGCCGACGACGTTCGCACAGTGGAGCGACGTGCGCGATCAGCAGGTCGCGGGGCAGACCCAGTCCGCCGAGCTCCTCGTCGCCTCCTACTCCGAGCTGAAGCCCGCCGACCTCGCCAACACGCTCCTCGATCTCCCCGAAGAGCGCCTGCTCGAGGTCGCCGAAGAGCTCTCTGACGACCGTCTCGCCGACGCCCTCGAGGAGATGCCCGAGGACGAGCAGGTCCACATCCTCGAAGCGCTCGGCGACGAGCGGGCCGCCGACGTGCTCGACGCCATGGAGCCCGACGACGCCGCCGACGTGCTCGGTCAGCTCTCCGACGTGCGCGCCGAGCAGCTCCTCGACCTCATGGAGCCCGAGGAGGCAGAGGACGTCCGCGCCCTGCTCGAGCACGGCCCCGACACCGCCGGCGGACTGATGACGACCGAGCCGATCGTGCTGTCGGCGGATGCCACGGTGGCCGAGGCCCTCGCCCTCATCCGCCGTCACGAGCTCCACCCCGCCCTCGCGGCCGCCGTGTTCGTCACCCTGCCGCCGTACGAGACGCCCACGGGGCGCCTCCTCGGCGTCGTCCACTTCCAGCGGATGCTCCGCTATCCCCCGCATGAGCGCCTCGGCGCGATCATCGACGACACCGTCGAGCCGGTGCACGTGTCCGCCACGGCGGCCCAGGTCGCCCGCATGCTCGCGAGCTACAACCTCGTCTCCCTTCCGGTCATCGACCGAGCGCACCACCTCGTCGGGTCGGTCACCGTCGATGACGTGCTCGACTACCTGCTGCCCGAGGACTGGCGCTCGCACGACGGCTCCCCGTCCTCGCAGCCGGGGGAGGCCCGCCGATGATGGCCCGGGCGCCGAAGTCGGGGTTCGAGGCCCCACGCGGCCGTCGCACCGGCGTGCTCTCCCGCACGCCGCAGCCCTCGCGCGACCGATTCGGCCGCTTCACGGAGTGGATCGCCCGTGCGATGGGCACTCCGGCATTCCTGCTGATCCTGTCGCTGTTCACGATCGCCTGGATCACCTGGAACACGGTCGCCCCCGAATCCGTCCGCTTCGACGACGCTGCGCTCGGCTTCACCGCGCTGACCCTCGTGCTCTCGCTCCAGGCCTCGTACGCCGCGCCCCTCATCCTGCTCGCGCAGAACCGGCAGGACGACCGTGACCGCGTGCAGATCGAGCAGGACCGCCAGCGTGCCGAGCGCAACCTCGCCGACACCGAGTACCTCGCCCGCGAGGTGGTCGCGCTCCGGATGGCCCTCACCGACATGCAGAACGAGGTCCTCACCCGCGACGCGCTCCGCTCCGAGTTGAAGGCGCTGCTGGAGAAGCTCGACGAGCGCGACCGCCCCGCCGAAGGCGATGCGCGGTGACCGATGCCGCACAGGTCCGGCAGGCCGTCTCCGCGGTCGCCGATCCGGAACTCCGACGCCCGCTGGGCGAGCTCGACATGGTGCGAGAGGTCTCCGTCGACGGTGACGTCGCCCGTGTCGCGATCGCGCTGACGATCGTCGGCTGCCCCGCGGCCGACCGCATCGAGCGCGACGTGCGGGGCGCCGCGGCATCCGTTCCCGGCATCGATGCCGTGGAGGTCGAGGTCGGTGTCATGACCCCCGACGAGCGCGCCGCCCTCGTCGCACGCATCCGAGGCCCCAGGCGCTCGGCGTTCGACGCCGACTCGCTGACCCGCGTCATCGCGGTCACGAGCGGCAAGGGCGGTGTCGGCAAGTCGACGCTCACGGCGAACCTCGCGGTCGCCCTCGCCGGGCGCGGGCTCGCCGTCGGCCTCATCGACGCCGACGTCCACGGCTTCTCGATTCCCGCGCTCCTCGGGCTGGTCGACGCCGACGGACGCCCGCCGCAGCCCACCCGTCTCGACGACCTCATGCTGCCGCCGGTCGCGTTCGGGGTGAAGGCGATCTCCATCGGGATGTTCCTCCCGCCCGACGCACCCGCCGCCGTCGCGTGGCGCGGGCCTATGCTGCACCGCACAATCTCGCAGTTCCTCACGGACGTGCACTTCGGCGATCTCGACGTCCTCCTCATCGACATGCCGCCCGGCACCGGAGACGTCGCCATCTCCGTCGGTCAGCTGCTGCCGCACGCCGAGGTGCTCGTCGTCACGACGCCGCAGACGGCAGCCGCCGAGGTCGCCGTCCGCAGCGGCCTGGTGGCGCGTCAGACCGGTCAGCGGGTCATCGGCGTCATCGAGAACATGGCCGCCTTCACCCTGCCCGACGGCTCCGTGCTCGACCTCTTCGGCAGCGGCGGCGGAGCGGCCGTCGCCGCATCCCTGTCGACGGATGCCATCACCGCGGTGCCCCTGCTGGGTTCGGTGCCGCTGAGTCCCGCCCTCCGAACCGGCGGCGACACCGGCGTGCCCGTGGTCGTCGGCGCCCCCTCGGATTCCGCGGCGACGGCGATCGGACTCGTCGCGGACGCGCTGATCGCGGGGCGACGCTCCCTCGCGGGCCGGTCGCTGCCGGTACGGCCGGACTGACCGCCGTCGGCGTCTGCGCGACCGGGGCTCAGGTGGCTTCGCTGTCGAACGGGGGCCGCGCGTCCGGGGGG
>NZ_JBHWTD010000113.1:0-7845 GCF_043427715.1 Microbacterium sp. | reverse complement strand
GAAAATGTTTATTATGTGTTTGCTGAGAGTATTTTTTTGGTTTTGTTTTCTTCTTTCCAAGAGTTTAAAAGGCTGGGGCTAGAAGTGAGAGAGGGGAGACAGAGGAGGACTCAGATGGACACGAATTGACGTTCGGTCGGGCATGCAGGGGGCACGCGCTCACCTCTCATGTGGGTCAAGCCATCTCCGTCAAGGTGCCGGTTCGAGCGCAATCGACGCCGTTTAGTAAACGTTTGCGTTGCGCGGAAGCGGTTCGTATCGTCGTCGACGTAAACGTTTGCGCGCAGCCGCGCGAGCGACGTGAGACCCAAAGGCGGGAGGGGCGGCATGGCGACGATCCGCGACGTGGCGAACCTTGTCGGCGTTTCTCCCGCGACCGTCTCTCGTGTCATCAACGGCGTGCCCGGCTTCAGCAGCGCCACGCGGGAGCGGGTGGAAGCGGCGGTCGCTGAACTCGGATACGAGCCCGACACCCTCGCTCGTGGTCTCCGCACGATGCAGAGCGCCGTCATCGGTGTCCTCGCCAATGCGGTGTCGGACGCGCTCGCGTCGCAGGTGATGAGCGGGGTGGAGAGCGCGGCGCGCTCACGCGGTTTCACCGTGATGCTCGGTCGTGCCGGCACCGGTGCCGAGCATGCCCCGAGCTACCTGCGCAGCTTCAAGACCTATCGCGCCGCCGGCGTCGTCGTCATCTCGTCCGCCATCACGGCGGAGATGCGGCGTGCAGCGGGGCCGCGGCTGCCCATGATGGCCGTCGCGATCCGCAATGGCGCCGCCTTCCCGAGCATAGGTATCGACGACGAACTGGCCGCCTACGACGGCACCCGCCGGCTCCTCGCGCTCGGGCACCGGGACATCGGTCTGCTGGCGGGCGACGAACGTTCGGTGCTCGTCAACACGCCGCGCGAACGCGGTTACCTGCGGGCGATGAACGAGGCGGGGTACACACCGCTCATCGAACGCGGGAACTCGCTGTACGACAGTGCGCCGCCCGCCCTCGGTCGGCTCCTCAGCCGCGCGCCCGGTCTCACCGCGGTCTTCGCCCTCAGCGACGAGATGGGCGCAGCCACCGTGAACGAACTGCAGCGGCTCGGGCGTCGTGTGCCCGATGACGTCTCCGTCCTGGGTTTCGACAACACACGCACCTCGACGCACGTCCATCCGGCCCTCAGCACCGTGGCCCAGCCGCTGGAGCGGATGGGGGAGCGGGCCGTCCTGGGATTGCTGGACGGCACATGGCAATCCCGCACCTTCGAACACCGAGTCATCGAGCGCGGCAGCACCGCCCTCGCGCGCTGAACCCTCTCGTCCCTTCCGCACTCACACACTCCGCAACCCAGAGAAAGAGGTACCCCCATGAGGCAACGACGCCACGCCCGCACGATCGCGGCAGCGACCCTCGCTGCAGGCTCCATGATCGCCATCGCCGGCTGCTCCGGCGGTGGCGGCGAATCCGCGGCCCCCGCCGAGGAGGAGCTGACCGGCCGCGGCCCGATCACCTATGTCAGCAGCCCCGACGCCTCGGGCGCCGCGCAGAAGACGATCGACGCGTGGAACACCGAGCACCCGGACGAGAAGGTCGAGTGGATCGAGCTGCCCCTCGACGCTGACCAGCAGCGTCAGCAGATGGTTCAGAACGCCCAGATCGAGTCCGACGCGTACACGGTACTGAACCTCGATGTCGTCTGGACGTCGGAGTTCGCCGCGAACCGCTGGATCGCGCCGCTGCCTGAGGACGAACTGCCCGTCGATGAGATGATCCCGGCGACGGTGGATGCTGCTACCTACGCCGACACCCTGTTCGCGGCTCCTTACTACACCGATGGCGCACTGCTCTACTCGCGCACGGATCTGCTGGAAGCGGCCGGTGTCGAGGCGCCTCAGACCTGGGAAGAGCTGCAGGCGGCGTGTGACGCCGTGCTGGCTCTCCCCGAAGCCGCCGGGATGTCCTGCTACGCCGGCCAGTTCGACCGCAACGAGGGGCTCACGGTGAACTTCAGCGAAGCGGTCGCCTCGGCGGGCGGTTCGCTCTTCACCGCCGACGGCGAGCCCGACGTCGACACACCGGAGGCGCTCACGGCCCTGGAGTGGCTCGCCGACGGCTACGCGAGCGGCATGATCCCGCGCGACGCGATCACCTTCCAGGAGGAGCAGGGTCGCGAGGCCTTCCAGTCGGGGAGCCTCGTGTTCCTGCGCAACTGGCCCTACATCTACAACGCACTGAACGCGGATGACGGCTCGAGCCAGGTGGCGGGCACGTTCGGTGTCTCGCCGATCCCGGGCCTGGAAGGTCCCGGCGTCTCGACGCTGGGCGGACGCAACATCGCGATCTCCAGCTTTGCCGAGAACAAGGAGACCGCGCTGGAGTTCATCCAGTTCTTCGTCAGCGAGGAGCAGGAGAGCGCACGCCTCGAGCTCAGCTCGCGCGCGCCCGTCTACTCGGCGCTGTTCGAGGATGCCGCCGTGACCGGGCGTCTGCCCTACCTTCCGACGCTCCTCACCGCGGTCGAGACCGGCCAGCCTCGCCCCAAGGTCGTGCAGTACGGCGCCGTCACCGCCGCCATCCAGGACGCCGTCTACGGTGCCGTGACCGGTGACACCGCGCCTGAGGACGCGCTCTCCTCGCTGCAGAGCGAGCTGGAAGAGATCGTCGGCTGAACCCTGTCGGGGGCGATCCGCTCAGCGGACCGCCCCCGACCCTTGCTCGTCCGTTCAGGAGAACCCCATGACCACGACCCCCCTGGCGGCACCCGCACCGCCGCGCGCCAAGGGTCCTCGCGAGGGCGGGCGCGCCGCGCTTCTGCTCTCGCCGACGTTCCTCGTCCTCGCCCTCGTCATCCTGTATCCGCTCCTGGCCGCGATCTACCAGTCGATGTTCTCGTCGACGTCCGGTGTCGACGACAGCGGCTTCGTGGTCGAGGGCAACCAGTTCGTCGGTGTCGGGAACTACCTCGACATCTTCGCCGGCCCTGACAGTGGCCGGTTCTACAACGCTCTGTGGAACACGACGTTCTTCACCTTCGTCTCGGTGTCGCTCGAAACGGTGATCGGTGTTACCTTCGCGGTCCTCATGAATCGTGCGTTCCGTGGGCGGGGCTTCCTTCGAGCCGCGATCCTCATCCCGTGGGCGATCCCCACCGCCGTCTCGGGTCTGCTGTGGCGCTGGATCTTCCAGTCCGAGGGAATCGTCAACACCCTGAGCGGCCAAGAGGTCCTGTGGACCGCCGACGGCTTCGCGGCGCAGGTGGCCGTCATCACGGCGGAGGTGTGGAAAACTGCGCCGTTCATCGGTCTGCTCGTGCTGGCGGGCCTGCAGATCATCCCCGGCGAGGTGTATGAGGCGGCCAAGCTCGACGGCGCGAGCGCGTGGCGACAGTTCGTGTCGATCACGCTGCCGCTCGTGCGGCCGGCCCTGCTGGTGGCGGTGCTGTTCCGCCTGCTCGACGCGCTGCGCATGTTCGACCTGCCTTTCGTCCTCATCGGCCCGCGCAGCCCATCGGTCGAGACCCTCTCGATCCTCGCGTGGGACTCGTCGAACCAACTCGAGTACGGCACGGCCTCCGCGTTCTCGATCGTGCTCGTCGTGTATGTCGCCGCGATCGCCTTCGTCTTCGTCACGCTCCTCGGCGCGAACGTCGTCGGCTCGGGGGACAGCCCCCGCCGTGCCCGTCGTAGCGCCCGTTCCCCGAAGGAGGCACGCCAATGAGCGCTGTCACTCCCTCTCGTCCGCTCGCGACCGTCGATTCTCGGGTCGAGCCCACCGCGCGTACCCGTTGGTTCGAGGGCGCCGGACGCGCGCTGATCATCGTCGTCATCGCGGTATACTGCCTGGCGCCGTTCTACTGGATGGTGGTGTCAAGCCTTCGGCGTCCGTCCGACATCTTCGAGACGACGCTGGTGCCGACGACGTGGTCGTTCGAGAACTACGCCGACGTCTTCGCGGGTTCGACCCAGTTCGGTCGGGCACTGCTGAACAGCCTCATCGTCGCGTCGGTCACCACGGCGCTCGCACTCGTTGTCGCGATCTTCGCCTCCTACGCGATCGCTCGGCTGAACTTCCGCTTCAAGACGGCGATCCTCGCAGTCATCATCGGCACCTCGATGTTTCCCGGCATCTCGGTCGTCGTGCCCCTGCTGCGCCTGTTCTCGGACATTGGGTGGATCAACACGTATCAGGCGATGATCGTGCCGAGCCTGTCCTTCGCGATTCCGCTGGCGGTGTGGAACCTCACCACTTTCATGAAGCAGCTGCCCTACGACCTCGAAGAGGCCGCGATGATTGACGGCGCCACAAAGTGGCAGGCATTCCGCAAGGTGCTCCTGCCCTTGGCCGCACCGGGCGTGTTCACGACGGCCATCCTCGCATTCATCGAGAGCTGGAACGAGTTCATCATCGCGCTCTCCATGGTCAACGATCCGGCCTACCGGACGGCGACCGTCGCAATCTCGCTGTTCACCGGCGCGAGCGACTTCGAGTCGCCGTACGCCCAGCAGATGGCTGCCGGAGTCATCGTGACCATCCCGCTCGTGGTCATGATCCTGATCTTCCAACGTCGGATCGTCGAAGGACTGACCTCGGGAGCGGGCAAGTGACCGGCGTCGACGGCTGGTGGCGGTCGGCCGTCATCTACGAGGTCTACCCGCGATCATTCGCCGATACCGACGGCGACGGCATCGGCGACCTCCGCGGTGTCACCTCGCGCCTGCCGTACATCGCCTCGCTCGGGGTCGACGGCATCTGGCTCACGCCGTTCCAGCGTTCGCCCCAAGTAGACCAGGGGTACGACGTCAGCGACTACCTCGATGTCGATCCGATGTTCGGTACCCTGGCCGACTTCGACGAACTGCTGCAGCGAGCCCACGACCACGACATCCGCGTCATCGTCGATCTCGTTCCGAACCATACCTCCGACCAGCACGAACTGTTCCAGCAGGCCTTGGCCGCCGGGCCCGGCTCGCCCGAACGGGACTGGTTCCACTTCGCGCCCGGGCGCGCCGATGGTGCGCCGCCGAACAACTGGCTGAGCGTTTTCGGTGGTTCGGCGTGGAGCCGAGCGCACCCGGAGTCGGATGTCGACACCGAGTGGTACCTCCATCTGTTCGCGCCCGCGCAGCCCGATTGGAACTGGCGAAACCCGGCCGTCGGCGACTACTTCGAGGGGGTTCTGCGCTGGTGGTTCGAGCGCGGCGCCGACGGCGTGCGCGTCGACGTTGCGCACGGGCTGTTCAAGGCCGAGGGGCTTCCCGATTCCGAGGTCGTGCCGACCGTGATCGACGGCCTGCGGTCGAACCCCCTCGCGATGGACCAGGAGCCGGTGCACGACGTGTATCGCCGATGGCGGCGTGTCGCGGAGGAGTACACGCCGCCCCGACTCCTTGTGGGAGAGGTGAACCTGCCACCGCAGCGGTCGGCTCGGTACACGCGCCCCGACGAGATGCATCAGACGTTCGCCTTCGCCTTTGCGAAGCTCGAGTGGGACGCCGACGCCTGGGCTGCCGTCGGGAATGAGCTGGAATCCGCGCGGGCCGCGTACGGGTCCTCGCACACGTGGGCTCTGGAGAATCACGATCTTGTCCGCAGCGTGACGCGCTTCGGTGGCGGCGCGACCGGTCACCGGCGTGCGCGTGCCGCATTGGTCGCACTGCTCGGGCTCCCCGGTGCCGCCTACCTGTTCCAGGGGCAGGAGCTTGGCCTTCCGGAGGTGGAGGTGCCGCTGGAGGCGCGGCTCGACCCGATGTGGCACCGGGGCGGGGTGTCGCGCGACGGCGTGCGCGTCCCACTCCCGTGGACGCGTGCGGATGACGGCGCCTTCGGATTCTCGCCTCCGGAGGCAGCGCGACCGTGGTTGCCGGTACCGCCGGGCTGGGGCGGACGGTCGGTGGAAGCGGAGGAGTCGAACCCGCAGTCGACATTGCACCTGGTGCGCAAGGTCACGCGTCTTCGCGCACGTCTGCTGGACGACGGTGTCTTCGACGCCGCGGCGTCGGCGGTGTGGACAGCGGGGCCCGACGGCCTTGTCGTGTGTCGTCGCAACGACGGTGCGGTGGTGGCCATCGCGATGGGGGAGAGTCCAGTCGCTCTTCCCGGTGGCCGGCAGGTCGTATTGTCGGAGCCGCTGGTCGATGGCCTCCTGCCGCCGGACGCGGCGGCGTGGATCGTTCCCGAGGCCTGAGACGGTGATGGTGCCGCCGGACCTGACCGGCCCGGCACCCTGTTGCCTCATGTCAATACCTCCGGGAGCGGGGAGTCGTTGCCTCAGTTGGAAACCTCCGCGTGGGAGCGGTGGCTGAAGGTGGGGTTGAAGCTGTCGTGGACCGGGGGTTTGACAGGGGCGGGCCTCTTCGCGACGGAGATGGCCTCGAGCCTGCCGGTGAGGGCCAGGATCTGCCGGGACAGCGCCGCCGGGTGGATGCTCCTGAACTCGGCGTTCATTCGGAGCACCGGCATCTTCCCGACAGTGGGATCACGAGTCGCCCGCTGGTGCGGGGTCGCGGGAGCGTCGTACTTCTTGATCACCTTCGCGCCGGCACGGGTCTTGGACACGAGCTTCTGCTGCGGGAGCAGATAGTTGGCGAACACCCGATCCAGTTCCCAGATCCGGTTCAGCAGCTCCAGCTCGCCGAGCGTGTCGTAGCGGAGATAGCCGACCAGTTCCCGCCCCCGCGCCCAGTTCTTCTGCTCCACGTGCGCGCCGTCGTTCTTGTTCTCAGCCCGGGACCGAGTGAACGTGATGTGCTGCTCGCTGCAGTACTGGAACAGGTGCTTGTTGATGAACTCGGAGCCGTTGTCGGAGTCGATCCCGAGGATCGGGAACGGAAGGTCGCGGTGGTCTGCTGCAACGCGTCGAACACCCATTTCAGGGCTTTGTTCTGCACCGACCGGTTCACCGTCCACCCCGTCGCGATGTCGGTCACCGTCAGCGTGAAGCAGAACTGCCCGGACGGGTTGCCGCCGTCGTGGCCGACCAGATCGATCTCCACACACCCGGGCACCGCGTCATCCCAGTCCGCCCAGGTGCGGATCGGGATCTGCGACTTCAACAGGCTGCCCGGCTTGGTATGCGACCGACCCCGCGGCAGCATCTTCGCCCGCTCCAGCGCCAGCCTCCTGTCGATGGTGGCCGCGCTGATCCGGCTCAGCAGCGCCGCCTGCTCATCGGTGAGCGTGACGTCCCCGTCGCGGCGCAGCAGCGGCACCAGCACCGGCAGCATCGGTGCCAACAGTCTCCCCGCCGGCGCCCGCAACGTCGCCCAGCAGGTGATCAGCGCCGGCATCAGCTCCGGCCCATACGTCGGTGCCCGAGGCGCACGCGCCTTCGCCGGTCGGACCGGGCTGCCCGCGTCCCGCAACACCGCCCGCGCCCAGTCACGATGCCACCCGGTCAACTCGACGACCTCATCCAGAATCCGCGTCTTGCGAGCCTTATCGCCCGCCCGATACGACGCGGCCAGCTGCCGCGTCACCGCCTTGCGCTCCGCCATCGACAACACCCCACCAGGCGTACTCCGTCGCGGAGGTTCCTACATGAGGCAACGACCACCCTCACGCGGAGGTTCTTGATGAGTCAACGCGACGCCTGGGCACCAGCCATGGTGTCGGCTATCCTTTCTGGTGGTGCCACTCGATTGGGCGACCGGACCCACCACACGGGCTCCCACAAACGAGTGGCACGCAGGTGGCACGAGTGAAGACCGGTGCCGCAGGGGCCTTGACCCGCGATCGTGGACACGGTGTCGGTTCGGTTATGCCGCTTCCGCGAGGGTAGCGGATGTGGTCGCCGTGTAGGCGGTCTCGTAGCCGTTCGGGGTGATTTGGCCGATCGCGGAGTGGCGTCGGCGTGTGTT
>NZ_JBHWTD010000112.1:0-30114 GCF_043427715.1 Microbacterium sp. | reverse complement strand
GGTGTGGTGTTGTTGCGCCATTGGCGGGGTGTGGTGCCGAATTCTTCGCGGAAGATGCGGCTGAAGTGGCTGGCTGAGACGAACCCGTGTTGCTGGGCGAGGACGCCGATGGGGACATCGATGGTGGCCGGTGCGGTCAGGGCGTCGCGGACGCGGCGCAGGCGCTGGGACTGGATCAGTTGCGCGAGCCGGATGTCGGCGCGGGACATCTCTGCGTAGAGCAGACGCTCGGACACGTGCAGGTCCTTCGCGATCCGGGCGGCCCCGAGACCAGGGTCGGTGAGGTTGTCGAGCACGTAGGTGACGATCTGCTCGGCCAGCGGATACCGGGTCGTGGCGCGGTCGGGAGTGAGGGCGCTGAGCAGGGTCACTTTCAGCAGGTCGGCGACAGGCGCGAACACGTCCACCTCGTCGCGCAGGCTGAGCTCGGAGTCCATCACGCCCCCGAGCACGGACTGCAGCAGCGCCGCCAGCGAGGTCCGCTCACGCAGATCCACCCCAGAGACCTCGCCGATCTGATCCGCCGTCAACCCCACCACACCCAACGGCAGCTCGACGATCATGCGATCGGCGTCCTCGGCGGGCATTGCACTCCCCACCGTTGAGCGGGGGACAACGACGATGCTCCCCGGAGTCAGCTCGGTGTCCCGCCCCTGCAGCGACAGGACCGAGGCATTCCGACGCTGGTAGATGACTAACAGGTAGTCTTCGCCGTGACCACGCGGAGAGCTGACCGACATCACAGGACTGCTTCCTCGATCAGTTCGTAGATGTTTGCCCGGCGGAGATCGCTGGCGTGAAAGACGAGCCCGTCGCCCCGGTGCGGTGGCTGCGCTGCGACATGCCGCACGCACGCGGCGGCGAGATCTCGCTCGGCCGGCGACATCACCACGACTCCAATCACAGTCGTGTCCACGCCGACGAGATTGGTGGCGCTCCTGCTCACCTCACCGACCACACCGCTCGCCAACCTGTGTACACGGGCCCGAGACATCGTGCCGGCACCGTCGAAGGCCACCACCACCGTTCCAGGCCGAACGATGTGCAGCGCGGCGGTCACCTCATGCTCGATCCGTGAAGCCAGCGCCCGGCGGGCCCGGATGCCCAGGCCCCGACGAAACCGATAGGCCGCCACGACCAGACGCTCGTCCTCAGCCACCCGCTCCGCAAGAGGGGAAGGAACGAGCATCAGAAACTCTTGTGCGTCACCGAGCTTGACAGGCAGGTCCACCGAACGCCCCTCTCCTGCGGAGCACGCAACGTTCTCGCGGACGGGCGCGCGCGGGCGCCGGCATCGAGCCCTTGGCTCGGACGTTCTCGCGCACACGGAAGATCCGTGAACCGCGTGGCTTCCCGCACATCATGACCACCAGCCTACGACGACAGAAAAGGACTCGCCAGACCAAAGCGCGAACCGAGTGTCGAACGAGGAGAGGTCCTAGAAGCATGAAAACGCAGGCGGCGCGGATTGCTTCACATGATCCGGGTCGACTTGGAGAAGGACTCAAAGGTCCATTATTATGAGGGCATGCGATGCGAGCCTCCCGCTCCGCGGGGCTTGACTGGACCGGCCGGGCTGGCATCGCGTGACGGACGACTTCGATCCCTGCGGACGGGGGAGACTACCCTGGAGGCGTGACTGCCGACGGAACGAGTGCACGCCGGTTGACGCCGAAAGGGGCGGCAACGAGGGCACGTATCGTCGACGCAGCGAACCAGCTGATGTATGAGCGAGGTGTCGCCGCGACGACCCTCGCCGACGTCCGAGCCGCCAGTGCGACATCGAAGTCTCAGGTTTATCAGCACTTCGCCGACAAGGACGCACTCGTGAAGGAAGTCATCGAGACCCGGGCAGAGGACGTCCTGACGCAGCAGCGCCGACGCCTTCGACGAGTGGAGTCCCTGCGCGGGTTCGAGCTGTGGCGGGACGAGCTCGTCGAACGGAACGCGCTACGCAACGGCGCATACGGGTGCCCGCTCGAGTCTCTGGCGAACGAGATCGCAGACCACAACGAGGATGCCCGCCGCGCGATCGCTGCCCACTTCGATGAGTGGCTGGAGATGCTGATCGATGCCGTGGAGAGGCTGAAGACACGCGGCGTGTTGCGCAGCGATGCGGACTCGCGAGCGCTTGCCAGTGGGCTGCTGTCGGCACTCCAGGGAGGCTATCTTCTGGCGAAGGCGAGCCGAGACATCTATCCGATGCGTGCTGCTCTCGACATGGCTATCGCACAGCTCAGGGCCTACGCGACAGAGACCGGCTCCTCAACCTGATCCCTCTTCATCGCGAACGCGGTCAGCCCCGCAAAGCTGAGGAAGAGTCGTTCACCGGCGTCGATGATCGTCGCCAGCACATGGCTGCACGTGTTGCAGCGTACGACCAGCCCCGGAGCGTCCGGATACACGACTGATTCGCCAAGGGGCGCGATATGCCCGCAACCTCCGCAGCGTCCCTCGATCATCGTTGCGTCTGGAACGAGGAACTCGGCGAGAGTCCCGGAGAGGATGTTGCCGTCAAGATGGCTGGTCATCATAGGCCTCCGAATCGTTCGGTGAGGATGTCTTGCGGCGCATGACCGAGCTTCACGAGCCACGGCGCGACGGCTTCGACGAAGCCTGTCGAACCGCACACGAAAATGCGCGGACGGTCTTCCGGGGGGAGCGTCCGCGCGGCGACAGTCGACTCTGTGAGCCGTCCGACGGGCTCCTGCCATCCGGCTGGCGCTCGTCGCGTATACACGAGGTCCATGGCGAACGACCCGTCCGACAGTTCGAGGAGCTCATGGTGGAAATAGATGTCTTCGGGCGTACGCACCGAGTACAGCAGCCGGAACGGAACGGGATCGGACGCGGCCGCATGGGAGGCTGCCATCGCGTAGAGGGGAACGACGCCTGACCCGCCGGCGATGAGCTGCACGGGGCGCTGGCTCTGTCCCGGGCGCCAGAGGAAGAACGATCCCAGCGGTCCGTGGACCTCGATCTGATCACCGGCGCGCAGTTCGCGGACGAGGAACGGTGACACCTCGCCATCGGGCAGCTCATCGACCGCGAGGACGATCGTTCCGCCCGGCTCTGAGGATGCGATCGAGTACGACCGCGTCGCTTGGTAGCCGTCCGGAGCGGTCAGGCGTAGATCGAGATGACTTCCCGCCTCGCTCCCTGGCCAGCCCGGAACATCGAGCACCAGCCGCACCGCGGTCGGCGTCTCCGGGCGGACCTCTGAAACCGTGGCGACGAACCACGCCGGCCTCACGCGGGGGCGAGGCGGAGCGAGCCGGGTCTGCTCCATCACCAGTAGCGTTCTTCCTTCCACGGATCACCGTAGATGTGATAGCCGCTCTGCTCCCAGAACCCAGGGTCGTTCGTCGGCATCATCGTCAGCGCACGGACCCATTTCGCGCTCTTCCAGAAGTACAGATGCGGGATGAGAAGACGTGCCGGCCCGCCGTGCTCCGCGTCGAGGGGAGCGCCTTCGGCCTCGGTCGCGATCCAGGCTTTGCCGTCCAGGAGATCCTCGAGCGGCACATTCGTGGTGTACCCGCCGTAGGAGTGCGCCATGACGTAATCATGGGACGTCTCGACGTTCTCGAACAGCTTGTCCAGGCTCACCCCGCGCCAGGCCATGTCGAGCTTGGACCAGTGCGTGACGCAGTGGATGTCGACCGTGATGTCCTCGGCACCGAGCGCCAGAAACTGCTCCCAGTTCCAGTGATGCTCGGTACCGGTTTCATCGAGGATCGCGAAATCCCACGTCTCGGTATCGACATAGGGCGTGGGACCGGCAGTGAGCACCGGCCAGTTCTCGAACAGCGTCTGTCCCGGAGGGAGCTGATCATCGGGACCACGCCGACGTCCCGCGAATCCGCGAGTAGTGAACGACATACATCGCCCCTTCCGTGTCGTCTGGCTGTACACAACCGACGATATTGCGGGAGCTCTCTCGCTGATCGCCTAGTCCTGCGCGGAACTTGCCCATGACTGCAGGTGATGAGCCCAGGGGTGAAAACAGGCGATTGCGCCGACCACACTGTGGAACAGGACGCCCCACTAGGCGGCCTCGGTTCCCGCAAACATCGAGAAGAAGTCTGTGACCATGTGCCCTGTTGCGCTCGGCATGCCGACCGTTCGCAATCGCGCGCGCTCAACGATCGGCCGACCCGAGACACCTCTTCTCGTAGACAGGTTCGGGCGCATCGCGCGAGACCTGCGTGTATCGATCACCAGCGCCTGCTCACTGCGTTGCACATACTGCATGCCGGCGGAAGGCCTGCCCGTAGTCCCTCGCGGGGAGTTGCTGACTCCGGAAGAGATCGCGCGCCTGGTCACAATAGCCGTCCACGATCTCGGAGTACGCGAGGTGCGTTTCACCGGCGGCGAGCCGCTTACGCGACCGGATCTGGTCGAGATCGTGCGCCGGACGACCACAGTCGTGCCGGGCGTGCCCGTGTCGATGACGACCAATGGGATCGGCCTCGATCGCAAGGCGCCGCAGCTTGTGGAGGCCGGACTGACGCGGATCAACGTGTCGCTGGACACGATCGACCGCGAGCATTTCGCCGCCGTCACCCGACGCGATCGCCTGCCAGCCGTGCTCAGGGGGATCGAGTCGGCACAGCACGCAGGGCTCAGCCCGATCAAGATCAACGCGGTGGCGCTGCGCGAGACCCTCGCGGATGCTCCCGACCTGCTGGCGTGGGCGCTTGCCAACGGTGTGCGGTTGCGGTTCATCGAACAGATGCCGCTGGATGCTGATCAGACCTGGCGCAGAGACCACCTCGTCTCCGCCGAAGAGCTTCTCTCCGTGCTCGGACGCCGTTATCGACTGACCCCGGCCGGCCGTGAAGACCCGTCCGCTCCTGCAGAGGAGTGGCTCGTCGAGGGTGGCCCGGCGACCGTCGGCATCATCGGATCCGTGACGCGCAGCTTCTGCGAAGCGTGCGACCGTACACGGCTGACAGCCGAAGGCTCGGTACGTTCATGTCTATTCGGTGACGACGAGACGGACCTGCGCACGATGCTGCGCAGTGGAGCAGACGATGCCGCCATCGCCGACGCGTGGCGGGCGACGATGTGGGATAAACAGGCTGGGCACGGGATGGATGAGAAGAGCTTCCGTCGACCGGCCCGTTCTATGGGAGCGATCGGAGGCTGACGATGCCGTGCATACTCGTCCGATACTTCGCAGCCGCCGCTGAAGCGGCCGGCTGCGAAGAAGAACACGTCGAGGCGAGGTCCCTCGGAGAGGCGAAGGACGCGCTCCTCACAGCTCACCCGGCACTCGAAGCGGTCGTCGCAAAGGGGACATTCCTCGTCGACGGCATCGCCTCACGCGATCCCGCGCGACCGGTCTCCGCGCAGGTGGACGTGCTGCCCCCGTTCTCCGGCGGCTGAGCGATACGGTGGACGGTTGAGACTCGATCCATAGCGAGGCTTCCGCGTATCGAGGACCGCGTTCGTCTCGTGCGCCGTCATCTTTCTGCGTGAGACGATCGTGCCGTATTGCCCCGATCCTCGCGTCAGCAGGAGTCGAAGTACAAGCGCTGGGGATGCATACCGTCGCTCACGTCGTACACGGCATCGGACGCTTCGCGTGGAGTGTCCTCGCGCATGTAGCGCAGATGCCGTTCACGGGTGTCTGGATGGGCCGGCCCGCCGCCGTCGAGGAAGACGGTGAAGTGCCACGCCGAACGCAGACTGGAGCGCAGCAGCGACCAGCCGTCGACAATCAGCACCGTGTGCTCAGACGCGTCAGTGAACCCGCTCTCAGGTCCGTTGAGGCGGAACATGCGCAGCATGGTTCGGACCGTATCGTCGTCCGTGAACGGTGCTGCGGTGAGACGAGTCGCGTTACGTCCCACTGCGCGCAGCGCTGCCGCTAGCGTGTTGGCGAAGTGCGTGCGGGCTGCAGCGTCCACGCCGTCGATGGCGACGAGTATTCGGCCGCGTGGGTTTCTGTGAAGCACCTCCTGAGCGAGCTCCTCCCAGACGGCGGTACCAGCGGCACCTGAGGCGTTGGGAGACGTGGCCATCGTCACTCCTGCCGTGGAATGGTCAAGAGGGGGCGCTCTGGAATGCCGTTCTGGCCACGCTCATCCTTGCCGTCGGCGCTCGCTGTGGGTTGCGTTCGCGCTCTCGAGACGCCATCGATCGGTTTCATCTCTCCGCCTCTTGCCGAGTCGCATCCGCATGCTGGGGCAACTCCCGGACGAGTTCGAGGACGTCGTCGGGAAGGAGCTGTCCTAACGTTCCACAGGAGTACACGCTGATCACGACCTTCCCGTCGGGATCCAGCACGAATCCGGTTGTCTGCAGCTGGGGCGGGTCCATGGTGACGAACGCTCCGGTCGTGGCGGCGATCTGCCCCACATCGGTGCTGTGTCCGATCGGAAAGGTCAGGCCATAGCGCGACACGAGCTCCGTGATCATTGGCTCCTCGTCCGCAGTCAGCGCGACGACGGCGATATCCACGGCGGACAGGCGCCGTAGGCCGCGCTGGAACGCACGCAGCTGCTCTACGCAGGACCTGCAGCTTGCCCCGCGTGAGAAGAGGACCACGCTGTACTGCCCGGCGAATTCGGCAGGGATCGTTCGGCGTGGTCCTCCCACCTCGACCAGTTCAAGAGGGGGGAACGCATCACCGCCACGCAGCAATGACATCAGCGGACGACTCCTGACGGGGCCAGTCCGTTGCCATGGAAGCTGTCTGGTTCAATCTCAATGCCGGTCATCTGGCGGCCTCTTTTCGTCGGTGATTGCGTCTTCAGCGTTTCGCGCTTGAGTGCTTCTTGCGTATCTACAACCCCACCCACTCCGATCTGCCGTCGGTGAAGTGCTGGTGCTTCCAGATCGGAACCTCTGCCTTGATCGCGTCGACGAGCTTCCCGCACGCGGCGAAGGCCTCCGCCCGGTGTGGAGCGGCGACGACCGCGACCAGTGCGACGTCGCCGATCTCGAGGTGCCCGATGCGGTGAGCGGCGACGACATCGCAGTTCGTGGCTTGCGCGATCCTCGCGCACACGTCGATGAGGACTCGTTCTGCGTCGGGGTGCGCCTCGTAGTCGAGAGACCCGACATCCTCTCCGTGGTCATGGTCGCGCACGATGCCTTCGAAGGTGACCACCGCCCCGTTCTTCCTGCTGCGTATCCGTGTCTCCAGCCACGTCTTGTCCAGTGGTGCGGTGGTGACGGAACCGATCGGCTCAGGCATGTCCGCCACCGGCCAGCTGGTCGTGCAGGTGCGGCAGGAGCGGTTCCAGCGCGAGGAGGCCGTCTTGTACGCCGCGTGGCGATCCGGGCAGATTGATGACGATTGTGCGTCCGGCGATCCCCGCAAGCGCTCTGCTGAGCGAGGCTGTCGGAGTCGTCGTACGGCCCGCTGCCCGAATGGCCTCGGCGACGCCGGGAAGTGCTCTCTGGATCACCGCGCTCGTTGCCTCGGGCGTGCGGTCCTCGGGATGCACACCGGTGCCGCCGGTCGTGATGATCAATGCCGGCTCGCGGGTGAGAGCATCCGCGAGCGCCCGATGGATATCCGCGTCAGCGACGACCACGGGTTCGTCTGCCTCATACCCGCGGTCGCGAAGCCAACCTGAGATCGCCGGCCCGGTGAGGTCATCGCGCGATCCGGCCGCGGTGCTCGTGGACGAGACGATCACGACCGCGTGTCCGCGCTCTGTGGGCTCAGGTGCGTCTGCAACCCAATGCCCGCGCTTGCCCCCGGTCTTCTCGATGAGGCGGATGTCTCCGAGTACTGCGGCCGGATCGACGGATTTGATCATGTCGTGCAGGGCGAGACCGGCGACGGCGACAGCGGTGAGGGCTTCCATCTCGGCGCCGGTCTTCGCCGTAGCTGCGACCGCGGCCCGAATCTGCACCGATGAGGTGCTGAGCTCGAAATCGACGGTGACGGACTCCAGGGGCAGCGTGTGCGCGAGGGGCACGAGCTCGCTGGTGCGTTTGGCGCCCTGGATGCCCGCGATCCGCGCTGTCGGGAGCGCGTCTGCTTTGCTTAGTTGGTTGGTGGCGAGCAGCTCCAGCACTGCCGGTGTCGTGTCGAGACGGCCGGTCGCGATCGCCGTGCGACGAGTGATCGCCTTCCCGCCGATGTCGATCATCCGCGACCGGCCTTGATCGTCGAGGTGCGGCAGTTCGTTCATAGATTCCAGGTCTCCACGCGTGTCCCGATGTCGAGGGTGACGGCATCGATCGGGACATCGATGAGCACGTCGGATGCCGCCATGGCGGCGACAAGGTGCGAGGAGGCTCCGCCCAGCGGTGCGACCCGGCCTTCAGGCAACGCCACGCCGCGGCGGAACTGCCGTTTGCCGGTGACAGAGGTGAGAGGTTCGGCCAGGGTCCGTGGCTCGGGTCGGCGTGCAGGCAAGCCTGCTGTCTCGCGGAGGATCGGCTCGATGAAGAGCATGAATGACAGCTGCGCGGACACGGGGTTGCCGGGGAAGCACACCACGGGAACGTCTTTGTAGAGGGCGGTGGCCTGCGGGCCTCCGGGCTGCATTGCGAGGGTATCGATGTGTGCCCCGAGGGGCTCCAGGAACTCCCTCACAACTTCGTAGCTGCCTGCCGAGATGCCTCCGCTGGTGAGCACGATCTCGGCTCCCGCCGCGTACGAGGCGTCCAGGGCGCGCGCGAAGGCGGCCGTGTCGTCGACGACACGATGCTCATCGGCCAGGAAGGCACCGGCGGACCGCACCGCTGCGGCGAGCGCGGGGCCGTTGGCGTCGTAGATCTGGCCGGGAGCCAGAGGTTCACCGGGGGTGGCCAGTTCGCTTCCTGTCGAGATCACCGCGACACGAACTTGCGAGCGAACGGGGATGGAGTCCAGTCCGGCGGCTGCGAGTGCCGCGAGGTGGCGGGGAGCGAGCCGGAGGCCGGAAGGCAGTAGAGGATCACCGGCGGCGAGGTCAGAGCCGGCTTCTCGTACGAACTCTCCGGCGTCCGGTTTCCGCGTGAACGTCACTGTCGCGTCGTGGACGGTGGCATGTTCGACAGGGACGACCGCGTCGGCATCGTCCGGGATCGGCGCACCGGTCATGACCCGGACGGCATGGCCGGGGTCAAGCGGCGCAGGTGTTCCGGGGGCGGCGGGGATCTCACCCCGCAGCGGCAGACTGCGTGGTGTCCGCGCAAGGTCGGTCACACGGACGGCGAAGCCGTCCATCTGTGAGTTCCGGAACGGGGGCAGAGCTATCGGAGTCCGTACGGGGTGGGCGAGCACCCGATCCAGTGCACGAGTCAGGGCGACCTGCTCGACGGTGCGCTGACTCACGGCGCTCAGGAGCGCGCGGACTCGGGCTGTGTGTGCGGCGACCGGTGTGCGGAGCATGTCAATACCTGCTCGCCGTGGGATCGACGCGGACTGCCCAGGCGTCGACTCCTCCGGTGAGATGCCGCACATCAGAGAATCCGAGTTGGAGAAGCAGATCGAGCGCCTGACGCGAGCGTCCGCCGCGGTGACAGTACAGCACCACCGGATTACCGGTGCCGAGTTCTCGAGTCCGACTGGCAAGCTCGCCCAGGGGGATCAGCACGCTCCCCGGGATCGACGTGATCTCGGCTTCCCACGGTTCTCGCACATCGACGAGCAGCGGCGGTTCGGACGTCATGAGCAGGTCGCGCAGTTCTTCGGGGGAGACATCATTCTGATCCGAGGGCTGCGGAGCGGGCGTCGCGGTCTGCACTGCGGCGCGCGTGGATTCGTCACGCCGGTAGACGATCTCGCGGGTGCGACCGGTGCGGGCGTCGTACGCAGCGACCCGACCGATCAACGGGTCTCCGATGCCGGTGAGCAGCTTGAGCGCCTCGGTCGCCATGAAGGCCCCGATGACGGCGCAGACGCTCGGCAGCACGCCGATCACGTCGCAGGTGTCCGCATCGGAATCGGAGCCGTGCGGGAACAAGTCGCGGTAATCGGTGCCCCTGGCATCCCACGCCACTCCGGCCTGACCGGCGTATCCCAGCGCCGATCCCCACACCAGCGGGATGCCGCATTCAGCGGCAACACGGTCTGCCAGCAGCACCGTCGCGGGATTGTCGCTGGCATCGACGAGGACATCCACACCGTGCAGCAGATCCTCAGCTGTCACAGCGTCGAAACGCCTATCAACGGCGCGCACCTCAGCATCAGGAGCAAGCGCCGCGAGCCTCGTGGCGGCCGAGGCAGCTTTGCCGCGGCCGACGTCACCCGGCGTGTGCATCGTCTGCCGGTGCAGATTGGATTCGGCAACAGTGTCGTCATCGACGATCGTGAGCGTGCCGACGCCGGCAGCAGCAAGGACCGGCAATAGGGTGCTCGCCAAGCCGCCCGCGCCTATCACGAGCACATGCGCTCTCGCCAGGCGCTCCTGAGCGGGCACACCGAACTCCGCGAGGACGCGCTGCCTCTGAAAGATCGGCGAGAGCGGATCGACTGGCATGTCCTCAGGCTAGGGAGCCGGCCCCAGCAGACGAGGCCGGGAGCGTCGAGACAGCAGGGAGCAGACAAACTCCCGCAGTCGCAGACCATTCCCACGAGCTCGGCTGCGGGAGGGTTGAGACAGGTCGCGGACTTCGTTCGCCTGACCAGCCGATTCCCAGAGGAGTTCCTGTCTTGCGCGCCCCTTCTCTTCTTGCCGCGTTCGCCGCCATCCTTCTGCTCGCCGGCTGCTCATCGCCCGGCGCAATAGACGATGAGTCCGATGCCGGAGCGGGCGATGATGACATGATCTCCGGAACGGTGACGGTGTTGGCCGCCGCGTCCTTGACCGACGTGATGGACGTCCTCGCGGAGAGATTCGAGGATGCGAACGCGGATGTCGACATCGCCGCTAGCTACGGCGGGTCGTCGGCGCTTGCCGAGCAGATCATCTCTGGTGCTCCGACTGACGTGTTCTTCTCGGCGAATGAGGCGACGATGCAGTCCGTCGTTGATGCTGGCTTGGCGGTCGACCCGGGAGTGCTGGTCACCAACACACTGCAGATCGCGGTTCCCGTGGGAAATCCCGCCGGGATCACCGGTCTCGCCGACTTCGCCCGGCCCGAACTGACGATCGCATTGTGCGATACCGCAGTGCCGTGCGGGTCTGCAGCGCAGTCGCTGCTCGACCTATCCGGAGTCCAGGCCCAACCGGACACTCTCGAGGAGGATGTCCGCGCCGCTCTGACGAAAGTCTCTCTCGGTGAGGTCGACGCCGCGCTGGTCTACGTGACCGACGTCGTCGCAGCAGGAAGTGCCGTAGAGGGCATCGACGTGCCCGAGGCGCAGCAGGTGATCAACAAGTACCCGCTCACCCTTCTCGCCGAGGCGACGAACCCGGACGCCGCGCAGGCATTCATCGACTTCCTCCGCTCGGATGAGGCACGTCAGGTCTTCGAGGATGCCGGCTTCGCGGCCCCGTGAACGGCTGCAGCCGGTCGTCCTCGCTCTCGGCGTAGTCGGTCTCGCGCTGCTCGTTCTGCCGCTGCTCGGACTGATCCTGCGCGCACCCTGGGGTGATCTCGCCGGGCTGTTCGTCCGACAGGAGGTTCTGCAGGCTCTGGGGCTGTCGTTGCTCACGGCGACGTTGTCGACCGGCCTCAGCCTCGTCCTCGGTATCCCGCTGGCGGTGCTGCTGAGCCGTTCCGTTCGCTGGCGGGTGTTGCCGCGGCGCCTCTTGCGTGCGGCGATCACCGTCCCGCTGGTGCTGCCTCCCGTCGTCGGCGGCATCGCTTTGCTTCTCCTGCTGGGTCGGCGCGGACTCCTCGGGCAATGGCTCACGCAGGTTGGCGTCACCATCCCTTTCACCACCGGCGCCGTCGTGCTCGCGCAGACGTTCGTGGCTATGCCCTTCCTCGTTTTCGCCGTCGAAGGCGCGCTGCGATCGGCAGACCGTCGCAGCGAGACTGCGGCTGCTTCGCTGGGTGCCAGCCCGTGGCAGATCTTTCGTCTCGTGACCGTACCGCTGACGGCACCCGGGATCGCGGCCGGTGCCGTGCTCTGCTTCGCCCGCGCGCTTGGCGAGTTCGGCGCGACCATCACGTTCGCGGGCTCCTTCCCGGGTGTGACGCGCACACTCCCGATTGCTTCCTATCTCGCGATGAACTCCGACCCCGACACCGCGATCGCACTCGCCCTCGTGCTGCTTGCCGTATCGCTGAGCGTTCTCCTCGCGCTCCGCGACCGATGGCTGCCAGGAACCGTATGACTGCACAGCTGACGATCTCCGCACGTATTCGACGCCCCGCTTTCGACGTGATCATCGAACTCAGAGCAGAGCCCGGCCGTGTACTCGCGGTTGTCGGTCCGAACGGGGCCGGAAAAACCAGCATCCTCGCAGCGATCGCGGGTTTCACGGAGGTGGACGGGGCAGTGCGGCTCGGAGACAGGGACCTGGCATCCCTTCCCGCCGCGCAGCGTGGAATCGGCGTCATGTTCCAAGACCTGCTCCTCTTCCCGCACCTGACGGTGCGCGAGAACGTCGCCTTCTCCGCCAGAGCCCGCGGCAGCAGGTGGCCCGCGGCCCGGCGCAGCGCAGATCGTTGGCTGTCCCGCTTCGGCTTGATCGACCTGGCGGAGAGATACCCGGGCGCACTCTCCGGCGGGCAGGCACAGCGCGTAGCGCTGGCTCGTGCCCTCGCATCCGAACCGAAAGCACTGCTCCTCGACGAACCGCTCGCGGCTCTGGACGTGGAGTTCCGCGACGAGGTGCGTGCCGACCTCGGCGTGCATCTGCGTGAGTTCGGCGGACCGACGATCCTCGTCACTCATGACCGCGAAGACGTCGATGCGCTTGCCGACGAGATCGTCGTCCTCGATGCAGGGCGCATCGTGCAGCAAGGAGCTCTCGCCGACGTGACTCGAAAACCTGCCACAGCATGGGCTGCTCGATTCGTGGGAAAGAGGGACGCAGATGATGCCGAACGCGGATAACGACTTCCTCTTGGGGCTGGCCGGAGTATCGGGCACGATGCTCGGCACGTTCATCGTGGGCGTGTTCTTCTACATCGACTCGGAGATGCATCGTCGGCTGGCGGCATCGGAGGCCGCGGACCGGTACTTTCGCTCATCGATTCGCTGGGTGTTCACGGCGTACTCCATCCCTCTGCTCGTCCCGCTCGCGCTCGCGTCACTTGATGCTCTCTGGGGCGCGCTGAGCTTCATCGCCCTCGGCATCCTCTTGGTCGCGATGACCGTCGAAACGGGGCGGCGCATCCTCGCGAGAGGCGGGGCCGGCTCCTCTCGCTCTCTCGTAGTGAACGAATGGGCCTCGAGCTTCGGCATCGTCATCGCCATGGTCCTGCCGTGGACACTGGGCGGCTGGGTGCCCGCACCGGATGACTTCGTGCCCTCACTGCTCATCCTTCTCGCATGCGGTTTCGCGAGCACCGCGGCGCTGGTCATGACGCAGTTCGATGCGACGATGGGCATGGTTGACGCCGGGATGAGAGACAGGGACGGCGCAGAACCGGACGATCCGGCAGATCGCTGAGTCGGATTACTGCCGAGCCTCGATGGGAGAGGTGTTCTGACGTCTACTGCTCGTCTTCGTCGAAGGCTATGCGTGCTCGTTCGATGGCCGGCAGTTGCTCATCCGCCCAGGCGATGAGCGCGTCAACTGGCGCCCGTAACGTCTTGCCCAGCGTCGTGATCCGGTACTCGACGGACACCGGACGTGTGCTGATGACCCGACGTTGCACGACACCGTTCCGCTCCAGCCTTCGCAACGTCGCCGTGAGGGATTTCTGCGTCACGCCGGGTATGGCACGTCGTAAAGCGTTGAATCGAGACGGCCGTTCGCACAATTCGTTGAGGACGCTGAGCGACCACTTATCGAGCACCTGGTCGAGCAACTCGCGGTGCGGCGCTGCGATACGCAGCTCGTCCTCGCGCACGGCGGTATCGCCCATGTAACCAGGTCTCCTTGAAGTGTCTTTCGCCTACCAGGTATCAATGGTAAACCACTACGGACGAACAGGACCTTCCATGTCAGTTGCACGCTTCAGCCCTGCCGGCCTTCAGCCCGGCACGCCCTACGATCATGTCGCCGTCGGCACCGGTACGCGCCATCTGCACATCAGCGGGCAGGTCGCCCGCAGCGCAGAGGGAGAGCCCCTCGCGGCCGGGGACCTCGCAGGCCAGGTCGCGGAGGTGCTGCGCAACACCGCTCGCGCGCTCACCGGCGCGGGCGCGTCCTTCGAGGATGTGCTTCGGATGACGTTCTACGTCACCGACTGGGCACCTGAGAGGATCGCGCCCTTCATGGACGGGATCGCGCGCGTCGCTGAGGAGCTGGAACTGCCGCAGCCCCTGCCGCCTGCGTCCCTCATCGGGGTCGACTACCTCTTCGAGCCCGACGTTCTCGTCGAGCTCGAAGTCACCGCGATTCTCGACTAGCTCGTCTCGTTCGCTGGCACGGCGTAACACTCGGGGCGCCTCTCACCGGATCGGTGAGAGGCGCCCCTCGGGACATCGGTCAGGCGGCGACGTGTGACACGAGGAACCAGCGGTCCTTGTCGAGTCCGCGCTGGATCTCGATCGCGACGTCCTGGCTGGTCAGGTCGATGCCGTCGAGGCCATCGACCGCTGCGCGGACATCGGCGAGGAGACTGTCGATGTCCGCGATCACGGCATGCACGAGGTCGTCTGAGCTCGCGAATCCCGCCGGGACGCTTGTGACGGCGCCCTTCTCGGCGACAGCGCTCACACGGGCGTCGAGCGGGAGCCCGAGCGCGACGATGCGTTCCGCCGCCGCGTCGGCGAAATCGCCCGCGTTGCTCGCGATGGTGTCCAGCAACTCGTGGACGCCGACGAAGTTCGCGCCGCGCACGTGCCAGTGCGCCTGCTTGGCGTTGATCGTCAGTGCCTGAAGGCCGAGCACGACGGGCGTGAGGAACTGCGCGGTCGCGACAACCGCCGTCGGGTCGCTCGCGGTCGTGGCGATGGTGTCTGTGCTGCTCATATCAATCGTTCTCCCTGCTCGTTGGTTTCTTGATTCGGTGGACTCGGTCACGATCGGATGTCTGCGCCGGCTGGCTCTGATGCGGTTCGGGCTCGGAGGGCGGGGATGACGTCTTGTCCGATCTCTTCCATGACGTCCTCGACATCTCTGCGTCCCGGCCGCAGCACCAGGTTGATGTGCGCGATCCCTGCCGAGGCCAGTCCCGTGAGGTAATCGGTGAGACCGGTGGTGCCGACCCGTGCGCCGAGGCGGATGGGCTCGAAGGGTGCATCCGGGTTCTCAGCGAGGTCGAGGTAGAGGTTCGTCATGAACGGCTTGAGCGATATCGCCCGCCACTGCGCGGCGACGGCGCGCATCTGCGGGCCTGCACGGTGGTAGGTCATGTGCGCGTCGAGATTCTCGGCCGCCCACGCCGGGGACTGCTGCGCGCCACCGATCCCGATCAGTGGAATCGTCCCGTCCACAGGGGCGGGCAGGAACGAGTCCTGATCGATCCGGCCCTGCGCCGCCTGCTCCCAGATCTCACGCATGACACGCACGCCTTCGCGGTAGGTCTCTCCACGGCGATCGAAATCGGCTCCGAAGAACGGGTACTCGCCCGGCCTGTCGCCCGAGGCGAGGCCGAGCAGCAGCCGCCCACCGGAGAGAGCGTCGACGGTGGCGGCCTCCTTTGCCAGCGTCACAGGGTGCCGCAGCGGGAGCACAATCCCTGCCGTGCCGAGCAATATGCGCTCGGTCGATGCGGCGAGGTAGCCGAGGTAGGGGATGGGGTCGAAGATCTGTCCGGCATCGCCGAAGTCACGCGGTCGCCACATCGGCACGTCCCGGAGCCAAAGGGCCTGGAATCCGAGCCGGTCGGCGAGCTGTGCCCTCTCCTGATGCCGGGTCAGATCAGGGAAGAGACCCTGACCCGAGACATCTCGTCGAGCGAGGTCGTTGTCCAGGGGCAGCTCGATCCCGAGGGACAAGCCGTCCTTGGTGAGTGAGTCTAGAGCGGTCATGGCATGGTCCGTTCAGTACCAGGAGGGCTTGTCGCCGTCGGTGCCGGGCTTGTTCACGCCGAGCGAGGCGCCGACGCTGTCGGCCGGGTTCTTGGCGAGTTCGGCGACGAGCGCGCCGACGCTCTTGCGGGACACCTCGGTGCCCTGGAAGGGCTCATCCTTCTGGGTCAGCTCGTAGTCGACCTCGTCGTCATCTGACAGCCAGGCGGGACGGATGATCGTGTAGTCGAGGTCGGACTCCTCGATCACTTTCGCGGCGGCGCTGTAGGTCTGCAGGTATCCGCCGTCGAGCATCCGGTGGTTCCACTTGCCGTACTCGCCGGGCACCTCGTCGTAGATGCCGAGGGTGGATATCCAGATCAACCGTCGCGTTCCCGCGGCGGTCAGCGCTGCGACGACGGCGCGGGCCTGAGCTTCGATGTCGCCCCCGCCGAGGTTCGCGTACACGATGTCTTGCCCCGTGACGGTACGCGTGAGGAGGTCTTCATCGAGGACGTCGCCCTCGATCACCTGGACGCGGTCGGCGGGCACGTCAGCCAGGCTCCCCGGGCGACGCAGGTACAGGGTCAGCTCGTTGGCAGGCTCTTCCAGCAGTGCGGCGATGGCGTGTCTTGCGATACGTCCGCCGGCTCCGAGCACGGTGATCTTCGTCATGATCTTCTTCTTTCGTTTGTGTGGTCTTGGGGATGGTCAGCGGTTCACGTCGACGACGATCCGGCCGCGGACGCGCCCGTCCAGAAGGTCATCGGCAACGGAGAGGGCCTCGCTCAGGCCAACCTCGCGGCTCATAGCGGGCAGCAGGTCCAGGTCAAGCTCTGCGGCCAGGCGGTTCCACGCTGCGACGCGCTTGTCGTGAGGTTGGGTGACGCTGTTGATGCCGAGCAGACGCACCCCGCGTAGAATGAACGGCGCGACGGTGGCGGGTAGATCCATGCCCTGTGCGTTCCCGCATGCGGCGACGGCGCCGCCCGCCTTCGTCCCGGCACAGGCATTGGCGAGGGTATGGCTGCCGACGGAGTCGATCGCAGCCGCCCAGCGCTCTTTGCCGAGCGGCCGGCCGGGCTCGGATAGCTCTGTCCGGTCGATGATCGTCGTAGCGCCGAGGCGGCGCAGGTAGTCGGCTTCAGCGGGACGGCCGGTCGACGCGACGACCGAGTAGCCGCCGCATGCCAGCAGCGCGATCGCGAACCCGCCGACCCCACCGTTCGCGCCCGTGACGAGGACGTCACCCGAATCAGTGGTGAGGCCATGCGATTCGAGGGTCATGAGGGAGAGCATCGCCGTGTATCCGGCCGTGCCGATCGACATCGCCTGCCGCTCCGAGATCGCATCAGGAACCGGCACGAGCCAGTCCGCACTCACGCGAGCTCGCTGGGCGAGGCCGCCCCAGTGCGTCTCGCCGATGCCCCACCCATTCACCAGCACCCGGTCACCAGGCGCATAGGAGGGACTGTCGCTGTGTTCCACGACCCCGGCGAGGTCGATCCCGGGCACCATCGGGAAGCGACGCACGACCGGCGCCTTCCCCGTGATCGCGAGGGCATCCTTGTAGTTCAGACCGCTGTACGACACGCGAACCGTGACGTCCCCGTCGGGTAGCTCGCTGTCGTCGAGTTCGCGCAGCGTTGCCTGGTATCCGGCGTCGGCCTTGGCGATGGAGATTGCGCTGAACATCATGCTCCCTCGGGACGGAAACGGATGGATGCGAGGAAGCCGGCGAAGAAGACGCCCATCGGTCGGACGTCGCGGGTCAGGCGGGCGCGAAGGATCGCGCCTTCCCAGCCCACCCAGAAGAAGGACGCCAGCTCGTCGCAGTCGGAGCCGGGCGGGATCTCGTCTGCGTCTGCGGCCAGTCGCAGGCACGCCGCGACGCGACGCTCCCAGTCGCGCAGCACGTCTTCGAGCGCTTCACGGTAGCCCTCGGGAAGGGTGGAGACCTCTTGGCCGAGATTGCCGACCAGGCAACCTCGTTCGAAGTCATGTCGCACCATGCCGGCCTTGGCGTCGTTCACAAACCGCGCCAGGCGTTCCAGCGGAGATGGGCCCTCTTCGAGCAGCCATCGGTCGAGCTTGCGGGCGAAGTAGCCCGCATACCGGTGCAGCACCTCGAACCCGAACGCGTCCTTGCTGTCGAAGTAGTGGTAGAAGGAGCCCTTCGGCACGCCGACGCGCTTCAGGACCGTGTCGATGCCGGTCGCGCTGATGCCCTGCATCGTCAGCACCGCCATGCCGCAACGCAGCAGCGCCTCGCGCGTGTCCCCGTGCTCGCGAGGGATCTTCGGGGGGCGTCCCCGGCGGGGTCGAGCTGCGATGTCGGTCATGACAGCGAATTTAGACCGACCGTCTCTAAATATCTACGAGTGAGCGCAGAGCATGCAGAGATCGGCTAATCGGGGCAGGGATCGGCCACTGGCTGGCGGGGCGCGTCAGGTGGGATCGCTGCCGATGGCCGCCATGGCGTGATCGAGGACGGCTGCGAGTGGCAGGGCTCCGTCTCCTTGAGCCCACGCGGCGATCGCGGCGTCGAGATATCCGAACGTCGCGGCGATCAAAGCCCCCGGGCGGGGGTCGCGGGGGTCGTCCGACTGGTTGCCCAGTCGGCGTGAGACCTCGGGGCCGAGCGTGTCGCGCCAACTCGCGACCTTTGTCGCGTGGTGCACGGCGAGAGCCTGCGTGCCGGTGAGCATCTGTGCGACGCGCATCGCGCGGTCGGGGTCCGTGCTGTAGATCGCGAGCAGTGGATCGAGCGAACGGCGCAGTGCGGTCCACGGCGTCTCAACCTCGGGGCGCTTCTCCAGTGCCTCGCGCATCTCCTCGCCGAAGCCGATTACTCGCCTGAGCAGTGCCTGTTCCTTCGTCGGGAAGTAGCGGAAGAACGAGCTGCGGGAGACTCCTGCAGCAATGCAGATGTCGTCAACTGTCGTGCTCTCGTATCCGCGGTCCGCGAAGAGCTCGAAGGCTGTCTCCGCGACATGGTTCGCCACCGCGCTTCGCGCAAGAGCCCGAGCGGTCGGTCGAACAGGTGGGCGAGGATCCTCAAGCATGCCACTCATGCTACTGTCATCCCGAAACTGGAACTACAGTGTCATGTAGGGGACTACAGTCCCGGGAAGGCGGGCTGCAGGATGCCCACACGAAAAGTCATCGTCATCACGGGAGCCAGTGACGGCATCGGCGCGGCAGCGGCCCGCGCCCTCTCCGCACGGGGCCATCGGATCGTTCTCGTGGGACGCAGCCGCGAGAAGACGCAGCGGATTGCGCAAGAGCTCGAGCAGGAGTTCCACGTGGCAGACTTCGCAGAACTCGAGCAGGTGCGCGCGCTTGCGCACCTGCTCCTCGAACGTCACCCGCGCATCGATGTCCTGGCCAACAACGCCGGTGGCGTGTTCGGCAGGAACCGGCAACTGACCATCGACGGGCATGAAGTTACCTTCCAGGTGAACTATCTCGCACCATTCCTTTTGACGAGCCTGCTCATGGAGAGGCTGATCGAATCCCGCGCTTCGGTCATCAACACCTCGAGCGTCGCGAACCGCGCTTATGGGCGCATCGACCTCGCGAACCTGAACGGTCAGAAGCGGTACAGCCCCGTTACCGCGTACGGCAACGCAAAGCTCGCGCAGATCCTGTTCACCAGGGAACTGCACCACCGCTACGCAGACCGCGGCCTGGCCAGTGCCGCGTTCCACCCAGGCAACATCGCGACCAGTTTCTCCACCGAGGCCGGCGCCGGCCTCCGTCTCGTCTACCAGACCTGGATCGGACGGCGCATCCTCCAGACCCCGGACAAAGGCGCCGACACGCTCGTCTGGCTCGCAGACGCTGAAGCCGGAACCGACTACCCATCCGGCGAGTACTTCGTACGGCGTCGCGTCCGCCGAGCCAACCGCCAGGCCTACGACGAGACACTCGCGCGCGACCTCTGGGCGGCGAGCGAGCGCCTCCTTCACTCCCGATAGAGGAGGGGTGCAGGAGAGCGCGGCCTCACGTCAGAGGGAGCTGATCGATCACCCGGCGGCCCCTCTGGGCGGGCATCTTCCGCGCAAGCACTCAGGTAGTCGGCCACATCCGCTCGGGCGCCGAAACACCCAGCAGGCCGAGGCCGTTGCGCAGCACCTGTCCGGTGGCGTCGTTCAGCCACAGACGCGTGCGGTGCACGCTCTCGATCGGGTCATCGCCGAGCGGAGTGATGCGGCAGTTGTCGTACCAGCGGTGGTACAGGCCGGCGAGCTCCTCCAGGTAGCGGGCAACGCGGTGCGGCTCGCGCACCTCGGCGGCGAACGCCACGACGCGCGGGAACTCCTGCAGAGCGCCGAGCAGCGCCGACTCGGTCTCGTGCGTGAGCAGCTCGGGGGCGAACTTGGAGCGGTCGACGCCCGCGTCGGCGGCGTTGCGGGCCACGTTGTGCGTGCGGGCGTGCGCGTACTGCACGTAGAACACGGGGTTGTCGTTCGTGCGCTTGCGCAGCAGGTCGGGGTCGAGCGACAGCGGCGAGTCGGCCGGGTAGCGCGCGAGCGAGTAGCGCAGCGCGTCGGTGCCGAGCCACTCGCGCAGGTCATCGAGCTCGATGATGTTGCCCGCGCGCTTCGAGAGCTTGGCACCGCCGATCGAGACGAGCTGGCCGATCAGGATCTCGACGTCCTTCTCGGGGTCCTCGCCCACCGCACCCGCGAGCGCCTTGAGGCGGTGCACATAGCCGTGGTGATCGGCGCCGAGCAGGTAGATCTTGTGCGCGAACCCCCGGTCGCCCTTGTTCAGGTAGTACGCGGCGTCGGCGGCGAAGTAGGTGTACTCGCCGCTGGAGCGGCGGATGACGCGATCCTTGTCGTCGCCGAAGTCCGTCGTGCGCACCCACACCGCGCCGTCCCGGTCGAAGACGTAGCCCTGCGCGCGCAGCCGGTCCACGGCGCGGTCGACGAGGCCCGGCCCTCCCGCCTCGCCCGCGGCATGCAGCACGCGCTCCGAGAACCACACGTCGAAGTGCACGTTGAATTTCGCGAGCGAGCCTTCGATCTCCGTCAGCTGCAGCGCGTACGCGTCATCGCGCGCGGCGACGAGCTGCTCGTCGGCCGGCAGGCTCAGGATGTCCGGACGCGCCTCGAGCACGCGACGACCGAGCTCCGTCACGTACTCGCCCGGGTAACCGCCCTCGGGCGTGGACTCGCCCTTTATCGCGGCCAGCACGGAGGCGCCGAAGCGGTCCATCTGCACGCCGGCATCGTTGATGTAGAACTCGCGCGCCAGCGTCGCGCCCGAGAACTGCAGCACCCGGCCGATGCTGTCGCCCAGCGCGGCCCAGCGGGTGTGGCCGATGTGCAGCGGGCCCGTGGGGTTCGCGCTCACGAACTCGAGGTTGATCGTGTTGCCGATCTGCGTGTCGTTGCGGCCGTAGTCGACGCCCGCCTCGACGATCGTCTTCGCGAGAGCGCCCGCGGCTCCCGCCTCGACGCGGATGTTGATGAAGCCAGGTCCCGCCACCTGGACCGACGCGATGCCGTCGGCCGAGGCGAGCTCCTCGGCGATCTCCCGCGCCAGCTCGTACGGGTCCGCACCGAGACGCTTGGCGATCTTCATGGCGATGCTGCTGGCCCAGTCACCATGATCGCGGTTCCGTGGACGTTCCAGCACAATGTCGGTGGCGCTGAGAACGAGCGCTTTCTCCGGGCATCGCCGCGCGGCGATCGGCGCGACGACGGCGAGGAGAGCGGCGGCGAGACCCTTTGTCACCCCGGGGACCACCCGCGTAGGAATGCGAGAACCTTTGCGTCAGGCATCTCACAGGCCCGGAGGCAGTCAGCGTCCTGAGTCCGGTACACATTGGCGCTGACTAGATCATTTCCCCCTAGGGCGTGTCTCCCATATGGGTTGTGATTGACGCGCGATTCTGGGTACATGGCTTCGGTTGTGGATTCTCGGACGCGTCGATTGACGGATGCGCAGTGGGCGTTGATCGCGCCGTTGTTGCCGTCGAACGTGGGGCGTCGTGGGCACCCATTCGGTGATGATCGCCGGGTCGTGGACGGGATCATCTACCGGTTCCGGACCTCGACGCCGTGGCGGGATGTGCCGCGAGGCGAGTTCGGCCCGTGGCAGACGATCTGGAAGCGGCACCGCCGGTATGCCGGAGACGGGACATGGGATCGGGTGCTGCAGGCGCTGCTCTCGCAGGCAGACGTGGCGGGCCTGATCGATTGGGATGTGTCGGTGGATGCGACGATCGCGCGTGCGCATCAGCACGCGACGAACACCACCCGCCCTGACCAGGACACAGGGGGCACGATCGAATCACAAGAATCTGCGGCTGGATAAGGTCGAACCCGCCGGTCACGGTATCGGTCGCTCGCGGGGCGGGCTGACCACGAAGATCCATCACGCCGTCGACGGGAACGGTCTGCCGTTGGCGATCGTGGTCACCGGCGGGCAACGCAACGACGGGGCGATGCTCGAGCAGGTCCTTGACGACATCCGTGTTCCCCGGATCGGCGGCGGGCGCCCCCGCGCCCGGCCGGACGCGGTCCTCGCGGACAAAGCCTATGGGTCCGGCGTGAACCGGCGCATGCTCCGCGCCCGTGGCATCCGGGTCGTGATCCCCGAGAAGAGCGATCAGATCGCCACCCGCAAACGCAAGGGCAGCAAGGGCGGCAGGCCGCCCGCATTCGATGCCGAGGCCTACAAAGACCGCAACGTCGTCGAGCGGTCCTTCGCACTCGTCAAGCAATGGCGCGGCATCGCCACCCGCTACGACAAGCTCGCCATCACCTACCGCTCCGGCGCAGTGCTCCACGCCGTCCTCACCTGGGCCACCCTATTGGGAGACACGCCCTAGTTCCTCGGCGTAGATGCTGACGCTTCGTCCGCCTGCGTGCTCCGTTCGAGCTAGTCCGTAGGGACGTCCGTTGTAGACAACACGGGTCCAGCCTATTGGCACCCGGTCGAGCAGCGTGGAAAGGGGCTCACTGCAACGCTCGCCGCGCTGTGGTCGAGTGAGAGCATCCGTGTTGCTTCGCTCGCTGGGGCTTCGCCTGCTTTGCGAATTCAGATTCCCGGTTACGTGGCCCGGGCTAGTCACGTTCAATGTGTCCACCGTCCTCACGGCCTCGCCGGACAGCGTAGGGCCGCCCTGTAGACCACCCTAGACGCAGACTGGACCCCAAAGACCAAAAGTTGCGTATGTCGCGTCTGACCTCCCGCACATCAGCGAACTCGACGCGCCCGCCGGATCGACTGGCCCTCCGCTGCGCAGTGCACAAGGCGTCGGTCTCCGACGCGGTGCCGCTCAGATGCTCTGACGAGTCACCACAGGTTCGCTCTGCTGCGGTCGCCCGATGACGGGGCGGGGCGTGCCCAACTCTCGTACCCGCTCGCCGACGGCCTGCGCCACCTTCCTTGTACCGGCTACCGTGGCGTCCCGCACAGCCCGGTGCAGTCTCTCCTGCCCGTGACTGATCGCGTCCGCGGCACGTTGGCTGCTGTGTCGCATCAGTTCCGATGCGGGCATCCACGTCAGCCGCGAACGATCCTTCACCTGAGCGGCGATGCGCTCCCGACGCGCCGCCAACGCCGGGTCCGACAAGCGAGCCAGCGCGTCCGAATCCCTTTGCGCCGTCTCCACATGCTCCGGCCCGGCCGTTCGTTCAGACGCCACAGTCACTACTGAATCCCTGCCATCCTGCTTCAGCGGGATGTACCGCTCGTCGTCAGCCGTGTTCATGATTCCTCCTCTTTCTCCACTGCGGTCTCGGACCGCTTCTCGACTGATTTCAGCCACCGTCCGACGGTCGTCGGATGGACACCGAGCTCGAACGCGATCTGTCGGTTCGACAGACCCCGCTTGCTCAATCGGATCGCCTCTTCAGGCCCGCCCATATCCGCGGGCGCCCGGCTCGGCGTAGATGATGCCGCGTGCGTGTCTTCCGCTGTGACTGCTGTGCTCACTGTTCCGGACGCCAACGCTCGAACCGGCGTACGCTCCAACCTCCCTTCCTGCATCAGGGTCGTGGCCGGGACGACATCGGCATCCTCACCGACGGTCGGCACGGCGCGGCGGTAGCGGCCCAGCTCCACGGTCAAGTGCGTGGCCGCAAGCAGTACGATCGGTGGCACCGATGCCACGAGTGCCGCCACTATGCCGGGCACGGTGTCGTCAGCGGCGACCAGTGCGTGCGTGATGTTCGCCGTGATCGACACCAGCGCCGCCCCGGCCAACAGCAGCCATGGATACCGGGTCGCCGCCCGCCCATACGGTGACAAGGCGACCACCGACATCGTCGCGATGACGATTACCCCGTCCACGATCAACGGCCATACCCACGCGAGCCCCACCGCGGTGCCCGCGCGGGACGCGAGGTCCGCGAGCGCGGTGAACGATAGCCAGAACGCGCCGACTCCCAGCAGCACCGTGCCGATGATCGAGGCACCGACGACCCAGGCACCCATCCGACGCTGCGGCGTACCCGTCACAGCGCCGGCACGGAGACGTCGACCGTCGCCGTCGTGCGCACCGGAGTCGCCGTACCCAACTCCACCGTCCGGGCCCGCGACGTATCCCGTTCAGCGTCGGGGCCGGTGCGGTCAAGCCCGGGCGGGTACCCATCGCCGATGCCCGCATCCGGCAGCTTGTCGAGGATTTCCAGTGCCACGCGACGCACCCGCTCGCCGGTCTCGCGCACCACGTCCACGGGTTCCTTGTCCGCCACCGACTGCGCCCACGTCGCGACGTAGGGAATCGTGTAGTCGCTGGTGTCCATGCCGTGCGCCGCGCCGATCATCATCGCCACCGACTCCGCTTCTACCTCTCGGATGCCTCGATGATGGGTGACGGCCTCAGCCGGGTCGTGCATGCGGACGTGCCCGAGTTCGTGCGCCAGCGTCTTCACCCGCGCTGCATCGTCCATGTCCGCGCGAACTGCGACAACCTTCGTGTCGTAGATCGTCACGCCATTCGCTCCCCAGATGGAAGTCGCATCCACCGCGTCCTGCAACTCGAATCCCTCCGTCGCGACCTGGGCGGCGAGCCCCGCCCACAGCCCGGCCGGCGCCTCTCCTTCGAGCAGCCGCGGCATTGGCCGCTCCGGGATCTCCGACCCGCTGGTCTGCGTCACATCCCACACGTAGGCGGGCTTCACGTTGACGATCCTCGAACGCACCACCTCGCCTGCTGCAGGTTTCTCCCGGGCTTGCAGTCTGCGCCACGACATCGGATCGGAGGGATCTTTCGACGCGAATCGCCCCATCACCGGGGCGTAGATCATGTACCCGGATTGGCCCTTGTCGACCGACCGGTCGAGTTGTTTCCACTGGTTGAACCCCGCTACGTACGTCGGCACCGGCGTCGATACTCGTCCCTGTTCGTATGCGTCGGTGTGCTGGGCGTAGATCAGCAGTGTGTTCCGAAAACTCCGAGATCTGAACCGGGCCGCGAACTCGATTGCCCTCTTCCAATCCTCACCCGTCGTCAGCCCCGCGACGGCAGTCTCGAGCTTCTCCGCCATCTCGTCGAGCTTGGCTTCACGCGCCGCCTGCACCTCGGCCGGTGAACGTCTCATTCGGGCCACTCAGACCACCGCCTTCACGTCCGCACCGACCACGCTCGGATCGGCTATTCGTGAGGACAGGTGCGCGCGTCACACCCCACAAGTCCGTGCTGGAGGTGACCTCGGGAACCTGCTGCTGTCCCGCGAGTAACCATCCCGGGTGCCCGGCACTCCCGAGCCGCCATCGCCCTCTCGCTACTCTCCGCCGCTCATCCTGTTCGCCGTCGCGTGTCCAGATTCCTCCCGAGTTGCGGGCTGGCGCTGTCGCCGCTTCTGCACGGAAAGTCAGGCGGTCACCGCTGACGCGGTGGCAGCACTGGTTGGGCAATCCTGCGGATTGCCTTTCGGCTGCTTGATTGTGCGGGACCATTCCCTTCTGCGCAAGGCACGCAAAAAATCTCCCCGATAGTAGATCTCCTTCCCCTGGCGTGGGGGAGGAGATTTTTTGACTCTTCGGCCTTGCGCATTCATTCCTGGCCCCTTTTCTCGGCATGTGCCGAAAGGCAATGGCAGGGAGGGAACAGCCACACCACCGGGTGTGACGGCCCTCCGGGATTCAGGAAAGGAACCGAAAGCCATGACCATCATCGACACCACCCCGACCCAGGCCGCAGACCTCACCCCCGCCCAGGAGGCCGTGCAAGGACCGGAGGTTCGCCGGATCAGCCCCCACGCCCTCGTCGTGGAGGACAACATCCGCTCACAGGTCGACCTCGACCGGGCATTCGTCAACTCGATCAAGCTCCACGGCGTGATCGTGCCCATCCTCGCTCACCCCGACCAGGACGGAAACATCATCGTCCGCGACGGCCAGCGCCGCACCCTCGCCGCCCGCGAGGCAGACGCCGAGGACGTGCCCGTCTACGTCGTGGACGCCTCCGACGAGAAGCGCATCCGCATCATCCAGCAGTACATCACCAATGAACACCGCGCAGGCCTCACCGACACCGACCGGGCCGAGGCATGGCGGCAGTTGGCGCTGGACGGGATGAGCGTCACCGCGATCGCCAAGCAGACCGGCACCAAGCGCACCACCGTCAAGACCGGTCTTGCCGTCGCCGAAAGCGACATCGCCAAGACCGCCGTCACCCAGCACGCCCTCACCCTCGACCAGGCACTCATACTCACCGAGTTCGAGGACGACCCGGACGCGCTGGCCGAACTCACCAGCATCGCCGCACGCGACCCGGAATCGTTCGACCACTACGCCCAGCGGCACCTGGACGACAAGGCCACCAAGGAGGAAATCGCGGCCCTGCGCGCCCAGTACGAAGCAGACGGATACATCGTCGTGGACTACCCGGCATGGGGCGACGAGGACGTGGCGTTCTTCCATGACCTCCTCACCGCCGACGGCGAGCGCGTCACCGAGGAGAACTACGCCGGGAAGGACGGGCACGCCGTCGCTATCGGGGAGCGGTGGGGGAGCATCGACGTCGCGCACGTCGTTGTGAACTGGCGTGAGCACGGCCTGACCTCCATCCGGCACAGCCAGCCCACCACCCGATCCGGGGCGATGACCGAGGAGGAGAAGGCCGAACGTCGCCGCGTCGTCGCGAACAACAAGGCATGGGTCAGCGCGGAGAAGGTGCGCCGCGCATGGGTGACCAAGTTGCTCGGCCGGAAGCGTCTGCCCTCTCAGGCGCTCGCGTTCGCGGCAACCGTGATCGCGGACAGCCGTTACGAGGTCGCCCGCGCCGCAAACGACGGGCACGACATGGCCGCGACCCTCCTGGGCCTCGACGGTCAGCGCCACTACGGGCAGCCGCACCCCATCGCCGCGATGACCCAGGCCACCCCGACCAAGGCCGGACACGCACTGCTCGCCGTCGCACTCGGCGCTATGGAAGCGGCAACCGACAAGAACAGTTGGCGCAACCCCAACGAGTCCATCCGCCAGTACCTCGACCAGCTCGCCGCATGGGGATACACCCTCTCCGACGTCGAAACCCTCATCACCGACCCCGACAGCGCCACCCCCGGCGAGGACGCTCCGACCCCCACCGAGGAAACGGATGCCGCCGACGAGGAGAGCGGCACGGACGAGGACGAGGCAACCAGTGACGCCGACGACGAGGAGAACGGGCCGGAGGACGTGACCGCGCTCGAGAACCCCGCCGACGACGAGGAGCCGTCCACCGAGACGGACGCCGCCGACGCCACCGAGGCACGCGGCACAGACGAGGACAACGCGACCGACGCTGGGGCCGAGGTCGCAGACGCCGCCTGACCCGCCGTCAATAACCACAGGGGCCGGCCATCGCATCGCCGTCGGTGACCGGCCCCGCTCCCTCTTTCCGTTTCGCGACCTCACAGGAGCAGACATCATGAGCACCCAGATTCTCGACCGCATCACCGCCGACCCCGACCAGCAGGAACGCTACGCACGCATCGCGCTGGCCTGTCTGACCATCCCCGGCGAACCGAACCCGCCCGCCGTCCGTCTCACCGGCACCAACGGCCCCGCCGTCGTCCAGCACACCCTCGATACGCTCCCGCCCGCCATCGCAGAACAGACCGTGATCGACGCCCTCGACAGCGCCGCAGACGGCACCCACCGGGTACTCATCCCCACGGACCCGGAATGGCCCACCGGGCTCGACGACCTCGGCACGGAACGCCCCGTCGCTCTCTGGGCATCCGGAGACCTCGACCTCCTCACCGGCACCCCCGCCCGAGCCGTGACGATCACCGGAGCCAGAGCCGCCACGAGCTACGGCGACCACGCCGCCGCCGAACTCGCCCACGACCTCACCAGTACCGGGCGCAGCATCATCACCGGAGGCGCGTACGGGATCGACGCCGTCGCCACCCGCGCAACCCTCGCCGCATCCGGACACCCCATCGTCGTCCTCGCATCCGGCATCGACCGCCCCTACCCGGCAGGCAACACCGGCCTGCTACATCAGGTCACCGAGCAGGGCCTCGTGCTCACCGAGACCCCGCCGAGTGTTGCACCGACCCGCTCCCGGTTCGTTGCACGCACCCGCATCCTTGCAGCGCTCGCCGCTGCAACCGTGATCGTGGAAGCCGGAGCGCGCTCGGGCGCACCCCAGGTCGCGCACACCGCGCACCGCCTCGCGCGCACCGTGGGAGCAGTGCCCGGCCCGATCACGAGCACCACCAGCACGGGATGCCACCTCCTCATCCAAGCGGGCATCGCCCGCCTCATCACCAGCGCCGACGACCTCGCCCCCACCGTGGACGAGTAACCGCCAGCACCCCCGGACGGCGCCGACCGCGTTACCAAGCCACGGTCGGCACCGCCCGAACCCCTCTCACACCGCACCCTGCGCCCGACCCTCGCCGCCAGCACCATGACCAGCCCACGCACCCAGCACCCGGCGCCAGCTCCGCCTCCGCTCGACCCGAAACCGGCCCCGCGGACCTCCTCCACCACGCTCCGCACCCGCTCTTCTCACAGTCGGATACACGTCTTGCATTTACACGCCGATCGAGCATTATTGCGGCAGAAGCCTCTTCCGCGCCCGCGTCGATGCGACCTCGCCGCCGCTACGCAGCGATCCCGCTCTCGCTCGATAAAACAGCCGACACCGCACGCGCGCCCGCGCCTGAAACTTGCCGAGACATCGACCCGGGCCCGAGAAATCACCACGCGCGCAACTCCACAGCTCGCGCTACGGCCGAACAGGGATCGAGCCTCACCACCACCGGCGCTCACACCGCCGACAACGGCGACCGGAGCCGAAACACCCCGGCACCGCGCCCGCCATACGCGATGGCGAGGCGAACGTGCTCCGCAACACGCACGCGCACAACAGCCCGCACATCACACCCGCAACACGAAGCCCCCGCAGCATGTTGCACACAGCAAAGGCCCCGGCAGCTCCAAGCGTGCTGCACGCCTCGCGCCCGCACATCCGCGACCTGTAACATCCCTGCACGGACCCGATGCACCGCAAGAAGGAAGCCCTAGCGGCACCATGCAACACCCGGTACCATCGACAGCACCCGGCGGGCAATTACATGCTTCAGGATTCAGGACGCACCATCGGTGCGAAGGGGCCCAGCCACCAACAACACAACCGAGCACGAATGTGCTCGACCGTTGAAGGAGGCCCCTGATGTTCCTCATCTCACTCGCCATGCGCCCCGCCGCCGCCGTCTACAACTGGTGCCAGCGGTGGCTCCCCAGCAATCGACTCGTCACGCTCCTACGCACGCGGCGAGGCTACCGTTGGGGCGTGCCCGCCGTGCTCCTCGGCGCCCTGTACTTCGTCGTCGGGATCGGCTGCTACGGTGCTGTCCGCCTCGGACATACCGAATGGCTCTACCTCGGCATGCTCGTCTTCTGGTGGACCGCCCTCAAACTCGCCGTCCACGGCGTGACGGCGACCATCCGTCTCCTCATCGCCCGCGGCCACGAGAACCTCGCCGTCCGCGCCGCCATCCGCAACGAACGCCGCATCGCCGTCGCAGAAGGTCGAACGGCGCCGACCCACACCGTCGCCGAACGCCGCCGCATTACCGGTGACGTAAGGCACAGGGCCTTGACCCGCGATCGTGGACACGGTGTCGGTTCGGTTATGCCGCTTCCGCGAGGGTAGCGGATGTGGTCGCCGTGTAGGCGGTCTCGTAGCCGTTCGGGGTGATTTGGCCGATCGCGGAGTGGCGTCGGCGTGTGTT
>NZ_JBHWTD010000111.1:0-42004 GCF_043427715.1 Microbacterium sp. | reverse complement strand
TCACTGTTGTCGGCAAGTTTGTCGAGTTCTATGGTGAGGGCGTCGCCCAGGTGCCGCTGGCCAACCGCGCCACCATCGGCAACATGAGCCCCGAGTTCGGTTCCACCGCCGCCATGTTCCCGATCGACGACGTCACGCTCGACTACCTGCGCCTGACCGGCCGCGACGAGCAGACCGTCGCCCTCGTCGAGGCATACGCCAAGGAGCAGGGCCTCTGGCACGACCCGTCCCGCCACCTCGAGTTCAGCGAGTTCATGGAGCTCGACCTCTCGACGGTCGTCCCCTCGATCGCCGGCCCGAAGCGTCCGCAGGACCGCATCCTCCTCTCCGAGGCGAAGAGCCAGTTCGAGAAGGACATCCTCAACTACGCCGCGGCCGCCGAAGAGGACTCGGTCGAGCTCGAAGGCACCTTCCCGGCCTCCGACCCCGGCACCACGCCCGGCGTCGAGCACGAGCACATCTCCGAAGACGGCGTCTCGCACCAGCACGACCACGAGCACGTGCCGTCGATGCTCGTCTCGGGTGCCCGCCACGCGGCATCCAAGCCGGTGAAGGTCACCACGCCCGACGGCGACACCTACATGCTCGACAACGGCGCCGTGACCCTGGCTGCGATCACGTCCTGCACCAACACGTCGAACCCATCGGTCATGATCGCGGCGGGCCTGCTCGCCAAGAAGGCCGTCGACAAGGGCCTCAAGCGCAAGCCGTGGGTCAAGACGACGCTGGGCCCCGGCTCGAAGGTCGTCACCGACTACTACGAGAAGTCCGGTCTCGACAAGGCGCTCGAGGGCCTCGACTTCTACACCGTCGGCTACGGCTGCACGATCTGCATCGGCAACTCGGGACCCCTCATCGAAGAGGTCTCCGCCGCGATCAACGAGAACGACCTGGCCGTCACGGCCGTCCTCTCGGGCAACCGCAACTTCGAGGGCCGCATCAGCCCCGACGTGAAGATGAACAACCTGGCGTCGCCGCCCCTGGTCGTCGCCTACGCACTGGCCGGCTCGATGAACTTCGACTTCGAGACGGACGCGCTGGGCAAGGACTCCGAGGGCAACGATGTCTTCCTCAAGGACATCTGGCCGTCGCCGGACGAGGTCCAGTCGGTCATCGACACCTCCATCTCGCGCGAGCAGTTCATCAAGCAGTACGCGACCGTCTTCGACGGCGACGATCGCTGGAAGAACCTCCCCACCCCCACCGGCCCCACCTTCGAGTGGGCCGAGGACTCGACGTACGTCCGCAAGGCGCCGTACTTCGACGGGATGGAGCGCACGCCCGCACCGGTCACCGACATCTCCGGCGCTCGCGTGATGGCGGCGCTCGGCGACACGGTCACCACCGACCACATCAGCCCGGCCGGCAACATCAAGGCGGGCACCCCCGCCGCGCAGTACCTGACCGAGCACGGCGTCGCGCAGAAGGACTTCAACTCGTACGGCTCGCGCCGTGGCAACCACGAGGTCATGATCCGCGGCACGTTCGCCAACATCCGCCTGAAGAACGAGCTGGTCGCCGCCGTGAACGACGGCCAGATCGTCGAGGGTGGCTACACCCGCGACTTCACCCAGGAGGGTGGCCCGCAGTCGTACATCTACGACGCGTGCATGAACTACCAGGCACAGGGCACCCCGCTCGTCGTCTTCGGCGGCAAGGAGTACGGCTCCGGCTCGTCGCGTGACTGGGCGGCCAAGGGCACGAGCCTGCTGGGCGTCAAGGCGGTCATCACGGAGAGCTTCGAGCGCATCCACCGCTCGAACCTCATCGGCATGGGCGTCGTCCCCCTGCAGTTCCCCGCCGGTGAGAGCTGGAAGTCGCTCGGCCTCGACGGCACCGAGATCGTCTCGATCTCGGGTCTCGAGCAGCTGAACGAGGGCGTCACCCCGAAGACCGTCAAGGTCGTCGCCGAGCCGAGCGAGTTCTCGCCCGAGGGCAAGCAGACGGTCGAGTTCGACGCGATCGTCCGCATCGACACCCCCGGTGAGGCGGACTACTACCGCAACGGCGGCATCCTGCAGTACGTGCTGCTTTCGCTGGTCTGACGCACCGAATACCACAGAACCCCGGCCCCGTCAGGTGCCGGGGTTCTGTGCGTCACGCCGCGTAGACTCGGGTCATGAGTCTTCTGGAGAGCATCCACGGTCCCCGCGACCTCGATCGCCTCTCACGGACGGAACTGCAGAGCCTCGCCGAAGAGGTCCGCGGATTCCTCGTCGAGAACGTGGCACGCACCGGGGGACACCTCGGGCCGAACCTCGGCGTCGTCGAGCTGACGATCGCCCTCCACCGGGTGTTCGATTCACCGAACGACCCGATCATCTTCGACACGGGGCACCAGTCGTACGTCCACAAGATGCTCACCGGACGTCAGGACTTCGACCGCCTCCGTTCGCGCGGCGGCTTGGCCGGCTACCCCCAGCGCAGCGAGAGTCCGCACGACGTGGTGGAGTCCTCGCATGCGTCGAGTTCGCTGAGCTGGGCCGACGGGATCTCCCGCGCGTTCCAGCGCACCGGTCGCAACGACCGTCACGTCGTCGCGGTCGTCGGAGACGGTGCGCTCACGGGCGGGATGACGTGGGAGGCGCTCAACAACATCTCCGATGACAACGACCGCAACCTCGTGATCGTCGTCAACGACAACGGGCGCTCCTACGCGCCGACCATCGGCGGCATGGCTCGGTACCTGAACCGCGTCCGCACGACCGACAGCTACGAGAGCCTCCGGCGGAAGTCGGCGAGTGCGTTCCGCATGTTCGGCCCGGTCGGTCGCGCGGTGTACCGCGGGGTCCGCGGCGGCACGCACGGATTCCTGTCCCGCTTCACCAACAACGCGGCGTTGTACTCCAACCTCGACATCAAGTACCTCGGCCCGGTCGACGGGCACGACCTCGACGCCCTGCAGGAGACGCTGCGACTCGCGAAGGAGTTCAGCGCTCCGGTGATCGTCCACGTCATCACGGAGAAGGGGCGCGGGTACGAGCCCGCTCGCCGCGACGAGGCCGATCAGTTCCACGCTGTGGGCAAGATCGATCCCACGACGGGGGAGCCGCTGGGGTCGTCGGATGCCGTGGCCTGGACGGACGTGTTCTCCGAGGCCCTCGTGGCCGCCGGCGACCGTCGGGACGACGTCATCGCCATGACCGCCGCAATGCTGCGGCCGACCGGCCTCCAGGACTTCGCGGCGAAGTTCCCCGACCGCGTCTACGACGTCGGCATCGCCGAGCAGCACGCCGTCGCCTCCTCGGCGGGCCTCGCCTACGGCGGGCTGCACCCGGTCGTCGCGATCTACGCGACCTTCATGAACCGCGCATTCGACCAGGTCCTCATGGACGTCGCCCTCCACAAGGCCGGGGTCACCTTCGTGCTCGACCGGTCGGGCGTGACCGGGCCCGACGGGCCCAGCCACCACGGTGTGTGGGATCTCGCGGTGCTCCAGCTCGTCCCCGGCATCCGCATCGCGGCGCCGCGCGACGGCGAACGCCTGCGTGAGCTCTTCGACGAGGCGATCGAGGTCGAGGACGCGCCCACGGTCGTCCGGTTCCCCAAGGGCGCCGTACCCGAGCCGCTCATGGCGGTGGAACGCCTCTCCGACGGCACTGACGTGCTCTTCCGAGGTGGAGCAGAAGACGTGCTTCTCGTGGGCATCGGCCCGATGGCGCACCTCGCGGTGGACGTCGCGACGCGGCTCCGCGCGCAGGGCATCGGCGCGACCGTCGTCGACCCGCGCTGGGCGGTGCCGATCCAGCCCGCGATCGTCGACCTCGCGCGCGCGCACCGACTCGTGATCACCCTCGAAGACGGCATCCGTGTCGGTGGCGTGGGCACCCGCGTCCGGCAGGTCCTCCGCGAGGCTGGCGTCTCGACGGCGGTGGACGAGCTGGGTCTCCCGGACGAGTTCATCGATCACGCGACCCGTGAGCAGATCCTCGAGGACGCCGGGCTCACCGCCTCGAAGATCGCGCAGGACGTCGTCGCGCAGGTGCTCGGCACCCGCATCCCGATCGCCCGGCCGTCCGACGACGTCGGCGCCATCTGGCTCGAGGATCAAGCGCAGCGCCGCGAGTCCTGAGCGTCGGGGCGGGAGGCTCCCGTCCGTCGCGGACGTGGCATCCGCTCGCGTGCGTGAAACGATGGACGGATGAGTTCTGCCAATCTGACCCGCGCCGAAACCGCCGACCGGTCGGCACACGTGACCCTGCACACGGTGGAGGTGTCGCTCGATCTGACGGGCGCGCCCGATGACGGGCAGACCACCTTCGACACCTCCAGCGTCTTGGTCTTCGACGCGACGACGGATGCCACGTGGGTCGACTTCCTCGGCGACGCCGTGCAGTCCGTCGAGGTCAACGGCGTCGAGCAGCCCGTCGATTGGGACGGCGCGCGCATCCGCGTGAGCGGCCTCGCCGCACAGAACACCGTGCGCATCCGGGCCCGCGGCCGGTACAGCCGGTCCGGCGAGGGACTCCACCGCTTCCGGGATCCGGTCGACGGCGCCGTGTACCTGTACACGCAGTACGAGCCGGCAGACTGCCGCCGCGTCTATGCGGTGTTCGAGCAGCCTGACCTGAAGGCACGGTGGACCTTCCACATCACCGCACCGGCCGAGTGGACAGTGCTGTCCGGCGGTGCCGAAACCGGCCGTGAGGCGGTGACCGGCGGCATCCGGGTCTCCTTCGCGCCGACGCAGCCGCTGTCCAGCTACGTCACCGCTGTCGCTGCGGGGCCGTACCACCGCGTGGCGGGACGGTGGGAGGGTGAGGACCAGACCGTCGAACTCGGCGTCCTCTGCCGCGCCTCTCTCGCCGAGCACCTCGATGCCGAGGAGATCCTCGGCATCACGCAGCGCGGGCTCGCCTTCTTCACGAAGGCATTCGCGCAGCCCTACCCGTGGGGCAAGTACGACCAGATCTTCGTGCCCGAGTACAACCTCGGCGCGATGGAGAACCCCGGCCTCGTGACCTTCACCGAGTCCTACCTCTACCGCGGCAAGTCGACCGTCGCGCAGCGTGAGGCGCGCGCCAACACGATCCTGCACGAGATGGCGCACATGTGGTTCGGCGACCTCGTCACGATGCGGTGGTGGGACGACCTGTGGCTGAAGGAGTCGTTCGCGGACTACATGGGCTCGCACGCCGCCGCAGCTGTCGGAGGATTCCCCGAGGCCTGGGTCACGTTCGCGAGCCGCCGCAAGGGCTGGGCCTACACGCAGGACCAGCTGCCGACGACGCACCCGATCGTCGCGGACATCGTCGACCTCGAAGCGGCCAAGCTGAATTTCGATGGGATCACGTACGCGAAGGGCGCTTCGGTGCTCAAGCAGCTCGTCGGGTTCGTCGGCGAGGAGGCGTTCTTCCGCGGCGCGCAGGCCTACTTCGCCGCGCACGCCTACGGCAACACGACCCTCGATGATCTCCTGTCGGCTCTCTCCTTCGCGTCGGGGAGGGACCTGTCGGAATGGAGCGCTGCGTGGCTCGAGACGACGGGTCTGCCTACGGTCCGCGTCGAACGCGACCCGCTTCTCGTCGTGCAGGACGGGGATCGGCCGCACCGGATGCGAGTGGGCTTCTACGCCTTCGACGGCGAACGCCTCGTGCGCCGCGGCGATGTCGAGGTCGACATCGCGGGCGAGCGCATGGCGGTCACCGCCCCGGTGATCCCGGACGCCGACCTCGTCGTCCCCAACGACGACGACCGCTCCTACGCGAAGGTGCGGCTCGACGCTCGGTCGCTGGACGCCGTCGAGCAGGGGCTCTCGACGATCGACGACCCGGTGGCGCGCGGTGTCATCTGGGCCGCGCTGTGGAACGCGACGCGCGACGGCGAGCTCGCTGCGGAGCGGTTCATCCGGATCGCCGTGCGACACGCGGCGGGGGAGACGAACGCGGCTCTCATGACCGACGTGCACGCGCGGGCTCTGTTCGCGCTCACGCACTACGTCCGTGCTGACCGGCGGGCATCCGCGGCCTCCGCGTGGCTGGAGGCGTGCGGGGAGGCCCTGCTCGCCGCGGAGCCCGGGTCTGACGCGCAGCTGTCCTGGGCCCGCGCGGTCGGTGCGGCTGCGGAGTACAGCGACGCCCGCGCCGACGATCTGCGCGCCCTGTTGACCGGCGCCGCGACGCCGCCCGACGGACTCCCGCTGGACCCCGACCTCCGCTGGTCCTGGTGGCTGGCGCTGTCGGCGACCGGGCACGCGGATGCGGCCGATCTCGACGCGGAGTACGTCCGGGATGCGACCGCGACCGGTGCGACGGCGCGGATCGCCGCGTTGGCCGCGCGTCCCGCGGCGGACGTGCGGGTGGCGGCCTGGCATGCCGCGTGGGACGACGAGTCGCTCACCAACGACCACCTCAGCGCGACGATCCGCGGTGCCCGCGCGGGTGGTCGGGACGACCTGCTCGGGTCCGTCACGGACGGGTACTTCGACCGCATCCTCGACGTCTGGTCCGCCCGCAGCATCGAGATCGCCGGTCGCCTCGTACGCGGCCTGTTCCCCGATGCCGAGACGACGGATGCCGCGGACTCGTGGCTCGCTGTACACCCCGACGCGCCCGCGGCGCTCCGTCGCATCGTGCTCGAGCAGCGCGACCACCTCGCCCGCGACCTCCGCGTCCGCGCCGCCCAGGAGCACCTTTCCGCCTGACGTCCGACGCCCGTCTTCGGGACCAGCGCGGAGCGGGGTCAGGTGGTCGACTCGACGATGCGGTCCTCGACGGCGGCGTCGAGGTCCGCCTGCGTGCGGCGGGCTCGCTGCCGGGGGTGAAGCGCCCGCCGGGCCGTGAACCACCATCCGGTGACGACGGTCAGCCCGCCGGCTCCGACGTGGGCGATGAAGAGCTCCGGCGTGAGCGGCGGCATACCGCCGATCGTGAGCGCGACGACCAGGGTGAGCGCCCCGAGTGCCGCACCCAGCAGCGCGAAGGCGGCGACGTGGAGACCCTTCCCGGAAACGCGCCGGAGCGCGCGCCCGAGGGCCCAGGCCGGAGTCAGCCCGACGACGAGCGTGCCGATCGTCCAGGGCGCCGCGACGCCGACGAGGTACAGCAGGAAGACCGGGAGCCAGGTCAGCACGCCGGCCGGATCGGCGGGGACGCTGACGATCGCTGTCAGGAGCGTTCCCCAGAGCGGGTACCCGAGGAAGGCGATCAGTGCGCCGCGGAGGAACTCGCCCATGGTGAACGCCATCGGCTCCTCGAGTGTGCGCACCGGCACGGTCGTCATGGGCTGAGTCTAGTGGCGCAGACGCGGAACGGCCCCGAGCCGAAGCCCGGGGCCGTCCTCACGTGCGATCGATCAGGCGCCGATGCCGCGGATGGGCGGGTTGTGGAACGTGCCGCCGAAGACGCGCTCGCTCGCCCCCTCGCGGTCGAGGTACGGCGTCGCGCCACCGTCGATGAACGGCCAGCCGGCGCCGAGGATGAGGCAGAGGTCGATGTCCTCGACCTCGGGCACGACACCCTCGTCCAGCATGATCTTGATCTCCTGGGCCAGCCCGTCCTGGACGCGCTGGAGGATGACGTCGGATGCCGTCGCCTTCGAGCCGGCCGCCTTCTTGACGACCTTCTCCGCGGCCTTCGTGAAGCCGGTGACCCGACCGCCCTTGTCCTTCTCGACGATCTCCGACAGCTCGGCGAGCTCGTGGAAGTTGTCGTTGGCGTAGAAGCGGTCCGGGAACGCGCGCACCATCGTGTCCTGCACGTGGGCGGCCACCTTCCAGCCGACGAGGTCGATGAGCTGGAACGGTCCCATCGGCAGGCCGAGCGGCGCGAACGCCTTCTCGACGTCGGCGACGGGCGTGCCCTCGTAGACCGCGCGTGCGGCTTCGCCCATGACCTTGGCGAGGAGGCGGTTCACCACGAAGCCCGGGGCGTCGGCGGTGAGCACGGCGTTCTTGCCGAGGCCCTTGGCGACGACGAACGCCGTCGACAGGGCGGCATCCGAGGTCTGCGGCGTCTTCACGATCTCGATCAGCGGCATCACCGCGACCGGGTTGAAGAAGTGGAAGCCGACGAGGCGCTCGGGGTGGGCGAGCTTCGAGCCGATCTCCTCGACCGAGAGCGACGAGGTGTTCGTGGCGAGGATCGTGTCCTCGGCGACGATCGCCTCGATCTCGGCGAACACGGACTGCTTGACGCCGACCTCCTCGAAGACGGCCTCGATGACGAAGTCGCAGTCCTTGTAGAGGCTCTTGTCGGTTGTGCCGGTCACGAGCGCGCGCAGCTTGTTGGCACTGTCCGCGTCGAGGCGGCCCTTCGCCTCGAGCTTGCCGATCTCCTCGTGGATGTAGGCGACGCCCTTGTCCACGCGGGCCTGGTCGAGGTCCGTGATGAGGACGGGAACCTGCAGGCGGCGGACGAACAGCAGCGCGAACTGGCTCGCCATGAGGCCGGCGCCGATGATGCCGACCTTGGTCACCTTCTTCGCGAGAGTCTTGTCGGGGGCGCCGACGGGACGCTTCGCACGCTTCTGCACGAGGTCGAACGCATACATGGATGCCGCGAACTGGTCGCCCGTGACGAGGTCGGCGAGCGCCTCGTCCTCGCGCGCGAAGCCCTCGGCCTTCGTGCCGCTCTTCGCCTTGTCGAGGAGGTCCAGGGCGACGTACGGGGAGCGAGGCATCGTGCCGATCTTCGACTCGAGCATGCCGCGCGCCATCTTGATCGCGATGGGCCACTTGGTGAGGCGCTCGATCTTGCCCGGCTCGTTCTTGCGCTCGACCTTGACCGTGCCGGCGAGCACGCCGTCGGCCCAGCGGAGCGAGTCCTCGAGGTAGTTCGAGGCGGGGAAGATCGCGTCCATGATCCCGAGGTCGAAGGCCTGCTTCGGCTTGAGCACACGGTTCTGCTTCAGCGGGTTGGAGATGACGACCTCGAGGGCGTTCTCGATGCCGATGAGGTTCGGCAGCAGGTAGGCGCCACCCCAGCCGGGGATGATGCCGAGGAACACCTCGGGCAGCGCGATGGCCGCCGCCGATGCGTCGACCGTGCGATAGGTCGAGTTGAGGGCGATCTCGAGGCCGCCGCCGAGAGCGAGCCCGTTCACGAAGGCGAAGGACGGCACGCCGAGGTCGGAGAGCTTGCCGAGCACCTTGTGGCCGAGCTGGGCGATCAGGCGGGCGTTGTCCTTCGACCCGACGTTGCTGACCTCGCTGAGGTCGGCGCCGGCGGCGAGGATGTACTGCTTGCCCGTGATGCCCACAGCCTGGATCTCGCCCTTGGCGGCGCGGGCTGCCAGGGTGTCGAGCGTCTGGCCGAGCGCCGTAAGGGTCGCCGGTCCCAGGGTGTTCGGCCGCGTGTGGTCGCGCCCGTTGTCGAGCGTGATGAGAGCCATCACCTTGCCGCTGGGCAGCGTGATGTCACGGGCGGGGGAGTTCGTGACGACCTCGCTGTCGGAGAGGCCGAGGATCGGGCTGAAGTCGATGGAGTCGTAGTTCGTCATCGCGGCTGTCTCACTTCTTCTTGCCGTTGTAGTGCGGGTTCTCCCAGATGACCGAGCCGCCCTGACCGAGGCCCACGCACATGGCGGTGAGGCCGTACCGGACGTCGGGACGCTCGGCGAACTGAGCCGCGAGCTGGATCATGAGGCGGACACCGGATGCCGCGAGGGGGTGCCCGACGGCGATCGCGCCGCCCCACTGGTTCACGCGCGGGTCGTCGTCGGCGATCCCGAAGTGATCGAGCAGCGAGATGACCTGCACCGCGAACGCCTCGTTCAGCTCGAACAGGCCGATGTCGTCGATCGTGAGACCCGCCTTCTTGAGCGCCTTCTCGGTCGACGGGATCGGGCCGATGCCCATGATCTCCGGCTGAACGCCGGCGAAGGCGTACGAGACGAGGCGCATCTTCGGCTTCAGGCCCAGCTCCTTCACGGCGCCGCCGCCGGCGATCAGCGACATGGTCGCCCCGTCGGTGAGGGGCGAGGAGGTGCCGGCGGTGACGCGGCCGTGCGGACGGAAGGGCGTCTTCAGCGCGGCGAGGTCTTCCATCGTGGTCTGCGGACGACGGCCCTCGTCTTCGGTCGCGAGGCCCCAGGCGCCCTGGGCGTCCTTGACCGCGACGGACACGAGGTCGGGCTGGATCTTGCCGGCGTCGTAGGCGGCCTGCGCCTTGTGCTGGCTCAGCATGCCGAACCGGTCGCTGCGCTCCTTGGTGAGGTGCGGGAAGCGGTCGAAGATGCGCTCGGCCGTGACGCCCATGTTGAGCGCGCCCGGGTCGACCATCTTCTCCGCGACGAAGCGCGGGTTCGGGTCGGCGTTGCCGCCGATGGGGTAGTGACCCATGTGCTCGACGCCACCGGCGAGGGCGACGTCGTACATGCCGGCCATGATCGATCCGGCCATGGTGGTGACGCTCGTCATGGCGCCCGCGCACATGCGGTCGATCGCGAAGCCGGGCACCGTCTGCGGGAGACCGGCGAGGATCGCGACGGAGCGCCCGAGGGTAAGGCCCTGCTCGCCCGTCTGGCTCGTCGCGGCGATGGCGACGTCGTCGACGCGGTCGGCGGGGACCGACGGGTTCCGTTCCATGAGACCGATCGTCGCCTTCACGGCGAGGTCATCGGCCCGGGTGTTCCAGTACATGCCCTTTTCGCCGGCGCGCCCGAACGGGGTGCGCATTCCGTCGACGAAGTAGACGTCCGAAAGCTCGGCCACACTGCCTCCAATGGTTGGGTTCACCCCCAGCCTAGGGACGCGCGGAGGGCGGAAAAATCGGTTGGTTCGAACCTACGAAGCCGATTCGGGGGCGTCCCCGGATGCGTTGACGGATTCCACAAAGGCGGCGGCGATCACCTGTGCAGTCTGTGCAATCTGCCAGGGGCGCGCACCCCGCTCCTCGAGCGCTGCGGAGATCGTCTCCGCGGTGATCTCGGCCGGCGGATTCCACGCCACACGCCGCAGCGTGTCGGGCGTCAAGAGGTTCTCCGTCGGCATCGACAGGCCCTCGGCGACGGCCTCCACAGCCGGCCGTGCGGCCTTCAGGCGTGCGTCCGCGGGAGGGTTGCGGTCCGCCCACGCGCGAGGCGGCGGCATCCCGTCGCCACTGCCACGCTCGGAGGGCAGCATCGGATCGGCTCGGCCCGCTTCGATCGCGGCCCACCAGCGATCCAGCTGCGAGCGGCTCGCGCGCCCCGTGAACTCCTTGATCCGCGCGAGGTCGGCCTTCGTGGCAGGGTCGGCGGCCACCGCGGCGACCAGCGCGCGGTCGGGCACGAGACGGCCGGGGGAGACGTCCTCTGCCTGGGCGAACTCCTCGCGCGACGTCCACAGTGCGCGCGCGATCGCGAGCGCGCGACGACCGCGCAGACTGTGCAGGCCGCTCAGCCGGCGCCACGGCTCTTCGCGGGCGGGCTTGGCGGGGCGGGTGCGGACCGCCTCGAACTCCTCCTCGGCGAAGGCGGTCTTGCCCTGCTCCTCGAGCTCGGCGACGAGCGCGTCGCGGACGTCGACGAGGTGGAGGACATCGAGGGCGGCGTACTCGAGCCACTCCTGCGGCAGCGGCCGGGTCGACCAGTCGGCGGCGCTGTGCGCCTTCGCGAGGGCGATGCCGAGGGTGCGTTCGACGACAGCTCCGAGACCGACGCGGTCGTGCCCGAGCAGACGCGATGCGAGTTCGGTGTCGAAGATGCGAGGCGGGTTCAAGCTGTCTTCGCGGAGCGACGGGAGATCCTGGCTCGCCGCGTGGAGCACCCACTCCTCGTCGCCGATCGCGCTCTGCAGCGCTGACATGTCGCCGATCGCACGCGGGTCGAACAGGAACACCCCGGCATCCCGGCGGAAGACCTGGATCAGGTACGCGCGCTGCGAGTATCGGAAGCCCGATGCTCGCTCCACGTCGACGGCCACGGGCCCCGTGCCTGCCGCGAGGGTCGCCGCGGCCTTCGCCGCTCCGTTCAGATCGGCGATGACGTCGTACTCAGCCACGTGCGCTCCGCTGTCCGCCGAATACGGCGATGTTCTCCGAGCCCGGTGGAAGGCCTGCGAGCATGCAGACCAGTTCCGCCCAGGCGTCCATGTGTCGTGTCAGTTCGCCCTCGGGAGACCACGACGCGCGGAGCTCTATCTGCGCGCCGTCGCCTTCTGCGGCGAGCGTGCCGAAGCCCTTCGAGAGCGTCTTGGTCGCTGTGCCCGACGCGGCGTGGAATGTCGCGCCACGGGCGGCGAGCGCATCGACCAACCAGGACCAGGCTACGTCGGCGAGCAGGGGATCGGTGCCGATCTCGGGTTCGAGGGGCGCCTGCGCGAAGCAGACGATCCGCCAAGGGCCGCCCCACGCGTCGGGTTCATCGGGGTCGTGGAGGATGACGATGCGGCCGGTGCCGAACGGCGAGTCGGTCTCGTCCTCTTCGGGACGGACGTCGCCGGCGAACGCGATCGCTTCCGGTGCGAGGGAGGAGGGCGCGGCGATCTCGCGCACGACGAAGTCATCGCGGAACGTGAGGGCGCGCAGCGCGTCGGCGGTCGCGGTGAAGGCGGGCGAGGCGTCCGCGTGGTCAGTCACGCCGTCAGACTAGAATGAGCGCACCATGAAGGGTTCCAGGCGCGCCGTCCCCGAGGGCGCCCGACCCGCGTCAGCCGCCGTTTTCGGGGGCGTCATCGTCGGCCTGGCGACGGCCCTCGTCAGCGCGAGCGGGGTGCTGGCCTTCGTGGCCGCCCGCATCGGCCGCCGCGCGATCGAACCGGCCGCCCGCATCGCCGACCTGCGACTGCTCGACGTCGACACCGCCTCGCAGACCGTCCGCATCACGCGGAACGCCGACACCGAGCTGCCTGGCAGGTACGGACTCTTCACGAGCGGGACGCAGTCGTACCTCAAGATCGGCACGGTCCTGTCGACGGATGCCGCCGGGGTCACCCGCAAGCTCCTCACCGAAGTGGGTCCGACCGACCGCCTCGCGGCGGAGGCCGCGTTCAGCGGGTGGTACTTCCGCGACCCCGAGGAGCTGCACCTGCCGTTCACCGAGGTGGAGGTCCCGACCTCGCTCGGGGGCGCGCCCGCGTGGCTGTTCCCGACCGAGGATCACAGCGGGGTCTGGGCGATCCACGTGCACGGCCGCGGGACGACCCGCTCGGAGTGCCTGCGCGCCATCCCCACCTTCCGCTCCGCCGGTCTCACCTCGCTCATCGTCTCGTACCGCAACGACGGCGAGGCGCCCGCGACCCGTGAGGGCACGTACGCGCTCGGCGCGACGGAGTGGCGCGACGTGGACGCCGCGATCGAGCTGGCCCTCTCTCGCGGTGCACGCCGCATCGTGCTCGTGGGCTGGTCGATGGGCGGCGCGATCGCGCTGCAGACTGCGCTGAACTCTGCGCACGGCGACGTGATCGCCGGGCTCATCCTCGACTCGCCCGTCATCGACTGGCGGACGGTGCTCGGTCACCACGCGCGTGCTCTCGGGGTGCCCCGCCCTGTCACGGGCCTCGCGCTCGGTGCGTTGACCCGCGGCTGGTCGAGCAGGCTGTCGGGAGCGGAGGACCCGATCCCCCTCGATGACCTCGATCTGGTCACCCGCGCGGCGGAGCTGCGGCATCCCACCCTCATCCTGCACAGCTCGGGCGACGATTTCGTCCCGTCGGGCGCGTCTCAGGCGCTCGCGGCGGCGCGGGCGGACCTCGTCGACCTCGAGCAGTTCGAGGTCGCGCGGCACACGAAGCTCTGGAACTACGACGAGGACCGGTGGACGGGCGCGATCCGCTCCTGGCTGGAGCGGCAGGGGCTCACGTCCGGCGCAGTCGCAGGTAGCTGAAACCCGCCTCGTCGACGATCATCCCCGCGACCTCCGTGGCGACCGGTCGTGCCACGTCGAGCACCGGGGATGCCACGGGCGTCAGCGCCGGCGCGGTGGTCAGGCAGAACTCGTCGATGAGCCCGGCGTCGGCGAACTGGGACGCGAGCGACGGGCCGCCCTCGCACACGATGCGCCCGAGTCCGCGCCCCCGCAGCACCCCGACGATGCCGGCGGGGGAGAGGTCGTCCCTACCGGGCACCCGGACGACGGTGGCGAGTCCGGTGTCGTCGGGCTCGGGGACACCCTCGGGAAGCAGGAGCAGCACCTGATCGGCGGGAGCGTCCGTGCGCGCCGTGAAGCGGTGACCGCGGAGGTCGCCGGAACGGGAGACGACGGCGAGTCGCGCTCGGCGGGGGAGGACGTATCCCTCTGCGCGGACCGTCTGGGCGCCCACGACGACGACGTCCGCCTCCGCGCGGATGGCGGAGAGGATCGCGCGGTCGACGCGGCTGGTGAGCGTGTCGCTGGTGCCGTCGGAACCCACTGCCGCGCCCGTGAGCGACGTGAGCATGTTGAGTCGGACGTACGCGTGGTCACCGCGACGGTAGCGATCGGCGATCCAGCTGCGGCCGTCATCGGACGCGGCATCCGCTCGTTCGCCGGAAGACGGTACGACCTCGGTCACCCACACGTGGTCATCCTCGCACGCCGCTAGGGTTGACGGGTGCCTTCCGACCCCGCCGTCACGCATCTGAGCGATCGTCATCCCCAGGTCAGCGGGGCCGAGATGGTCGCCGCTCTCGTCCCGCCGCCGCAGTTCGACGGCGCCACGTTCTCGACCTACCGCGCGGACGACACGTACCCGTCGCAACAGGAGGCCAAGGATCTTCTGGAGCGGTTCAGCGGTGGGGCCGGGGCGCCCGTCGCCCGCGGCGGCTTCTTCAGGCGAGCGAAGCGCGAGCCGGAGATGAAGCCCGGTGTCTACCTCGACGGTGGCTTCGGTGTCGGCAAGACCCACCTGCTCGCGTCCATCTACCATGCGATGCCCGCACGCCGGAAGTACTTCGGGTCGTTCATCGAGTACACGGCGCTCGTCGGGGCGCTCGGCTATCAGAAGACGGTGGAGCTGTTCCGCGGCGCAGATCTGCTCTGCATCGACGAGTTCGAACTCGACGACCCGGGCGACACGATGGTGATGACCCGGCTGATCGGCGAACTGGTGCCCACCGGCACGAAGCTCGCGGCCACCTCCAACACTCCGCCGAACGCGCTTGGGGAGGGTCGTTTCGCGGCACAGGACTTCCTCCGGGAGATCCACGCCATGGCCGAGCACTTCCAGACGATCCGCATCGACGGCACCGACTACCGTCAGCGCGCTGTCGACGGGCATGCCGTCGTGCTCGCCGATGGTGACTACGAAAGCGCGACCGAAGACGGAGCCCGCTCGGGCGTCGCCTCGGACGACGACTTCACCGCGCTCGTGAAGCATCTCGCGACGGTGCACCCGTCGCGATACATCCGCCTCATCGAGGGCATCGACCAGATCGGTCTGCGCGATGTCACCCCGTTCGACGATCAGTCCGCCGCGCTGCGCTTCGTCGCGTTCGTCGACCGTGCCTACGATGCCCAGATTCCGATCCGTGCGACGGGCACGCCGCTCGACCAGGTGTTCGGCGAGGACATGCTCGCCGGCGGTTACCGCAAGAAGTACCTCCGCGCCGTCTCCCGTCTGGTCGCACTCACTCATTCCTGAGGTTCCCCCTGGCGACTGCAGAGCATCACGAAACCTGATGTTTACGCCAGGGGCACTCGTGTAACACCCGCGAAACGCGGCGCATGCGGCAGCCGAAACCCCGGCCCGCAAAACTGAACGCGCCCGAAAAGCTCGCGAACCCGATGACTTGCGAAGCTCCGGGACCGAGTTACACAACACATGAGTGAGGAACTTCATGGACAGCGGAAACCTCGCGTGGTCTGTCGCGGCGACAGCCCTCGTTCTCCTAATGACGCCCGGTGTGGCGTTCTTCTACGGCGGTCTTGTCAAGGCGAAGAGCGTCGTCAGCATGATGATGCTCAGCTTCGGTGCGATGGGCCTCGTCGGCGTCCTGTGGATCCTCTTCGGATTCAACATGTCGCTCGGCGGCGGCACGCTCGCGTTCGCCGGCAACCCGTTCAGCGACTTCGGCCTGGCCGGCGCTGACAGCGACACCCTGGTCGGCGCGACCTTCGGTGCCACCTTCGCGATCATCACGGTCGCCCTCATCTCCGGCGCCATCGCCGACCGCGCCAAGTTCGGTGCGTGGATGATCTTCGCGGGCCTGTGGGCGACGGTCGTCTACTTCCCCGTCGCTGCGTGGGTCTGGGGCGACGGCTGGATCTTCAACTGGGGTGACGAGACGGGCCTTCCCGCCGTCATCGACTACGCCGGTGGTACCGCTGTCCACATCAACGCCGGTGCAGCAGCTCTCGCTCTCGCCCTGGTCCTCGGCAAGCGCGTCGGATTCCAGAAGGGCATCCACAAGCCTCACAACGTGCCGCTCGTGATGCTCGGTGCGGCGCTTCTGTGGTTCGGCTGGTTCGGCTTCAACGCCGGCGCCGAGGGCACCTTCGGCCTGCTCGGCACCGAGGACCAGATGGTCGGCACGATCGTCATCAACACCCTCGGCGCCACGGCAGCCTCCATCCTCGGCTGGACGCTCGTCGAGAAGCTCAAGGACGGCAAGGCGACCTCCGTCGGTGCCGCCTCGGGTGCTGTCGCCGGTCTCGTCGCGATCACCCCGGCCTGCGCCGCCCTCGCTCCCGGTTGGGCCCTGCTGCTCGGTGTCATCGCCGGTGCCGTCTGCGCCCTGGCGATCGAGCTGAAGTGGAAGCTCGGCTACGACGACTCGCTCGACGTCGTGGGCGTCCACCTCGTCGGTGGTTTCATCGGCACCCTCTACCTCGGCTTCTTCGCCACCGGAACCGGCCTGTTCACCGGCGGTGACGCCGGCCAGCTGGTGTCGCAGACGGTCGCGGCCCTCGCGGTCCTGGTCTACTCGTTCGTCGTCGCCTTCGTCATCGGCTTCGCCATCGAGAAGACGATCGGCTTCCGCGTCAAGAACGAGGACGAGCTCGCCGGCATCGACACCGTGGTCCACGGCGAAGAGGGCTACGCCCTCGCCGACTGATCGACACACCTCTCGAAGAGGCGTCCCGGCTCCGGCCGGGGCGCCTCTTCATCGTTGCGATGTCGGCTGCCGTCGACGCTGCACGGTGGTCTACCGTGGCGAGATGGGATTCTTCTCTCGCGTCATGCACCTGCTCGCTCCGCAGCGCCCGGATGCCGGTGCTTCCCAGATCCCGCACATCGTGGCCCCGGGGGGAGGGGCGTCGGCGAACGCGGCATCCATCGTCGAGATCGCCCCGCCCGGTCCTGGCGCGCTCGAGCTCGTGTATGCAGCCCAGCCCGACGGGCGTCCCGATGCCGGTGAGGTCGTGTGGGGCTGGGTGCCGTTTCAGGAGGATCCGACCCAGGGCAAGGACCGCCCACTGCTGCTGATCGCCGAGGCGGACGGAGGGCGGGTCTTCGCGATGAAGCTCACCAGCCGTGAGCCCGACCGTCCCGACGGGTCGATCTTCCTCGGCACGGGTCCCTGGGACCGCGCAGGCCGCCCCTCGTGGCTGGACACGGATCAGGTGTACCTCGTGCCCCGCGACGGCGTCAGGCGCGAAGGAGCGGCTGTGAGCCCCGAGGTCTTCGCAGACGTCGCCACCGAGCTCGCGACACGCTTCGGGTGGCGCGTGCGCGGCTGATCCGGCGAGGTCAGTCGACAGTCGTCGCGGAGGCGGTCGGCGCGAAGATGATGATCGCCGCTCCCAGGAGCGCCACGGCGGACCCGACGTAGTCCCACGTCGTCGGCCGGAAGCCGTCCACGACGATGCCCCACGCCAGCGAGCCGGCGATGAAGATGCCCCCGTACGCAGCCAGGACGCGGCCGAAGTTGGCGTCGGGCTGCAACGCCGCGATGAACCCGTACGCGCCCAGCGCGACGACCCCGATCAGCGCGAAGAGCCAGCCCTTGTTCTCGCGGACCGCCTGCCAGATCAGCCAGGCCCCGCCGATCTCGGCGACGGCGGCGAGGGCGAACAGGATGATGATGCGGGCGATGGTCATGGCGCCAGTCTGGCAGGGGGATCGTGCGCGGCGGGAACACGAAACCCCCGGCAAGCCGGGGGTCTGAGGGTGGGCGATGCCGGACTCGAACCGACGACCTCTTCCGTGTGAAGGAAGCGCGCTACCAACTGCGCCAATCGCCCCAGGCCACTGAGGGCCGGTGATCGAGCATACCCGATCGGCGGTGCCGTCTTGAACGACGAGGCGGGACACGCGCGGGGGGCATCGGTTTTGTGCTCGGCGAAATGTCGTCTAATGTAGATCGAGTTCCCGGGGCAACCAGGGAGCGCAGGTCCTCGGGGAAACCGGAGGGCACGCGGATGTAGCGCAGTGGTAGCGCATCACCTTGCCAAGGTGAGGGTCGCGAGTTCGAATCTCGTCATCCGCTCGAGTGTGGGGGATCTCCTTCGGGAGATCACGTCACGTGGGTCAAACCACACACGGTGGCGTGGCCGAGTGGCTAGGCAGCGGCCTGCAAAGCCGTCCACACGGGTTCGAATCCCGTCGCCACCTCCACTCCACAACTCAACAGCCTTCACGGGCGCGATTGGCGCAGCGGTAGCGCGCTTCCCTGACACGGAAGAGGTCACTGGTTCGATCCCAGTATCGCGCACAGAGACGAACCCCCGGTTTTACCGGGGGTTTTCTCGTTTCAGGGGCCATGATCTGTGTGGTTTTCGCGTAAGGCGCACTCAGCCTCGCGATCAGTAGCGGGTGCTGAAACGCGAACTGCGCGGGCTTCGCGACGTGCGTTCTCGCGAGTGGCCGGCCTCTGCCGGGCGCAGCGGTCGAGGGCTAGGCTCGCGGCATGGCCCATCTCGTACTCACGGTGGTCGGTGACGACCGGCCCGGTCTCGTCAATGCGCTCGCGGAGCAGGTCGCCGCTCACGGCGGCAACTGGGAGCGCAGCGAGCTCGCCGAGCTCGCCGGCGCGTTCGCCGGGATCGTGCTCGTCTCGGTTCCCGATGACCGTGCGGAGCAGCTGACCGCGGCATTGGGAGACCTGGATGGGATGCTGCGTGTCACGACGCACAGCGGCCACGCCGCCACCGAGGCGCCGACTCCCGCGCAGTCGTACGAGGTCACGGTGCTCGGCAACGACCGGCCCGGTATCGTCCGTGACGTGTCGGCAGCGATCGCCGCCCACGCCGCGAGCGTGGACGTCTTCCGCAGCCGCACCCTCGAAGCGCCCATGGCCGGCGGCACACTCTTCGAAGCCACGGCTGTCGTGCGTGTTCCCGAGGGAGCGGATGCCGCTGCCGTGACAGCCGCGCTCGAGCGCCTCGCGGACGAGATCCAGGTCGACGTCACCGTCGCGTGAGATGACGACCGCGGCGGACATCCGCGCGGCCCTTCGGAGCGCCGCCGATCCGGAACGTGCGGCCGGGCAGCAGGCCTACATGAAATCCGACATGCCGTTCCTCGGCGTCCGCGTGCCCGAAACGCGGTCGATCGCACGGCGGTCCGCGCGATCGATCTCGGACGGCCGCGTCGTCCTGGCGGCGGCACGTGAGCTCTGGGACGGCGCCACGCACCGCGAGGAACGGTACGCGGCCATGATGCTCCTGGCCGTGCCACCCGTGCGCGGCGACCAGGCGGTGGTGCCGCTGATCGAGCACATGGTGCGCGCCGGCCAGTGGTGGGACATCACCGACGAGCTCGCCGGGCGGGTGCGGGAGCTCCTCGACGCTCACCCTCGCGACGCGGCATCCCTCGTCCGCGGCTGGAGCGTCAGCGGTGACCTGTGGCTCCGGCGGCTCGCGATCCTGTCACAGCTGAACCGTCGCGAGCGCACCGACCTGAAGCTGCTCGCCGACGTGCTGGAGCCGAACCTGCGCGATCCGGACTTCTTCATCCGCAAGGCGATCGGCTGGGCGCTGCGGGACGCGGCGCGGAAGTTCCCGGAATGGGTCGCGGCTTACGTGCCCGCTCACGCGCTCAGCCCGCTGAGTCGGAGGGAGGCTGTGCGCCACCTCTCGCACTAGAATCGCGCTTATGGATCATCGCCGGCACCCCGCTTCCGTCGGCGCGCGAACGCTTCGCGCCTGAGCGGGCGGAGCGCACCGCGCTCCACGCTGAGTAGCCTCGATCCAAGCCACGTTTCTGGAGAATTCCCCTTGACTGATGTGATCGCGCCGGCAGATGTCGCACTTCCCGCCGATGGTTTCGCCCTCTTCCCCGACCGCTCCGTCGTCGCCCTGCGCGTCCACGGCGAACTGAAGGATCTCTCCACCACGGTCGACGACCTCGACGGCGTCGAGGCGGTCACGATCGACAGCCCTGACGGTCTGTCGATCCTGCGGCACTCGACGGCGCACGTGCTGGCGCAGGCGGTGCAGCGGGTGCGCCCGCAGGCGAACCTCGGCATCGGGCCGCCCGTCACCGACGGTTTCTACTATGACTTCGGCGTGGACGACCCGTTCACCCCCGAGGACCTCAAAGCCATCAAGAAGGAGATGGAGCGCATCGTCCGCGAGGGCCAGCGCTTCGTCCGCCGCGTCGTCACCGACGACGAGGCCCGCGCCGAGCTCGCCGACGAGCCGTTCAAGCTCGAGCTCATCGGGCTCAAGGGCGGGGGAGCGGAGTCCACCGAAGGCGCGTCCGTCGAGGTCGGGGCCGACGAGCTCACGATCTACGACAACGTCCGCAAGGACGGCGAGGTCGCCTGGAAGGACCTTTGCCGCGGGCCCCACGTGCCCGGCACCCGCATGATCGGCAACGGCTGGGACCTGACCCGCGTGGCCGGCGCCTACTGGCGCGGCAGCGAGAAGAACCCGCAGCTGCAGCGCATCTACGGCACCGCCTGGCCGCCGAAGGACGAGCTTCGCGCCTACCAGCACCGTCTCGAAGAGGCCGCCAAGCGCGACCACCGCAAGCTCGGCAAGGAACTCGACCTGTTCTCTTTCCCCGAGGAGATCGGCCCCGGCCTGTCGGTGTTCCACCCCAAGGGCGGGATCATCCGATACGAGATCGAGCGCTACATGCGCGAGCGTCTCCTGGCCAACGGCTACGAGGTCGTGAACACGCCCCACATCACCAAGGGCGACCTGTTCATGACCAGCGGGCACCTGCAGTGGTACGCCGACGGCATGTACCCGCCGATGGTGCTCGATGAGGTGGTGGATGCCGACGGGCACGTGTCCCGCGAGGGCCAGGAGTACTACCTGAAGCCCATGAACTGCCCGTTCCACAACCTGATCTTCCGCTCCCGTGGACGCAGCTACCGTGAGCTGCCGCTGCGCCTCAGCGAGTTCGGGTCGGTCTACCGCTACGAGAAGAGCGGCACCCTCGCGGGCCTCACCCGCGTGCGCGGGATGACGCAGGACGACACCCACATCTACGTCACCGCCGAGCAGGTCAAGGGCGAGCTCGAGCACAGCCTCGAGTTCGTGCTGCAGACGCTGCGCGACTACGGCCTCAACGACTTCTACCTGGAGCTGTCCACCAAGGAGGAGGGCAACCCCAAGTTCATCGGCGACGACCGCCTGTGGGCAGAGGCGACCGAGACGCTCCGTCAGGTCGCCGAGGGGTCGGGCCTCGAGCTCGTTCCCGACCCGGGCGGCGCGGCGTTCTACGGACCCAAGATCTCCGTCCAGGCGCGCGACGCGATCGGCCGCACGTGGCAGATGTCCACCATCCAGCTCGACTTCAACCAGCCCGAGCGGTTCGAGCTGGAGTACACCGGCCCCGACGGCGAGAAGCACCGGCCGGTGATGATCCACCGCGCACTGTTCGGCTCGATCGAGCGTTTCTTCGCGATCCTGCTCGAGCACTACGCCGGAGCCTTCCCGGTGTGGCTGGCTCCCGTGCAGGTCGTCGGCATCCCCGTCGCCGAGGAGTACGGCCCCTACCTCGACGAGATCGTCGCGCGGCTCCGCGCCCGCGGCATCCGTGCCGAGGTCGACCACTCCGACGACCGCATGCCGAAGAAGATCCGCACCCACACGACGCAGAAGGTGCCCCTGCAGCTCATCGCGGGCGAGCAGGACCGCTCCGGCGGCACCGTGTCGTTCCGCTTCCGCGACGGCAGCCAGACCAACGGCATCGCCGTCGACGAGGCGATCGAGAAGATCGTCGCCGCCGTGGCATCCCGCGCCCTCATCAGCACCGCGGAGGACCTCGCATGACCGACGGAACCGAGCGCCGACTCGAGGATGCCGCGTCGCTCGGCGGCGTGCCCGACCAGTTCCAGCGGCTGTGGACGCCGCACCGGATGGCGTACATCCAGGCGGGACCGGAGCCCCTCGCGCACGACTGTCCGTTCTGCGCAGCCCCCGGCAAGAGCGACGAGGACGGCCTGATCGTCGCGCGAGGCGAGACCGCCTTCGTGCTGCTGAACCTCTACCCGTACAACTCCGGCCACCTGATGGTGTGCCCCTACCGCCACTTCGCGACGTACGACGACGCGACGCCGGAGGAGGTCGCCGAGATCGGCGCGCTCACGCAGATCGGCATGCGCGTCCTCCGCGACGTCGCCCGCTGCGACGGTTTCAACCTGGGTATGAACCAGGGTGCGGTCGCGGGAGCGGGCGTCGCCGAACACCTGCACCAGCACATCGTGCCACGGTGGGCGACGGACGCGAACTTCTTCCCGATCATCGCCAAGACGAAGGCTCTGCCGCAGCTGCTCGGAGAGGTGCGCAACGCCGTGCAGGGGGCCTGGCCCGTCATCTGACGGGCAGGCCGTCCGTCACCGGACCTGCGTGACCTCGAACTGCATGCGGGGCTGCGCGTAGAACTCCTGCGATTCGATCAGCTGCAGTTCGCGGGAGCCCGCGTCGAAGGTCGTCTGCAGCAGATCGAAGACACTGGACGTCGTCTTCGCGAGTGCCTCGGCGGCGTCACCGCTCGCGCGGAAATGCGCCGTGAACAGGGCCGCGGTGACATCACCCGACCCGTTGGCCTTCATCGGGATGTGCGGCGTGCGCACGATCCACGCGCCCTCGCCGGTCACCGCCATCATCTCGATCGACCCTTCGGGGCGGTCCGGGCGCTCCACGCTCGTCACCAGGACGGTGGACGGTCCCATCGCCCGGGCGGCGTCGACCGAGGCGAGCGTCGACTCGAGGTCGGTGGGTTCGGTCTCGGTGAGGAAGCCGAGCTCGAACTGGTTCGGCGTGATGATGTCGGCGGCGGGGACGACGCGCTCGCGCAGCAGCACCGGGATGGCCGGCGCGACGAAGCAGCCGCTCTTCGCGTTGCCCATCACGGGGTCGCACGCGTAGACGGCGGAGGGGTTGGCGGCCTTCACCCGCGCGACGGCGTCGAGGATGACCTCGCCGATGCCCTCGCCGCCCTGGTAGCCGCTGAGGATCACGTCGATGTCCGCGAACGCGCCGCGCTCCTCGATGCCGGTGATCACGTCGGCCACGTCGGAGGGGCTGATGAGCGGTCCGCGCCAGGCCCCGTAGCCGGTGTGGTTCGAGAAGTTCACCGTGTAGACCGGGTAGACCTCGACGCCGATGCGCTGCAGCGGGAAGACCGCTGCCGAGTTGCCGACGTGGCCGTATGCGACGGCGGATTGGATGGAGAGGGTCTTCACGGGGCGGACGTCACTTTCGATGAGGGCGCGGCAGCGCGCGCAGCGGCGACGACGTCGGCGGCAAGGCGCGCGGCATCGTCTTCGGGAAGGTCATGCACGGTCAGACGGAGGTATCTCAGCGGCGCGTCGTCGACGAGGACGAACTCGTCGCCGGGTCGGGCGAGCCAGCCGCGGCGCATCAGCTGCTCAGCGACGGCGCGCGCGGGCGCGGGCAGGCCGACCCAGAGGCTCAAGCCATCGCCGGGCCGCGTGGGCATGCCCAGCCGGGTCAACTCTGCTGCGAAGGCCTCATTGCGCTCCCGGTAGTGAACACCGGCGGCCTCGACCATCGCGAGCACCTCCGGGTCGCTCACCTGCGCGACGACGAGCCGCTGCAGCAGGTGGCTCACCCACGTCGATCCGGGGCTGAGGCGCCGGCCCAGACGTGAGGCGGTCTCCTCGTCGCTCGCCGTGACGGCCAGGCACATGTCGGGGCCCAGGAACTTCGAGACCGACCGGATGAGCGCCCACCGGCGGTGGTCGGGGCCGATGATCGAGTGGTACGGCTCGCGGGAGAGCATCGAGAAATGGTCATCCTGGATGACGAGGACGTACGGATGCCGCGCCAGCACCGCACGCAGCTCCGCCGCCCTCTCGGCGGTCAGGCTCACGCCGGTCGGGTTGTGGGCGCGCGGGGTGCACACGATGGCGCGGACGCCGGCGTCCAGAGCGGCCTGGAGACCGTCCGGGGTCATGCCCGCCTCATCGACCGGAATCGCGACGGGCCGGTAGCCGCCGATCCGGACGGTGCGGAGCGCGGAGAGGAAGCACGGGTCCTCGAGCCCCACGGCGTCGTCGCGGGTCAGCGCGTCGGCGAAGAGCCGCTCCAGGGCGTCCACGGCGCCCCCGGTGATCGTCAGATGCACCTCGCGCCCCCGAGGAAGGTCGGCGCTGATCCAGCGTGTGGCCCACTCTTCGAGGGCGGGATCGATCGTCGGCTCGCCGTACAGCACCGGCCGGGCGGGGAGGGTGGACAGCGCGCGGAGAGGATCGGGGATCCGGGCGGGATCGGGGTTGCCGGTGCCGATGTCGCGGAGGACGGTGTCGGCGGCGAAGCCTTCCTGCGCGGGTTCGGAGGGTTCGGTGACCCTCGTCCCGGCGCGCCCCGCGGTCTCCACCGCGCCCGCCGCGGCGAGCTGTCGATACGCCGCGACGACAGTGTTGCGGTTCACTCCGACGGTCTCGGCGAGTGCGCGTACCGGGGGGAGCGCGGCGCCGGGCGCGAGCCTGCCCTGGTCGATCAGCGCGCGGATGCTGTCGGCGATCTCGGCCGCCGTCTCACCGGTGATCGAGTCCGCGGCATCCGTCATGGAACAGATCCTATGTCCGAGACATGCTACTTTTTGGCCTATGCCAACCACTGAGACCGGAACGGGGCGCGTCAAGCGCGGCCTCGCCGAGATGCTGAAGGGCGGCGTCATCATGGACGTCGTCACCCCCGAGCAGGCACGCATCGCCGAAGACGCCGGCGCTGTCGCCGTCATGGCGCTCGAGCGCGTGCCCGCCGATATCCGCGCCCAAGGCGGGGTTTCGCGCATGAGCGACCCCGACATGATCGACGGAATCATCGAGGCCGTCTCCATCCCCGTGATGGCCAAGGCCCGCATCGGACACTTCGTCGAGGCGCAGGTGCTGCAGCAGCTCGGCGTCGACTACATCGACGAGTCCGAGGTGCTCTCGCCCGCCGACTACGTGAACCACATCGACAAGTGGCAGTTCACCGTCCCGTTCGTGTGCGGTGCGACGGGCCTCGGCGAGGCCCTCCGTCGGATCACCGAAGGCGCTGCGATGATCCGGTCCAAGGGTGAGGCGGGAACCGGTGATGTGTCAGAGGCGATGAAGCACATCCGCAAGATCCGCGGCGAGGTGGCGGCCCTCGGTGCGCTCTCGCCCGACGAGCTGTACGTCGCGGCGAAGGAGCTCCAGGCCCCCTACGAGCTGGTCGCCGAGATCGCCCGCACCGGCACGCTGCCGGTCGTCCTGTTCGTCGCCGGCGGCGTCGCCACCCCCGCAGATGCCGCCATGATGATGCAGCTGGGTGCGGACGGCGTCTTCGTCGGCTCGGGCATCTTCAAGAGCGGGAACCCCGCGGCGCGCGCCGCCGCGATCGTCAAGGCCACCACCTTCTACGATGACGCCGCCGTGATCGCGGAGGTCTCCAGAGGTCTCGGCGAGGCGATGGTGGGCATCAACGTGTCGGACCTGCCCGCCCCGCACCGTCTCGCTGAGCGCGGCTGGTGACCGGCCCCCGCGTCGGCGTCCTCGCTCTGCAGGGCGATGTGCGCGAGCACCTGCGCGTCCTCCGCGAGCTGGGCGCCGACGCGGTTCCGGTGCGCCGCCCCGATGAGCTCGATGCCGTGGCCGGCCTCGTCCTCCCCGGCGGCGAATCCAGCGTCATCGACAAGCTCAGCCGCGCATTCGGGATGCAGGCCCCGATCCGCGCCGCCATCGCCGCCGGCCTGCCGGTCTACGGCACCTGCGCGGGGCTGATCCTCCTCGCCGACCGCATCGAGGGCGGCATCGAAGGGCAGGAGAGCTTCGGCGGCCTCGACGTGACGGTTCGCCGCAACGCCTTCGGCAGTCAGACCGAGTCGTTCGAGACCGAGCTCGACGTGCCCGCTGTCGGCCCCGACCCGGTGCGGGCGACCTTCATCCGCGCTCCCGTCGTGGCATCCGTCGGTCCCTCGGTCGAGGTGCTGGCGCGCGTGGGGGACGACATCGTGGCCGTGCGCCAGGGTGCGCTGCTCGGTACGGCTTTCCATCCGGAGATCTCCGGGGAGGTCCGGTTCCACCGCCTCTTCCTGGAGGCGGTCGCCGGGCGCTGACCTGTTCGCGCTCGACAAGGGGGCGAGGTCGCGCCCTTACAATGGGACTCGCGTTTTTCGAGAGGAGTCCCGTGAGCGGACATTCCAAGTGGGCCACCACCAAGCACAAGAAAGCCGTCATCGACGCGCGCCGTGCCAAGTCGTGGGCGAAGCTCATCAAGAACATCGAGGTGGCCGCCAAGCTCGGCGGTGCCGACCTCGCCGGCAACCCGACGCTGTTCGATGCCGTCCTGAAAGCGAAGAAGACCTCCGTCCCCAAGGACAACATCGACCGCGCGATCAAGCGCGGCGCCGGCATCGGCGGCGAATCGGTCGAGTACACCTCGATCATGTACGAGGCGTACGGACCGAACGGCGTCGCCCTCATGATCGAGTGTCTGACCGACAACAAGAACCGCGCCGCCGCTGAGGTGCGCACCGCGCTCTCGCGCAACGGCGGCACCCTCGCCGACCCCGGGTCGGTCGCGTACAACTTCACCCGCAAGGGCGTCGTCGTCGTCGCTGGAGAGGGCACCACCGAGGATGACGTCATGATGGCGGCCCTCGAAGCCGGCGCGGAAGAGGTCGAGCCCCGTGCCGACGGGTTCGAGGTCATCACCGAAGCCTCCGACATCGTCGCCGTGCGAACGGCGCTGGCCGACGCCGGGATCGAGTACGAGTCGGCCGACGTCGAGTTCGTCCCGAATCTGAAGGTCGAGGTCGATGCCGACACCGCCCGCAAGATCTTCCGCCTCATCGACGCCCTCGAGGACAGCGACGATGTGCAGAACGTCTTCGCCAACTTCGACCTGACCGCGGAGGTGCAGGCCGAGCTCGCAGAGGACGACGGCGAGTAATCGGCCTCTGGCGCGCCTGGAGCGGATGCCGCACACCCCCGCATTAGCGTGGGGGAGTGGCATCCGCTCTTCGCGTTCTCGGCATCGATCCCGGCCTCACCCGGTGCGGTGTCGGCGTCGTCGATGTCCGGCGCGACCGGAGCGCCACACTCGTCCACGTCGGAGCCGTCCGGTCGGGCGTGGAGCTGCCCATCGAGCAGCGACTGGCGCTCATCGCCGCCGGCATCCGTTCGGTGCTGACCGAGCACGAACCCGATGTCGTGGCGGTCGAGCGGGTGTTCGCGCAGAACAACCGCAGCACCGTGATGGGCACGGCGCAGGCCAGCGGCATCGCGCTGATGCTCGCGGCCGAGCACGGCCTGACTGCCGCGACCCACACGCCCAGCGAAGTGAAGGCCGCTGTCACCGGCTACGGCAACGCCGACAAGCTGCAGGTGCAGACGATGGTGGCGCGCGTGCTCCGCCTCGACAGCCTGCCGCGGCCGGCAGATGCCGCGGACGCCCTCGCCCTCGCCCTGTGTCACGCGTGGCGCCGCGGCGGCGCTGGCGCAACCGCCGCGAGCGGATCGCTCACTCCGGCGCAGCGCGCATGGGCTCAGGCGGAGAGTGCCGTCCGTCGCTGACGCGCCGCCCACGCGTGTCGCTCGAACATACGTCCGAACGCTCGTCTAGGGTCGGAGCATGATCTCGTCCCTCCGCGGCCGCGTGCTGCACCTCGAGCCCGACTCCGTCATCGTGGATGTGCACGGTGTGGGGTACGCGGTCGCTGTCACCGCGCAGCACGCGCGGCAGCTGCGGATCGGCGACGAAACCCTGCTGCACACCACCCTCATCGTGCGCGAGGACTCGATGTCGCTCTTCGGCTTCGAGCAGCGGGAGGAACTCGACGTGTTCGGCCACCTGCTGAGCGTCTCGGGGGTGGGTCCCAAGTCCGCGCTCGGGGTGCTCTCGTCGCTCACCGTCGACCAGATCGCCGGCGCTGTCGCCGATGAGGACGACGCCCCGTTCCGCCGTGTGTCGGGCATCGGTCCGAAGACCGCGAAACTCATCGTCGTGCAGTTGGCGGGGAAGCTGCTCGCCCCCGTTCGGGCGGATGCCGCTGCTCCCGCCTCCGGTGCGCTCACCGCGCAGCTGATCGCCGCCCTCACCGCGCTCGGCTGGAACGAGCGCGTGGCGACCGAGACCGCCGAGTCGGTGATGGCCGACGCGCCCGCCGGCGCCACGGTTCCGGCCCTGCTCAAGCTCGCCCTCGCCCAGCTCGGCCCGGCGCGTAAGGAGCGGGTCGGTGGCTGAGCCGCGCGAGGAGGCTCAGGACGAGGTCGAGCTCGCCGTCGAGGGCGCACTGCGCCCCGCATCGCTCGCGGAGTTCGTCGGGCAGACGAAGGTCCGAGGCCAGCTGCAGCTGCTCCTCGACGCCGCACGCATCCAGCAGCGTCCCGCCGATCACATCCTGCTCTCGGGGCCGCCTGGACTCGGGAAGACCACCCTCGCGATGATCGTCGCGCACGAGAGCGAGAAGCCGCTTCGTCTGTCCAGCGGCCCCGCCATCCAGCACGCCGGTGATCTGGCGGCGCTCCTGTCGAGCCTGGTGCCCGGCGAGGTGCTGTTCATCGACGAGATCCACCGCATGGCCCGCTCGGCCGAGGAGATGCTCTATCTCGCGATGGAGGACTTCCGGATCGACATCATGGTCGGCAAGGGCGCCGGTGCCACGAGCATCCCGCTGGATCTCGCGCCCTTCACCCTGGTGGGTGCCACGACCCGGTCGGGCATGCTGCCCAATCCGCTCCGCGACCGGTTCGGCTTCACGGCGCACCTGGAGTACTACGACCCCGGTGAGCTTGAGCAGGTCATCGCCCGTTCCGCCATCATGATCGACGTGGCGCTGCCGGCCCAGTCGCGCGCCGAGATCGCGCGGCGCTCACGCGGCACCCCGCGGATCGCGAACCGGCTGCTGCGACGCGTGCGCGACTATGTCGTCGTCCACGGGGGGTCGGCGACCGAAGCCACGATCGACGACGTGTCCGCCGCACTCGACCTCTACGACGTGGACGACCTCGGGCTCGACCGCCTCGACCGCGCCGTGCTGGACGCGCTCGTCCGTCGCTTCCGCGGCGGCCCCGTCGGGCTCAACACCCTCGCCGTAGCGGTGGGTGAGGAGGCGGACACCATCGAGTCGGTCGTCGAGCCGTATCTGGTGCGCATCGGATTCATGGGCCGCACCCCCCGCGGACGCGTCGCGACCCGTGAGGCGTATGCGCATCTCGGGGTGCCGCGCCACGACGGGGCGCTGACCCTCGATGACCTATAATCGCTGAAGGCCATCGGCCTGATCCCCTCTTACCGCGTCGTTGCGGCGTGCCACCCGAAAGGCGGACCCCGGTCCATGATGTTCCTCACCGCGCAGACCACCCCGGCCACCGGAGGGAATTTCTTCTCTGACTACGGCCTGCTGATTCTGCTGGCGGCTCTGCTGGTGTTCATGTTCTGGAGCTCGCGTCGTCGCACGAAGAAGATGAAGGAGGAGCAGGAGAAGAAGGCCCTCCAGATGCTCCCCGGTGTGAAGGTCCTCCTCCAGGGCGGTCTCTACGGCACCATCGTCGACTACGACGCCACCGACCTGTCCAAGCCCGCGCTCGTCGAACTCGCCCCCGGCGCGATCGTCGAGGTGCACAGCCAGGCGATCCTGCGGATCGTCGAGCCCGAGGCTGAGACCGAAGACGTCCCCGGCGACGACCTCGTCACGCCCGCTGAGTCCACCGCGCCGCGCACCGAGTTCGAGGCGCCGGCGAGCGAGACCCCGGCATCCGTCGACGGCACGCCCGACGCGGACGACAAGCCCAAGGCCTGATTTCCCGCCGCCTCGGCGGCGCTCGACGAAAGTTCCCCCTGTGGCCACTTCCACTCCCGTCCGTCATGCCTGGCGTGCGCTGATCGGGCTGATCTCGATCACCGCTGTGCTCTTCGGCATCAACGCTCTCGGCGTGTACGCCTTCGGCAAGAGCTCGTGGCTCCCTGAGCTCGCGCTCGACCTCCAGGGTGGAACGCAGATCATCCTCGAAGCGCAGGGCGAAGCGGGCGCGCAGCCTACTCCCGAGCAGATGGAGCAGGCGGTCTCGATCATCCGCCAGCGCGTGGACGCCTCGGGCATCGGTGAGACCGACATCACGACCCAGGCCCGCAACCAGATCGTCGTGCAGCTGCCCGGCCAGGCCGACGAGGAGACCCGTGACCGCATCGAGCGCTCGGCGCAGATGCAGCTTCGCGCTGTGCTCTTCACCGGTGCGCCCGCGACCTCCTACGTCGGCGAGGACGGCGAGGAGACGCCGTACCCCACGCCCGACCCGACGCTGAACGCGACGCCGACGCCCGCCCCGACCGGCGGCAGCGACCTCGCCTGGGTGACGGATGCCCTCTACGCGGAGTTCCTGAGCTATGACTGCTCCGACGACGCGAACCAGCCGGCCGACGAGCCTGCGAACCAGCCGCTGATCACGTGTGAGGCCGACGGCAGCGCGAAGTACATCCTCGGCCCGGTCGAACTCGACGGCTCCGCCATCGACGACGCCACCAACGGCATCAACTCGCAGAACGGCCAGTGGGCGGTCAACATCGTCTTCGACGGCGACGGGGCGGACACCTTCGGTGAGATCAGCCAGCGCCTGTTCAACCTGTCGCCGCCGCAGAACCAGTTCGCCTTCGTCCTGGACGGCGTCGTGATCTCGGCGCCCTCGATGAACGCGGTCATCGTCGACGGCAAGCCGCAGATCACCGGAAACTTCGACCAGGAGAGCTCCAAGGTCCTCGCCGACCAGCTCAAGTACGGTGCTCTGCCGCTGAGCTTCGAGGTCCAGAGCAGCAACTCGATCTCTGCGACGCTCGGTTCCCAGCAGTTGATGATCGGCCTTGTCGCCGGCCTCATCGGCCTCGCCCTGGTCGCGATCTACTCGCTCACCGTCTACCGCGCGCTCGGCTTCGTCATCATCGCCTCGCTCGCGGTGATGGGAATCCTGACCTACATCACCCTCTGCATCCTCGCCTGGCGCATGGGCTTCCGCCTCTCGCTCGCCGGCGTCGCGGGTCTCATCGTGACGATCGGCTTCACGGCCGACTCGTTCATCGTCTACTTCGAGCGCATCCGAGACGAGCTGCGCGACGGCAAGTCGATCACGAGTGCCGTCGAGGACGGCTGGGCGCGCGCGAAGCGGACGATCTACATCTCGAAGTCGATCAACATCCTCGCCGCCGTCGTGCTGTACATCCTCGCCGACGCGACCGTGAAGGGCTTCGCGTTCACGCTGGGCCTCACCACGGTCATCGACATCCTCATCTTCATCCTCTTCACCCACCCGGTGCTGCAGCTGCTGGCGCGGACGAAGTTCTTCGGCGACGGGCACCCGCTGTCGGGGCTCGACCCGAGGGCGCTCGGCGCGGTGTACCGCGGTCGCGCGCAGTTCCGCGCACCGGTGGCGGCCACCGGCAAGACCGCGGCGGAGCGACGGACGTCGCGCGCACGAGGTGAGGCGGAGCGCCGCCAGACGATCGCCGAGCGCAAGCTCGCACAGCAGAGCGCGGATACGCGCTCTGCGGGGGAGGGGAACGACTGATGCGCTCCATGAACGATCTCGGTAACGACCTCTACACCGGGAAGACCTCCTTCCCCTTCGTCGGGCGCCGCAAGCTGTGGTTCATCATCGCTGCGATCCTCGTGATCGGCTCGGCGCTGGTGCCGCTCTTCCGTCCGATCGCCTTCTCCATCGAGTTCACCGGCGGTTCGCAGTTCACGGTCAACAGCGTCACGACGCCCGACCAGCTCCTCGCCACAGAGGCCGTCCAGTCGGTCGTCCCCGAAGCGACGACCAAGGTCGCGACGATCGGTGAGGACGCCATCCGCGTGCAGACCGACCAGATGACCGACCCCGAGACCCGCGACGTCACGGCGGCTCTGGCCGAGGCATACGACGTCGACGCCGCAAACGTCAGCTCGTCCTTCATCGGACCCAGCTGGGGCGACAGCGTTACCCGTCAGTCGCTGTGGGGCCTCGCCATCTTCCTCGCGCTGACCTTCCTCATCCTCGCGCTGTACTTCCGCACCTGGAAGATGTCGGTCGCCGCGATGATCGGTCTCGTCGACGTGCTCGTCGTCACGATCGGCATCTACGCGCTCTTCGGCTTCGAGATCTCACCGGCGGCGGTGATCGGCTTCCTCACGATCCTGTCGTATTCGCTGTACGACACCACCGTCGTCTTCGACAAGGTCCGAGAGAACACCTACGAAGACGGCGAGAACTCCTCCCGCACCTTCGGTGAATCCGTGAACCTCGCCGTGAACCAGACCCTCATCCGCTCGATCAACACCACGGTCGTCGCCGCGCTCCCGACCGCGGCCATCCTGTTCATCGGTGCGCTGTGGCTCGGGGCGCAGACGCTCACCGACATCTCGCTGTCGATCTTCGTCGGAACGATCGTCGCCGCCTACTCGACGCTGTTCGTCGCGGCGCCGCTCTACTCGCTGCTGCGGGAGAACGAGCCGGCGCTCAAAGCTCGTGACGCGCGGGTGCTCGAGGCCCGTACCGCCGCTTCCGCTGCGGTCTGACTGCGGTGCGGGCGGGCGTAGGATTGTCCAAATCCACACGCGCGCGAGCAACGACCGGAGGTGATCGTATGGCCGAACCGGTCACCCCGACGGGGACCGCCTCGGGTGGTCAATCGCTTCGCCGTCTCGTTCCGCGCATCTTCTCGCGCGCGCCTTCGCGCGACGCGCTCGAAGAGCTCATGCGGACGGTGCGCACGCACCACCCCAAGGGCGACATCGCCATCATCGAGCGGGCCTACCGGGTCGCGGCGAAGGCGCACGCGTCGCAGAAGCGGCAGAGCGGTGAGCCGTACATCACCCACCCGCTCGCGGTCGCGCAGATCCTCGCCGAGCTCGGGCTCGGTCCGCGTGCGATCGCGGCCGCCCTGCTGCACGACACGGTCGAGGACACGGACTATCCGCTCGATCAGCTGACCGTCGACTTCGGCGACGAGGTCGCCATGCTGGTCGACGGCGTCACGAAGCTCGACAAGGTCAAGTACGGCGACGCCGCGCAGGCCGAGACGGTCCGCAAGATGATCGTCGCGATGTCCAAAGACATCCGCGTCCTGCTGATCAAGCTCGCCGACCGACTCCACAACGCCCGCACGTGGGGATTCGTCCCTCCCGAGAAGGCGGGCAAGAAGGCGCGCGAGACCTTGGAGATCTACGCTCCGCTCGCGCACCGCCTCGGCATCCAGACGGTCAAGAGCGAGCTCGAGGACCTCTCGTTCGCCGTCCTGCACCCCAAGCTCTACGCCGAGATCGAATCGCTCGTCCGCCAGCGCACCCCGCAGCGCGAGCAGTACGTCCACACCGTGATCGACTCGGTCGAGTCCGACCTGCGGGAACTCCGCATCCGAGGTCGGGTCATGGGCCGCCCGAAGCAGCTCTACTCCGTCTACCAAAAGATGGTCGTGCGGGGCCGCGAGTTCGACGACATCTACGACCTCATCGGCATCCGGATCCTCGTCGGGACCGTCCGCGACTGCTACGCGGTGCTCGGCGCGATCCACGCGCGGTGGACGCCGCTTCCGGGACGGTTCAAGGACTACATCGCGACCCCGAAGTTCAACCTCTACCAGTCGCTGCACACGACGGTGATCGGTCCCGGCGGTCGCACCGTCGAGATCCAGATCCGCACGCACGAGATGCATCAGCACGCCGAGTACGGTGTCGCCGCGCACTGGAAGTACAAGGAGCAGATGGCCGGGGGGAAGAACGACCCCAAGGCCGTCGACCAGGACATGGCGTGGCTCGCGCACATCTCCGACTGGCAGGCCGAGACCGCCGATCCCGGCGAATTCCTCGACTCCCTGCGGTTCGAGATCGGTGCGAAGGAGGTATACGTCTTCACCCCGAAGGGGCGCGTCATCGGCCTGCCCGCCGGGGCCACCCCGGTCGACTTCGCCTACGCGGTGCACACCGAGGTCGGCCACCGCACGATGGGGTCAAAGGTCAACGGGCGGCTCGTGCCGCTGGAGACCGTGCTGAACTCCGGCGACGTCGTCGAGGTCTTCACGTCGAAGAATCCCGACGCCGGGCCCAGCCAGGACTGGCTCGCTTTCGTCAAGAGCACCCGCGCGCGCAACAAGATCCGCGGCTGGTTCACGAAGGAACGGCGCGAAGAGGCCGTCGAGCAGGGCAAGGACGCCATCGCGCGCGCCATGCGCCGGCAGAACCTCCCGCTGCAGCGCCTGATGAACCAGGACTCGTTCACCTCCGTCGCCCACCAGCTCCGCTACGAGGACGTCACCGCCCTGTACGCGGCGGTGGGCGAAGGCCACGTCTCGACGCAGTCGGTCATCGAGAAGGTCACCGCCCTCGTCCGCGCGGAGGAGGAGGCCACCACCGGCCCCATCGACCTTCCCCCCGTTGGCAGGTCGAAGGCGCCGCGCGGCGGCGACTCCGGGGTGCTCGTACGCGGCGCGCCCGACATCCTCGTCAAACTCGCGAAGTGCTGCACACCCGTTCCGGGCGATGACATCGTCGGGTTCGTGACGCGGGGGAGCGGCGTGTCCGTCCATCGCGCGGACTGCACGAACGTCTCCTCCCTCGAGGACCAGCCCGACCGGATGATCGATGTGGCCTGGGCGCCGACCTCGAAGAGCGTCTTCCTCGTGCACATCCAGGTTGAGGCGCTCGACCGCTCGGGGCTGCTCAGCGACATCACGCGCGTGCTCAGCGAGCACCACGTCAACATCCTGTCCGCCTCGGTGCAGACGACGAGCGACCGGCTCGCGATCAGCCGTTACGTCTTCGAGATGGGGGACACCGTGCACCTGGACCGCGTGCTCAACGCGGTGCGACGCATCGACGCCGTTTACGACGTCTACCGCGTCACGACGTCCTGAGCTCCGCGTCCTGATCGCGGGCTGCGCCGCGGGCTGCACCCAGGAGCAGTTCGTCGCGGGCGGGACGCTTGTGGTGGACCGGTCCGCACGCGTCAAGCCATCGCAGCCCGTCCTCTCGCAGTGAGGGCCGCCACCGGAGGAACGCCGCGATGGTGGCATCCGCTGTTCCCGTGGCCACCTGCCGACGTACCAGGTCGACGAAGGTGCGCACCGGTGTGGTGACGAGGACGCCCCCGATCTGCGTGACGTCGGCCTCGGGGAGCGCCAGGTCGCGGAACCGCACGCGGGCGTCGAGGGGGAAAGACGCCCGCGTCGCCGTCGCGCGCTGCAGGGTGTGGACGAGCGGAGGCTCGTGACGCACACCGTAGACCCATGCCGCCGACACATGCGTCAGCGCCCGATGGCCGCCGGTGAGGGGGAGGAGGGATGCCGCGCGCATCTCCGGGGTCTCCACGGCATCAGCCGGCATGAACCCCTCGCCGATGTCGACGAGGTCTCCGTCCAGAAGTGCGGCGCGCAGCTCCGCCTCGGTCAAACGGTCACCGGCGAAGTAGAGGAACGGCCACATAACCGCAGTCTGTTCGAGACTCCGGGCGCGTGGGTGCGCTCATCCGCTGTTGTGGACAACCGGCGGGCGAGCGTGCTGTGTCGTCAGCCGCCGAGTGCGCGGAGCCAGCCCTTGCGGGCCTCGAGAGCGTCCTTCGCCTTCGCGATGGCCGCCTTGTCGCCGCCGGCCTCAGCCGCGGCGAGTTCTTCCTCGAGCTTCGTGATGGCGTCCTGGAGCTGGCTCGTCATGTCGTTCTGACGCGCCTTGGTCTCGGGGTTGTTGCGCTTCCAGTCCTCGTCCTCGCGCTGCTTGACCGCGTTCTCGATCTTGCGGAGCTGGTCGTCGAGGCCACGCTCGGCCTCGCGCGGGAAGATGCGCCCGATTTCATCCCACTGCCGCTGGATCGCTGTCAGCGCTGCGCGTGCCTTCGCGGTGTCGGATTCGCGGGCGATCGGCGCCGCCTGCTCGAGCAGGGCGCGCTTGGCCTCGATTTTCTCCTTCGACGCCTCGGCGTCGGCGGACTCGCGCTCGATGCGCGCACCGTAGAGCACGTCACCGGCGGCCTTGAACCGCGCCCAGAGGGCGTCGTCGGCCTTCTTCCCGGCGCGGCCGGCGCCCTTCCACTGGTCGAGGAGCGCGCGGTAGGCCGAGATGCCGTCCTCTCCCTGCGGGGCGAGGGCTTCGGCACGCTCCACGAGACGGGTCTTCGCGTCGCGGGCGGTCTTGTGCTGCTCGTCGAGACCGGCGTAGAACTCGCGGCGGTGCTTGTCGACCACGGCACGCGCGTCACGGAATCGCTTCCAGAGCTGCTGGCCGGTGGCCTTGGGCAGGCGCGGTCCGTTGGCCTGGTGGTCCTGCCAGCGGGTGAACAGGGCGCTCACGTCGGCGGTGGTCTGCTTCCACTGGATCGAGCGGGGATCCTTGGCGGCGATGGCCTCGATCTCGGCGACGATCGCCTCGCGCTCGGCGACGGCCGCGTCGACGGCGGCGCGCTGGGCCTGTGCCTCCTCCGCAGTGGCCTCGTTCAGCGTGGCCTCCATCGCGGTGAGTCGGGCGTCGAGAGCAGCCAGGTCACCGACCGCCGCGGCATCCGTCAACTTCTCGCGGACAGTGCGAGCGGCGCTGCGCAGGTCGGAGGCGGAAGCCCCGCCCCGGCGACGGCGCACCTCGAGGAGCGTCACCTCGGAGGCGAGATCGGCGTACTTGCGCTCGAAGTAGGCGAGGGCCTCTTCGGGGGTGCCGTCGGGGTACTGGCCGACCACACGCCACTGGTCGCCCTCGCGGACGGAAACGGTGCCGTCGTCATCGACACGTCCCCAGGGCTGGGTCTCGGCGGATTCAGGAGTGGCGGAAGTCACGGGGTGCACCTCGTCGGCGGCTTTCGCCGCATGGGGGTCGGATTCGTCGCTCAGCCTAGTACGAGCGCGTCAGGGGGTCGGTGTCGCGGACGGACTCGGCGTCGCGGGAGCGGGTGAGGACGTCGGTGATCCGGTGGGCGAGGCGGAGGGTGCGGGGGTGCTGTCCATCGTCGCCGTGGGGGAGGGAGAGGGCGAGGGAGCGCCCGGCCCCAGGGTGTAATACGCGACCTGACCGCCGATGACACCCGCGATGACCAGACCGCCAACGATGATGGCGGCGACGTTGTCGCGTCGGCGCCGCTGGGAGATCGAGGCATGGAAACGCCGCCGGGCCTCGTAGAGGCGGGCGCGTTCGCGCTCCTGCACGCTCTTGCGCGAGCCGTTCCTGACCGCTGCCACGGCGTACCTTCCCATCGTCGGCCCCGGTGGGCCCTTCGAAACCTTATGCAGTGGGCGCTCCCGCGATCAAACCGGACGCGGTGTCCGTGGGCGCAGATAGCCTGGAGGGATGGCGATGGGTGAGGCGTTGTTCCGTGGGGCGACGCCGTTGGCGGTTCGTATGCGCCCGGCATCCCTCGACGAAGTGGCCGGCCAGGGGCACCTGCTGCGTCCCGGCTCGCCGCTGGTTGCGCTGGCAGACCCCGGGAAATCCACCGGGGGAGCGGTGTCGGTCATCCTCTGGGGCCCGCCCGGCACGGGCAAGACGACGCTCGCGCAGGCCATCGCACGCACCTCCGGTCGCCGGTTCGTGGAGCTGTCGGCCGTGACCGCAGGCGTGAAGGACGTCCGTGAGGTCATGCAGGAGGCGATGAACCAGCGCGACCTCTACGGCGTGTCCACCATCCTCTTCCTCGATGAGATCCACCGGTTCACGAAGGCGCAGCAGGACGCCCTGCTCCCCGGCGTCGAGAACGGTTGGGTCATCCTCATTGCCGCGACCACCGAGAACCCGTCGTTCTCGGTCATCTCGCCGCTGCTTTCGCGGTCGCTGCTGCTGACCCTCCAGCCGCTCACCGACGAGGACCTCGGCATGCTGATCGACCGCGCCGTGATCGACCCGCGCGGGCTCGCCGGCGCCGTCGAACTCTCCCCCGAGGCGCGCGCGGCGCTCGTGCATCTCGCGTCCGGCGATGCGCGCCGGGCGCTGACCTCGCTGGAAGCCGCCGCGATGATGGCGGAGCCGGGCGCCGACGACGAGCGGCCGGTCGTGACCGCCGAGCAGGTCGCGCAAGCCGTCGACCGGGCGCTGCTGCGCTACGACCGGCAGGGCGATGAGCATTACGACGTCATCAGTGCCTTCATCAAGTCGATCCGAGGATCCGACGTGGATGCCGCGATGCACTACCTCGCCCGGATGATCGAGGCGGGGGAGGATCCGCGCTTCATCGCGCGGCGCCTGGTCATCTCGGCATCCGAGGACATCGGTCTCGCCGACCCGCAGGCGTTGCAGATCGCCGTTGCTGCGGCTGACGCCGTCGCGTTCATCGGGATGCCGGAAGGACGGATCCCGCTCGCCGAGGCGACCGCCTATCTCGCGACGACGGCGAAGTCCAACGCCGCCTACAACGCGATCAACGCCGCCATGGCCGACGTCCGCGCGGGCGGGTTCGGGCGCGTCCCCGCGCACCTGCGCGATGCGCACTACCCGGGAGCGAAGCGGCTCGGCCACGGCAAGGGCTATGTCTATCCGCACGACCTGCCGGTGGGGGTCGCGACCCAGCAGTACCTTCCCGATGAGTTGCGGGGTCGTCGGTACTACGAGCCCACCGGACGAGGTGTGGAGCGGGATATCTCCGCTCGCGTCGAGAAGATCCGGAAGATCCTCGAAGGGGACGCATGAGCGCGCTGCCCTGGCACGACCGGGTCGCTTCGCTCTGGGCCGCCGCCGAGGAACTCGACCCCGCCGCGCTCCGATCCGAGATGGCCGGCCTCATCGCCGAACGGGAAGAGGGCGACCCGGAGGCGCTGTTCGAGGCAGCCTCGGTGGAGGACTTCCTCGGTCAGGAGACCGCGGCCATTCCGCTCTACCGTGCTGCCCTCTCGGCGGGTCTCAGCGGCATCCGTCGCACGGAGGCGACGATCCAGCTCGCCAGCTCGCTCCGCAACGTCGGCGACTCGTCCGGGGCGATCGCCCTGCTCCGCGGTGTCCCGGAGGAGGACCCGCTCGCTCCGTCCGCCCGGGCCTTCCTCGCGCTCGCGCTCCACGACGACGACAAGCCCACCCCCGCGCTGCGTCGCGTGTTGGCCGATCTCGCTCCGACACTTCCCGCGTACGGCCGGTCCGTCGCCGCGTATGCCGCGGAGCTCCCGGCGAGGCCTCGGGTGCGCTCGATCGCCGTCGCCCTGATCGTGCGTGACGGGTGGGTGCTCGCGGAACGGTATCCCGAGAACCGCGAGCGCGGCGCGTATCTCCGTGCGCCCGGCGGCGGTATCGACTTCGGCGAACGCGCGGAGGATGCGGTCGTCCGTGAGCTCCGCGAAGAGCTCGGCGCCTCTGTCACGACGCGCCGTCTCCTCGCCGTCGTGGAGAACATCTTCGTCGACGGTCCGGGAACCCGCGGGCACGAGGTGGCGTTCGTCTTCGCCGCACGAAGCCCCGAGACCGATGCCCTCCCGCTGGACGGTCGAATCGCGGTGATCGACGGGCACACCGAGGTCGGCTGGTACCGCCTCGCAGACCTCCAGGCGGGCGAACTGCCGTTCTACCCGGACGGCGCCCTGGAGCTCGCCTGCGCGCTCGACGCCGACGGGTGACGCCGGCAGACGGACTGCGTATAGCACAACGGACATGGGGTGATCTCCCCATCGCGTTTCGCATCCGTGCTGGCTACCGTCGCGCGCAGGAGGTGGTCGTGGTGGGCATGATGTTGCCGAACGAATTGATCTGGATCATGGACAAGATGGGCCTGGAATGGCCCGACATCGACGAGGACGAGGTGCGCAAGGCCGCCACCTACGTGCGGACCTACCGGAGCGATCTGGAGACCCTCGTCCAGGCCGCTGACAGTCGCATCAACGGGGAGCTCGCCACGGCGATGAAGGGGCGGACCGCCCTCGCGCAGGTGGACGGCTGGAACCGCAACCGTTCGCAGAACATCCAGAAGCTGCTCGATGTGCTGGGGCCTGCCGCGACCGGGATCGACCTCGCCGCGGACATCGTGTTGGCGCTGAAGCTCAAGGTGATCGTCGAGGTCACCATCACGCTCGCTCATCTCATTCCGCTGCTCGCGGCGGGTCCGCTCGGTGCCGGTGGCGCCGCAGCCCTCATCCTCGCGCGCAAGAAGCTCTTCTCGATGGCGATGGAGGCGACGATCGAGCAGGTCGTCAATCAGGTGCTGCCGCTGGCTGTCGAGCCGCTCGCCAACGAGGTGCCCGGCCTCGTCGCGGCGCTCCTGGACGCGTCGGTGGTGGAGGACACGTTCGGCGACGCCGACGAGTTCGCCGCCGACCTCGCCGCGCTCGACCAGGCCGCCGACGACATGGATGCGCACGCCGCCGACGTCGAGGAGCTCACCGACCGGCTCCTGGCTGACCTCGCGAACCTGCAGATCTCGGGAGATTGACGTGATGCTCAAGAAGCTGATGCGCGACATCGTCGATGCGCTGGACGGCGCGGGACGGGAGTTCAAGACCGGGTTCTCGGGCGCGTTCCGCAAGCGCGGCGGCAAGCACCGGGCAGATGCCGATCGCATCCGCGCCTGGGACCGTCGCAACAGCAATCACTCACCGCAGCACCGCCGCGCCGACAAGCCGCGCTCGCATGCCAAGGAGTACAACATCGTGACCGACGCGGTCAAAGGGTGGTCTTCGCGGGATCACGTCCCGCAGCATCGTGCCCCCGACTACAACGCGGCGCGCGACCTCGGCCAGACCGTGGGCCAGGACGTGCGGAACATTCCCGGCGACGTCTTCGACGAAGTGAAGGGCGTCCCCAAGAAGGTGCCGCAGCAGATCGTGGAAGAGCTCTACGAGGACGCGATCGGTCAGGACGACCCCGACGCGTACGGGCGCAATGACTCCGGATCGATGAAGTTCCTCGCCCCGGCGAGCGAGGCGGAGGAGTTGCGCAACGCCTCGCCGGCGGAGATCGCGGCGCGGTTCGGGCTGAATGCCGGGTCGCTGGGCGATGCGGAGATCAAGATCACGGTGATGGAGGGCACCCGGTTCGCCCGGGTGGAGATCACCGGCGCAGACGCAGACTGAGTCTCAGGGCCGATCTGTTAGGCTTGATCGGCTCGAAACCGTGTTTTCGGGCATCCCCGCTTCTCTTTCCCACCTTTCGGCGTGCCCCGGCGTGCAGTCCGAAAGGGCGAGGAGCGGCGATACGCCCGTGAGCTGCGAAAGACGCGGCCACGTCATGGAAGGAAGATTTCGTGGCAACGAAGTCCCAGGACCGCCGTAAGGTGCGCCTCTCGCGCGCCCTCGGCGTCGCACTGACCCCCAAGGCCGCCCGCTACCTCGAGAAGCGTCCCTACGCTCCGGGTGAGCACGGCCGCACCAAGCGCAAGCAGGACAGCGACTACGCCGTCCGTCTGCGCGAGAAGCAGCGTCTGCGCGAGCAGTACGGCATCCGCGAGAAGCAGCTGCGCAACACGTTCAACGAGGCTCGTCGCAAGGACGGCCTGACGGGTGAGAACCTCGTCGAGCTGCTCGAGATGCGTCTGGACGCCCTCGTGCTGCGTGCCGGCTTCGCCCGCACCACCGCGCAGGCCCGCCAGCTCGTCGTGCACCGTCACATCCTCGTCGACGGCCAGCTCGTCGACCGCCCGTCGTTCCGCGTGAAGCCGGGTCAGCTCATCCACGTCAAGGCCAAGAGCGAGGGCACCGAGCCCTTCCAGGTTGCCGCGGCCGGCGGTCACGTCGACCTGCTGCCCAAGCTCCCGCCGTACCTCGAGGTCGAACTCGACAAGCTGCAGGCCCGTCTCGTTCGCGCCCCGAAGCGCATCGAGATCCCCGTGACCTGTGAAGTTCAGCTCGTCGTCGAGTACTACGCAGCACGCTAGTCGCCTCCGGCGCGGCCTGCCGCACCGGAACTGAACTACGCTAGATG
>NZ_JBHWTD010000110.1:0-38849 GCF_043427715.1 Microbacterium sp. | reverse complement strand
TATGTCGGGCGCCGCATCCGCGGGCGCTGCCGGCGCGGCATCCCCGTACGCAGGCAGGCGCCCGGGCGACGCCGCACCCTGCGGCGCCGGGGCGCCGGAGAGGTCGTCGTCGTGCGTGCTCATGTCGCCGCCGCGACCTGGATCTGCGTGACCGGCAGGGTGGAGTCGGCGCCGAAGGCGAGGGTCGACGCGGGACGCCCGCTCATGATGAGCTCCGAGGCGAGCGCGGCGATCATGGCGCCGTTGTCGGTGCAGAGCGACAGCGGCGGGATGCGGACCTCGACGCCAGCAGCTGCGGCACGTTCGAGGGCGACGTCGCGCAGGCGGCGGTTGGCGATGACGCCGCCGCCGAGCAGCAGCCGTGGCACGTCGTGGCGGGCGCAGGCGTCGAGCGCCTTCGTCACCAGGACGTCGACGACGGCTTCGCGGAAGGATGCCGCGACGTCGGGCACCGAGACGGGTTCACCGGCCGCTTCGCGCTGCTCGACCCAGCGCGCAACGGCGGTCTTCAGGCCCGAGAACGAGAAGTCGTAGCGGTGCTCGGCCATGTCGGAGGCGCGGGACATGCCGCGCGGGAAGCGGATCGCGTTCGGGTCGCCGTCGGCGGCGGCGCGGTCGATCTCGGGGCCGCCGGGGTACGGCAGACCGAGGATGCGGGCGATCTTGTCGAACGCCTCCCCTGCGGCGTCGTCCATCGTCTCTCCGAGCAGCTCGACGTCGGAGACGAGGTCGCGCACCAGGAGGAGCGAGGTGTGCCCGCCGCTGACCAGCAGCGCGACGGTCGGATACTCGACCTCGTCGCCGGTCAGGATGTCGGCGGCGATGTGACCGACGAGGTGGTTCACGGCGTAGAGCGGCTTGCCGAGGCTGACCGCGAGGGCCTTCGCGGCGCCGACGCCCACCATGAGCGCGCCGGCGAGTCCGGGGCCGCTCGTCACGGCGACGGCGTCGAGGTCGGCGAGGGTGACGTCCGCCTCGGCGAGCGCCGCCTCGATGGCCGGCTGCAGCGCCTCGAGGTGGGCGCGCGCGGCGACCTCCGGGACGACGCCGCCGTAGCGGGCGTGCTCGTCCATCGAGCTCGCGATCGTGTTGCTCAGCAGGGTGCGTCCGCGGACGATGCCGATGCCGGTCTCGTCGCAGCTGGTCTCGATCCCGAGGACGAGCGGTTCGCGGGTGGTGTCGAGGGCAGCGGATGCCACGTCAGCACCATCCCTTCTCGGTCGCCGTGTCGGTCGTCGGCGCAGTGTCCGAGGCGGCGGGGCCCGCGGCATCCGTCTCCGAACCGATCGGGCCGACACCCGTGTCTGCCGGCACGCCGCGCTCGGCGGCCCACCCGCGCAGGTCGATCTTCATGACGATCGCGTCGACGTCGTCGGGCTGGTAGTACCGGGGCCGACGGCCGATGACCGTGAAGCCCTCGGATGCGTAAAGCGAGGTGGCGCGCGGGTTGTCGTCGCGTACCTCGAGGAAGACACCGATGGCGCCGCGGCGATAGGCGGTCGCGAGCAGCTCGCGCAACAGGGCGCGCCCGCGTCCGCGTCCGCGGGCTTCGGCGGCGATCGCGATCGTCTGGATGTCGGAGTCGGGGGCGCCCTCCACCGAGCGGACACCGCCGTAGCCGAGGAGGCGTCCTGCTTCGACGTCCACGACGTAGCGGCCGTGCGGCGAGGCGATCTCGTCGCGGAGCATCGGCTCGCTCCACGCGTCGGTGGGGAACGTGGCGCGTTCGAGCTTCATGATCTCGGCGAGGTCGTCGCCGGTGGCGGTGCGGAGCGTCATGAGCCCACCTTCTTGCGCGGGGCGGGCATGGTCACATCGGGCGCGCGGAGGTACAGCGGCTCATCGAGCTGCTCGATACGGCCCGCGGCGGCAGCGCGCGCTGCGACCAGCGCGATCATCGCGCCGGGGATCGCAGTGACGTCGCGGCGCTCGGCGCCCAGGTCTGCGAGCACCGCGTCGACCTCGTCGCGCTTGGCGAGCTGCGGCGCCGCGGCTCGCACCGGCAGCCCGTCGTCGTCCACGCCGGTGTACACGGTGTACGCGACCTCACGGCGCCGGGCGTCGGTGACGACCGCGAACCGGGGCAGGTCGGCGAACGGGTCGGCGAGGTAGGCGGCGAGCGCGGCGGCATCGTGACTGACGACCGGGACGACCTGGACCCGCTGCCCCAGGGCGAACGCGCGAGCGGCGGCGATCCCGACCCGCAGGCCGGTGAACGGCCCCGGGCCCATGCCGGCGGCAACGGCCGTCAGCGTGACGGGCTCGGGCGCCGCGGTCTGCCCGATGGGGCCCCTCGCGGCATCCGTCATCACCTGCGTCAGCAGAGTGCCGATGATTTCGGCGTGACCGAGCGGATCGGCGCTGACGGCCTCGGCGCGCACCGCCCCGTCGGTGTCGACGACCGCGACGGCCGTACCGAGGGAGGTGTCGATGCCGAGAATCACATCGTCAAGGGTATCGGCCAGCGACGACCTTCCGTCGGGTGTCAGTTCGCGCCGCATCGGATGCCGCGAGGCGACCCCGACTGCCACCCGAAGCCCCGAGCCGCCAATCTGAATCCCGCCCGCCTCCGGCAAAGCTCCGGGCCCAACCCGGCCAGGCTCAGGGGCGGCGCGTGACGGTCACGGTGCGCGGTGCGGCGTCTTCGAGGTCGGCGATGTACGACCCGGCGGTGCCGCAGGCGTTGTCGACGCCGGTGCCGCTCCAGCCGCGCTCGATCTCGATCTCCCACCAGGTGTCGGCGAGACCGTCGACCATGTCGCGGCCCCACTCGACGATCGTCACCGACCGCTCGAGGTCGAGTCCGATGTCGTCGAGTTCGGCGGGCGATCCGAGGCGGTACGCGTCGACGTGCACGAGCGGCGCGCCGCCGACCTCCGAGGGGTGCGTCCGCGCGATGACGAAGGTCGGGCTCTGCACCGGTCCGCGCACACCGAGCCCCGCGCCGATGCCCCGCGTCAGCGTCGTCTTGCCGGCGCCGAGCGGACCGGTCAGCACGACCAGGTCGCCGGGCTGGAGCACCGCTCCCAGATCACGGCCGAGCTGCTCCATGTCGGCGGCAGAAGCGATCTCCCTCCGGCCTTCGAACGCGGCGATTCCGCTCATGAGCGCACCTCCCGGCGAGGCACCCGCTGCCCGATGCGGGTGACGATCTCGTAGTTGATGGTGTCCGCGGCATCCGCCCAGTCCGTGGCCGACGGCGCACCGGCGGTAGGGTCTCCGAACAGCACCGCTTCGTCGCCGACCTCGACGGGGGCGTTTCCCACGTCGACGACGAACTGGTCCATCGCGATGCGGCCGGCGACGCGGTACTGGCGGCCGCCGATCGTGACCGGGCCGGCTCCGGATGCGGCGCGCGGCACCCCGTCGGCGTAGCCGAGCGCGATGAGGGCGAGGGTCGACTCGGATGCCGTGCGGTGCAGGTACCCGTACGAGACACCGTGGCCGGCGGGCACGCGTCGGACGGCGGCGACCGCCCCGCGGAGGGTCATCGCGGGGCGCAGGCCGAGGTCGGCCGAGGACCGGTCGGAGAACGGCGAGAGCCCGTAGATCGAGATGCCGAGGCGCACGCAGTTGAATCGCGCGGCGGGCAGGTCGATCGCGGCGTGCGATGCGGCGATGTGCCGGAGGCGCGGTCGCAGGCCGGCGGCCTCTGCGCCCGCCTGCGCGACGCCGAAGCGCGACAGCGACGCCCGGTCGTCTTCGGGCGAGGTGTTCGACAGGTGACTGAACATGCCGATGACCTGCAGCAGGCCGGTGCGCTCGAGCGAGGCGGCCTCGGCGAACACGCGACCGTATTCGGCGGGGGCGATGCCGTTGCGCCCGAGCCCCGTCTCGACCTTGAGGTGCACGCGGACGGGCCGGTCGACGGATGCCGCGGCCGCAGCGGCCTGCAGCTGCTCGAAACTCGAGATGCCGAGGTCGATCCGGGCGGCGGCGGCCTGCGCGAAGGAGGTGTTCGGTGCGTGCAGCCAGGCGAGCAGCGGCGCGTCGATGCCCGCGTCTCGGAGGGCGAGCGCCTCGCCGATGTCGGCGACGGCAAGGCCGTCGGCTCCCCCGGCGAGCGCAGCGCGCGCGGATCGCTCGGCGCCGTGCCCGTACCCGTCGGCCTTGACGACCGCGATGACCTCGGTGCCGACCAGCGCGCGCAGGTGACGGACGTTGCGTTCGATCGCGCCGACGTCGATGACCGCTTCGCGGGCGACGCCGTCGGGCAGGCGGCTCATGTGGCGCCTCCCTTCGCGGCGAAGGTCGAGGCCGCGGCATCCGGCGCGAGAGACTCGGCGATGACGTACGCGGTCGCGAGGCCCGCGTCGTGCGAGAGCGAGAGGTGGACGGCGGTGATCCCGCGTGCCGTGACGGTGTCGGCGGTCTCGCCGGAGAGGGCGAAGACGGGGCGCCCCGAGGGCTCAGCCGCGACTTCGATGTCGGTCCAGTGCACGCCGTCCGACCCGCCGAGGGCTTTGATGAGGGCCTCCTTGGCGGCGTATCGCGCGGCCATCGAGTGGGGCTTCAATGCCTGCTCGGATGCCGTGAACAACCGCCCGAGGAGCTTCGGCGTGCGCGCGATCGAGGCCTCGAACCGCGGGATGTCGACCAGATCGACGCCGATTCCGACGATCATCACGGCCTCCGTTTCCCCGCACGTCGCGGCTCGGTCCAGCCTATCGCCGCGCATGCACCGCCCGGTCGGCGCGGGGCCTCCGCGTCGCAGCCCGTCAGCCGACGGCGAGCCGCACGACCCGCTCGACGGCGTCGAGCCCGGGCATCAGCTGCGCACCCGATCGGGCATAGGTCTCCCGCGAGCGCCGGTATGGGTCGACGACGTCGTCATCGGCGGGATCGGCGGGCGGCAGCACGAGGCCGCGCTGACCGGCGAGCACCGCGAGGGCGCCGCGCAGACGCTCGTGCGGGTCTGCGCCGACGGCGCCGGCGCGCAGCGCGTCGTCGCTCGTCGCGGCGGCGAGCCGCTCGAACTCCCGGACGGTGAAGGTCGCGCGCAGCTTCCCCGGCGCGAGCTCGACGATCTCCCGCCGGTGGTCGCGGTCCATCGCGAGCACGAGGTCGGGCCCCTGCAGCAGCGCCTCTGTGAGATAGCGAGCACGGTGCGCGTGGGACGACTCGGCGAGCACCCCGGCGGCGAGCGCGAGCTCGGCGGCTTCGACCGGCATCCGGTCGTCCGCTCGCGCGCGCGTGCCGGCGCTCGTCACCTCCACGCCGAGGTCGGAGAGCCGGTGCGCGAGCACCTGCGCCGCCAGCGGCGAGCGGCAGATGTTGCCGGTGCAGACCGTGAGGATCTGGATCACGAGGGTCCTTCGGAGGTCGGATGCCAGGGCTCCCCCGGCGGTGGCTCGACGTGGTGCGGGTGGGCACCGGGTACCGTAGGCCCCGTGCAGGAACAGCTTAGCGACGGCCATGTCACGCCCGAGACCGCGGCCGACGATGCTGCCGACGCCGGCCCGGCCGATGACGGTGACTCGGGCTCCGGAACGAACGCGCCCCGCCGCCGACGTCGCCGCAAGCGCACCGACTGGCGTCTGGGTGGCACCGCGGTCCGCACGTGGGACGGGATCGTCCTCGCGATCGCTTTCGTCTCCCTCGGCGTCGGCGTCTTCGCGAGCCAGCTGATCCCGAATGTGTGGCGCGCACCCTACGCCGGGTTGCTCAGCCAGGTCGCCCTCTGGGTCGGCATGCTCGTGCCCGTGATCTACGCGTTCATGCGAGGCCGCCCCGCAGGGCTGCTGAAGTTCCGGCCGGTCGATCTGCTCTACGCGGTCACCCTCGGGATCTTGCTGCGCCTGCTCCAGGGGTGGATGACGGATGCCGGTTCGCAGCCTTTCCCTTCAGCCACCACCCTCGATGGCTCGCTCCCCTCGGACTGGATCGTTCGGGAGTTCATCCCGTCGGCCCTCATCGCCCCGACCGTGGAGGAGTTCTTCTTCCGCACGGTGCTGCTGGTCTCGATCTACTCGGTGCTGCGCCGTGCGGCCGGATCGTTCGCCGCGGGGTTCGCCGCCGTGCTCGTCTCGACGGCGACCTTCATCCTGATGCACGCGGTCGACGGGTCGCTCCCGGTGGTCGAGGCGCTGACGCTCGGCGCAGTGGGGCTCACCTGTTCGCTTCTCGTCATCCTCACCGGGCGGATTTGGGGCGCCGTGCTGGTGCACATCGTCTACAACGCGACGATGCTCGGCCTGATCGCGCTCGGGACCGTCCTGCGCTGAGCGCGCGGCGTGACCTGGCGGTGAGGGTCAGGGGCGCCCCATGCCGTAGTACGTCCACCCTTCCGCACGCCACGCGGCGGGGTCGAGGCAGTTGCGACCGTCGACGACGATGCGGCCGGCGGCGAGCGACGACACGTGTGCCGGGGGCATCTGACGGCGGTACTCGTCCCACTCGGTCACGACGATGACGGCGTCCGCACCGGTGAGCGCCTCGTCACGGTCGCCGACGTACGTCAGCTGCGGGTGCACGCGACGCGCATTCTCGATCGCCTCGGGGTCGGTGACCGTGACGTTCGCGCCGAGGCCGTGCAGGCGCACGGCGACGTCGAGCCCGGGCGAGTCGCGGATGTCGTCGGAGTGCGGCTTGAAGGCGGCACCGAGCACGGTGACGTTCTTCTCGAAGACGCTGCCACCGAGCCCCTCGACGACCAGCTGCACGGCGCGGTCACGGCGGCGCATGTTGATCTCGTCGACTTCGCGCAGGAACGCGACCGATTCGCCGCGACCGAGCTCCTCTGCGCGCGCCGAGAAGGCGCGGATGTCCTTCGGGAGGCATCCACCACCGAAGCCGATGCCGGCTCCGAGGAAGCGGCGACCGATGCGGGCGTCGTGGCCGATGGCATCCGCGAGAGTGGTGACGTCGGCACCGGCGACCTCGGCGATCTCGGCCATCGCGTTGATGAAGCTGATCTTGGTGGCGAGGAACGCGTTCGCCGAGACCTTCACGAGTTCGGCGGTCGCATAGTCGGTGACGATGAAGGGCGTGCCTTTGGCGACGGAGGGGTGGTAGACCTCGCGCAGAATCGCTGCGGCGCGCTCCCCCTCCTCGCCAGCCGGGACGCCGGCGACGAGACGGTCGGGGTCGATCGTGTCCTGCACCGCGAAGCCCTCGCGGAGGAACTCCGGGTTCCACACCAGCGTCGCGCCGGTCGGCGTCACGCGTTCGGCGAGCATCGCCGCGGTTCCCACGGGGACGGTCGATTTGCCGGCGACGAGGTCGCCTTCGGAGAGGAACGGGATCAATGCGTCGACAGCCGCGTTCACGTAGGTGAGGTCGGCGGCATAGCCGCCCTTCACCTGCGGCGTTCCCACGCCCACGAAGTGCACGGCGGCGCCCTGCGCCGCGGCGACGTCGGTGGTGAAGGTGAGCCGACCCGAGTCGATGCCCTCGCGCAGGATCTCCGCGAGGCCGGGCTCGAAGAAGGGAGCCTCACCAGCCGCGAGCGACGCGATCTTGCGCTCGTCGACGTCGATGCCGACCACGTCGTGGCCGATCGAGGCCATCGCAGCCGCGTGAACAGCCCCCAAGTACCCGCATCCGATGACCGACAAGCGCATGTTCGCTCCCTCGTGCAACGCGCAGCAGTGCCTACGCCCCCCTGACTTGTCTACCAGATCGCCGAGTCGAGACCGTGTCGAGGTATAAGCCACAGAAGACGCCCATCGTGGCTACCATGTCGAAACAGCGCTGAATGGGGGCAGTGGCGGCCGTCCTGGAAGCCGGCTATGCCGAGGCCGACGTGGCGAGGCTGTTCCGCTTCCAGCCGTGGCAGCTGCGCGTGTGGGTGGAAGAAGCGCGTCGTCCCGGGCCTACGTCCCGCTGAACCTCACCGTCACTCGACGGTGACGGACTTCGCGAGGTTGCGCGGCTGGTCGACGTCGAGGCCCTTCGCCGTGGCGAGCCCCATCGCGAAGATGTGCAGCGGCACGACGGCCAGCAGCGGCTCGAACAGCGCACCCGCCAGCGGGATGCGCAGCACCTCGTCGGCGAACGGGAGCACGGCGGCGTCGCCCTCTTCAGCGACCGCGATGACGCGGGCCCCGCGGGCACGGATCTCCTGAATGTTGGAGACGACCTTCTTGTGCAGCTCGCTTGAGTGACGGGGCGACGGCACGATGACGAAGACGGGCTGACCCGGCTCGACGAGCGCGATCGGCCCGTGCTTGAGCTCGCCGGCGGCGAAGCCCTCGGCGTGGATGTACGAGATTTCCTTGAGCTTAAGCGCACCCTCCAGGGCGATCGGATAGCCGACGTGTCGGCCGAGGAACAGCACCGACTGGGTGTCCCCCATCCAGCGCGCGAACTGCTCGATGTGGGCCTGCTCGGTCTCGAGCACCTGCGAGATCTTGGCGGGCACGGCTTCCAGCTCGCGCACGGCCTCGGCCGACGCGGCATCCGACAGCGTTCCGCGCAAGCGGCCGACGTGGAGGGCGAGCAGGTACAGCGCGGTGATCTGCGCGACGAACGCCTTCGTCGACGCGACGGCGACCTCAGGTCCGGCGTGCGTGTAGATGACGGCATCGGATTCGCGAGGGATGGTGGCGCCCTGCGTGTTGCAGATCGAGAGCGATTTCGCGCCGTGCTCGCGGGCGTACTTCACGGCCATGAGGGTGTCCATCGTCTCGCCGGACTGCGAGATCGAGACGACGAGGGTGTCGGGGCCGATGACCGGGTCGCGGTAGCGGAACTCGTGGGCGAGTTCGACGTCGACGGGAATGCGGGTCCACTGCTCGAGCGCGTACTTGCCGGTCATGCCCGCGTAGGCGGCGGTGCCGCACGCGATCACGATGACCCGCGAGATGCCACGGAACAGGTCGTCGAGCCCGTCGAGCTCGGGGATCGTGACGGCACCGTCGTGCAGGCGTCCGCGCAACGTGTTGGCGACCGCCTCGGGCTCTTCCGAGACCTCCTTCGCCATGAACGACGGCCAGCCGCCCTTCTCTGCGGCGGAGGCATCCCAGACCACCTCGAACGGCGAGGTCTCGACCGCGTTGCCCGCGAAGTCGGTGACCTCGACTCCTCCGGGGGTGATCGCGACGATCTGGTCCTGCCCGATCGCGAGGGCGTTGCGGGTGTGCTCGACGAAGGCGGCGACGTCGGAGCCGAGGAAGTTCTCCCCTTCACCGAGGCCGATGACGAGCGGCGAGTTTCGGCGCGCGCCGACGACCAGGCCCGGCTGGTCCTGGTGCATCGCGAGCAGCGTGAACGCGCCTTCGAGGCGGGAGGCGACCGTGCGGAAGGCGGTGACCAGGTCTCCGGATGCCGCGTGCTCGCGGCCCAGGAGAACTGCGGCGACCTCGGTGTCGGTCTCGCTGCGGAAGGTGAAGCCCTCGGCGAGGAGCTCCTCCTTCAGCTCGGCGAAGTTCTCGATGATGCCGTTGTGGATGACGGCGAGCCTGTCGTCGTCGGCCAGGTGGGGGTGCGCATTGGCGTCGTTGGGTGCGCCGTGCGTCGCCCAGCGGGTGTGGCCGATGCCGGTGGTGCCGTCGGCGAGCGGCGTCGCGGCGAGGTCGTCACGCAGCACCTGCAGCTTGCCGGCGCGCTTGCGCATGCCGAGGTCACCGTTCGCGCCGATGATCGCGACGCCGGCGGAATCGTATCCGCGGTACTCGAGGCGGGCGAGGCCCGAGAGGAGGATGGCCTGGCTGTCGCGAGGCCCCACGTATCCGACGATTCCACACATGGGGACAATGCTAGAGCCGCGCACCTGGGACTCCGTCCCGAGCGGACGCCACGGGCGCGTCGCCCGCGACCGGATCCACCCCCTGTGGAGGACCCTCCCAGGGCGGTCGTGTACTCAGGAGACGCCCAGCCCCTCATGTACGGAGTCGTTTTGCGCTGCCCTCTCACCCGCCTCACCGTGTCCGCACTCGCTGCCCTCGCCCTGACGGTGGCCCCGCTCACCACCGCCGAGCCCGCCGCCGCCGCGGCGGCGAGCACCTCCTGCACCGGCACCACTCAGGCCGCCGTGCAGAAGCGGATCCTCACCGATGTGAACGCCGCCCGCGCGAAGGCCGGCAAGGGTGCGATGACGCTGAACGGCGACATCAACCGCGTCCAGTACAGCGCTCAGATCCCGGCGGGGTGGCGCGGCGCCGCCGAGAACGTCGCCTACGGGTACTCCCCCTCGGCCGTGACGGCGGGGTGGATGGATTCACCCGGCCACCGCGCGAACATCCTCGGCGCGTACAACCGCATCGGCATCGGCGTGGCCTGCGACAGCAACGGGCGCGCCTATTACACGCAGGTGTTCGGTCGCTACGCGGTGAAGAATTTCGCCGCGGTGACCCCGAAGATCAGCGGCACGGTCCGCGTCGGGCAGACGGTGGAAGCGGTGCGCGGCACCTGGGCGACCGGAACCGCATACTCCTACCGGTGGCTCCGCAACGGCGCCGCGATCTCCGGCGCGACGAAGAAGACGTACGCGATCACCGCGAAGGACCGCGGCGCCCGCCTCTCGGTCAAGGTCACCGGCAAGCGCTCCGGCTACAACACCGCCTCGCGCACGTCGGCGGCCGCGACGGTCCGCTGACGAGGGTCAGAGTTTGCGCAGCCGTACCGTTTCGACGGTGTGGTCACCGGCCTTGCGCAGCACGAGCTTCGCGCGGTGCTTGGTGGGCTCGACGTTCTCGCGCAGGTTCGGCAGGTTGATCTCGTTCCAGAAACCCAGCGCCTGCGAGACCGCCTCCTCGTCGGGGATGTCGGCGAACACCTTGAAGAACGAGTTCGGGTTCGAGAAGGCGGCTTCGCGGAGGGCGAGGAACCGGTCGACGTACCACTGCGTGATGTGCTCCACGTCGGCATCCACGTAGATGGAGAAGTCGAACAGCTCGCTCACCGAGATGTCGTGCGGGTTGGGGGCGGATGCCAGGACGTTCAGCCCCTCGACGATGACGACGTCGGGGCGACGCACCGTCACGTGCGCGTCGGGGATGATGTCGTACCGCATGTGCGAGTAATAGGGGGCGCGCACCTCGGGCGCACCGGACTTCACCGCGACGAGGAAGTCGACGAGGGCGCGGCGGTCGTACGACTCGGGGAAGCCCTTGCGGTCCATGATGCCGCGGCGCTCGAGCTCGGCGTTCGGGTAGAGGAACCCGTCCGTGGTGACGAGCTCGACGCGCGGGGTGCCGGGCCACCGGCTCATCAGCTCGCGCAGCAGGCGCGCGACGGTCGACTTGCCGACGGCCACCGAGCCGGCGACGGCCACGATGAACGGCGTGGTCGCGTCGGGCTCGCCCACGAACTCGGCCGTGTCGGCCCCGAGACGCCGGGTGGCGCTGGCGTAAAGGGAGAGCAGCCGGCTGAGCGGCATGTACACCTCTCGCACCTCGGTCATGTCGAGGCGGTCGCCGATGCCGCGCAGCTGGACGACCTCGGTCTCCGACAGCGGCTGCGTCATGCCGGCGGCCATTCGGGCCCACTCCGCGCGGCCGATTTCGCGGTAGAGCGAATCGACAGGCGTCAGCGTCTCGTCGGGGGACATCGTCGCCACTCTAGCGGTGCGCGCCTCCCGTCTTCGCTCGCGGGCTGCAGGCGGGCGGTGAACGGTGCCGTAATCTGGGGTTCGATCACGCTCGATCAGGGCATGGCGCGCATCGCCCGGATGGGGTTCAACACCATCCGCCTGCCGTTTTCGAACGAGTGCCTCACCCAGAAGACGGCGACGTCGATCAATCAGGCGCTGAACCCGACGCTCGTCGACGTTCACCCACTGAAGATGATGGATGCCGTCATCGCGAGCGCCCGGAAGTACGACCTGCGCGTGATCCTCGATCGGCACCGGCCGGGGTCGGCGGCGCAGTCCGAGCTCTGGTACACGGCGAAGTACCCCGAGAAGCGGTGGATCTCCGACTGGAAGAAGCTCGCGGTCGTGTACTCGCCGCACGAGTACCCGTCGTCGGTCTATGACCAGGCGTGGTTCCACACGAAGCACTACCCGAATAATCTCCGCGCGATCTGGGAGAAGAACTGGGGCTTCATCGTGACGAAGAAGATCGCCCCGGTGTTCGTGGGCGAGTTCGGCACGAAGCTGCAGACCTCTTCCGACAAGAAGTGGCTGGCGAAGCTCACCCGCTACATGAAGGACCGCGGCGTGGGATGGGCGTACTGGTCGTTCAACCCGAACAGCGGCGCACCGGCGGCCTGATGAAGGACGACTGGATGTCGCCGGAGCGCGCGAAGCTCGCCGCGCTGCGGCTGATCCTGAAGCCCCGAAACGTTCCGTACCCGGCAGCGCCCGCTCCGACGCCGGCGCCTCAGCCCTCCCCCGGGCCGACGATCCCCCGCTATGAGCCCGATCCCGCTGTGGGAACGTCGTCGAGCGCTTCCGACAACGGCGTCTCCGCCACGATGACCGTCGCCAGCGCGTGGCCCGAGAAGTACCAGGTCGCGCTGGCGCTGACCTCGAGCACGAACGCCCCGGTGCGCTCATGGACGGCGACGTGGCGGTCGCCGGGCGCGAGCGCGGTCGACAGCGCGTGGGGCATGAGCTGCACGGTGTCGTCGCCCGCGACGAGCTCGGCCTCGATCACCTGCCGTGGCGAGGACTGGGGTCTGGCGAACCTGAGCCCCGGCGCTCGCGTCGACGTGGGACTGATCGTGAGCGCGGTGCGCGCTCCCGCCGCTCCCCGCCTCGCTCTCGCGGCGACCCGCTGAGGCCGCGCCGCTGCCGCGGTGCTTCACACCGCGCATGCGATTCGCACGCCCGGTCGGTCAGCCGACGCGCGCGCCAGACCTCATCCGTCGCGCCGACAGGTGCTCGATGCGCACCGGCGCCGTGTGTCCTGTGCTCAGCGGGACGCTCACCTCGAGGACCACCTCGTCGGCGCGCTGGAAGATGCGTCCGCGGTCGCCGATGCCGCTGATGGTGCGGGAGGCAGACTTGGAGGGAGAACGCTCCAGCGTCCCCTTCGACCACGTCCGTACGAGCAGATCGGGCCCTTCGACTGCGATCGCAAGCCACACCCGTCGAGCTTCGGAGTGCTTCACCGCATTCACGAATCCCTCGTTGACGACGGTCGCGACGCGCCGGGAGATCGCGGGGGCATGCAGGGCCTCGGCGGCTTCGGGAGTGATATCGCTCGACACTTCGAGCAGTCCGCTCCACGTGGACACGAGCTCCTCGACGTCCTCATGGCTGGACTGCACCGTGTCGGTGCGCAAGACCGCCTCGGCTTCTGCTTCGTACCAGAGCACTGACTCGAACGCCTCGTCGAGCTCGTGACGGAAGGAATCGACCTGCTCGTCGGTGAGCGTGCCCTCGTCGGCGTAGGCGGCCAGCATCACGCATCGACCTTGCACGCGCCCATGCAACACGTGCGCCGCGTGCCGCAACGGGCGGCGTGCCTGCGCGGTCTTGAGAGTCAAGGTTCGGGCGACCAGCACGAGCACCGCCTCGAGTCGCCGCGAGCTGATCGCGGCGCTGGCGATCGCGTCCGTACAGGCGGCGAGGGCGACGCCCACGAGCGGCAGCGAGACGATCGGTCCGAGCAGTGCGGGGTCGTCAGTGGGAAGCAGCCATCGGGCGCATGCGGTGAGCAGGACCCCGGCCGCTGCCCAGGCGACGACGATGATCGCGCCGCGCGCTCGCGGATCCTTCCCCCGCGAAACGGCTCGTGTGATCGCGTCGACCGCGAGCGTCACCGTGAGGACCGTCGCCAGGCAGAGCAGAGCGAGCGGGATGCCGCCGAGATGGTGGGTGTAGGGCACAGTTGCCGCTGCGAACACCAGGCCTGTGATCAGGTAAGGCGGTGGCCGCAGCTGGCTGAGGAGCGATCCCGATCGGCGTTCGAACGGCGGCGCGGGCTGCTCGACGGTGATGAGGTTCAGGTTGTGGTGGGCGCGATCCTCCAGCCGATGGCTCGCGGCACGGACGACCTCGGAATAGTTCCGCACGGCATCGAAATCGACGTCGCCTGCGAGCATGCCGTCGCGGCGAATGCGAAGCTCGCCGACGATCTCGTCGAGCAGCGCGCGGTTGTCGTTCTCGAACCGCGCGAGCCTGCTGCGCCCCTGGCCGAGGATGGAGACGGCGTGCGAGAGGCGGCCGCGGGTTCCGCGGGTGACGTCGATGGACCTCGCCGTCATCGCCACGATCGAGAGACCGATGACCCACACGACCAGGTTCGACAGCACGCGCACGTGCCACCCGTCGAGGATGAGCGGGATGTCGAAAATGAGCACGAAGAGGATCTCGTGGATGAACGGTCGCGCCGACGCGGCGACGACGACCGCGGTGAGGACGACGACAGCGCGCGAGCGACGCCGCGTGAGTCGCCGCTCGGCGACCGCGGCCGGAATCAGCGCGACCACGAGAACCGCCCAGCCGAGGATCGCGACCGCGAAGGCCCCCACATATCCGACTTGCTCGTAATGCTGGTGAGGCGCGAGTCCGGTCACCGCCATCAAGAAGGACAGCACGATCGATGCCGGGCCGAAGAAGGCGCCACTGGTGACGGCATCCCACCAGACATGGGTGCCGAGTCGGATGCGCCCCTTCGCGAGGGCCGATCCTCGCCGTGACATCCCGGCCACCCCAGAGACGCTCGTCATGACCGGTTCGGGCCGATCGTCGTGACCGGTTCGAGCCGATCGCTGTCAGGCCAGTCTAGCCCTCGGCATCCTATACACCGGCGCCGGCCAGCAGGCGGTGCGGAGTGCGGGCGACACGCAAAACGCCCCGGTCCGGGAGGACCGAGGCGTTCGTGCGAGCCGCTTACTTGAAGGCATCCTTCACGTTCTCGCCGGCCTGACGGAGGTTGGCTTCCATCTGGTCGCCCTTGCCCTCCGCTTCGAGGCGCTCGTTGTCGGTCGCCTTGCCGGCGCCCTCCTTGCCCTTGCCGGTGAGGTCCTGTGCGGCGTTCTTGATCTTGTCGTCGAGTCCCATGGCTCTGGTCCTTCCGTCGATCGGTCCGGATGCCGGTGCGCTCCGGATGACGTCCACGCTACGAAGGCGACCCGATTCCGACCAAGGGGTAGCGAATCGGCCGGTTGTGCGTTAGTCGCTCGCCGCGTGCCCGTCAGTTCCGCGCGATGCGCGCCTCGAAGACCACCTGGTCGTCCTCCTGAAAGATCCGCGTGCCGCCGGCGCGTGATCCGAACCCGTTCACGCGCCCAGCCGGAAGTCTGCCGGCCGAACACCAACCGGATTCCCCGCGCTGTCAACCACCCCTGGCCCGTCGGAACCCGCGACATACGCTGACGGCATGGGAGAAGAGATCGACGCGCAGGAGTTCACCGGGGCCGACCGCACGCGGCATCGCGAGAAGATCCGCCGCAACCTCGACGTCTTCGAGCGGATGCTGAGCGAGGCGAGGTTCGACACCGACGACCCGATGACGGGCCTCGAGCTGGAGCTCAATCTCATCGATGAGGTCGGCGACCCGGCGATGCGCAACGAAGAGGTGCTGCGGGCGATTGCCGATCCGGCGTTCGTGACCGAGCTCGGCCGCTTCAACGTCGAGATCAACGTCCCGCCGGCGAAGCTCCGCGAGGGCGGCCTCACGACCTTCGAGACCGGACTCCGCCAGCGGCTGAACGACGCAGAGTCGCGCGCGCAGACCCAAGGGGCAGGTCTGGTGATGATCGGCATCCTGCCCACCCTCACCGAGCACCATCTGAGCCCGAGCACCCTCAGTGCCGACTCCCGGTACGCGCTGCTCAACGAGCAGGTGCTCGATGCCCGCGGCGAGGACATCGCGATCTCGATCGCAGGACCGGAGCGGCTCGACACGACGGCCGACTCGATCGTCCCCGAGGCGGCGTGCACGAGCACGCAGTTCCATGTGCAGACCTCGCCGGCGCAGTTCGCGGCGTATTGGAATGCTTCCCAGGCGATCGCCGGCGTGCAGCTCGCCTCCGCCGCGAACTCCCCGTATCTCCTGGGCCGGGAGCTGTGGCGAGAGTCGCGCATCGCGCTGTTCGAGCAGGCGACCGACACCCGCAGCGAGGAGCTGAAGGTGCAGGGGGTTCGGCCGCGCGTGTGGTTCGGGGAGCGGTGGATCACCTCGGTGTTCGACCTCTTCGAGGAGAACGTGCGCTACTTCCCGGCGCTGCTGCCGATCGTCGACGACGAAGACCCGCTCGAGGTGCTCGAAGCGGGCGGCATCCCTTCCCTCGCGGAGCTGAAGCTGCACAACGGCACCGTCTATCGGTGGAATCGTCCCGTCTACGACATCGCTGACGGGATGCCGCATCTCCGTGTCGAGAACCGCGTGCTCGCGGCCGGCCCGACGGTGTCCGACACGATCGCGAACGCGGCGTTCTACTTCGGGTTGGTACGCGCGCTTGCCGAGGACGAGCGTCCGGTGTGGTCGCGGATGCCGTTCGCGACGGCGCGCGAGAACTTCCAGGCGGCGGCGCGGCAGGGCATCGATGCGCGGCTGGGCTGGCCGGGCGTGGGGCAGATCCCCGCGACCGAGCTGATCCGCGAGCACCTTCTCCCCCTCGCCGCCGAGGGTCTCGATGCGTGGGGAGTGGATGCCGCGGAGCGCGACCGTTACCTCGGGATCATCGATGCCCGGTGCGCGGCCCGCACGAACGGTGCGGAGTGGTTCGCCCGCAAGATGCGGGCACGCGGCGGCATGGAGCGTTTCGATGCCCTCCGCGCGACCCTGCTCGAGTATCGCGAGGCGATGCACACGAACGAGCCGGTGCACACCTGGGAGTGACGCGAACGCCTCGTCCGACACTGAGCCCTACGCCGCCCGCATTCCACTCAGAATCCCGCCGAACATCAGCGCGTGGGTTCCTAATCGAGAAGCCGACAATGCGGGCGAAGGATCTCTTCGCCCGCAACAAGGCCGAGCGAGCTAAAGTCGACCCTCAGCCGGGGCCGACCCAGCCCGAACCACTCCCCCGCCCGTAGCGATTCGGGAGCAGCCCAGAGTCGCCGGATTCCCCCGCGAGAAAAGGGTCAGACACATCCGACTCGCGGACGACGCACTCACCCCCGCACGACCTCCGCCAGCCGCTCCGCAACGGCGCGCGCGTCCTCTTCCGTGGCCGCCTCGACCATGACGCGCACGAGCGCCTCGGTCCCCGACGGCCGCAGCAGCACGCGCCCCGAGTCTCCAAGCTCCGCCTCGGCCTCAGCCACAGCGGCAAGCACGTCGTCGTCGGTCGCACGCGACCGCTCGACGCCCTTGACGTTGATGAGCACCTGCGGGAAAACCGTCATCACCGACGCGAGTTCGGCGAGCGACTTCCCGGTGCGCGCCATCTCGGCGGCGAGGTGCAGGCCGGTGAGCACGCCGTCGCCGGTGGTGGCGAATTCGCTCATGATGACGTGGCCGCTCTGTTCGCCGCCGAGCGAGTACCGACCGGCGTTCATGCGCTCGAGCACGTAGCGGTCGCCGACACCCGTCGTCTCCACCGAGATCCCGTAGGCGGCCATCGCGCGGTGCAGGCCGAGGTTGCTCATGACGGTGGCGACCAGGGTGTCGTCGCGGAGCAGCCCCCGGTTCTTCATCGACACGGCGAGGATCGCCATGATCTGGTCGCCGTCGATGATGCGGCCGTCGGCGTCGACGGCGAGGCAGCGGTCGGCGTCGCCGTCGTGGGCAATGCCGAGGTCAGCGCCGACGCGTACGACTTCGGCTTGCAGCACGTCGAGGTGGGTGGAGCCGATGCCGTCGTTGATGTTGAGGCCGTCGGGGTCGGCGCCGATGACGGTGACTTTGGCGCCGGCGTCGCGGAACGTTTCGGGCGAGACGCCGGATGCCGCGCCGTTGGCGCAGTCGAGCACGATGTGGATGCCGTGGAGTCGCTGTCGCAGCGATGCGAGCAGGTGCACGACGTAGCGGTCTTCGGCGTCGGCGAAGCGGCGAATCCGGCCGACGGCACCCCCTGTGGGGAGGAGCTTGGGCCCCGCCATGGCTTCTTCGATGCGCCGCTCGACCTCGTCGGGGAGCTTGACGCCGCCGCGGGCGAAGATCTTGATGCCGTTGTCGGCGGCGGGGTTGTGGGAGGCCGAGATCATGACGCCGAAGTCGGCGTCGACGTCGCCGACGAGGAATGCGGCGGCCGGGGTCGGCAGCACACCGGCGTCGAGGACGTCGACGCCGGAGGAGGCGAGGCCGGCGCTGACGGCGGCGGCGAGGAAGTGGCCTGAGATGCGGGGGTCACGCGCGACGACGGCGGTGAGGCGTCGGCCGGCGGCTTTTCGTGCGTTCGCGATACGACCCTGGCCCAGGACGACGGCGGTCGCCTGGGCCAGGGTGAGCGCGAGATCGGCGGTGAGGGGGCCGTTTGCGAGGCCCCGCACACCGTCCGTCCCGAACAGTGTCATCGAAGGATTAACGCTTCGAGTACTGGGGAGCCTTACGCGCCTTCTTGAGACCGGCCTTCTTGCGCTCGATGACGCGGGCGTCACGGGAGAGGAAGCCGGCCTTCTTGAGGGCGGGGCGGTTGTTCTCGGCGTCGATCTCGTTGAGCGCGCGGGCGATGCCGAGGCGGAGTGCGCCGGCCTGACCCGAGGGGCCACCGCCCGAGATGCGGACGATGACGTCATAGGCGCCGACGAGGTTCAGCAGCGTGAACGGGTCGGTGATGAGCTGCTGGTGCAGCTTGTTGGGGAAGTAGTCCTCGAACTCGCGGCCGTTCACCGTGATGGTGCCGGAGCCGGGGACGAGGCGCACGCGGGCGATGGCCTGCTTGCGGCGACCGACGGCGGCACCGGGAACGGACAGCACGGGGCGCGGGGCCGCGGCTGCTTCGGTCTCGGGGGTTTCGGTCGTGTAGTTCTCGGGGGTCTCGAGGGAGTCAGCGATCTTCGCCATTAGATAGTCCTTAGTTCTCTCGGCGGCGCTTACTGGGCGACCTGGTCGAAGACGTATGCGGTGGGCTGCTGGGCGGCGTGCGGGTGCTCGGCGCCCGTGTAGACCTTCAGCTTCGACAGCTGCTGGCGACCCAGGCTGTTCTTGGGGAGCATGCCACGGATGGCCTTCTCGACGGCGCGAGCCGGGTTCTTCTCGAGGAGCTCGGAGTAGGTGACAGCCTTGAGGCCACCCGGGTAGCCCGAGTGGCGGTAGGCCTTCTTCTGCTCGAGCTTCTGACCGGTGAGGGCCACCTTGTCGGCGTTGATGACGATGACGAAGTCACCGGTGTCGACATGGTTGGCGAAGGTGGGCTTGTGCTTGCCGCGCAGGAGCGTGGCAGCGTGCGAGGCGAGGCGGCCCAGAACGACGTCGGTTGCGTCGATGACCACCCACTCGCGGGTGATCTCACCAGTCTTGGGGGTGTAAGTGCGCGTCACAGTAGTGCTGCTTTCATAGATTCGAACGGAGGAGTTCGTGAATCCCGCTCCGGGGTGGTTCGTTCGGGATGCCGATCGAACACGCCAGTGGAGGGCTCACGTTCGCGGTGCCCAGCCAGCAGGGCGCAGGCACCAAAGATCAAGACTACGCGATCGGGCGCCGCTTCGCCACCTGCCCCGCCGGACCGTTGTCCGACCTGAGCACGGCTGGGGCGCCGCGCACGGCAACGAGGTCTTCGAGGTGGGCGGTGATCGACCGCTCGACGAGCCCACCAATGCATTCGCGGGTGTGCTCGTTAACGATGGAGCAGATCTTGATCGGACGTCCCTGCTCGTCGGCGTCGAACTGGAAGTCCACCGCCCACACCACGTTGGGCGCGTCCGCCGTGGGCGCGTCGACGGTCGAGGATCCGACTCGCTTGCGCCTACGCCGCTGCGGCACACGCAGCCCCTCGTCGCGCCAGAGACGCTGGATCTTCTTGTGGTTCACGACCCACCCCTCGGCGCGGGCGTCGTGGTGCGCCCGCCGACGGGCGGTGGAGCGCCATCGGAGACCACCTCGTCGCCCTCGACGTCCACGACGATCAGGTCATCGGCGCGACGATCACCGACGACTGCGACGACCTGACTGTCATGCGCCTTGGACAGGATCCCGAGCAGCTCGCGTGCGCGGACGGTGCCGACCCGCAGTCACCCGCTGCCCTCGACGTCACCGACGACGGTGCCTACCTGTGGAGCGGCGACGAGATCATCGCGATCGAACGCGGAGCCTCACGAAGACTCGAGTAGCGTCGCCACCCGGCTGCGCAGCTCACGCGGAGTGAAGGGCTTTACGAAATAATCGTCGGCTCCCGCGGTCTTCGCGCGGGAGATGTCCTGCGGCGACGAGCGCGCCGTGATCATCATGATCCGCGTCGAATCGAAGTTCGGATCGGATCGAAGCGCCGCGCAGACCTCGACACCCGTCTTGATCGGCATCATCCAGTCGAGGATCACCATGTCGGGGTGATGCGCGTAGGCCGCGGCGAGGCCCGCGCCACCGTCGTGGGCGACATCCACATCGTGGCCGATGCCGGCCAGGATCTGCTGCAGCAGGGCGGCGACGTCATGATCGTCTTCGACGACGAGAACGTGTGCCACGGAACCCACCTGCTGTCTGACGCCGACCCAGTGGCGACATCATCACGATACACTCGCGAATCGTCCGCGGTTGTACGGTGGACCCGTGAGCACGCGCGCGACCTCAGCCTCGTCAGCCTCCCGCGCGCTCGCTGTTCTCCCCTGGGTGTACTGGATAGGCGGCCCGCTCGCGATCTTCCTGCTCGGCATCTTCGGAGCTTCGCTGCGCGCGACCGCGTTGCCGATCGCCGTCTGGTGGCCCGCCGTCGGCGTCGCGCTGTGGTTCGTACTCCGCGCGCCGAAGAGGCGAAAGCTTCTCGCGCTCCTGCTGGTGTTCGGCGTGACGGTCCTCTCGAACTACGCCGCCGGTCGCCCGATACCGCTGGCTCTCATCTACGGCGCAATCAACACCGCTGAGGTCGCCCTCGTCATCACCTTCCTCGATGCGTGGCGGCGCCCCTTCCGTCTCCACTCTTTCGCCTGCGCCACTCGGTTCGTGCTGTCCATCCTGGCGGCCGCTCTCATCGCCGGCACGCTCATCGGCATCACCGGCTACGCGTTCTCCGGCGTGCCGGCCCAGAGCACCGCCGCTGTCGCGTTCGCGTCGCATAGCTCGGCGATGATGCTGCTCGCGCCGTTCGCGGTGCTGCCACCGCGAATCCCCGAAGCGGTGCGGCCACTGGAATTGGGCATCTATGCGGTCTGCGCGGCGGCCGCGATCATCGTCGCATTCGGCCGGATCTCCTCGGCGCCGCTTGCCTTCCTCGTCTTCGCCATCCTCACGTGGGGCGCCCTCCGCTTCCCCATGGGCGTTGCACTCACCCAGTCGACGGTCATCGCGGTGACGGTGCTGGCCGTCGTCCTCAGCGACGCCGGCTCGTTCTCGGGCGTCGCCCTCGGCGAGATCGACGCCGCCATCACGCTCGTCACCTTCATGAGCGCCGTCGGCATCTTCACCGTGCTGGTCGTCGCCTCCCGCTACGAAGGGCGCGTGAATGCCGCACTCGCCCTCACCGCCGCACACGATGTGGCCGAGGCCGAACGCGAGCGCGAGCGCGCCGCAGCGCTCGGCATGCAGCTCGACCTGGAGCGGCAGCGCGAGGACTTCGTGACCGCGACGAGCCATGAGCTCCGCACACCCGCGACCAACATCCTCGGCTACAGCGAGCTCCTCGTCGCCGCCGACCTTCCTGATGATGCGACCGACTGGTCGCGTGCCGTGCACCGCAGCGCGACCCGCCTGAAGTCGCTGCTCGACGACCTGCACCAGTCCGCAGGGATGGCGGGGACCGCTATCGAGCCCATCGCCGTCGATGACCTGATCGACGATGTCCGTGCCGCCCACCTCCCCGACGCCGAAGCGCGCGGTACGGTCGTCGAAATCCACGGCGCGACGGGGCTCGTGGCCGCGGCGAGCGCGATCGACGCACGGCGGGCACTGTGGAGCCTCGTCTCCAACGCCATCAAGTTCAGTGCGCAGCATCGCGTCACGATCACCGCTCACCGAGACGGCGACGAGGTAGTGATCGTGGTCACCGATGATGGCCCCGGCATGGCCCCCGACACCCTCGCCAACGCGTTCACCCGCTTCTACCGCGGCGCCGAAGCGGCCGCAGCATCTGCAGCGGGGCTCGGTCTCGGGCTCGCGAACGCACAGGAACTCGCGACCCGCAACGGTGGTGAGATCCGACTCGACTCGGCGCTCGGCCGAGGCACGCGCGCGTCATTGGTCCTGCCGGCGGCGCCATGACGTCCCCGCGCGCCCACGCCGGTCATCGCAGGTCGCGACGCCCTGCTAGCGTGTCGTGATGCCTGTCGGGGCGAGGACTGCGCACGAACTGCCGCAGGAAGCGATGAGCGACGAGCACGGCGAACAAGACCACACCGCGCGCCCCGGCACAGCTGTGTCGGGCGCTTGGCGACGCCGCTACGCGCAGCGACTGTGGATCAGTGACCTACTCGTCCTCATCTGGGTTGTCTTCGGCACCCAGATCACCTGGTTCGGCACCGGCGCCGCCGACTTGGCGATGGAAACCGGCGTCGTCGACAGTGCGGTGTCCTGCTGGGTGTTCTCCAGTGCGTTGATCGTGATGTGGATGATCGCCCTCGCCCTCGCCGACACCCGCGACCACCGGGTCATCGGCGCCGGGAGCATGGAGTACGCGCGCATCGCCTCTGCCAGCCTGACCCTGTTCGGCGTCATCGCGATCATCGCGTCCCTCACTCAGACAGAGGTCGCGCGAGGATTCCTCCTCATCACCCTTCCCCTCGGCATCCTCGTGCTCCTGTTCGAACGGTGGCTGTGGCGGCAGTGGCTGATCGCCCAGCGGCGCAGCGGGGCGTTCTCCGCACGGGTGCTGCTGGTCGGCTCTGAGCGGTCGGTCGTCGACGTCGCCAACGAGCTGATCCGCAACAGCGCTGCCGGCTATCACGTCGTCACGAGCACGGACGACCTCCCCGCCGACAAGGTCAAGGAGATCTCCTGGGGCTCGAGGCGGGCCGTCAGCACCTCGTGCTGGCGCCGGGCATCGCCGACATCGCCGGCCCTCGCATCAGCTCACGCCCCGTCGCAGGCCTCCCCCTCATCCACGTCGAGACCCCGCGCTTCAGCGGCGGGCAACGCGTGGCAAAACGCGTCTTCGACGTCGTCGCATCGATCCTCGGCGTCATCGTTGCCAGTCCGCTGCTGGTCTTCCTCGCGATGTCGATCCGGCCACGTCATGTTCAAGATGAAGCACGACCCACGCGTGACCCCGATCGGCCGCATCATGCGACGGCTCAGCCTCGACGAGCTGCCGCAGCTGTTCAACGTGATCAACGGGTCGATGTCGCTTGTCGGCCCCCGCCCGCCCCTCCCCAGCGAAGTCGAGCTGTACGCCGATCACGTGCACCGCCGCTTCCTGGTGAAGCCGGGGATCACCGGCCTGTGGCAGGTCAGCGCACGCTCGTCGCTCTCGTGGGACGACTCGGTGCGCCTCGACCTTTTCCTACGTCGAGAACTGGACCCTCGTCGGCGACTTCGTGATCCTGTTCAAGACGGTGCGCGCCGCCCTCGCACCCGGGGACACGGCATTCTGATCCGGGAGCGTGCCGGTGAGTAGGCGCGCCGCCGAGCGTGGCATGAGCACATATGTGAGCAGGTGGTCGGACAGCCAGCTCATCGGCACGCGGGTGCGGTCGGTGTGGCAGTGGCAGCTCATCTTCACCTTCAGCGTCGTCGCCATCGGCGTCGTGGTCGCGATCCTCGACGAACAGCTGCTGACGCACCCCGCGTTCCTGGCCGGGGTCATCGTCATCGTCTCGGCATCCATCACCTCCCTCGTGACACCCTGGGCCCGACACCCGAAAGCCGCCGTGCTCATCCTCCCCGCCCTCGACATCGTGGGCGTGGGCATAATGTCATTCGGCTCCGAGGTGCTCGGGTTCCTCTGGGTGTTCCCGATCGCCTGGATCGCGACGTACTACTCCACGCGAGAGCTGACCCTCGCCCTCATCCTGACCGGGGCGATGAACCTGGCAGACGAGTTTCCGACTGCGTACACCCTGTCCGTCATCCTCGAGCTCCTCATCGTCCTGATCGCACTGGCATTCCTCGGCATCACGATCAGCGTGGGCGCCCGGCGGACAAGAGCATTCCGAAACCTCACCCGGAGGCAGGCCGACCGTCTTGACCGCACCCTGCACCGGGTGCAGGCCGCCGAGCGTCGCGTGAACGCCGTCTTCGACGCGATCTCCGTCGCCCTCGCCCGGGTCAGCTCGGGCGGCGAGATCGTCGCGGCCAACGCGGCGTACCGCGAGCTGTACGCGCTCGACCCCCGCGACCTCCGCTTCTCCCTCGGCGGCGCCGTCGAGTACACCGACTACCGCGGTACGGCGCTCACCCCTCCCCAGACCTCGGTGGCCCGCGCCGCTCGGGGCGAACCAGCCGACGGCGAGCGCCTGTGGCTCTTCGATCGCAGCGGCACCTGGCGCGCCATGAGCCTCACGGTAAGCCCAGCCCAGACCAACTCGCTCGACGAGCCGACCTACCTCATCGAGCTCGAAGACCTCACCGCCGCCTCCGAAGCGCAGCGCGAGCAGCCCAACGTCACCCGCGTCGTCTCCCACGAGCTCCGCAACCCGCTCACCGCGATCCTCGGGCACGCCGACCTGCTCCTCGAAAGCGACGGGCTGACACCCACCCAGCGCGACCATTTAGCCGTGATCGAATCGGCAAGCGAGCGGATGCTGACCCTCATCCAGGGCATCCTCACCCAGTCCCGGAGCGACGAGCCCGCTCCGGCGGTGTTCGATCTCGGGAGCCTCGCCGCGGCATCCGTACAAGCCTTCCTCCCCGCCGCGGCCGCCGCCGAGATCACCCTCGACAGCGACATCGACGAGAGCCTCTGCATCGACGGCGACGAGTTCCGCGTGCGGCAGGTGATCGACAACCTCCTGAGCAACGCCATCAAGTACACCGACCGCGGCGCCGTGCATGTGCAGGGGCGACACCTCGGGCAGGAGATCGAGGTCACGGTCGCGGACGACGGCATCGGCATGACGCCCGAAGATGTCGACCAGATCTACACGCCGTACTTCCGGGCTCAGAACGTGAAGGACGGCGACATCACCGGCACGGGGCTCGGCATGGGCATCACCCGCGATATCGTCGAGAGCCATGGGGGTAACATCTCCGTCGACAGCACTCTCGGCAAAGGCACCACCGTCACGGTGAGGTTTCCCGCAGCGCCGTCACCGGAGGGGGACCTGTGATCGACGTCGACGTGACGACCGTCCTCGTCGCCCTCGCGACGACCTGCGCGACGATCATCATCGGTCTGGGGTTCCTGCCGTTCCCGTCGCGGATGGCGGCGATCTGGTCGGTCGCATTCGCGGTGGCGATGCTGTCGACATACCTCATCGTCACGGCCGACTCGATCGATTCGAGCATCCTCCGCGCGGCGTCGAACGGCCCGCTCCTTTGCGCGACAGGCCTGCTGTGGGTGGGGCTCCGCGTAGGGCGGGGGCGCACGCCAGTGTTCCTCACGCCGGTCGTGGTGTCGTTCATCGTCCTCACGCTCGCGCTCGGACTCACCGCGGAGACCAAGTGGTACGGCCTGGTATTCCACCTCACCTTCGGGCTCGCGGGGCTCTGTTCGACACTCGCCGCGATCGACCTCGTGCACATCAGCAAGCCGCTGCGCGACCTGTCGCTGCCCCTCGTCGTCGCCACCACCGCGTTCAGTGCGCTGGCGCTGCTGCTCGTCATCGACGGCGTCGTCTTCGCCATCGAGAACGGACGCGGGCAGACCGAAGTCGATCTGCTCGGAATCCGGGCGATGAACGAACTCGTCGCGGGCGTCTACCTGGTGTGCGCTCTCGTGACCCTCCTCTCGATCGTCCGCGGCGGCGACGTGCAGACCCGCGTGCGTGAGACCAGCGACTTCCGCCTCGTCGCACAGGAACGACTCGACCGCGCGAAGGCTGCGGGCGACAAGTGGTGGTCGGTCATCGACGTGCGCCTCGACGACGCGGGCGAGCTGCTCGAGGCGTCCAACGCCCGCGCCTTCGACCGGGTGACCACCCGATTCGGCAATGACGTCCGCGCCGTCATGCCACCCGAGGCCGACATCCACGCGCTGTCGCCCACCCAGTACGTGGTGCTCCTGCCCCGTCCCGACACCGCCGTGCGCGCGATCCTGTCGCGCCTCCTCGAGCGCATCGGCACCGTGACCGACCAGCAGGCCATCCCGGTGCGCCTCTCGTCGAGCATCGGCCTCGCCGCCGCGCCGCTCGCCGACTACGATCTGACGCGCCTGTGCGCTGCCGCCGCCGAAGCCGCCGAGCATGCGCAGATCTCCGGCGGCGACCGCTGGGAGCGGGCCGTCTTCGCGCACTGATGGGGTCGGCACGAAGCCGCCCCGTAGGATCGAGCCGATGTCTGCGCCCTTCCTGCCCCGACCCGCCCGCACCGCCGGGCGCGTCTTCGCCTGGCTTCTGATCGCCGCCGTCATCGCGCTCGTCGCGGTCGCCGCCTGGGTCGGCGTGCGTGGTGCACTCGCATACGATCACCTGCGCACCGCGCAGCAGTCCGCCGGCGACATCGCCGGCCAGCTCGACGACATCGGGGCCGCCGCCTCCGCGATCAACGACCTCGCCGCGCACACCGCTACGGCCCGCGAACTCACCTCCGACCCGATCTGGACAACGGTGGAAGGTGCGCCGTGGGTCGGACCGCAGCTGCACGCGGTCGCCCGCGTCGCAGAGGCCATCGACATCGTCGTGACAGATGCCGCCGCCCCCATCGCCGCCGTGGCCGGCGGCTTCGGTACCGAGGCATTCCGCCCCGTCGAGGGCCGCATCGACACCGCCGTATTCACGTCGCTCGAGCAACCCGCCTGGCGCGCCGCCGAGGCGGCAGCCGCTGCACGACAGGACATCGCCGACCTCGACCGCAACGGCCTCATGGGTGTCATCGCCGACGCGGTGGCCGAGGTCGACACCCTCCTCGATCAGGCCGCGACGGTCACCGATGCCCTCGCACGCACCAGTTCGCTGCTGCCGGCGCTGCTCGGAGCGGACGGCCCGCGCGAGCACCTCCTGCTCGTGCAGAACAATGCGGAGTGGCGTTCGCTCGGCGGCATCGTCGGCGCCACAGCTGTCATCCGAACGGACAACGGGAGCATCCGACTGATCGGTCAACGGCCGGGTAGCCAGTACAAGCAATATTCACCCGCCGACCCGCCCGTCGCCGACCTCGCCGACTACGAATCCATTTACCAGACCAAGCCCGGCCGCTTCATGATGAACGTCACTCAAGTCCCGGATTTCGCCGTCACCGCCTCGCTCGCACGAGAATTTGCGGCCCGCGAAGGAAACGCGGTCCGCAGCGCCGTCGCTATCGATCCAGTGGCACTGTCCTACCTCCTGGACGCAACCGGCCCGGTCCTGCTCCCTACGGGCGACGAACTGACGAGTGCGAACGCCGTCGATCTCCTCTTGAACGAGGTGTACTTTCGTTACACCGAGCCTGCCCGACAGGACGCGTTCTTCGCTGCCGCGGCCGACGCGATCTTCCAGTCGCTCACAGACGGGGCGGTCGACCCGACCAAGCTGATCATGGCGCTGACGCGCGCTGGGGAGGAGCGTCGTCTCCACCTGTGGAGCGCCGACGAGACCGAGCAGTCAATCCTTGCCGAGACCTCTCTCGCCAGCGCCCTGCCGCCCAACGATCACGAGACTGCACGATGGGGCGTCTACTTCAACGACGGCACCGGCTCGAAGATGGACTTCTATGTCACACCCGAGGTTTCCCTCACACACAACGACTGCGCGACAGGCATCCGCACGCGCGAGGTCACCCTCGACATCACGCTGACGAGCAACGCGCCGGCCGACGCCGACTCGCTGCCGTGGTACATCACCGGCGGCGGCGTCTACGGCGTCGAGCCCGGCGTCGCCCGCACGGTCGGCGACGTGTACCTGCCCGCAGGATTCGAGGTCGTCACCTTCCACACGGCCACCGGCCGCAGCGTCGGCGGAGGGCTGGTCGGCGACCGGCAGGTGCTCTCCTACGTCCTCGACCTCGAGCCCGGCGAGAGCGGCTCGGTGACCGTCACGGCGCGCGCAGTCACCGATGTCACGGCCGCTGAGGCGTGGGTCACCCCGACCGCTGACGCATCCCTTTCACCTACGGTGCGGGCGGACTGCTCGGAGAACTAGCGATCGCCGTATAGACTCCCCCGCGAAGATGTCCGTCGCGAGAGTCGCGGCGACGGTGACCCTCCGCCGAAAGCAGCTCCCCATGCGCCGCAGCCTCCGCTCCACGACGACCGCACTCCTCGCGGCCGCCTTGCTGATGGCTGCGCCCGCCGCGGCATCCGCGTCGAGCATCTACCCGCCGGTCGGATCCTGCACATCGGATGCCACCGGCGCAGGCCCCGGCGACGTCATCGTGTTCGGGTGTCAAGAGGCCACCTTCGGCGCGAACGAAACCGTCACCGTCACCATCACCGGCGAGAACGGCGCCGGTGCCACCTTCGGGATGGTGCGCGCCGCGGTCTCGACGGCGAGCGCCGTCTACGAGTCCGACGCCGACGGCGCGCTCCCTCCAATCGAGATCACGTTGCCCGACAACGCCCGCGGTGTGTACAACATCGCCGCTGTCTCGCCGACCTCGGCCGGCGGCACGGCAAGCGCCGTCATCGACACCTCGGACGACGGCGCGCTGCCCATCAGCGGCTTCGACTCGAACCAGCTGCTCGGCCTGTGGATCGGCGGCGGCGCGCTGCTCCTCGCAGGCGCGGTCATCGTCGGCGCCGCCGCGATGCGCCGTCACCGCGACAAGACCGAGGACTGACCCTCAGCCCTCCCGCGGCGCCCGACGGGTGAGCGGCCGCGCCGTCACCAGGATCGGCAGGTGGTCGCTGGCGCCCTGCGGCAGCGTCGTCACCTGCCCGACCTCGAAGCCGCGCGAGGTCGCGAAGTCGTAGTGCCCGCGGAAGAACTTGTACCGGGTGTACGTGCGCGCATCACTCAAACGCAGCTCGTACCCGCTCTCGCGCACCACCTGCCCGAGGTTCTCCTTGAACACCGGGTAGTTGTAGTCGCCGACCATCAGGATCGGGTCGCCCTTGCCGAGGGTGGCGAGCTCGTTCAGCGCCGCCGTGATCTGATGCCGCCGGAGCGCGTTGAGCGCCGTCAGCGGCGCCGCGTGGAACGACGCGACGATGAACTCGGTGCCGTGGTCGATGTCGGTGAGATGGAGCCCCAGCATCCGCTCGTCCGCCGGCTTGAGCACGCGGTCGTGGAGCGACTTCTTCAGTGAGAACGAGCGGCTCGCCCCCGCCTTGAACCCGTTCTCGCGGTAGTAGATGGCAAGGCCCAGCCGGTTCTGCCTCGTGGCATCCGCCAGCACGAGCCCGCCGATCCGGTCGGGCATGTCGGCGGTGTCGACCTCTTGCAGGCACAGCACGTCGACATCGTGCCGCTGCACGAGCTCGGCGAGCTCGCCGGCTGCGGCATGCTTTCGCAGGTTGTACGAGACGACGGTGATCATCGGCATCAGCCTATGACTAGAGTTTCACCGTGGCTTTCAGGAAGCTGCGGATGCCGCCGGCCGGCGTACTCATTGCGATCGCCGTCGCCGCCGCGCTCGTCCTCCTGATCATCCTGATCGCCACCGTCGGCAGCCTCCTCACCCGCGGATTCCACACTTTGACAGCCACACCGCCCGGACTCGGCACGATGATCATCGCCCCCGAGCAGTCCAAGGCGAACCAGGCGCTCACCGGTCTCTCCGGTGAAGAAGCGGATGCCACGGCCTGGCTGGCCGCGCAGCCCACCGCTTACTGGCTCACACCCGAACAGGATCCGCGCGGTCGCGTCGGCGAGACCGTGCTCGACCTTCTCGGGCAGGCACGCGAGCAGAGCCGCTCGGTGGCCGTCGTCGTGTACGGCCTGCCGGAGAGAGACTGCGGCAACCACTCCGCCGGCGGTCTGTCGGACGAGGACTACCCGCGGTGGGTCGCCGAGATCGGCGACGCGCTCGAGACCGCTCCTGACATGCAGAAGATCGTGGTGCTCGAGCCCGACAGCATCGCACTCGCCCCCGAGTGCGGCAACATCGCCGACCGTGCCCGCCAGCTCACCGCCGCCGTCGATGAACTGACGTCACCGGGCACCTGGGTCTACGTCGACGGCGGCCACAGCAACTGGCTCGGCGCCGACCGGATGGCGAGCCTCATCCGCGAGACCGGGCTCGTCGGCTCGGTGCGGGGGTTCGCGACGAACGTGTCGAACTATCAGTCCACGACCGACGAGTTCGCCTACGCCGCCGAGCTGTCGGCGAAGCTCGACGGCATGCACGCCGTGGTCGACACCTCCCGCAACGGGTCGGCGTCGTCGGGCGGTGAGTGGTGCAACCCGTCGTGGCAGACGGTCGGCGACCCGGGCGGCACCTACGCCGACGACATCGTCGACACGAACCTGTGGATCAAGCCTCCCGGCGAGAGCGACGGCGAATGCAACGGCGGCCCGAAGGCGGGCACCTGGTGGCCCTTCGCCGCCGTCGACCTCACCCGTGACGCGCGCTGACCGCCCGTCACGCGGCGACCACACGTACGACGGGCAGTGGTTGCGTGCGTGTGTAGCATGAGACGACCTCTATCACGGGATGCTGGGAGCCAAAGTCGATGAGTGATCCGGGCACGATGCACAAGACTGCCGTGATTGTCGAGGACGATCCCGACATCCGCCACCTCATCGTGGAGGTCTTGGAGGCTGCCGGCTTCTCCACCGTCTCGGTGGGCAACGGCATCGACGGTGTGCGTGCCGTGCTCTCGTACCAGCCGCTCATCACGACCCTCGACGTGAACATGCCCGGCATCGACGGCTTCGAGGCGGCGCGCCGCATCCGCGCGCAGAGCGACACGTACATCATCATGATCACCGGCCTCGAAGAGGAGGCCGATGTCGTGCTGGGCCTGGGCGCCGGCGCCGACGAATACGTCGTCAAGCCGTTCCGGCCGCGTGAATTGCGAGCCCGCGTCGAGTCCCTCCTCCGCCGGCCGCGGGGTGGCACGGCCGTGCAGCCGGTCGCTCCCCGGCAGGATGCCGCGGGGCCGTCGTTCCCCGGCGCCCGCACGAGCGAGCAGATGCCGACTGAGCTGACCGCGACGAGCCCGGTGTTCGACGAGCGCGTCGTCACGCCGGCCTACCCGCCGGTGAATCCGCAGGGGGCCCCTCAGAGCGCTCCCGCGCAGCAGCCGTACCCCGGCGGCACCCCGACCGTCGTCATCCCGCCCGTCGGCGCCCCCCAGCCCGTGCCCGGCGCGATGTACCCCGGCGCGATGTACCCCGGCGCTGAGGTCGCACACGCGTCGCAAGCGTCCCCCGTCGGCGGACCCGCTGGGCGGTGCACCGCGACCTCGCCGTGCACGCCGAGCAACGCATGGTGCTCGTCGGGGGCCGCGAGCTCACACTCACGCGCACGGAGTTCGATCTGCTCGCGACGCTCATGGAGTCGAAGCGCCGCGTGCGCAGCAAGGCCGACCTCACGCTCGTGCTGCGCGGCGAGTCGTACGTCACGAGCTACTTCGTCGGCGAGGCCGACAAGCGCGCCATCGCCCGCTCAGTCTAGGGTTGCCCGCGGGACCGTCGCGGTGGCAGGCACGACCATCGAGCAACCGACAGAGGGCACGCAAACTTCGAGAGTTTACCTCACGGTAATCGATCGACTTGCACCTACTGAGAGATTCCTGAATACCGCGTCCCTTCTATACCGACGACCGAACGCAGACACCATGAAGAACAAGATCAGCAAGGCGGTTGCGTCTCTCGCGATCGCTGCAGCGGCGGTCTTCGCGGCTCCGGCCGTCGCGAGCGCCTACACCCCGACTCCCGCCGACGGCACCGTGACGATCACGGCCGGCGGCACCGCCACCGTGGAGTTCACCGGCTTCATCCCCGGCGAGACGGTCACCTTCACGCTGACCGGCGCCTTCGCCGGCAGCGCGACGCTTGCTCAGGTCGCGGCTGCCGCGGACGAGAGCATCAGCACCGAGAAGGACGCAGAAGCCGACGGCTCGGCCTCGGTCGACGTCACCCCGCCGACGAACGCGACCGGCGAGTACACGCTGACCGCGAGCGGCGACGAGAGTGGCGCTGCCGCTGACTCCGTCACCATCACCGTTGCCGCCACCGGTGGCGAGGGCGAGGGCGGCGTGCTGACGCCGACCGGCTTCGACGGCGACTCACTGCTCGGCCTCTGGATCGGCGGCGGCGTTCTCGTCCTCGCCGGTGCCAGCATCGCGGTGGCCACCTCGGTGCGCCGCTCGCGTCAGACGGTCTAAGCACTCGCGAACCAACGCACAGAAGAACCCCCGGGCTTCGGCTCGGGGGTTCTTCTTTTGTCGTGTGCGGGCGGGCGCCGGCGGCCGGGGGTGTCGCGCGCGACTCCGCGTCAGTCGGCATCCAACTCGCGGCGGTTGCGGGTCTGCTCCGCGCGCTGGGCCAGCAGGTCGTCCGCGGGATACCCGACCTCGGTGAGGGTGAGCCCGCGCGCGGCGAGCACCTTGACCTCGTCGACGCGAGTGAGCGCGTCACGGATCTCGACGAGATGATCGGGGTTCAGCCGCCCCTGCCCCACCGCGACGCATCCGCCGACGAGTGCGCGGACCATGCTGTGGCAGAACGCGTCGGCCTTCACATGCGCGATGAGGATTCCCCCCTCATCGCGGTGCCAATCGAACTCGAGCAGCGTGCGGATCGTCGTCGCCTCTTCACGCGGCTTGCAGTAGGCCGCGAAGTCGTGCAGACCGCGCAGGCTGCGCGCGGCGGCATCCATCGATGCGACGTCCAGCTCATCGTTCAGATACGTCGTGCGAAACCGGTCGAGCGGGTCGTAGCCGGAAGTGCGGTCGGCGAGCCGGTACTCGTAGCGGCGCCACACGGCGGAGAAGCGGGCGTCGAACCCTTCCGGGGCGACCGTGACGCGGTGCACGGCGACATCGGCATACGCGCCGAGCACACCGTTCAGCCGTGCGGCGAGCGCCGTCGGATCGGGGTTGCGGGCGGACTGCAGCCGCTGCTGCTGCGCGTCGGTGAGATCGAGGTGCGCAACCTGACCAGAGGCGTGCACGCCGGCATCCGTCCGCCCCGCCACGACCAGTCGCGGATCGCCGCCCAGGATGCGAGCGATCGCGGCCTCGAGCGTGCCCTGCACCGTCCGGAGGTTCGGCTGCCGCGCCCAGCCGCGAAAGGCGGTGCCGTCGTAGGCGAGATCGATCCGCAGGCGCACGAGCCCCAGCCTAGTCGGCGGGCTCTCCCCCGCCCCACGTGCCTCGCGCCTCGCGCGCCCCTCGTCCATAACTCCTCAAGAATCGAGCGGATGCCGCGATGAAACCGGTCCCACCGCTCGGGACGCGCCACTTTTGAGGAGTTGCGCACGCCAGCTGCCGGCCCCGCGGCAGCCCGCAGATCCCCGAGCCGCCGCGCCGCGCGTCGGCCTCAGAGCAGCGCGTCGATCTCAGAGCAGCGCATCGATCTCAGAGCAGCGCGTCGACCTCCGCGCGCGTGGGCGGGTCGGCGCCGGGCCGCGAGACGGTGACACCCGCCGTAACCGCGGCGCGCCGCAGCGCCCGCCCGAGCGCGCCGCCGTCGCCGCGAAGAAAGCCCGGGTCGTCGACGCTGCTCGTCACGAGGCTTGCCATGAACGCGTCGCCGGCACCGATGGTGTCGGCGACCTCGACGCGCCACGGCTCCTGCGTGACGAAGCCCGCCGCGCCGCGCGCGAGCGCCCCCTCGGCGCCCCGCGTCATGACGACGACCGACGGGCCGTGCGCGGCGATCGCGTCGAGCACCTCGTGCGGGGTGCGGCCGGGGTAGAGCGCCGCGGCATCCTCATCGCTCAGCTTCACGAGCGACGCCGCCGCGAACGCCCGCTCGGCGACGGCGAGCGCGTCGTCGCCGACGAGCGCGGGCCGGATGTTCGGGTCGACCGTCACGATCGCTCCGGCCGCCGCGGCCCGCTCGAGTGCGGTGAGCACGACCTCTCCCCCGGGGTGCAGGAACAGCGCGATCGAACCGGAGTGGACGACGGATGCCACCTCCCCCAGCGCTGCGGCCGCTCCCCCATCGAGGTGCCAGTCGATCGCGAACTCGTACTGCGCCGAACCGTCGCGCTGGATCACCGCTCGGGCGGTGGAGGTGGCGGCATCCGTCCATGAGGCGTCCGCCACCTCGGCACCCGACGCGCGCACCTGATCGGCGATGCGCCGGCCGCGGTCGTCGCGCCCGATCGAGGTGAGCAGGGTCGTCGCGATGCCCTGGCGGGCCACACCGACCGCGACGTTCGCGGGGCTGCCGCCGACGTGCTCGGTGTGGGCGCCGTCGCGCTCGACGATGTCGATGAGCGCCTCGCCGATGACGAGGACCCGGGGTGAATCCGTCACGCGGGTCAGCGGACGACGGCGGTGACCGTCGGCAGGTGCGACAGCACCTCCTGGCTGATGGAGCCGAGCAGGAAGCGCGCGATCGCGCCGCGACCGTGCGTGCCGACGACGACCATGCGTGCGTCCTCGGCGATCTCACCGAGCACCTGCGAGGGGTGACCGCGCTCCGCACGGCGCACGACCTTCAGGTCGGGGTAGCGCGACGACAGGCCCGCGAGCGAGAGCGAGAGCACCTCTTCGGTCATCGCCTGCATGTTCGCGAGGTACAGCTCGGGGTAGACCTCCATGGCGTTGCGCGGGGTCTGCAGCGGGGTCCAGGCGCTGACGGCGATGAGCGGCTCGCCCAGCCGGTCGGCCTCGGCCGCCGCGAACTCGATCGCGTGCTCCGAGACGCTCGAACCGTCGATGCCGACGACAACGCCGGTTCCGGTGGCGAGGTCGGTGTCGGGCACGACGACGACGGGGCACTTCGCGCCGGCGGCGATGCGGATGCCGTGGACGCCGCGCACCGAGCCCGTTCCCGGGCCGCGGTAATCGCTGCCGATGACCAGCAGCGCGGCTCCCGACGACGCCTCGATGAGCTTCGCGACGGGGTTGCCCGAGTCGACCTTCGTGGTCACGGCGACACCCGCCGCCGAGACGCGCGCCGCTTCGCTCTCGAGCAGCTGCTGCGTCGCGGACTGCGCGGCGCCGAGCACCTCGGCTTCGCCGACGGTCCCGATCGCACCGCCGACGACGGCGATCAGTTCGATCGATTGCTTGCGTTCGACGGCGCGGGCGATGGCCCAGTCGACCGCACGACGCGACACAGGAGCTCCGGTCACTCCGACGATGATGTGGCCAGCCATGGTGTCCATCCCTTCAGGGCGACCCGTCTGCCTGATCGCGGAGCCATCAGCGGCGCGGTCTGTTTCTCGTACTCCCAACCTACTCCTCGGCGGGGCGCGCCGTCAGTCGTGGCGCGGCGGGAAGGGTCCTTCCGGCGGGTCGCGTTTCGCTCGTTTTCACATGCCCGACCTACACTGGATGCCGCGCCCCCACGCCCGATTTCCTCCCCCTGTGATGACTCGAACTCCTTCTGCGCGCCTTGCCGGCCTCGACGGTCTCCGCGCGATCGCCGTTCTCCTGGTGGTCGTGTACCACCTGTTCCCCGGCGTCCCCGGAGCGGAGATCCTGCCGGGCGGATTCCTCGGCGTCGACGTGTTCTTCGTCATCTCGGGCTTCCTCATCACGGCGCTCCTGCTGCGCGAGCGCGAGGCCACCGGGCGCATCGCGCTCGGCGCGTTCTGGCAGCGACGCGCGCGGCGGCTGCTCCCTGCGATCGCGGTCATGGTGCTGGTGTGCGCGAGCGCCGCGTGGCTGATCGGCGGCGACGTGCTTGTCGGGCTCGGCGGTCAGCTACTGGGTGCGGCGACCTTCGCCTACAACTGGGTGGGCATCGCCGCCGGGTCGTCCTACTTCGGCGCGGGGTCGTTCGAGTCGACGTCCCCCGAGCTGCTGCGGAACCTCTGGTCGCTCGCCGTCGAGGAGCAGTTCTACCTGCTGTGGCCGCTGCTGCTCCCCGCCGTGCTCCTGCTCCGCCGCGCCCGGGTGCTCTTCGTCGTCGCGCTCGCGGGGGCCTCGGTTCTCGCGGCCGTCCTCCTCGTCGGGGACGGCGTGACGCGGGTGTACTACGGCACCGACACGCACGCGTTCGGTCTGCTGCTCGGCGTCGCCCTCGCCTTCCTGCGACCGGAGCGGTGGGGTTCGGCCGGCGCGGCCTCCGGCTGGCGCGGCGCGCTCGCCCGGCTGTCCGGCAGCCGCGCGCCCGACGCCGTCGGGGTTCTCGCGGTCGCGGCGCTCATCGTCCTGGCGACCCTTCCCACGGGCACGGGAGCGGCGACGTTCCCGGGTCTGCTGGTGGCGGCATCCGGTCTTACCGTGGTCGCCATCGCCACCGCCGCCCGACCCGGCGCGTGGCTCGGCCGTGCGCTCGACGTGGCGCCGCTGCGGTGGATCGGCGAGCGCTCGTTCGGGCTGTACCTGTGGCATTGGCCGGTCGTGGTGCTGCTGACCGCCGCCGTTACGGGGGCCTCCCCCGACGTCGCCGTTCCGGTGCCGGTCGGCGTCGCCACTCTGGTGCTCAGCGTCGCCGCGGCGATGCTGTCGTACCGGTTCATCGAGCAGCCCGTCCGCCGGCGCGGTCTGCGCGGATCGGTCGCCACGCTCGGTCGTGCCCTGCGCGGGCGCCCGGTCCGCCGGTTCGCGGCGACCCTCGCCGTCGCCGCCGGCGCGGCACTCGTCGCCGGCACGACCGCCGCCGTCGCGGCGGCTCCCGCCATGGCCTCGAGCGAGAGTGTCGTCGCGCAGGGGCAGAACGCGCTCGACGCGGCATCCGCTGATCCGCGCCCGACCCCGACGATCTCCGGAGCCGCGTTGCGGCCGGGAGTGGCTCCACTGCCGCCCCAGTGCGCGACCGCGAACCTCTCCGACGAGGTCGGTGTGTGCGTCGCGCCCGACGGACGGCCCGTCATGCCGAAGCCCGCCGACGTGCCGGGCTCGCGCATCTCCGCCGTCGGCGACTCGGTCATGCTCGCCTCCGCGAAGGGCCTGCTCGAACGGATGCCGGGAATCGACGTCGACGCGAAGGTGTCGCGGTCGATGACGACCGGCACCCGGATCGTGTCGCGTCTGAGCGCCAAGGAGAAGCTGCGCGACTACGTCGTCGTCGCGCTCGGCACCAACGGCACGATCGACGCAGCGGACCTGCGGCGGCTCCGCGAGGACATCGGGCCGGAGCGCACCCTCGTGCTCGTGAACGCGTACGCTCCGCGCGACTGGATCCCGGGCGTGAACCGCACGATCGAGGAGTTCGCCCGCACGACCCCCGGCGTCGTCGTCGCCGACTGGTCTTCCGCCATCGCGAAGAAGACCGACCTGCTCGCCGGCGACAAGATCCATCCGGGCGCCGACGGCGGACGCGTGTTCGCCGCGGTCGTCGAGAAGGCGGTGCAGGACGCCGCGAACGACCGCGCCGAGCTGCGGTACCGCATCGAGCTCGCGCAGTGGTCGGTACGGGAGGTGTTCGGCGGGGACGGGTCCTCCGCGGGCGAGGAGGACGAGGCTGCGGCATCCGAGGCGGACGACCGCGGCGCCTCGGACGACCGCGAGGCGGGGCGCGACCGCAGTGCCGCCGCGCGCGCGGTCGGCGACTGAGATGCGGCGAACTCCGTGGGGCGGCGGGCGTCGTTGCCGCCGAACCCGGGGCCGGCGACGGAGATGCGGCCTGCGTGGGGCGCCGACGCGGTTGCCGCGTAGCATGGCGCTCGTGACGACTACTCACCTCGCCGACCGCGTCGGCCGGCCGGTCGCACCCGCGGCACCGCAGCATCCCGCGATCGCCCGCTGGCGCCCGGCGACCACCGACGACATCGATGCGATCCACGCCGTGTTCGCGGCATCCGACGCGCTCGACCATCCCACCTGGATCACGCCCCGACAGGACATCGCCGAGATCTTCGAGCTCAGTCACGTGCACGTCGAGCGGGACACGCTCGTCGCGGAGACTGCCGACGGCGAGATCGTGGCCGCAGGGACGGCGATGCTGCATCCGTCCCGGAGCGAGGGCAAGCTGTCCGTCGACATCGGCGGGTCGGTGCACCCCGACTGGCGTCGACGCGGCATCGGGGCCGCGCTGATGGCGTGGCTCGATGCCCGCGGCACCGAGCAGATCGCCGATGCCGCTCGGACGCTGGAGAACGGCGGCGCCGAGGGCCTGCTCAAGGTGTACGCGCCCGAGACCAACCTCGGTCATGTCGCTGTGGCGCAGAACGCCGGGTACGTGCCCGAGCGCTGGTTCTCGACGATGGTCCGTGACGTGACCGCCGACCTCCCGGCGGTGACCGCACCCGACGGCATAACCGTCACGGCATATGACCGCGCGAGAGACGCTGAGGCGCTGGCCGCGCGCAACGACGCGTTCCGCGACCACTGGGGCAGCCTGCCCACGAACGAGGAACGCTGGCAGAACTTCGTCGGCGGCGACTTCTTCCGCCCCGATCTCTCCCGTCTGGCCGTGGATGCCACGGGTCGCTTCGTCGCGTTCTGCCTCGTCTCCGTCATCGAAGACGACTTCGCCGCCTTCGGCGCACCCCACGCCTACATCGACCTGATCGGCGTCGTGCGCTCGCACCGCGGTCAGGGTCTCGCGCCGCTGGTCGTTTCAGAGGCCTTGGCCGCGATCGCCGCGGCATCCCTTCACGCAGCCGTCCTCGACGTCGACACCGACTCCCCCACGCGAGCCAACACCCTCTACGAAGGCCTGGGCTTCACCGCCACCGAGCGCGACATCGCCCTCGTCCGCCGCTTCTGACCGCCCTGGGCGCCCGCCTGCGTCCACGTGTCAGTTCGCGCCGCATCCCCGCCGGCGGTTTCAGGTTGTCAGCGCAACACCGTTGATCAGTTCGTTGATCATGTCAGCTGGTTTCCGGTAGCCGAGGGTGCGACGCGGTCTGATGTTCAGGAGTCGCTGGGTTTCGGTGAGTTCGTCGTCGGTGATC
>NZ_JBHWTD010000109.1:0-12393 GCF_043427715.1 Microbacterium sp. | reverse complement strand
GATCTCGGCGCGGGGGCGGGCGGCCGCGCCCGGCGTCCCGCCGCGCGGCGCCGCAACCTGATCGGCTACCTGTTCCTGGCGCCCTTCCTCATCCTGTTCACGACGTTCGTGATCGTCCCCGCGATCTTCGGACTGTGGATCAGCCTGACCAACTGGAGCCCGTTCCGGGACTCGCAGGACTTCGTCGGGCTGAAGAACTACATCGACCTGTTCACCGCCGGGTCGACGACCTCCGGCGACTTCTGGCAGGCGATGGGCGCCACCGGGCTCTTCGTCCTGCTGAGCGTCCCGTTTCTCGTCGTCCTGCCGCTGTTCATCGCGGTCTTGCTGAACCGCAAGCTGCGCGGCGCGACGGTGTTCCGCACCGTGTTCTTCGCGCCGTACGTGCTCGGCGTCGCCATCGTCGGCGTCATCTGGAACTACGTGTTCGACACGCAGTCCGGCATCCTGAACCACGTGCTCGGCCTCCTGGGCCTGCCCGACGACACCCCGTGGGTCGTCGACACCCCGTGGGTGTGGGTCTCGCTCGTCGGCGTCACGGTGTGGTGGACCGCGGGCCTGAACACCGTGATCTTCCTCGCCGGCCTCAAGGGCATCAACACCGACCTGTACGAGGCGGCCGCCCTCGACGGCGCCGGTGCCGCCCGCACGTTCTTCAGCGTCACCCTGCCGGGCCTGCGTCCCGTGATGCTGTTCATCACGACGACGACGGTCCTCGCATCGGCGAACATGTTCGGGCAGTCGTACCTGCTCACCAACGGCGGACCGGGCAACGCGACCCGCACGGCGATCATGTACATCGCCGATCAGGGTCTGTCGCAGAACAACATGGCACCGGCATCCGCCATGAGCTACGTGCTGTTCGCCTTCCTCGCGATCATCAGCGCCATCAACTTCCGCCTGCAGCGGGAGCGCACCGAGAAGGTCATCAAATGACGGACACCGCCGCCCGCCCGCGCACCGACCGCGACGCGCCGACCGCGTCCACCTCGCCGGCCCGTCGCCGACGGAGCCCCGGGCGCGCCGCGTCGCGCGCGACCCTCTACGCCGTGCTCGTCGCGCTCGCCCTCGTCGTCGTGTTCCCGCTCATCTGGATGCTGCTGACGTCGGTGAAGACGGATGCCGACGCCGTCCGCAACCCCTACGCGCTGCCGGATCCGGTGTCGTTCGAGGCGTATCAGACGCTCCTCACGAGCGGTCAGCAGCCGATCTTCCTGTGGCTGTGGAACAGCTTCGCCGCGGCGACGCTGCAGACGGTGCTGATCCTCGCGACCGCGTCGATGGCGGCCTACGCGCTCGCGCGCCTGGAGTTCGCGGGCCGGAACATCGTGTTCGGGCTCATCATCGCGACGCTCCTCGTGCCGCCGGTCGTCTTCCTGATCCCGAACTACCTCATCGTCGAGAACTTCGGCTGGCTCGACACGATCCTCGCGATCACGATCCCCGGAGCGGCCAGCGCGTTCGGGGTGTTCTTCCTGCGGCAGTTCTTCCTGAGCGTGCCGGTGGAGATCGAGGAGGCCGCGCGCATCGACGGGGCGGGGGAGTTCCGCATCTTCTTCCAGGTCGCGCTGCCGCTTGCCAAGCCCGCGCTCGCGACCCTCGCGGTGCTGTCGTTCCTCGGCAACTGGAACGACTTCCTGTGGCCGGTGTACGTGCTGCTCTCGCCCGAGAACATGACGCTGCAGCCCGGTCTCGCGATGCTGCAGGGCGCGTTCCGCACCCACTTCGGGATCGTCATGGCGGGGGCGGCGATTGCGTCGATCCCCGTGCTGATCCTGTTCGCGTTCGCGCAGCGGCAGATCGTGGACTCCGTCGCCGGGGCGGCGGTCAAGGGATGAGCCGACTGCGGCCGGCGGCGCTCGTCGCGATGGGGATCGCGGCACTCCTGACCGTCGCCGGCTGCGCGGCACCCGCTCCGGAACCGGCCCCCGCCGAGTCGCCGGCCGCGGGAGGCTTCGTCCTCGACGAGGACTTCCCCGACCCCGACGTGATCGAGGCGGACGGCGAGTACGTCGCGTTCGCGACCGGCAGCCACGGCCTCAACATCCGCGTCGCGCGCTCCGCCGACCTCGCGAGCTGGACGGTCGAGCGGCGCGACGCGCTGCCGGTCCTCCCGGCGTGGGCGTCGCCGGGCCGGACGTGGGCGCCGGAGGTTGCGGCATCCAACGACGGCTACGTCATGTACGTGACGGCGCAGGACACCGCGTCGGAGCGGCAGTGCATCGGCGTCGCCGTGGCGGGCTCGCTCGACGAGGACTTCGCGCCGGTCGGCGAGGAGCCGCTGGTCTGCCCCGTGGATGCCGGCGGCGCGATCGACGCGGCGACGTTTGACGACGCCGACGGCACGCGCTACCTGCTGTGGAAGACCGACGGCAACTGCTGCGCGCAGGACACGTGGCTCATGATGGCGCCGCTGACGGCGGACGGCACGGCGTTCGCCGGGGAGCCGGTGCGGCTGCTGAAGCAGGACCAGGAGTGGGAGGGGTCGCTCATCGAGGCGCCGACGCTCGTGGAGCGGGACGGCCGCTATCACCTCTTCTATTCGGCCAACGACTACGGCAGCGACGCCTATGCGATCGGCGTCGCGACCGCGACGGCGCCGACGGGGCCGTACGAGAAGCAGCCCGAGCCCGTGCTGTCGACCGCGTCCTCGGACGGCGCCTTCACCGGACCGGGCGGCCAGGACGTCGTCGCGACGTCGGGCGGCGACGTCCTCGTCTTCCACGGCTGGGACGAGCAGTTCATCTACCGCGGCCTGCACACGCAGCCGGTCGCGTTCTCCCCGGACGGCGTGACCGTCGGCTGAGCCGGCCCGGGTGTCTCCCAGCCCGGGTGTCTCACAGGGCGGCGCACTACTGTGGGGAGGTGACTGACAGCGATACTGCGGCTGATACCGCATCCCCGGCCTCCCCAGGCTTCGACGAACTGGGCCTCACCGGCCCCGTTCTCGCCGCGATCAAAGATCTCGGCTATGAGACCCCCTCGGCCATCCAGTCTGCGACCATCCCCGTCCTCCTGGGCGGCCGCGACGTCGTCGGCATGGCGCAGACCGGCACCGGCAAGACCGCTGCCTTCGCGCTGCCGATCATGGAGAACCTCGACCTCACGCAGAAGACGCCGCAGGCGCTCGTGCTCGCCCCCACCCGCGAGCTCGCGCTCCAGGTGTGCGAGGCGTTCGAGTCCTACGCCGCGCGCATGAAGAACGTGCACGTCCTCCCCGTCTACGGCGGTCAGGGCTATGGCGTGCAGCTGTCCGCGCTCCGCCGCGGCGTGCACATCGTCGTCGGCACCCCGGGCCGCATCATGGACCACCTCGAGAAGGGCACCCTCGACCTCTCGCAGCTGAAGAACCTCGTCCTGGACGAGGCCGACGAGATGCTGAAGATGGGCTTCGCCGAGGACGTCGAGCAGATCCTCGCGAAGACGCCCGAAGAGAAGCAGGTCGCCCTCTTCTCGGCGACCATGCCGGCATCCATCCGCCGTCTCGCGCAGCAGTACCTGCGCGACCCGGAGGAGATCACGGTCAAGACGCAGACCTCGACGAACACGAACATCACCCAGCGCTACCTGATCGTGTCCTACCAGCAGAAGGTCGACGCCCTCACGCGCATCCTCGAGGTCGAGGACTTCGACGGGATGATCATCTTCGTCCGCACGAAGAACGAGACCGAGACGCTCGCCGAGAAGCTCCGCGCCCGTGGCTTCAGCGCCGCGCCGATCAACGGCGACATCCCGCAGCCGCAGCGTGAGCGCAGCGTCCAGCAGCTCAAGGACGGCAAGCTCGACATCCTCGTCGCGACCGACGTCGCCGCGCGCGGCCTCGACGTGGAGCGCATCAGCCACGTCGTGAACTTCGACATCCCCACCGACACCGAGTCGTACGTGCACCGCATCGGCCGCACCGGCCGCGCCGGCCGCAAGGGCGACGCGATCAGCTTCGTCACGCCGCGCGAGCGCTACCTGCTCGCGCACATCGAGCGAGCCACGCGCCAGGCGCCGACGCAGATGCAGCTGCCGACGACCGAGGACATCAACTCGACGCGCCTCGCACGCTTCGACGACGCGATCACCGCGGCGCTCGCCGAGACCGACCGCATCGCCGGCTTCCGCGACGTCATCGCCCACTACGTGCGCAACCACGACGTGCCCGAGCAGGATGTCGCCGCCGCCCTCGCCGTCGTGGCGCAGGGAGAGACGCCGTTGCTTCTCGACCCGGCATCCGACCAGCTCGCGAAGACCGTCGCCGCCGACGCGCAGCGCGGCACCCGCAAGGAGCGCACCGACAGCGGCCCGCGCGAGCGTCGCAGCCGCGGAGACTTCACCGCGTACCGCATCGACGTCGGCCGCCGTCACCGCGTCGAGCCGCGCCAGATCGTCGGCGCCCTCGCCAACGAGGGTGGCCTCGGCCGCGACGACTTCGGTGCGATCACGATCCGCCCCGACTTCTCGCTCGTGGAACTGCCCACGAACATGGATGCCGGTGTCCTCGACCGCCTGAAAGGCACCCGCATCTCGGGTCAGCTCATCAACATCGCGCCCGACCGCGGCCGCCCCGGCCGGCGTCGCGACGACGACCGTGGCGCCCGCCGGTTCGACGATCGGCCGAAGCGGTCGTACGACGACCGCCCCCGTCGCGACGACGACCGCCCGGCGCGGAAGTCCCGCCAACGCGACTGACCGCGCCGCGGGCGCGTGCCCGTGCGTGATTGCAATGGATGCCGCGCGGCACGCCGCGTGGCGGTGAGCCCGGCCGGCGTGTCGGGTCGGATCCATTGCGATTTCGATCGGCCCGGCCGGGTGCATGCGCGCACACGACAGAACCGCCGCTTCCGGTCCCACACCCGTGGGGACAGAAAGCGGCGGTTCTTCGTCGGAGGGCGAGTGCCCGCCCCGACCGTCAGTCGGCGTCGACGAGGTACTTCGCGTACGCGCCGAGCGTCAGGAACGCGGGGAACTCGGTTCCCAGCGCCACGTCGCGGAAGATCTCGGCCGCATCGTCGAAGCGGTCGCCGTCGCGGCGCTCCACTTCACCGAGCACCTGCTCGATCAGTCCCTCGACGTACTCGCGGGTGATCGGGGTGCCGTCCTCGGTCACGCGGTCCTGGTGGATCCACTGCCAGACCTGCGAGCGGCTGATCTCGGCGGTCGCGGCATCCTCCATCAGGTTGTCGATGGCGACCGCACCCAGGCCCCGCAGCCACGCCTCGATGTAGCGGATCGCGACCGACACGTTGCCGTACACACCCGCCGTCGAGATCGGCAGACCGATGTGGCAGTCGATGAGCTGCTCGGGGCGCACCTGCACGTCGTCGCGGACGCGGTCGACCTGGTTCGGCTTGTCGCCGAGCACCGCGTCGAACTCGGCCCGCGCCACCGGGATCAGGTCGGGGTGGGCCACCCAGGTGCCGTCGAACCCATCGCCGGCCTCGCGCTTCTTGTCGGCGGCGACCTTCTCGAACGCCTGCTTCGTGACCTCGGGGTCACGGCGGTTCGGGATGAAGGCGCTCATGCCGCCGATCGCGAAGGCGCCGCGCTTGTGGCACGTCTGCACGAGCAGCTCGGTGTACGCCCGCATGAACGGAACCGTCATGGTGACCTGGCTGCGGTCAGGGAGCACGAAGCGTGCGCCGCGGCCGCGGTAGTTCTTGATCATCGAGAAGATGTAGTCCCAGCGGCCGGCGTTGAGGCCCGCGATGTGGTCGCGCATCTCGAAGAGGATCTCCTCCATCTCGAAGGCGGCCGGGAGCGTCTCGATGAGCACCGTCGCGCGGATCGTGCCGTGGGGGATGCCGACGTACTGCTCGCTGAAGGTGAACACGTCGTCCCAGAGCTTCGCCTCTTCGGACGACTCGATCTTCGGGATGTAGAAGTAGGGGCCACGACCACGGGCGATCAGCTCGGTCGCGTTGTGGAAGAAGTAGAGACCGAAGTCGACAAGCGAACCGGATGCCGCCATGGTGCGACCGTTGCGGTCGGTGAACTCCATGTGCTTCTCCACCAGGTGCCAGCCGCGCGGACGCATCACGATGGTCGGCGTCCGCTCCGCGGTGACGCGGTACTCCTTGCCCTCGGGGCTCGTGAACTGCAGCTGTTCGCGGATGGCGTCGAACAGCGAGAGCTGGCCTTCGATGACGTTCTTCCACGTCGGGCTGGTCGCGTCCTCCTGGTCGGCGAGCCACACCTTCGCGCCGGAGTTCAGCGCGTTGATTGTCATCTTCGGGTCGGTGGGGCCGGTGATCTCCACGCGGCGGTCCTCCAGGCCCGGGCCGGGGCCGGCCACGCGCCACTCGGTGTCCTCGCGGATGTGTGCGGTGTCGTGACGGAAGGTCGGGTCCTGGCCGTTGCCGATCTCGAAGCGGCGACGCATGCGGTCGGCAAGACGGTCGTGCCGGCGCCCGGCGAAGCGGTGGTGCAGCTGGGCGAGGAAGTCGAGGGCGGCAGGGGTGAGGACCTCGTCGTAGCGCTCGCCGAGTCGGCCGACGACCGTGATGGTCGGGATGCTCTGGGTCGCGATGGTCGATGTCGTGGGCGCGGTGCCCGTCATGGTGGGGGTCATGGCCCTGCCTTCCTGTGTGAACCGGATTTCTTCCGGGAACGGCTTCCCGTGACACCACTATGTGTGAATTTCCACGCTCACTCCGGCCAAATCGGAAGTGAAGTTTGTGCGATCTTCTGTTTATCTGACACACTTTCGAGCATGACGATCGTGGAAGAAGCGGCATCCGACATCGAAGAAGCCGACGCCCTCACCATCGGCCGGCGCATCCGGCAGCTGCGCACCGCGCGCGGGATGACCCTCGACGAGCTGGCCTCCGCCGTCGAGCGGGCGCCGAGTCAGCTGTCGATGATCGAGAACGGCAAGCGCGAGCCGAAGCTCACCCTGCTGCGCACGATCGCGAAGGCGCTCGGCGTGACGATCGACGCGCTCCTCGAGGCCGAGCCCCTCGACGAGCGCGCGACGCTCGAGATCACGCTCGAGCGCGCGATGAAGGGGCAGACCTTCCAGTCACTCGGCATCGCGCCGTTCCGCATCGGCAAGAGCGTGCCCGACGACGTGCTGCGCACCATGGTGGCGCTGCAGAACGAGATCGAGCGGCTCAACGACGAGCGCTCGGCGACGCCCGAAGAGGCACGCCGCGCCAACGTCGAGCTGCGGCACCTCATGCGCCGGCAGGACAACTACTTCGCCGAGCTCGAAGAGCACGCCTCGCGCATCCTCGCCGCCGTCGAGCACCCGGGCGGGCCACTCACCCAGCGCACCGCGTCGGAGATCGCCGCGCACCTCGGGTTCTCCCTGCACTACGTGTCGGACCTGCCGCAGTCCACCCGCAGCGTCGCCGACATCCGCAACGGCCGGCTGTACCTCTCGAACACGATCCCCGGCCGCGGCGACAGCCGCACCCCCGTGCTGCAGGCGCTCGCCAGCCGCATCCTCGGGCACGCCGAGCCGCGCTCGTACGCCGAGTTCCTGCGCCAGCGCGTGGAGACCAACTACCTCGTCGGCGCGCTCATGGTGCCCGAGAAGCACGCGGTATCCTTTCTGCAGGATGCCAAGTCGCGCCGCGCCATCTCCATCGAAGACCTCCGCGACGCGTACTCCGTCTCGTACGAGACCGCCGCGCACCGCTTCACCAACCTGGCGACGCGACACCTCGGCATCCCGGTGCACTTCCTGAAGGTGCACGAGTCGGGCACCATCACGAAGGCGTACGAGAACGACGACGTGAACTTCCCCGCCGACCGCTTCGGGTCGATCGAGGGGCAGATGTGCTGCCGCAAGTGGACCAGCCGCGAGGTCTTCGACATCCCCGACAAGTTCAACCCGTACTACCAGTACACCGACACCGGCAACGGCACCTACTGGTGCACCGCCCGCGTGGAGAGTTCGAGCGAGGGCGCGCACTCGGTGAGCGTGGGGGTGCGCTTCGACGACACGAAGTGGTTCATCGGCCGGGAGACCACGAACCGCGGACTGTCGAGGCACTCCGTCGAGGTGTGCTGCCGGCGCCCGCCCGAGGAGCTCGAGTCGCAGTGGCGCGACCAGGCCTGGCCGAACGTGCGGACCCCCCGCACGCTGCTGGCGACTCTCCCCACCGGCGCGTTTCCGGGCGTCGACACGACCGACCTGTACGAGTTCCTCGAGGCGCACGCCCCGCGGTGAGCCTGCGGGGCGCGCGCGCGGGTTCGCGCGCGCGGCATCCCTCCCCGCGCCTGCACACCTTCCCGGCGAGGAGGGGCGAAGGGCTGAGCGCGGGTCAGGCCAGGCGCACGACGGCGAGGTCGACGCGCGCGCTGGCGCGACGCTCGAGGATCTCGATGCGCTCCGGTCGGAGCACGTCGCCCGCGGAGAATCGGACGTCGGTCGACACCAGCACGCGGTTCACCCCGTTGACGAGCAGGAGCGGCACCCCGAGCGCGGAGAGCGGGGGAGTGAGGGCCTCCTCGATCGTGTCGATGAGCACATCGAGCCCGGCGACGCCGACGAATTCCCCACCGACGCGCACGGGCCAGGCCGCCGTCATCGTGTACTCGTCGCTGCACAGGTAGTCGACGTACGGGCCGGCGACGTGCGGACGCCCCGTGGTCATCGGGATGCGGAACCATTCGAGCTCGCGGTAATCGATGCCCTGCTTGACCGACTCGGCGGGGAAGACGAGCTTCCGCCGGTCGGGACCCTGCCACCACGACAGGTGGCTGGCGGTGTCGGTGAGCAGGTCGACGGTCGCGATGAATCCCGCTCCGTAGACGCCCTTCGCCGACTCGTCGAGCAGCTGGTGCGCGTGCGCCTCGACGATGTCGTCGATCCGGGCCGCCGTGAGCGCGTCGACCTCAGCGATCTCGGCTGCGAGGCGCGCCGCGTGCTCCTCGAGACGGGGCAGGATGCCGTCGAAATACGCCGTTGCGATGGCCGCGGCCGCATCGACCGCGCCGCCCGCATCCGCGGCGCCCACCCCCGGCGGCAACGTGGGGTCCGCACTCGTCGTGGTCATGGGCGCTCCTGTCGGGTCAGGCTCTGGTCGCATCGTACACAGCGGCATTCCGCCGCCTCCCGCCGAATCACCACCGAATCGCCGAATCCACACCGGAATCACGCGCATTCGCTGTTGATTCGGGAAGCGAGTGTTGATTCGCCGCTGGGGGAGCGGGGGAGGCGCTGAGGCGCTGGCGCAGTGCGTCGAGGGCGACGACGGCGGCCGTGATCATGCCGTCGGTGGCGGCGCTCGCGGCATCCTCGTCACCGTCGTCGACGGCGGCGATCACGGCGGCGAACCGGTCGTGCTGATCGGCGCGGGCGGACGCGTCGGCGTCGAGCAGGCGCAGCAGCGGCGAGATCTCGGCCTGCAGGCGCATCTGGTCACGGGTGAGGCGGGCGGACTGGCTGAGGGCGACGAGCTCGAGCTGGAGGTCATCCATCGTGTGCCGCCACGCCATGAGGTCGCGTTCGTCCAGCTCGCCGTCGCGAAGCGCGTCGAGGCGGGCGAGGCGCGTGCGGATCGCTTCGATTTCGCCGGATGCCGCGCGGCGGGCGGCCAGGCGGCTCGCGGCCACGGTGAGCGCGGCGTAGTGCACGCCGAGGTCGCGCAGTCCGAGTCGTGATGTCCGCACGAGGGTCTCGCGGGCGAACGCGCGCGGGTCGGCGGTCTCGGACACGAAGCTGCCGCCGCCGCGTCCCCGCCGGGTCGTCACGAGCCCTCGCGAGCGGAGACCCAGCAGCGCCTCGCGGACGGTCGTCGGCGCGACGCCCATCGTGCGGGCGAGGTCGGCCTCGGACGGCAGTCGGTCGCCGGCACGAAGGTGCCCGCCCATGATCGCCTCGGCGATGCGCCGCTCCACCAGCTCTGCCCGACCGGCCTCCCCGATCGGCAGGAACATCGAGCCCTGCAGACGGTGCGGTCGACGCGCCGGGGCCGAGGGGGAGCTGGTCACCACGTCATCCTTTCACTCGCGGGTGGGGTGGAAGCGAGTGCCGCGACCGAATCGAGACCGCTCGTTCACACGCTTGAAATATAACCTCTGGTTCCATATGTTTACTCGTGCCCGGGCACAGAGTCGTCCCAAGGAGATTGCATGCGTTCACCCGTCCTCACCGACACCGCCGCCATGACGACGAACGAGCGCGGCGACGTCCACCTGTCCGGGGTGTCCAAGAGCTTCGGCGAGACGGTCGCCGTGAAGGACCTCGACCTCGAGGTCCGCCAGGGCGAGTTCGTCTCCATGCTCGGCCCGTCGGGCTCGGGCAAGACGACGGTGCTCCGCATGATCGCCGGCTTCGAAGACGTCACGAGCGGCACCATCCGCATCGGCGGCGACGACGTCACCTCCCTCCCCGCGCACAAGCGCCCGGTGAACACCGTCTTCCAGGACTACGCGCTGTTTCCGCACATGACGATCGCCGAGAACGTCGCGTACGGACTCAAGGTGCGCGGGGCCGGCACCGCCGAGCGGAAGGATGCCGTGGCCACGGCGCTTCGGCAGGTGCGCCTCGACCAGCACGCGAACCGCCTCCCGCACCAGCTCTCGGGCGGTCAGCGGCAGCGCATCGCGCTCGCGCGCGCCCTGATCCTCCGCCCCCGCGTGCTGCTGCTCGACGAGCCGCTGGGTGCCCTCGACAAGCAGCTCCGCGAGGAGATGCAGATCGAGCTGAAGTCGATCCAGCGCGAGGTCGGCATCACGTTCATCTTCGTGACGCACGACCAGGAGGAGGCCCTCACCCTCAGCGACCGGGTCGCCGTGTTCAACAACGGTCGCATCGAGCAGATCGGCACGGCCCGCGAGGTCTACGAGTACCCGCAGACCGAGTTCGTCGCCCGGTTCCTGGGCCTGTCGAACATCATCCCCGGTGAGCTCGCCGGGGCCCTGACCGGCACCGTGCAGACGATGAGCGTCCGGCCCGAGCGGGTGCGTCTGCTGGCTGCCGACGAAGCCGTGCACCCGGGTGACATCACGCTCGAGGGCACGGTCGCCGAGGTCGTCTACACCGGCCCCACCACCCGCGTGGTGGTCGACGCCGCAGACGGCCTGCGCCTGCTCTCCGAGACCCAGAACACGCACCATCCGTCGGCCGACGTCGACGTCGCCCGGGGCGACCGCGTCCGCGTCGCGTGGGCCGTGGACCACGCCACCCGCATCCCCTGACCTGCACCACCCGAACACACACAGAGGAGTACCCATGAAAGGCAAGATCTCTGCCGCTGCGGCCGGCTTCGCCGTCGCCGCGCTGGCACTGTCCGGCTGTGCCGGCACAGCGGAGGACACCGACGCACCCGCCGGTGGCCTGTCGATCGACGTCCCCGACGTCCCCATGATGGAGGAGAAGGGCGAGTACGAGGACCACGTCGACATCATCGCGTGGTCGGGCTTCGTCGAGCCGGCCTGGGCCGACGCCTTCACCGAGGAGACCGGCTGCCAGGTCAACCGCCGCGTCGCGGGCACGAGCGACGAGATGGTCCAGCTCATGCGCACGGGCGACTACGACCTCGTCTCGGCATCCGGTGACGCGAGCCTGCGCCTGATCGCCGGCGGCGACGTCGCCCCGATCAACCTCGACCTGATCCCCAACTTCGGCGACGACATCGTCGAGGGCATGAAGGGGCAGGTCTATGACACGATCAACGGCAAGAGCTACGGCATCCCGATCGGTCGCGGCGCCAACATCCTGCAGTACAACAGCGACGTCGTCACCGAAGAGCCCACCAGCTGGGACGTCGCGTGGGAGACCGACAGCCCCTACGCCGGCAAGATCATCGCCTACGACGCCCCGATCTACATCGCCGACGCTGCTGTCTACCTGATGGCGCACGAGCCCGACCTCGGCATCACCAACCCCTACGCGCTCGACGAGGAGCAGCTCGCCGCAGCGATCGACCTGCTCAAGCAGCAGAACGAGATCGTCTCGGAGTACTGGGCCGACCCCGCCGCGCAGATCACCTCGTTCGTCGGCGGCAACACCGTGCTCGGCACGTCGTGGGAGGTGCTGCGCAAGCTCACCGAGGACGAGAAGTTCAAGTCCGTGCTTCCGGAGGAGGGCTCGACCGGCTGGTCGGACGCCTGGCTCATCTCGTCGCAGTCGGAGAGCCCCAACTGCGCGTACGAGTGGATGAACTACACGAGCACGCCTGAGGTCAACGGCGCAATCGCGATGAACTTCGGCATGGCCCCCGCCAACGCCGCGTTCTGCGAGACGAGCGATGAGGCGAAGGCGCACTGCGACTACTACAACGCCACCGACGAGGAGTACTTCAAGAAGGTGTGGTTCTGGACCACCCCGATCGAGCAGTGCGTCGACGGTCGTACCGACGTCACCTGCACGAACTTCCAGCAGTGGACGGACGCCTGGCTGACGGTCAAGGGCTGATCCACCCGGTGGCGGCGCCGAGGCACCTCGGCGAGATG
>NZ_JBHWTD010000108.1:0-18064 GCF_043427715.1 Microbacterium sp. | reverse complement strand
GTTGTCGACGCGGCCCCCGCTGCGGTCAGCCCCACGGCGAGGGTCGCGATGACGGCGATCAGGCCGATGGATGCGGACGCGCCGGGCATCAGTCCCCCTCCCCGGCGCCGCTGCCGAGCGCGCAGGATCGGGCGCGGAGATCCGGCAGCGGCAGGACGGCTCCGGCGGGAGCGGTCAGTCGGACGCACACCAGATCGCCCGAACGTGATCGCGCGGTGTGAAGGCCCTCGATGTCGAGAGCTCGCTCGACCGACTCGACGCTGTCACCGCGCGCCGCGAGGCGGGCGGCCTGCGCGGCGCCCTGCTCGAGTCGCACCTGTCGCCCGCCGACCCCGAGCGCGGAGATGGCGAGGGCGAGGACGACCACGACGGCGGGGACGACGACGGCGAACTCCGCCGTCGCCGACCCCCGCTCGTCACGGATCATGCGACGGTGAGGGCCCGGCGGACGAGGTCGGTGAGGATCTCGCGGACCTCATCGGAGCGCATGATCACGACCAAGAGGCCGGCGAAGGCGACCGCCGCCATCGTGGCGATCGCGTATTCGGCGGTGGCCGCGCCGGTCTCATCGGAAAACAGCTCGGCCGCGCGACGCGGGGTGAGGGTGGGCAGGGTGTTGTCGATCATGGCGTTCCTTCGTGTTGTGGATGGGTGGGCACGTTCAGGTCCGCGGCACCGTCACAGCGTGAGCGGGGTGGCGGTGAGGACGGACAGGAGCATCGGACCGACTCCCAGGAGCAGGAAAGCGGGCAGGGTGCAGACGCCGAGAGGCAGCAGCAGGCGGGTGGACAGCGTCGCGGCGCGGAGCCGGCCGGCGGTGCGGGACTCCTGCCGCTGCGCCGCGGCATCCGCTCGGAGGAGGTCGATCGCGGGAACGCCGGCGGACCGCGAGAGATCGAGCGTCGCGAGTGTCTCCGCGTCCGTCGGCGATCCGGCCGCCGCCTCGCTGACGGCGATCGCACGGTCGAGCGAAACCCCACCCGAGAGCGCGATCGCGACGACATCGGCGCCCAGACCCGGCAGCGCGTGGTCGGGCTGGGCGCGCGCGACGAGGGCTGCGGTCCAGCGGGACGTGATGATCATCAGGGCTCCGCCGAGCACCAGGCAGACGACACCGATCGGCTGCGTGAGTGCGGCGAGCGGATCGAAGCCCAGCGCCGCGCCGAGTCCGAGTGCGGCGAGGGGCAGCCAGGAGATCAGACGCGCCGTCGTCTGCGGTTCGGCGAGCGCCGTCCGGACGTCGTCACGGGCCTGATGCGCGTCGCGCAGCGCATCCGCGAGGCCACGGAGGCTCTCGGCGAGGGGCGCGCCGACCGTCGTGGCGACCTGCCAGGCGATCCCGATCTGTGCCCACGCTTCCCCGCGCGAGCGGAGCACGTCTGCGACCGATCGCCCCTGCTGGAAGGCCCGCGACACCGCGCCGGCCGTCTCGTCACCGCTGCGCGCGAGATGGCTCCAGGCGCGGGGCGGCGTGAGTCCCGCCTGCAGCAGCACAGCCAGCCGGTGCACGGACGCGGCGACGTCCGCCGTGTCGACGCCCTCGTGCCGACGGCCGCTCATCCGAGCGCCTTCATCCCGAGCCGGTCGCCGTCGATGACCGGGCGGGCGATCCCGACGACCTGCCGGACACCGTCCGGTCGGCGCGCGATATGGACGACAGCGCCGATCGCACTGACCACCTGACGTGCGAGCGCTCGATCATCCATCCCGGCGAGCGAGCCGAGGGCTTCCAGCCGCGCCGGGACGTCAGCCAGTCCGCTGGCGTGGACCGTGCCGGCCCCGCCGTCGTGGCCGGTGTTCAGCGCGCTGAGCAGTTCGCGGATCTCCTCGCCGCGACACTCCCCCACGACCAACCGGTCCGGCCGCATGCGCAGCGCCTCACGCAGCAAACGCGCGAGCGGAACGCCGCCGGCGCCCTCGAGGTTCGCCTGTCGCGCCTCGAGACGAACGTGGTGCGGGTGGGCGAGGCGGAGCTCGGCGACATCCTCGATCGTGACGATCCGCTCCCGCTCCGGCACCTCGCCGAGGAGCGCCGCCAGCAGGGTGGTCTTGCCGGCACCGGTCGCCCCCGTCACCAGGACGTTCTCCCGGTCGGCGACGAGCGCCTCGAGCCTCGCGCCGGTGCGCGCGTCGAAGGTGCCGCGCCGGCCGAGATCGTCGAGATCAGGGGCCCCGAGGCCGGGCAGCCGGATCGAGATGACCGGCCCGTCGCACGACACCGGCGGCAGCACTGCGTGCACGCGGACACCGTCTTCCCACCGGACGTCCGCGCAGGGCGTAGCGTCGTCGAGGTGCCGTCCGCCCAGCGCGATGAGGCCGACCGCCAGGTCGCGGGCTTCCGCCTCTCCCAGCTGCCATCCGGGCACGGATTCGACACCGGTGCCCCGATCGACGAACAGCCCGCCCGCCCCGTTGACGAAGACGTCCGTCACGGCCGGGTCGGCGAGGTATGCGCGGAGCGGCTCGACCACCGGATGCCGCGGCAGCGACCGCCGCGCGGCACCGCCGTATCCGGCGGGTGGGGCGACGACGAACGGCAGCGACATGACGACGACGCTAAGAACCGAGGCCGCACCCGCGATGGGCGGAGGGAACGTCGGTGGACAGTCGCCCGTGTCGGCCTGCTGTGGAGACGGCGCGGCGGATCGGATGCGGCGTGCACCGGAAAAAGTGAGGGGCGGCATCCTTTGGGGGGAAAGGATGCCGCCCGCGCACCCACGCTTCAGGGGGGATCGGCGGGGTGCGAGGCCGAAGCTGAATGTTCGGGCGGGTCCATAGTACGACGTCTCCGGACCTTTCGGCGACCCCGATCGGGGTCGCATCACGACTTTTCAGGAAAGATCCCTCCCCACTATCGGCGGTAGCCGTCCACGCGGCGCCGAACCTAAAGTGACGGCATCGCGGCGCGCGCACATCGGCGCCGCGAGCACGGCCCGTCAGACGCAAAGGAGCGCCGCATGAGCAGCCAGATCGACCACCTCTTGAACGAGACGCGACGCTTCGCGCCGTCTCCCGAGTTCGCGCAGGCCGCGGTCGGGACCGCCGACCTCTACCAGCGGGCCGGTGAGGACCGCGAGGCGTTCTGGGCAGAACAGGCGCGCTACCTGCACTGGCACACGCCCTTCACGAAGGTCCTCGACTGGTCCAACCCGCCGTTCGCCACCTGGTTCGAAGACGGCGAGCTCAACGTCGCCTACAACTGCCTCGACCGCCACGTCGAGGCCGGCAACGGCGACCGCGTCGCACTGCTGTGGGAGGGCGAGCCCGGCGATGAGCGCCGGATCACTTACGCCGAGCTCACCGACGAGGTGAAGCGGCTCGCGAACGTCCTCACGGAACTCGGCGTCGAGGCCGGCGACCGGGTCGCCATCTATATGCCGATGATCCCCGAAGCCGTCGCCGCGATGCTCGCCGTCGCCCGCGTCGGCGCCATCCACTCGGTCATCTTCGGCGGCTTCTCCGCCGACAGCCTGCGCTCACGCATCGACGACGCCGGAGCGAAGCTCGTCATCACGAGCGACGGCGGCTACCGCAAGGGCCGCGTCTCCCCCCTCAAGCCGGCCGTCGACCAGGCCCTCGGCGACCGCGGCAACGGCCCCCAGGAGACGGTCGAGCACGTCCTCGTCGTCCGTCGCACCGAGAACGAGGTGTCCTGGACCGAGGGCCGCGACCTCTGGTGGCACGACGTCGTGCCCGCGGCATCCGCCGATCACGATGCTCAACCGTTCCCGGCGGAGAACCCGCTGTTCATCCTGTACACCTCCGGCACCACCGGAAAGCCCAAGGGCATCCTGCACACCTCCGGCGGCTACCTCACGCAAGCGGCCTTCACGAACAAGGTCGTCCACGACCTCCACCCCGAGACGGACGTGTTCTGGTGCACCGCCGACATCGGCTGGATCACCGGACACAGCTATGTCACCTACGGTCCGCTCGCCAACGGCGTCACCCAGGTCCTCTACGAAGGCATCCCCGACAGCCCCCACCCGGGACGCTGGTGGGAGATCGTCGAGAAGTACGGCGTGACGATCCTCTACACAGCCCCCACGGCGATCCGCTCGTTCATGAAGCTCGGCCGCGCGATCCCGGAGAAGTTCGACCTGTCGTCCCTCCGCCTGCTCGGGTCGGTCGGCGAACCCATCAACCCCGAAGCCTGGGTCTGGTACCGGCACGTGATCGGCGGTGACCGCACGCCCATCGTCGACACGTGGTGGCAGACCGAGACCGGCGCCATCATGGTGTCCGCCCTCCCCGGGGTGACCGAGACCAAGCCCGGCAGCGCACAGGTTCCACTCCCCGGCATCGGTGTGGACGTCGTCGATGACGGCGGGGAGCACGTTGGCAACGGCAACGGCGGACTCCTCGTGCTGACCGACCCCTGGCCGAGCATGCTACGCGGCATCTGGGGTGACCCGGAGCGGTTCAAGGAGACCTACTGGGAGAAATTCGAGCGGCAGGGCTTCTACTTCGCGGGTGACGGCGCCCGTCTCGACGAAGACGGCGACGTGTGGTTCCTCGGGCGCGTCGACGACGTGATGAACGTCTCCGGACACCGGCTGTCGACGACCGAGATCGAATCGGCGCTCGTCGGCAACGAGGCGGTCGCCGAGGCAGCCGTCGTCGGCGCGTCAGACGAGACCACGGGTCAGGCAGTCGTCGCTTTCGTGATCATCAAGCAGAGCTTCCTCGACCACCACTCCCCCGAGGGCCTCGCCGACACCCTGCGCACGTGGGTGGGCCAGCAGATCGGCCCCATCGCCCGGCCGCGAGACGTGTATATCGTCGGTGAGCTGCCCAAGACCCGCTCGGGCAAGATCATGCGGCGTCTGCTCCGCGACGTGGCCGAAGGTCGCGAGGTCGGCGACACCACGACGCTCGCCGACACGATGGTCATGAGCGTCATCAGCGCGCAGGTCAAGTAGCGCCCGCCTCTCCCGGTCCGCGAGACAGCGACGCCGAGCCCGAGACATTGGTCGACGACCGACGTGTCGGGCTCGGCTGCTGTTTCGCCGTCTGGTGACGCGGAAGATCCCGCCGGTCAGGCGTGGGTGAAGATCACTTCCACCTCGACGGGGCTGTCCAGCGGCAGCAAGGGCACGCCGACCGCCGAGCGGGCGTGGCGCCCCGCGTCACCGAAGATCTCGCCGAGCACCTCGCTCGCCCCGTTGATCACGCCGGGCTGCCCGGTGAACTCGGGCACGGATGCCACGAACCCGGTGACCTTGAGGACGCCGCTCAGCCGGTCGACACCGCCCACCGCTGCCGCCGCGGCCGCGATGGCGTTGAGGGCGCACCGGCGCGCCAGCGCCGCGGCATCCGTCGCCGGCACGAGACCTGCGCCGTCGCCGACCTTGCCGGTGGCCGGAAGCGCGCCGTCGACCATGGGCAGCTGACCGGAGGTGTAGACGAGGTCGCCGTGCACCTTCGCCGGGATGTAGGCGGCGACCGGCGGGACGACGGCGGGAAGCTCCAGACCGAGCTCGGTGAGGCGGGCGGAGAGCGACATCAGCCCTGGCCGCCGAACTGGCGCGCGGCCTGAGCTGCGGCATCGAGCCCCGCGGAGTTGGAGGCGCCGCCGCCGCTGGGACGCTTGAAGTAGCCGACGAGGCCGCCTTCGGGTCCGGTGACGACCTGCACGAGCTCCCAGCCCTGCTTGCCCCAGTTGTTGAGGATCGCCGCGGTGTTGTGGATCAGCAGCGGCGTGGTCATGTACTCCCACGTGGTCATTTCGGGCTCCCAGAGGTCGGCGCGGCGGAGCCTGCCGCCCGTGACGCACGGGCGCGCAGACGCGAGAAACGGGGAGCGGATCCGAGGCATCCCTCAGTTATCTCCCTTACGATCAGCCTATGCCCCACGCGAAAAGGACGGCCACCGGTGTGTTCGGAGGCCTGCTCGGCTTGGTCGGATTGAGCACCGTCGCCGGTCTCCTCATCACCGCTACCGTGACGCCGGCGATCGCCGTCTCCGGCTACGCCGCCTCCAGCGCGATCGAGATGTTCGACAACATGCCGAGCTACCTCAAGATCGAGAAGCTCATGCTGCCCACCTCGATCTATGCCAAGGACGAGAACGGCAAGAACCGGAAGCTGACCGAGTTCTTCGATCAGAACCGCATCCCGGTCACCTTCGACGAGGTCAACCCGGTCGTCTACGACGCGATCCTCTCCAGCGAGGACAAGAAGTTCTACGAGCACGGCGGCATCGACCTCATCGGCACCGTGAGCGCCCTCGCCAGCAACGCGAGCTCGGGCTCCAACCGCGGTGGCTCCTCCATCACCCAGCAGTACGTGAAGAACGTGCTGCAGCAGAACTGCGAAACGGCCGCCAACGGTGATGAGAAGCTCGTCCGCGAGTGCTACCTGCAGTCGACCGTCAACACCGGCCCCGCCGGGTATCAGCGCAAGCTGCAGGAGATGCGCTACGCCATCCAGCTCGAGAAGGAGTACTCGAAGGACGAGATCCTCATCGGCTACCTCAACATCGCGCACTTCGGCGGCACGGTCTACGGCATCGGCGCCGCAGCGAGCTACTACTTCGGCACGACGGCAGACAAGCTCACGATCGGCCAGGCCGCCGCGATCGCCGGCATGGTGCAGGAGCCGAATACGTACCGGCTCGACCTCTCGAAGGGCACCCGCACGGCGGCCGACGGGACTCCGATCAACAACGCCGACGACGGCTTCTCGCTCACCAAGAAGCGCCAGGTCTATGTGCTGGGTCGCATGCTCGCCGACGGCAAGATCACGCAGGAGGAGCACGATACGGCTGTCGAGGCCCCCATCGAACCCAAGATCACCAAGCGCGACCAGGGCTGCAGCGAGGCGGAGGGCGCGGAGTTCTTCTGCCAGTACGTCGTCTCGATCATCCGCCAGGATGATGCGTTCGGCGACAGCGATGACAACATCTCCACGCTTCGCCGCGGCGGTCTGAAGGTCTACACCACCCTCGACTTGGAGCTCCAGGAAGCGGCGCAGGATGCCGTGTCCATCGTCCCCGCCTATCGCGACGACATGGACCTCGGCGCGTCCGGCGTCCAGGTCGAGGTCGGCACGGGGCGGGTGCTGTCCATGGTGCAGAACCGGCCGTGGTCCGACGATCCGGACGGCGACAGGACGACCCAGGTGAACTACAACGCCCCCGAGATCAACGGTGGCGGGCAGGGCCACTCCGCCGGGTCGACCTATAAGGTCTTCAGCCTGATCAACTGGTTGCAGGAAGGACGATCCGCCAACGCCGTGCTGAACGGACGCACCGGCGAGAAGAACGTGATCACCTGCGACGGCGCGACGCAGACCGTCTACACCGGCCAGGGGAAGGATCCTTTCGGCGGCGACAAGATCCGCAACTTCGAGAACAACCCCGGGTACAGCGGCACGGTCGCGCGATTCACGAAGGACTCGCTCAACACGGGGTTCTTCGCGATGGCGGAGGACCTCTCGGTCTGCAGCACCAACGAGGTGGCCGGTCAGCTCGGCGTCACGTGGGGCGACGGCACTGTTCTGACCGACGTTCCCGCGTGGTCCAACGACCCCCCGAACGTGCCCTATAACGTGCTCGGATCCTCTGCTGTCGCGCCGATCCAGATGGCGAACGCCTATGCGGCGATCGCCTCCAACGGCATCCTCTGCAAGGCGAAGCTCATCGACCGGGTGATCGACGCCGACGGCAACGACCACCCTCTTCCCGAGACGAAGTGCGAGCGGGCGCTGAGTGAGGATGTCGCGTCCACTGCCGCCTGGGTGCTGGAAAGTGTGATGACCGGCAGCGGCACCGGTAGCGGCGCCCGCACGTACGACGGCGTGCCGATCTTCGGCAAGACCGGTATTCACCAGTACATCCACACCTGGATGATCGGTTCCAGCACAGAGGTGACCACCGCGGTCTGGGTCGGCAACGTCGAGGGCGCCAAGAAGCTCGATGAGAGGTGGGAGAGCGGCTACCGCCTCTCCCGCATCCGAAACGGTATCTGGCCCGACATGCAGCGCGCGGCGAACGCCAAGTTCGGTGGCGAGAGCTTCCCCGGGCCGTCTGCGGAGCTGACCAAGCGCAGCTACTCCAACCTGCCGAGCGTCATCGGCCTGTCGATCGATCAGGCTGTCGACCGCATCGAGGACGCCGGCTTCAGCGCCGTCGTGGGTGACGAGGTGAACGCGACCGAGGCCGCCGGCACGATCGTGTCGCAGAGCCCGGGCGCCGGCAGAGTCGTCTCCGGCTCGACCGTGGTGATCAACCCCAGCAACGGAGAGGGCGCGACCGTCCCCGGCGTGGGCGGAACGCCGCAGCAGGCGGCCGAGCTCCTCCGCGCCGCGGGCTTCTCGAACCTCACGGTGTCGTGCACCGACGCCGAGGGCACGCCGCGCGAGGGCGTCGTGACCGGAACCGATCCCTCCGCCGGCGAGACGGTGTCCAAGAACGACCGGATCACGATCCAGTACGCCACCCCCGATTGCGACGGAAACGGCGACGACGGGGGCAACGACCCCGGTGACCAGCGCGGTCCCGGAAACGGCAACCGCCCGTGACGGCCGCGCGCAGCGCCCTCACCGCACTCGGTGCGGTGGGGGCCGCCGGTGCCGCAGCGGCCGTGTGGGGCGTCGGCATCGAACGGTACCTGTTCACCGTCCGCAGCCACGACGTGACTGTGCTCTCCCCCGGTGCGGCACCGCTGACGGTGCTGCACCTGTCAGACGCCCACATGGCGCCGTGGCAGCACCGGAAGCAGCGGTGGATCGCCGAGATCGCCGAGGAGGTCCAGCCCAACCTGGTCATCAACACGGGCGACAACCTCGGCCATGAAGACGGCCTGCGTGGCATCCGCGCCGCGTTCTCTCCCCTGCGCGGAATCCCCGGACTGTACGTCCACGGCTCCAACGACGTCATCGCCCCCACCGGCCGCAATCCGCTGCGCTATTTCTCCGGCCCCTCCGAGCACAAGGTCGAGGCGGGCAAACTCGATACGGCCGCGCTCGACGCCTTCTTCACCGAGGACCTCGGATGGACGGCACTGCACAACACCGCGGCGACGATCACCGCGGGCGGCGTGGAGATCGCTGCGCTGGGCGTGGACGACGCGCACCGCGATTGGGACGATCTGGACGCCGCGACCGAGGCGTACGCAGCGCTCTCCGTCTCTGAAGGCGCGTTGCGAATCGGGGTGACGCACGCACCCTATCGCCGCATCCTCGACCGCCTCACGGACGCCGGGGCGGACGCCCTCTTCGCCGGTCACACCCACGGCGGCCAGGTGCGCATCCCCTTCTCCCCCACCGCCCTCGTGGCGAACTGCGACATCCCGCTGGATCAGGCGCGAGGCCTCAGCACGTGGGCGCACGACGGACGGACGATCCCGCTGAACGTCAGCGCCGGCCTGGGTCACTCCATCTACGCCCCGGTGCGCTTCGGCTGCCGACCGGAGGTGTCGGTGCTGACGCTCCTGCCGAAATCGCCGCTCGATTCGTCGGGAAGCGCCTCGAGAGGGTAGGCTAGGGGGGTTGCCACGGGGTGTGGCGCAGCTTGGTAGCGCGCGTCGTTCGGGACGACGAGGCCGCAGGTTCAAATCCTGTCACCCCGACAGCAGAGAGGCTCCGCCGGATTCCGGCGGGGCCTTTCCCATCCCTCCGCCCGGAGGGGCCATCGCACTCTCGCCTGGGAAACGGAGCCGCCCCAATGACCTCTCCTCGCCTCGTCGCATTCGACCTCGACGACACGCTCGCGCCGTCGAAGAGCGCGATCGACCCGCGCATCGGTGACCTGCTGCTGCAGCTGGCCGACCGCGTGCAGGTGGCGATCATCTCGGGAGGCCAGCTGCAGCAGTTCCGCGCTCAGGTGGTCGAGCGTCTGCCGGAGGCGGATGCCGCGACGCTGGAGCGCTTCCACCTGATGCCCACGTGCGGCACCCAGTACTACCGGCTGACCGGCGCCGGCATCGAGACGGTGTACGCCCACTCCCTCACCGAGGACGAGAAGCAACGCGCACTGGCCGCCGTCGAAGAGGAAGCCAAGCGCCTCGGCGTCTGGGAGAGCGAGACCTGGGGCGACATCCTCGAGGATCGCGGCTCGCAGATCACGTTCTCCGCGCTCGGCCAGTCCGCACCCTTGGAGGCCAAGACCGCCTGGGACCCGACCGGAGCGAAGAAGAACGCGCTGCGCGACGCCGTCGCCGCGCGGATCCCCGACCTCGAGGTCCGCTCCGGCGGGTCGACCTCGGTCGACATCACCCACCAGGGCATCGACAAGGCGTACGGCATGCGTCAGCTGTCTGAGCAGACCGGCATTCCGCTCGATGACATGCTCTTCGTCGGCGACCGCCTGGACGAGCACGGCAACGATTACCCCGTGCTGGCCATGGGTGTCACCTGCCAGGCTGTCGACGGCTGGGAGGACACCGCCGCGTTCCTCGAGCAGCTCATCCCGACGCTGCCCACCCGCTGACCGGGCTCAGCGGAGCCGACCGCCGGATTCGCGGAGGTAGCACCGGGCGCACATCGACTCGTATGTGACCCGGTCCGCCGACAGCTCGTCGATCGCGACCTGGTCGCCGTCGAACACGAACCGTCCGCCGACCAGGCGCGCGTTGAAGAGCGCCTTGCTGCCGCACCGGCAGATGGTCTTCAGCTCCTCGAGGCTGTGGGCGAGCTCCATGAGGCGCGCCGACCCCGGGAACGCCCGCGTCTGGAAGTCCGTCCGGATGCCGTAGGCGAGCACCGGGATGCCGTCGTCAACGGTGATCCGCAGCAGGTCGTCGACCTGGGCCGGGGCGAGGAACTGCGCCTCGTCGATGAGCAGGCAGGCGACGTCGGCGGGACCATCCGGCAGCAGCGCCGCCGCGGCGGCCTCCTGCACGCGCGCACGATGCTCCGCGAAGAGTGCACGCACATCGTCCTCAGGCCGGATGAGGAAATCGACCGTCCGCTCCACCCCGAGTCTGCTGGAGACCTGGTCGGCCCCCTTCGTGTCGATCTCGGGCTTGGCGAGAAGGATTCGCTGACCGCGCTCCTCGTAGTTGTAGGCGGCCTGCAGCAGCGCCGTCGACTTCCCCGAGTTCATCGCGCCGTAGCGGAAGTACAGTTTGGCCACTGATCGAGCTGATGCGGTCCGGCGGCGGCGCTCAGGCGTTGATGTGGAGGACGGATGCCGTCTTCGCGACCACCTTGGAGGCGGTGTCCGCATCGCCGTTCAGCGTCTGACCGTAGGTGGGGATGAGCGTCTTCAGCGTCGGCTCCCAGCCCGCGATGCGGTCGGGGAAGCAGGACTTGAGCAGTCCCAGCATGATCGAGGCGCCGGTCGACGCGCCGGGCGAGGCACCCAGGAGGCCCGCGATGGTGCCGTCGGCCGAGGAGACGACCTCGGTGCCGAACTGGAGCACGCCGCCCTTCTTCGGGTCCTTCTTCATGACCTGTGCGCGCTGACCGGCCTGCAGGAGCTCCCAGTCCTCGTCACGCGCGCTGGGCATGAAGTCTCGAAGGGAGTCGACCTTCTTGCCGTGGTTCTTCAGCAGCTCGCTGACAAGGTACTTGATCAGCCCGGGGTTGTCGATGGCGACCTTCAGCATCGGCCACAGGTTGCCGGGACGCACCTGGGCGATGATGTCGGTCACACGCCCCTGCTTGAGGAACTTGGGGCTGAACGTCGCGAAGGGGCCGAACAGCAGCGATGTCTCGCCGTCGACGACCCGGGTGTCGAGGTGCGGCACCGACATCGGCGGGGCGCCGACGGATGCCTGCGAGTACACCTTCGCCTTGTGCTTGGCGACGATCTCGGGGTTCGAAGTCTTGAGCCACTGCCCGCCGATGGGGAAGACGCCGTAGCCCTTGATCTCAGGGATGCCGGATCGCTGCAGCAGCTTGATCGCCCAGCCGCCGGCACCGACGAACACGAAGCGCGCGTCGACCGAGCCCGGAGTGCGGCCCAGCGAGTTGCGGTACGACACCTTCCAGGTGCCGTCCTTCTTTTTCGTCAGGTTGCGCACCTCGCGGTTGACGACGACCTCGGCGCCGTTGTCTGCGAGGTGGTCGAGCATCTGGCGGGTGAGTGCGCCGAAGTCGACGTCCGTGCCTGCGGGCACGCGGGTGGCGGCGAACGGCTCACCCTTCAGACGCTTGTGCATCAGCAGCGGCGCCCACTGGTTGATGACGCGCGAGTCCTCGGAGTACTCGATCCCCGCGAACAGCGGCTGGTCCTTCAGGATCTCGTACCGCTTCTTGAGGAAGGCGACGTCCTTCTCGCCTCGCACGAACGTCATGTGCGGGGTCGGGTTGATGAACGTGGCGGGTTCATCCAGCACGCCCTGAGTGACGAGCGCAGACCACAGCTGACGGGACTGCTGGAACTGCTCGTTGATGCCGATGGCCTTCGCGGGGTCGATCGACCCGTCGGCAGCCTCGGGTGTGTAGTTGAGCTCGCACAGCGCCGCGTGACCGGTGCCGGCGTTGTTCCACGCGTTCGAGGACTCCAGCGCGACGTCTGACAGACGCTCGAAGACGGCGATCTTCCAGTCGGGCTCGAGCTGCTGCAGCAGCGTGCCCAGCGTCGCGCTCATGATGCCCCCACCGATGAGCACGGCATCGTAGGTCGCCGTGCGGCGGGGGGCCGCGTGATTGTCCGCCGAAAGATTCTCAGTCACGAGAATCCAGTCTACGACGCGGGACGCGCCTCACCGGCCTCTTGACGCCGCTGGAGCCGGCAACAATCGAGGTTCTTTCCGTCGCGTGAAACGACTCAGACGCGGGCGGAGATCCGCTCGGCGACGACCTCTGCGATCTGCACGGCGTTGAGCGCCGCGCCCTTTCGGAGGTTGTCGTTGCTGATGAAGAGGACGAGGCCCTTGCCCTCCGGCGCGGACTGATCGGCGCGGATGCGGCCGACCAGACTCGGGTCGGCGCCGGCCGCCTGCAGCGGCGTGGGCACCTCGACGAGGGCGACTCCCGGAGCCTCGGCAAGGATCTCGCGTGCCCGCTCAGGGCTCAGATCGCGGTCGAATTCGGCGTGGATGGAGAGCGAGTGGCCGGTGAACACCGGGACGCGCACACAGGTGCCGGCGACGCGGAGGTCGGGCAGCCCGAGGATCTTGCGGCTCTCGTTGCGGAGCTTCTTCTCCTCGTCGGTCTCGTTGTCGCCGTCGTCGACGAGATTGCCGGCGAGCGGGATGACGTCGAACGCAATGGGAGCGACGTACTTCTGCGGCTCGGGGAAGGTGACCGCGCCGCCGTCGCGGACGAGGCCCAGGGTGTTGCCCTGTGCAAGCACTCCCTCGACCTGGCCGAGCAGCTCCTCTGCGCCGGCCAGACCCGAACCGGAGACCGCCTGGTAGGTGCTGACGGTGAGGCGGACGAGCCCGGCCTCGGCGTGGAGGGGCTTCAGGACGGGCATCGCGGCCATCGTCGTGCAGTTCGGGTTCGCGATGATGCCCTTGGGCAGCTGGGCCGTCGCCTCGGGGTTGACCTCGCTCACCACGAGTGGGACCTCGGGGTCCATGCGCCACGCGCTGGAGTTGTCGATGACGATCGCGCCCGCCTCGGCGAAACGGGGCGCGTGGGCGCGGGAACCGGTCGCACCGGCGGAGAAGAGGGCAATGTCGATCCCCGTGGGGTCGGCCGTGGCGACATCCTCGACGACGATCTCGTGGTCGCCGAAGGTGACCGTCGTGCCGGCGGAGCGTGCCGTCGCGAACAGTCGGAGCGAACCGATCGGGAACCCGCGTTCGATGAGGATCTCGCGCATGACGGTGCCGACCTGGCCGGTGGCGCCTACGACGGCGACGGAGAGTCCGGATTCGGAGATGACGGTCATGACGGGTCCTTGTGTTTCGGGTCTTGCGGGGTTCGGTGGGTGGGTGTCAGCGACCGGTGCCGGCGTAGACGACCGCTTCGGTATCGCCGTCGAGGCCGTACGCGGTGTGCACCATGCGGGCGGCCTCGGCGAGCTCGTCGCCCCGGACGACGACCGAGATGCGGATCTCGGACGTGGAGATCATCTCGATGTTGACGTTCGCCGTCGAGAGAGCCTCGAAAAGCGTCGCCGAGACACCCGAATGCGTGCGCATGCCGGCGCCGACGACCGAGAGCTTGCCGATCTGGTCGTCGTGGACGAGGCTCTCGAAGCCGACCTCCGGCTGCTCGCTGGCGAGCGCGCGCATGGCGGTCGCGGCATCCGTCTTGGGGAGGGTGAAGGAGATGTCGGTGCGGCCGGTGCCGGCGGCCGAGACGTTCTGCACGATCATGTCGACGTTCGCGCCGGACTTCGCGACGATCTTGAAGATCTCGGCGGCCTTGCCGGGGACGTCGGGGACGCCGATGACCGTGATCTTGGCCTGGCTGAGATCGGTCGCGATGCCGGTGACGATGGGCTCTTCCATCTCTTCTCCCTCTTGCTGCTCGGGGGCGCTCATGCCGGGGCCGAGGACGTAGGTGCCCGGGCCGGAGCTGAACGAGGACCGGGCGTGGATCATGACGCCGTGACGGCGGGCGAACTCGACGGCACGGATGTACAGGACTTTGGCGCCGTTGGCGGCGAGCTCGAGCATCTCCTCGGCCGTGACCGTGGTGAGCTTGCGGGCGTTGGGGACGACGCGCGGGTCGGCGGTGAAGATGCCGTCGACATCGCTGTAGATCTCGCAGACGTCGGCGTTCAGACCCGCAGCGAGCGCGACGGCGGTCGTGTCGGAGCCGCCGCGGCCGAGCGTCGTGATGTCCTGCGTGTCGCGGTTGAAGCCCTGGAAGCCGGCGACGATGACGATCGCACCGTCGTCGAGCGCGCCGCGCAGACGGGTCGGGGTGACGTCCACGATCCGCGCGGCACCGTAGGTGGCGTCGGTGACCATGCCGGCCTGCATGCCGCTGAACGAGCGCGCCTCGAAGCCCATCGAGTGGATCGCCATCGCCAGCAGTGCCATCGAGATCCGCTCGCCGCTGGAGAGCAGCATGTCGAGTTCGCGGGGCGCCGGGATCGGCGCGACCTGCGCGGCGAGGTCGAGGAGGTTGTCCGTCGTGTCTCCCATCGCGCTCACGGCCACGACCACGTCGTGACCGGCGCGGCGGGCGTCGACGATGCGCTTCGCGACGCGCTTGATGCTCTCGGCATCGGCGACGGACGAACCGCCGTACTTCTGGACGATCAGGGCCATGTGTCGGAAACTCCCGGGAGGATGCCGTGCAGCGCCGGCGGGCGGAGACTCACGCCCTGAGCACCATCCTAGAGAGCGCGGGATGCGCGCGCCGCCATGTGACGGAGTGGGGCTGATTAGGCTGACGGGATGCTCCGACGGCGCCTCCTCCCCTCCCTCCAGGCCCTCGTCCGCACCGCCGACCCCGCCGGTCCCGCGACCGAGATGCTCCCCGTGCTCGACGACGCCTTCGTGGTGCGGGTGCTCGATCTCGCGATCCGCGTGGGCGAGACCATGCTGGTCGCCGGCGCACCCGCGAGCGAGGTGACCTCGACGATCGTCCGCATGACCGGGGTGTACGGCCTCGACCCGGTGCACGTTGACGTGACCTACAACGCGATCACCGTCGCGCATCACCGCAGCGGCGCCGATCGCCCCGTCACCCTCCTGCGGGTCGTGCGCGGAAGCGCCCCCGATCATGCGCGGCTGCAGCGCATCCAGGCGCTCGTCGCGGCCGTCCGCGAGGGCCTCGGACTGGACGAGGCGATCGCGCGGTTCCGGAGCATCCGCCGGACGCCGTTCGCCTATCACCAGCCGGTCGTGATCGCCTCGCAGGCACTGCTCGCGGTCGGCGTCGCGGTCATGTTCGGCGGCAATTGGCTGGTCATCACGCTGTCGTTCGTCGCGGCCGCCGCCGCTGCGCTCACCCAATCCCTCCTCGCCCGCGCCCGGGTGCCGTTCTTCTTCAGCCAGATCGCCGGGGCGTTCGTCCTCACCCTGGTCGCCGCCGCCGCTCCCCTGCTGGAGCTGACGGGATGGGATGCCGCGGCCACCATCCGACCGTCGGTCATCGTCGCCTCGGGCATCGTCCTCATGCTGGCGGGACTCACCGTCGTCGGCGCCGCGCAGGATGCCATCGACGGTTTCGCCCTCACCGCGATGGGCCGCATCCTGGAGCTGGTCACGCAGACGGTGGGCGTCGTCCTCGGCATCCTGGCAGGGCTCGAGACCGCCCGCGTCATCGGCCTGGGCATGGAGGCGCCCAGCACGACGCTCCCGTTCGGACCGCTGCCGCTGCAGTTCCTCGGAGCCGCGCTCATCGCCGTGGCGGTGACGGTCTTCAACGGGGCCGGGATGCGGATCATCGTCGTGAGCATGGGACTCAGCGTCGTCGCGTGGGCGGGGTACATCGCGGCATCCGGTCTCGGCTTCGACACGGCCGCCGCCAGCGGCGTCGGCGCCTTCGCGGGGAGCGTCGTCGGTGTCGTCGTCGCCTACCGACTGCACGTGCCATCGGTGGCGATCACGACCGCCGCGATCCTGCCGATGGTGCCCGGCGCTGCGGTCTTCCGAGGGCTACTGGGCGTCGTGGAGTCGGGCCAGAGCCCGTCGACGCTGCTGACGGGGTTCACGACTCTCGCCGCCGCCGCGACGATCGGCATCGCGCTCGCCGTCGGCGCGTCGCTCGGCATCTACCTCGGGCAGCCGCTGCGCGCCTCGCTCGGATCGATCATCCGGACGCGAGCGCGCGTGCGGGGCTGATGTCGGAATAGGCTCGGAGCATGGCTGCTGCGACCGACGACATCTGGAACCGGGCTCTCGACGACGACTGGGATGCCACTCTCGGCGGCGACATCGCGTTGCGGAACGTGCTCACATTCGACGGCATGGTCCAGAACGGCGGCCTCTGGTACGCCGTCGAGGTGCACGCAGCCGATGAGGAATTCCCGATCGCCGCGATCGTGGACGGCTACCGGACGCTCGGACTCGAGACGACCGCCCACGTGATCGAGCGGGCACACGAGGAGTACGAGAAGACCGTCGGCATCGGCGACGACGAGGCCTGGGCAGACGCCGAGGAGCGCATCACCGAGGAGTACACCCTCGAGTCCGAAGACCTCAGCGACGCCCTCGAGCGGACGCTCACGCAGGAGCCGGAGCTGTTCGCGCCGCTCGACTGAGTCTCGCGGTCAGACGGCGCGGCGGCCCTCGAAGGCGCGGCCGAGCGTCACTTCGTCGGCGTACTCGAGGTCGCCGCCGACCGGGAGTCCCGAGGCGAGTCTGGTGACGCTGATCTCGAGCGTGTGCAGCAACCGACTGAGGTAGGTCGCCGTCGCCTCCCCTTCGAGGTTCGGGTTCGTGGCGAGGATGACCTCGGTCACGGTGCCGTCGGCCAGGCGCTGCATGAGCTGCGTGATGCGCAGGTCGTCGGGACCGATGCCCGCGATCGGGCTGATCGCGCCGCCGAGGACGTGGTACAGCCCACGGAACTCGCGGGTGCGCTCGATCGCCGAGACGTCCTTGGCGTCTTCGACGACGCAGATGAAGGTGCGGTCACGACGCGGGTCGCGACAGATCCCGCACTGGTCCTGCTCGGACACATTGCCGCAGATCTCGCAGAACCGCACGCGCTCCCGCAGCTCGGACAGCAGGTGCGCGAGCCGGGTGACGTCGAACGTCGGGGTCTGCAGGATGTGAAAGGCGATGCGCTGCGCCGACTTGGGACCGATGCCCGGCAGCCGGCCGAACTCATCGATCAGGTCTTGGACGATTCCGTCGTACATGCTCAGCTGAACCTCGTGGGCGGCGAGTAGGGCTCGTCACGGACGTACCGCGCCCCGAGAATCTGTCGGACGGCTGCCTCGCCGACACGCTCGATGCCGCCCGAGCGGATCGGGGTCGGCGGCGCGGGGCGCTCGCGGACGACACTCACCGGGAGCGGTGCATCGGCGTCGACGGGCGGCGGGACGTCGTCGTCCTCGTCACGGCCCGGCTCCTCGGCGGGGATCACCTGGCCCTCGCGCTGCACCGTCAGGGTGCGCACCGGTGCCGACTCCGCCTCCTCCGGCTCGTCGTCGACCGGCAGCTGCGCCCGCGGGGCGTCGTCGGTCGGGATGGGCGCGACAGCCCATTCGGTGACGGGTGCGGCGGCCGCCGGAGCGGAACGCGGCGCGGAACCCGCGG
>NZ_JBHWTD010000107.1:0-48887 GCF_043427715.1 Microbacterium sp. | reverse complement strand
TAAGTGCGGCCCGACCGGAGCATGTCCGGCCGGGCCGCTTCGGAGCCCTGCGGCTCAGGCGACGTCGAGCAGATCGATGATGAAGATCAGCGTCTTGCCGCCGAGGAAGTGCCCACCGGCGGGCCCGTACGCGAGGTGCGGCGGGATGATGAGCTCGCGGCGCCCACCGACCTTCATCCCCGGGATGCCGTCCTGCCATCCCTGGATCAGGCCGCGCAACGGGAACTGGATGCTCTCGCCGCGACCCCACGAGGAGTCGAACTCTTCGCCGGACTCGTACTCGACACCCACGTAGTGGACGGTGACGGTGTCTCCGGCCTTGGCCTCGGCGCCGTCACCCTCGATGAGGTCACGGATGGCGAGGTCGCTGGGTGCGGGCTCGAGCGGAGCGTCGATCTCGGGCTTGGTGCGGTCTGCAGTCATGGCTCCATCCAACCTGAGCGGCGGGCGAGGGTCAACGCGAGGTCAGGCCTGGACCGAACCCTGCAGGTCGAGCTCGATCGTGACGTCCTTGCCGACGAGCACGCCGCCGGTCTCGAGCGCGGCGTTCCAGGTCAGGCCGAAGTCCTCACGGTTGATGACGGTCTTCGCGGTCGCGCCGGCCTTGTAGTTGCCCCACGGGTCGGTGCCGAAGCCACCGAAGTCGACGTCGAACGTGACGGGCTTGGTGACGTCCTTGATGGTGAGGTCACCGTCGACGAGGAAGTCGCCGCCCTCGAGGCGGATACCCGTCGAGACGAAGGTGATGGTCGGGTAGTTCTCGACGTCGAAGAAGTCGGCGCTGCGGAGGTGGTTGTCGCGACCCTCGTCCTTCGTGTCCAGCGACGCCGCGTCGACCGTCGCCGTGAGGGTGGCCTCGAGGGGGTTCTCGGGCGCGGTGAGGGTGGCTTCCTTGATGTTGAAGTGTCCACGGACCTTCGAGATCATCATGTGGCGGACGACGAAGCCCACTTCACTGTGGGAGGCGTCCAGGACCCAGGTGCCGGCCTTGTAGCCGGGGATCTCTACGGGAGCGGTGGATTCGGTCATTGATCGTCCTTCGTTTCGTGTCCGGGAGATCCGGCTCTCGCAGGGGAACGCGGTGGCATCCGATTGTATTTCCGTGAACACGTTCCGCACGTGTCGAGGGCGCGTCTGGCGGGGGTCTTGACACCCTCGCGGTGCGGCGGGATCATTGCCGTAGGCCAACTCAGCGCCCGGAAGACTCGCAGGCATCGCCGCGGCGCCGGGCGCTGAGTCTTTGTCGGGGCGGCTTTCAGCCGCCGGAGTTCACGGCGCGAGCAGCTGCTCCCGAGCGGCGGTCGCCCGCTCCAGGTAGACCCGTTCGTCGGCTGCGGCGAGGCGGTCACGCCCCGTCGTGACCCGCTGGCGCGCGGCTGCCAGGGCCGTCGCCTCGGAGATGAAGGTCTTCATGATGCGTGAGCGGTCGCCGCTGAGCGTCCGTGCCCACGCGACGGCCTGACGGCGCCCCGCGCCGGTAGCGAGCATGTCGACTTCCGCGGGCGTGAACCAGCCGACCGCCGCGTACTCGCCGAGCCGCTCGCGCGTGAGTCGCGCCTCCTCGCGCCGCAGCAGGATCACCGCGACGATCGCGCCGACGAACAGTGGCACCTGCAGCGTCGCGTACAGCGCGAAGAAGTCGGCGAACAGGGCGGACCCGTTCCACAGCGCGTGCAGGGCGATCCCACCGACGAGGCCGACGAGCCACAGCGCGCAGGAGCGCCCGAAGCCATAGCCGGCGCGCGCAGCCAGACCCAGCGCGTATCCGATGACGGCGGTGAACATGACGTGCGCGAACGGGGAGAGGATGCCGCGCAGGAAGAACGTGAATGCGGCTTCGCCCACTCCCCCGGTGAGGAGGCTGCTGGCGAAGTAGATGATGTTCTCGGTGAATGCGAAACCTGCACCGATGAGCGCGCCGTAGACGATGCCGTCGATCGGGCCGTCGAAGGAGCGTCGCGCCGCGAGGAAAAGGAGGAGCAGCCCCGCGCCCTTTCCGATCTCCTCGACCACGGGCGCCTGCACGACACTGGAGAGGACATCCGGGACCAGAGCGGGGCTCGCGAGGAGCACGACGATCGTGTCGATGACGAGGGCGAAGGCGACGGCGGCGACAGCTCCCCAGGCGAGGGCGAAGATCACGAGCCCGCGGGGCTCGGGCTCCCACCGGTCGATCGCCCGCACCGCCAGCAGGACGATGGCGAGGGGGAAGAGCGCGAGCACCGCGGCGACGGCCGACGCCACCGTGCCGAGGAAGGTGAGCAGGTACGCGATCACCAGCGCGCAGATCAGCGTGAGAAGCGCCGCGGTCACCCAGAGCACGATGCGCCCCCGAGAGGGCGGGGGAAGCGGGAGTGCCCGCCGCACGGGTGCCGGCGGAGGTGCGGCAGGGGTGACGTGCGGGGGCTGTGCGAGCGGCGACGGGAACGTCATGGCGCATAGCCTAGGGGCCGTGGCGATCCGGTCCGCCGCGACACCGCTGCCGGGGGCAGGCGTCTCCCGCCATCCCCGGTTCCCCGACGGTAACCTGGAGGGATGCGCTTCGCCCACATTCTCTCCGACGGTGCCGACGATCCGCGGCTGGTCCTCGTCGACGGAGATCGGGCGACGATCGTCGCCGACCTGTTCGACGGTGCTCCGTCGCGGCTGCAGAACCTCATCGAGGGAGGGCAGGTGATGCTCGATCGCGTCCGCGATGCGGCTGTCGGTGCGCCTGCTGTCGCGCTGAAGGATGCCGCGTTCGCATCGGCCATCCTCTCCCACCCGGTGACGATCGCGATCGGCCTGAATTACGCCGCCCACTCGAGCGAACTCGGCCTCAAGGCCGATGCCGCACCGACCGTCTTCACGCTCTGGCCCGGCTCGCTCAGCGGTCACCGGCAGACCACCTCCTGGCCCCGCTCGCTGAGCCAGGCCGTCGACTACGAAGCCGAGCTCGGTGTGATCATCGGCACCGCGGCCCGCGACGTGAGCCGCGAGGATGCCCTCGATCACGTCTGGGGGTACACGGTCGTCAACGACATCACCGCCCGTGACATCCAGTTCTCCGAGGCGCAGTGGTCACGGTGCAAGTCCTTCGACGGATTCACCCCCACCGGCCCGTTCGTCGTCACCGCCGACGAGATCCCCGAACCGCAGGACCTCCACATCTGGACCGTCCTCGACGGCCAGACCGTGCAGGACGCTTCTACCGGTCAGATGATCCACCCCGTCGAGAAGCTCGTCTCGTACCTGTCGCGCTCGGCGACCCTGCTGCCCGGCACGTTGATCTCCACCGGCAGCCCCGGCGGCGCCGGCTACTCCCGCGACCCGCAGATCTTCCTCCGCGACCGCTCCACCGTCACCGTCGGTATCGACGGCATCGGCGAGCTGACGACCTTCTGCCGCATCACCGAGTGAGGCGCGTCGCCTGACGGCGAACACGAAAGAGGGTCGGATGCCACGCGGCATCCGACCCTCTTTCATTCGAACTCAGTTGCCGGACTGCTCCAGCACTTCCTCGCACGTCATCGTGACGCCGCCGAAGACGACGGTGCCCGACGGGTCCTGCAGGCAGGCCTCGACCTGCTCGTAGAGGTCCCCGCCGGCGGTGGTGAAGAAGGTGAAGAAGAGGATGACGCCGATGATGGCCAGGACGCCGATGACGACGCTGATGATGATCGCCGCGAGCGCGAAACCGTTCTTGTGCCCAGCCTTGCGGCTCTGCACGAGCGCCACGATGCCGAGGATCAGCGCGACGAGCTGGACGAAGAACGACAGCACGAAGGCGACGATGCCGAGCATCTTGCCGGGAACGGGCGCGTCCGGGCCGGGAGCGCCGCCCTGGTATTGCGGCGCCGAGGGGTACTGCGGGGCGGCCGGGTAGGCCTGTGCCTCGTAGGCGGGCGGCGGGGGCGTGTTCTGGGGCTGGGGCGCGGAGGGGTCGGTCATGTCGTGTCCTTCTGGTCGCTCAGCGGGGGCAGGTGCTCCCCGACGCTATCTGGCCTGTGCGTCCGCCGACAAGGCGGATTCGTCATCGGGGCTGGTGATCACCGGGATCGCACGCGTGTGCGCCTGAAGTCCGGACAGGCGAGCAGGAGAGAGCTGCTTGTCGACCTCCTCGCGGGACATCAGCTCGGCTTCCACGACGAGGTCGCCGACATTGCGTCCGGTCAGCAGCGCCGTCTTGGCGAGCGCCGCCGCCGCCGCGTACCCGATGAAGGGGGTGAGTGCCGTGATGACGCCCACGGACGAGCCGACCATGGTGCCCAGGCGCTCGCGGTTGGCGGTGATGCCGTCGACGCAGTTGACGCGGAGGGTGCGCATGCCACGACGCATCCAGGTGATCGACTGGAAGATCGAGTGGGCGATGATCGGCTCGAAGGCGTTGAGCTGCAGCTGGCCGCCCTCGACCGCCATCGTCACGGTGAGATCGGCACCGGCGACCGCGAAGGCCACCTGGTTCACGACCTCCGGGATCACCGGGTTCACCTTGCCGGGCATGATGCTCGATCCCGCCTGGCGGGCGGGCAGGTTGATCTCACCGAAGCCGGCCTGGGGCCCGCTGGAGAGCAGTCGCAGGTCGTTGCTGATCTTCGACAGCTTGATGGCGTTGCGCTTGAGCGAGGACGAGAACGACATGAACGCGCCGGTGTCGCTCGTCGATTCGACGAGGTCGGCGGCGAGCTCGAGGTCGAGGCCGCTGATGTCGCGCAGGTGGCGGATGACCGCGGGCGCGTAGTCGGGGTGGGTCGTGATGCCGGTGCCGATGGCGGTGGCGCCCATGTTCACCTCGTAGAGGAGGTGGGCGTTCTCCCGAAGCCGGTGGTAGTCCTCCCCCAGCGTCGTCGCGAAGCCGTGGAACTCCTGCCCGAGGGTCATCGGCACGGCATCCTGCAGCTGCGTGCGACCGACCTTCAGGACGTCATGGAACTCGGTCGCCTTGGCGAGGAACGCGCGGCGCAGCAGGTCGAGCTCTTCGAGGAGGGTGCGGAGGTCGAGCCCGAGTCCGACCTTGATCGCGGTCGGGTAGACGTCGTTGGTCGACTGGCTGCGGTTGGTGTGGTCGATGGGCGAGAGGAACGCGTAGTCGCCCTTCCCACGGCCCGCCATCTCGAGGGCGATGTTGGTGATGACCTCGTTGGCGTTCATGTTCGTGCTGGTGCCGGCACCGCCTTGCACCACACCCACGACGAACTGATCGTGGAACTCACCGTCGATGACCCGCTGGGAGGCGCGGTCGATGAGATCCGCCCTCTCCGCGTCGAGGACGCCGATCTCCTTGTTCGCCCGGGCGGATGCCTGCTTCACCATCGCGAGGGCGACGATCAGGTCGCGGTACACCGAGATGGGGCGCATCGAGATCGGGAAGTTCTCCAGCGCCCGCGCCGTGTGGATGCCCCAATAGGCATCGGCGGGGATCTCGAGTTCTCCGAGGGAGTCGGATTCGGTGCGCGTCGTTGCGTCCAGTGCCATGTGGGGTGTCCTTGTGGGTCTCACAGCGTAAAGGGGGTGCTCTCGAGCCTAGCCCGGTGCCCCTTCCGCGCATCGGGTCTTGACGGCATGTCCGTGGGCACCCACACGTCGTGGTCATCGCTTCCGCGAGAACTCCTCCAGACGCTGCTCGGGGGTGAGAGCGGCCATCCGCGCCGCCCACTCCGCCGTGAAGTGGTCCGCGGTATAGGTCTCGACCACCGGCACCACCGAGTGGGTGAGGGTGGTGTCGTACACGTGGACGAGATGGAACGACTGCCCGGCATCCATTCCGTTCACCTCGGTGCCGGGCCGCTGCAGGTTCATCGTGTAGCAGGTGGCGGAGGCGACCGAGACGGGAACGCCCGCGAAGGTGCCGCTCGTGGAGTAGTGCAGGTGCCCGGCGAGGATGCCACGGACGTCGCTGCCCGCGATGACCTCGGCGAGCTCGTGCTGACGCTGGAGTTCGAGGATGTCGAACAGCGGCACGTGACTCGGCAGCGGCGGGTGGTGGAGCGCGAGGATCGTCCCGAGAGGGGCCGGCTCGGCGAGCACGCCGCGCAGCCATTCCAGCTGCGGCTGGTCGAGCTCGCCGTGGTGCCATCCCGGCACGGTGGAGTCGAGCGCGATCAGACGCAGTCCGCCGAGGTCCCACACGCCGGTCACCGGCTCCTGCGTTCCGGGAAGGTCGAACAGGCCCTCGCGCAGGGCGGGGCGCTCGTCGTGGTTGCCGGCGACCCAGACGATCGGCGCACCGAGCCGCTCTGCCACCGGTTCGACGAGCTCGCGCAGTCGCCGATACGCCGCCGGCTCGCCGAGGTCGGTGAGGTCCCCCGTGAACACGATCGCATCGGGACGGATGCCGGTGCGCTCGACAGCCGCGAGTGCGGCGACCAGGCCACCGGTGGCGTCGAACCGATCGCCCAGGTGCCGATCGGCACCCAGCAGATGGGTGTCGCTGAGATGGATGATCGTGCGGCGGGCCGGCGCATACTGGCCGAACGAGACGGGCTGCATGCCGTCAGCCTAAAGACCGTCGCCGACCTTCGCTCGGGCCGCGGGCAGGCCGCAGACGGTCAGTGGTTGAAGATGATCAGCAGCAGGCCCGCGAGCACGACGACCGCGCACACCGAGAACGAGGCGTACGCCCCGACGAGTGCGACACGCTTCTGTCCGGCGCTGAGCGGGCTCTTCTTGGCGGCCTTGGCCGCCGCCTTCGCGGCGCGCTTGCGGTCCTTCTCGGTGATGACCGTCAGCGCGTCGGTGAAGTCGGCGGGGGCGACCACGGGTGCGCGCCCGGCGCGCACCAGCAGGCGCAGACCGATCGCGTAGAAGGTGACGACGACCGCCGCAGCGCTGAGGGCTGCGACGAAGACCTCGACGAAGGCGAGCCAATCGATCGCGATGCTCATCGTGCGCTCTCCTCGTCGTCGATGGTGGCGGTGGTGGACGCGGGAGTCGCGGGTGCGACGCTCGTCGCGGCCGCCTTCTCACGCTCGGCGCGGAGCTGGCGACGGGTGGGCGGCGGGTTGCGCTTCACCTTGACGGCGCGTCCCGAGTCGGCCACCTCGTTCATGGCGTTCGCGTGGGTGACCTCGTTGCGTCGCGAGCGGAGGAAGATCCCGAGGATGATCGCGACGGCGGCGACGGCGCCGATGATGACGCCGACGAGCTGCCCGAACCAGACCACGATGAGGGCGGCGAGCGCGCCCACGCCACCGGCGGCGGGGAGGGTGAGCAGCCAGCCGACCATGATCCGTCCGACGGTGTTCCAGCGGACCTTCGAGCCGCGTCGGCCGAGGCCCGAGCCGATGACCGAGCCAGAGGCGACCTGGGTGGTCGAGAGGGCGAAGCCGAGGGCGCTCGAGGCGAGGATCGTCGAGGCGGTGGATGCCTCGGCGGCGAACCCCTGCGCGGGCTTGACGTCGGTGAGGCCCTTGCCGAGCGTGCGGATGATGCGCCAGCCGCCCATGTAGGTCCCGAGTGCGATCGTCACGGCACACGCGACGACGACCCACGGCTGAGGGTCGGACTGGGTCTGCCAGCCCACTGTGATGAGGGCGAGGGTGATGACGCCCATCGTCTTCTGGGCGTCGTTGGTGCCGTGCGCGAGTGCGACGAGGGAGGACGTGAAGATCTGTCCCCAGCGGAATCCGTCGCGGCCGTCGGGCTTGTTGTCGTAGCGACGCGTCGCGGCGTACGCGATCTTCGTGACGACGAAGGCGATGATGCCGGCGGTGAGGGGCGCGATGAGCGCCGGCAGGACGACCTTCGACATCACGACGCCGAAGTCGATGGCGGCGGCGCTCGCACCCACCAGCGTCGCGCCGATGAGTCCGCCGAAGAGCGCGTGCGACGAGCTCGAGGGAAGTCCCAGGAGCCAGGTGAGCATGTTCCAGGTGATCGCGCCGATGAGGCCCGCGAAGATGATCGCGGGGAAGATCGAGGCGGAGAGTTCATCCTCGCGGATCATGCCGCCGGAGATCGTCTTGGCCACCTCGGTCGACAGGAACGCGCCCACCAGGTTGAGGACGGCGGCCAGGAGGACAGCGACCTTCGGCCGCAGCGCGCCGGTGGCGATGGGGGTCGCCATGGCGTTGGCCGTGTCGTGGAAGCCGTTGGTGAAGTCGAAGAAGAGCGCCAGCGCGATGACGAGGACGACGATGAGGGCTGCGGTTTCCACAGTTCGCTTTCCGTCAGGTCGGGGGGGGAACGGGTGCCGCGGCGATCGGCGTTGCGAACGAAGAGTTCACCCAGGCGTCACCTGCTGTTCAACCGGGCCGGAGAAATCCTCGCACATTCGAACCTGAATCATCACCCCGGGCGCCCGCACCGGCGTCCGTTAGCGTGGACCGGTGACCACCGACGCCCTGCAGCCCCCGCTCGCCGACGCCCGACCCATCGTCCGCTCGCACCACGGAGACGAGATCGAGGACCGCTACGAGTGGCTCCGCGCCAAGGAGGACGCCGATGTCCTCGCGCACCTGGAGGCGGAGAACGCGTACACCGCCTCGCGGACCGCCCACCTCGAGCCCCTGCGGGAGCAAATCTTCGAGGAGATCAAGGGTCGCACGCTCGAGACCGACCTGTCGGTGCCGTCGCGCCGCGGCGAGTGGTGGTACTACGCCCGCACCGTGGAGGGCCAGCAGTACGGCATCCACTGCCGCGCCCCGATCGCCGATCAGGACGACTGGACTCCGCCGCTCCTCTCCCCCGACGTGCCGGTCCCGGGCGAGCAGGTGCTCCTCGACGGCAATCTCGAGGCCGAGGGACATGAGTTCTTCTCGCTCGGGAGCCTCGACATCTCCACCGACGGCACCCGCATGCTCTATGGCGTCGATGTCTCCGGAGACGAGCGCTACACGCTCCGCGTGCGCGACCTGCGCACCGGAGAGGACCTCGCCGACCTGATCGAAGGCACCTTCTCGGGAGCGGTGTTCTCTCCCGACGGGCGCCACATCGTCTACACGACGGTCGACGACGCCTGGCGGCCCGACACCGTGTGGCTGCACGTTGTGGGGACGGATGCCGCGGCCGATGTGACCCTGTTCACCGAACCCGACGAGCGGTACTGGGTGGGGGCCGGGTTCACGCGCAGCGACCGGTACCTCGTCATCGGGGTGGGATCGTCCATCACGTCGGAGGAGTTCCTCGTCCCGGCCGACGACCTGACGGCGACGCCGCAGTCCGTGTGGCCGCGGCGGGAGGGCGTCGAGTACTCGCTGACCCACGCCGTCGTCGGCGGCGAAGACGTGCTGTACATCCTCCACAACGACGGCGCACTCGACTTCGAGCTCGTCCGCGTCGCGGCTGTCGATCCGCAGGGCGAGCGTCGCGTCGTCCTCCCCCATGCGCCGGGGCGTCGCCTGCTCGACGTCTCCGCCTACCGCGACTGGGCCGTCGCCGAGTACCGCCGCGACGGTCTCGCCCGCGTGGGGATCCTCGACTATGCGACCGACACGGTCCGCGAGATCGCGTTCGACGAGGAGCTGTACGCGGTCGGCGAATCGGGCAGTGCGGAGTGGGCGCCGCCGGTGATCCGCCTCGGCTTCGCCTCGTTCATCACGCCCGGCACGGTCTTCGACTACGACGTCGCGCGTGGGGAGCTGCTGCTGCGCCGCCGCCAGCCCGTGCTCGGCGGGTACGAGCCGTCCGACTACGGCCAGGCCCGCATCTGGGCGACTGCCGACGACGGCACCCGCGTCCCGGTGTCGCTGGTGTGGAAGCGCTCGTTCGGAGAGCCGGGTGACAGCCCGCGCCCGACGCACCTCTACGGGTACGGCTCGTACGAGCACTCCATCGAGCCCGGCTTTTCGGTCGCCCGCCTGTCGATGCTCGACCGCGGCGTCATCTTCGCGATCGCGCACGTCCGCGGCGGTGGCGAGATGGGCCGTCAGTGGTACGAGGACGGCAAGCTGCTGAACAAGCGCAACACCTTCACCGACTTCGTCGCGGTGGGGCGCCACCTGGTGGATGCCGGATACACGACCCCCGATCGACTCGTCGCCGAAGGTGGCTCCGCCGGTGGCCTGCTCATGGGCGCCGTCGCGAACCTCGCGCCCGACCTCTTCGCGGGCATCGTCGCTGCGGTGCCGTTCGTGGATGCGCTGACGACGATCCTCGATCCGTCGCTCCCGCTGACGGTCATCGAATGGGATGAGTGGGGTGACCCGCTCCACAACGCCGACGTCTACGCCTACATGAAGTCGTACACGCCGTACGAGAACGTGCAGGAAGGTGTCCGGTACCCGCGCATCCTCGCGGTGACCTCGCTCAACGACACCCGCGTGTTCTACGTCGAGCCGGCCAAGTGGGTCGCGCGCCTGCGCGAAGTCGGCGCCGACGCCCTCCTGAAGTGCGAGATGGTCGCCGGCCACGGGGGCGTGAGCGGCCGGTACAACTCGTGGCGCGAGCGCGCCTTCGAGCTCGCGTGGCTGCTGGATGTGCTGGGGGTCGCCGACGCCACGCAGTGATGCCGCGCCGCGCGGCGACCCGAACATGACGCGTCGCCGCGCGCTCGCTACGATCTGGCCATGCCCTCCGCGGACCGATTTCACGCCACTGTGCGCATCGATGTCGATCTGACCTGCGACGCGCCCCCGGCAGGAGACCCCGTCTCCAACCGCAGACACCCTGCTCACGACGCCGCGATCCTGTCTCTCCTCGATGTGACGGTCGCGACCGACGCGGGGCGTCACGTTCAGCTCGAAGCCCTCGAAGCGCGTGTGCTGTCCTCCGACGCAGACGGCACAGCCGGCTCTGTGCCCTCCGCCTCGAGCGACGAGACCCGCGTCGCGCAGGCCGGCGCGCGGTTGCCGGGAATCGACTGGGCGCTCAACGAACTGTTCGCAGATGAGACCGACGCGGCGGAAGGAGCGCGTGACCTTCGCCAGCGGTCAGTTCTGAAGGGTCTCATCTGGAACGCGTCGGTCGTCGTCGTCGACTGCCTCTTCGAGGACGTCGTCACCCTTGCCACGACCCCCGTCCGCGACCTGCACGTGCGCGACACGCATGTTCTGTCTCAGCTGCCGCCGACGTTCGCCCGCCACTACGACCGCGCGTTCGCCCAGAAATTCCTCGCGGCCATGATCGAGGTGACGTCGCGGCTGACGGCGGCACCGGTGTACCCGCAGACCATCGCACACGAGTTGGCGCTGAAGATCGTGCTCGATGAGGCCGAGCGAGGTGCGGAGCAGCTCAAGGGAGCCTTGCCGTACGGGTGGCGCGCGCATCTGGACGCGGTGCTGTTCCAAGATCTCGACATCGATTCGCTGTATGTTGCCGACGACCCCGACGACGACACCGCCGACGGGTTCCCCCCGACGGATTTCGGGAGCTGGTTCATCCCGTACTCGCGCGCGGCCGAGTCGGTTCCGTACGCGAACGACGAACCGAAGGAGCCCGCCGGACGGTGAGGCGGCCGAGACCGCTCACAGGAATCGGAAAGGTCCGCTTCATACGATGAAGAACTCCAGGGGGAGTACTCCGACACGATCGGCTCGCCATTACGGATGCCACGGCATTCCGGGCCATCGGTCCCGCACCGCGGGATGGAGGAGACTCTGGCGTCCATCCGTCACGCCTCCCCAGGAGACCTCCCGGTGAACATCACCCCCCTCATCTGGGCGATCACGATCGCCGTCACCATCGCGTTCTTCGTCTACGAGTTCTTCGCGCACGTCCGCAAACCCCACGCCCCCACGATCGGCGAATCCGCCCGGTGGTCGGCGTTCTACATCGGCCTGGCGCTGCTGTTCGGTGTTGGTATCGGCGTCTTCAGCGACTGGCGCTACGGCGGCGAGTACTTCGCGGGCTACCTGACCGAGAAGGCGCTGTCGATCGACAACCTCTTCGTCTTCCTCATCGTCATGACCGGGTTCGCGGTTCCGAAGATCTATCAGCAGAAAGTGCTGATGATCGGCATCGTCATCGCGCTCATCCTCCGCGGTGGTTTCATCGCCGTCGGTGCGGCGCTGATCGAGAACTTCTCGTGGATCTTCTACGTCTTCGGCGCGCTCCTCCTGTTCCTCGCCTACCGTCAGGCCTTCGGCGGCCACGACGGCGACCCCTCACAGGGCAAGGTCATGCAGTTCGTCCGCCGGCACCTCCCGGTCGCCGAGGAGTACCACGGCGACCGGCTGACCGTCCGCCTCGACGGCAAGCGGTTCGTCACACCGATGCTTCTCACGATCATCACGATCGGCTTCGTCGACCTGATCTTCGCCGTCGACTCGATCCCGGCCATCTACGGCCTGACCGAGGAGGCGTACATCGTCTTCACGGCGAACGCGTTCGCGCTCATGGGTCTCCGCCAGCTCTACTTCCTGATCGGCGGCCTGCTCGAGCGCCTCGTGTACCTGGCGCAGGGCCTCGCCGTCATCCTCGCCTTCATCGGCGTGAAGCTCGTGCTGCACGCGATGCACGTCAACGAGCTGCCGTTCATCAACGGCGGCGAGCCGATGCTGTGGGCTCCCGAGATCCCGATCTGGTTCTCGCTCCTGTTCATTTCGCTGACGATCACCGTCGCCGCCGTTGCGAGCCTCATCCGCACGCGCCGGGTCCCGGGTCCCGGGCCGCGACAAGGTGCGCGGTGAGCAGATCGACACCACCGCCCCGGAGCCGGCCGATAGACGCGACTGATCCGGCCCGCGCCGCGTGCCGCCCCGCGGCATCCCACCTCCACCCCCGTCAGGAGCGCACGCGATGAGTGGCGACCTCATCTGGAACATCGCCCTGGTCATCACGTTCGTGCTCGTGGGCGGTGTGTTCGCCGCGACCGAGATGGCGCTCGTGACGCTGCGCGAGTCGCAGCTGAACGCGATCGCGGCACGCGGCAGGCGTGGGCAGAAGGTGGCCGACCTGGCGCGCAACCCGAACACCTTCCTCTCGGCTGTGCAGATCGGCGTGACCGTGGCCGGCTTCGCGTCGGCCGCATACGGTGCGGCGTCGATCGCCCCGTCCGTCTCGCCGCTGTTCGAGGCGCTCGGGGTGGAGAGCGGTCTCGCCCTCACCCTCGCGACGGTGCTGCTCACCCTGGTGATCGCCTACCTGTCGCTCGTGCTCGGGGAGCTGGTGCCCAAGCGTCTCGCGATCCAGCGCAACGCGCAGTTCGCCTATGCCGTCGCTCCCGTGCTGAACGGGTTCGCGAAGCTCATGCGCCCGGTGATCTGGCTGCTCTCGGTGTCCACGAACGCACTCGTGCGGCTGCTCGGCGGCGACCCCGACAAGAGCGGAGAGCAACTGACCGACGAGGAGGTCCGTGACATCGTCGCGAGTCACGAAGGCCTCCCGGAGGATGAGCGGAAGATCCTCGACGACGTGCTGTCCCTGCGGGGTCGTCAGCTCAGCGAGGTGATGCGCCCCCGTCCCGAGGTGACCGCTCTCGACGAGACGGCGACCATCGCAGAGGCGGTCGCGCAGGTGCGCGACCTGCCCTTCTCCCGCTACCCGGTGTCCGACAAGTCGATCGACGACATCGTCGGCTTCGTCCACGTGCGCGACCTGTTCGAGCTGATCGGCACCGACCCCGACGCGCCGCTGGAGCGCGTGCTCCGCCCGATGTCGTACTTCCCGTCGACCGCCGGAGTGCTCCCCACCCTCACGCGGATGCGTGCCGATGGCCACCACATCGCGGTGGTCGTCGACGAGTACGGCGGCACGGACGGCATCGTCACGCTCGAGGACCTGGTCGAGGAGGTCGTCGGGGAGATCTTCGACGAGTACGACACCGCCGCCCTCCCGTCCGCCGGCGACGGCGTCGTCGACGGACGACTGAACCTCGCGGAGTTCGAAGAGGTCACCGGCATCGATCTCCCCCGCGGATCGTCCGACACCATCGCCGGGTTCATCACCGAGCAGCTCGGACGTCTCGCGATGGTGGGCGACGTCGTCGCGGTCGACGGCGCGACGATCCAGGTGACAGCGATGGACCGGCGCCGCATCGCCGAGGTGCGCGTCTCCCCCCGCGCCTCCGACTGACAGCGCGTCGGAGCGGACGACGAGGACGACGTCCGGTCCGACGCATCCGAGGAGTGCCGGCTACAGGACTTGAACCTGCAACCCCCGTATTACAAGTACGGTGCGCTACCAATTGCGCCAAGCCGGCAGAGCGCCAAGTCTACTGTGGGCGCACCCGCGTCACGGTGCAGGGGTGGCTGTGGGTGTGGGCGTGGGTGTGGGGCTCGTGAGCTCGGCCTGCTTCTTGTAGAAGGCGTCGCTGGCACTGGTGAGGACGAACTGCGAGAACTCCGCGGCATCCGTCAGCACACCGAGGTAGGACTGACCGTTCACGAGGATCGTCGGCGCGCCCGTGAGCGACAGACCATCGGTGTCGGGGAGCTCATCGATCGCGCGGTCGGTGGCGTCCTTGGCCCACTGGATGAAGTCGCCGTCTTCGATGCATGAGCGCACCGTCTCGGGGTCCTTCGCACCGATCGCCTGCGCGATGTCGGCGAGCTCCGTGTCGGAGTGGCCGTCGGAGTCGATCGCCGGCTGGCGGCTGAGCAGCTCGGAGTTGTAGGCGAAGAAGACGTCCTGGGCGTACGTGGCGACACAGGCGGATGCCGCGGCGGCACGGAGCGAGTACTTCGTCCCGTTCGACTTCGCGGTGAGCATCGACACCGGGTGGTATGACAGCGTCGCCGCACCCTGGTCGACCCACGTGGTCAGCTGCTCGACGTTGGCCAGGTGCCAGTCGCGCGCGCCGGGCGAGAGGTAGTCGACGTACACGCGGATGTCGATGGGGTCGGCGGTGGCCTCACCTTCGACCTCAGCGTCGGCCTGGGGCTCGGCGGTGGGGGTCGCCGTCGGAGACGCCTCCATGATCGCGGCACCCGCCTCGGGGGCAGCCCCGGCGACAGACGTGATGGCGAAGCCGTCAGCGGTCACGCCGGCGGGCATCAGGTCGCGGCCATCGGTCGATGACATGACCGACCAGACCACGGCGCCGCCCACCGCGGCGACGGCGCCGGCAGCGAAGACGCCCAGCCCGACGCGCCGCGCGATGCGGGCACGGGACTGGCGCGCGTGAACGAGCTGGGCCTTCTCGCGGACAGCCTCGCGCCGATCGGGGACGGCGGGCGTGTTCTCGCCGGAGTCGTGTGACATGGAACCTCGGGGAAATCTGTGGTGCCGCACTGCGGTCGTCCGCTCGGGTGTAGCGGACCTGTCGATGCTAGCCAAGGGCCCTGGAAATTGGCTGACCCGATGTCCCCTCCCGATCGCCCCTTCCCGTGACATACTGGGCACGCACCCGATGAAGGGTGTGCGGGGAGACCCCCGCTCGCTTCACAACGGATCGTCCGGCACGTACCTGCCGGTGAAGGAGAAGAAACAATGGCGTCCGTCACGTTCGACAACGCAACCCGTCTGTACCCCGGTGGCACCCGCCCGGCCGTCGACAAGCTCAACCTCGAGGTCGGTGACGGTGAGTTCCTCGTCCTCGTCGGCCCCTCCGGCTGCGGCAAGTCGACCTCCCTGCGCATGCTCGCCGGCCTCGAAGAGGTCAACTCCGGCGCCATCCGCATCGGCGACCGCGACGTCACCGACGTGCCGCCGAAGGACCGCGACATCGCGATGGTCTTCCAGAACTACGCGCTGTACCCGCACATGACCGTCGCCGAGAACATGGGCTTCGCGCTCAAGATCGCCGGTGTCGGCAAGGAGGAGCGCGCTCAGCGTGTGCTCGAGGCGGCGAAGCTGCTCGACCTCGAGCAGTACCTGACCCGCAAGCCGAAGGCCCTCTCGGGTGGTCAGCGTCAGCGTGTCGCCATGGGCCGCGCGATCGTCCGCCAGCCGCAGGTCTTCCTCATGGATGAGCCGCTGTCGAACCTCGACGCCAAGCTCCGCGTGCAGACCCGCACCCAGATCGCCTCGCTCCAGCGTCGCCTGGGCGTCACCACCGTCTACGTCACCCACGACCAGACCGAGGCCCTCACGATGGGCGACCGCATCGCGGTCCTCAAGGACGGCCTGCTCCAGCAGGTGGGCACCCCGCGTGACCTGTACGAGAAGCCGAACAACGTCTTCGTCGCCGGCTTCATCGGCTCCCCCGCCATGAACCTGTTCCCGGCGGACCTCGCCGAGGGCGGCGTGCGGTTCGGCACCGAGGTCGTCCCGCTCGACCGCGACACCGTGGGCCGCGCCCACGGCAGCCAGGTCACCGTGGGCGTCCGCCCCGAGGACATCGAGGTCGGCCCCGCCGACGGCCGTGGCCTCTCGGTCCAGGTGGACCTCGTCGAGGAGCTCGGCGCTGACGGCTACCTCTACGGTCACACCGAGATCGGCGGCAAGCGCACCGACATCGTCGCTCGCGTCGACGGCCGCAACCACCCGAACGCCGGCGAGACGGTCACCCTGGCCGCCAAGCCGGGTCACGTGCACGCCTTCGACCTCGAGTCGGGCGACCGCCTCAACGACAAGGCGACCGCTTCGGCCTGATCGTCCCCGTGGCAATGACGCGGCGCGGGCAGGTCTTCGGACCTCCCGCGCCGCGTCGCGTCTCCAGGAGTTAGCGTGGTCCAATCGCTGAGCATCACGGCCAGCAACGTCGACGCGGGGCTGCTCGCGCTGCCGTGGTCGACACCGCTGGCCGAATGGCCGAGCGACACGATCGTGTCGCTGCCGAAGGGCCTCTCACGGCACCTCGTACGGTTCGCGAACCTGTCCGGGCGCGTCGTCGCCGTCAAGGAGACGACGGCCGAGATGGCGCGCCGTGAATACGAGATGCTCGGCTCGCTCGCGCGTCTCGATGTCCCCTGCGTCGACCGTGTCGCCGTCATCGACGGTCGCCGCACCGGCAAGGGCGAGCCACTCCCGGCAGCGCTCGTCACCTCGCACCTCAAGTTCTCGCTCCCTTATCGGGCGCTGTTCACCCAAGTCCTCCGGCCCGACACCGCCAATCGCCTCGTCGACGCCCTCGCCGTGCTCCTGGTCCGCCTCCACACGGTCGGCTTCTTCTGGGGCGACGTGTCGCTGTCGAACACGCTGTTCCGACGGGATGCCGGTGCCTTCGCCGCCTACCTCGTCGACGCGGAGACGGGTGAGCTCCACGAGAGCGGCCTGACGCGCGGCCAGCGGGAGCACGACCTCGATGTCGCCCGCACCAACATCGCCGGCGAGATCATGGACCTCGAAGCCGGTGGCCGCCTGGAGGGCGGTGTCGATGCCGTCGCGATCGCCGACGGCATCATGTCGTCCTACCGGTCGCTGTGGAGCGCGCTCACCGAGCGGGAGACGTTCGCGGCGGACGAGACATGGCGGATCACCGAGCGGGTGCAGCGACTGAACACCCTCGGCTTCGACATCGGCGAGATGTCGATCGATGAGACCGCCGACGGCGCGAAGGTGCTCATCCAGCCGAAGGTCGTCGACGCCGGGCACCATCAGCGACGTCTGCTGCGCCTCACGGGCCTCGACGCCCAGGAGAACCAGGCGCGACGCCTGCTCAACGACATGGATGAGTTCGCCGCCCGCGTCTCCCGTCTCGGCAACGACGAGGACATGGTCGCGCACGAGTGGGTCACCCGCGTGTTCGAGCCGGTCGTGAAGGCGATCCCGTGGGACCTCCGCGCGAAGCTGGAGCCGGCGGAGGTGTTCCATCAGGTGCTGGAGCACCGCTGGTACATGTCGCAGGCCCGTGGACGCTCGGTGCCCATCGCCGAGGTGCTGTCGTCGTACATCAGTGACGTCCTGCGGCACCGCCGGGACGAGGCGACCGTCATGGGACCGCCGACGGAGACGATGGCCGTGCCCGTCGTCACCGGCGATGTGCCGGTGAGCGACGAGGACGACGTGGACTGGCGCGATCTGGTCTAGTAGCCGACGGTGAAACGTTCGCGGGAGTGCCGCGGCGTCTCGATCTCGTCGAGCACGGCGATCGCGAAGTCCGCGCCCGAGATGAAGGATTCGCCCTTGTCATCGGTGACGATGACGTCGCCGCCGTCACGGTAGGAACCGGTGCGCTCCCCTGGCGCCCAGGAACCGAAGCCCCCGGCCGGGTGGATGTAGAACCAGTCGTGACCGTGGTCATCCGACTGCAGATCTTCGAGGATGCCGATCGCCTCGAGAGCCTCGGGCTTGATCTCGTCGGGGAATCCGCTGTCGACGACGCGGGGGCCGCCGGGAGCGACGAGGCTGCCGCCGGCACCGCCGACGACTCCGACGCGAACCTCGGCGGGCAGCGCAGCGATCACCTCGCCCACCGCGTCGCGCATCTTGCCGGCCATGTCGCCGCGCGGCGAGGTGGTGAAGACGACGACCTCGACACCGTCGAGCTCGGTGGCGAGGGCAGGCGCGTCGAGGAGCGTGCCCTCGACGTAGGTGGCGCCCTCGATCCGCTCAGCCGGAAGCTTGCGGGCGACGGAGACGACCGTGTGACCGCGCGAGACGGCCTCCTGGACGATGTGGCTTCCGGCGTAGCCGGTGCCTCCGATGACGGCGATACGGGTCATGTGGTGTCCTTTCGTCAGTCCTGCGCGGCGCGCAGGGTCGAGACCTGATACAGCGCGACGGATGCCGCGATGCCGGCGTTGAGGGATTCGGTCGCCGCGTGGATCGGGATCGACACGATCTGGTCGCACGTCTCCGTCACCAGGCGCGACAGGCCCTTGCCCTCTGAGCCGACGACGATCACGACGGGCCGGTCGGCGAGCTCGAGGGCGGGGAGCGACACGTCGCCGCCACCGTCGAGGCCGAGCACGAAGACGCCCTGCTTCTTGAACTCCTTGAGCATGGTCGTCAGGTTCGCGGCGATCGCGACGGGAACGCGCGCGGCGGCACCGGCACTGGTCTTCCAGGCTGCCGAGTTGACGCCGGCGGAGCGGCGCTGCGGCACAATGACCGCCTGGCCGCCGAAGGCTGCGGTGGAGCGGATGATGGCGCCGAGGTTGCGCGGGTCGGTGACGCCGTCGAGGGCGACGAACAGGGGCAGCTGACCCTTCTCGATGACGTCCTCGAGGAGGTCCTGCGGGTGCGCGTACTCGTACGGAGGCACCTTGAGTGCGACGCCCTGGTGCACGCCGTCGAACCCGGCCATGCGGTCGAGTTCCTGTCGAGTGACCTCGAGGACGGGGATGCCGCGGTGCGTCGTGATCGACAGCATCTCCTTGACGCGGTCGTCCATCTCGACGCGCTGGGCGATGTAGAACGCCGTGGCGGGGATCTTGGCGCGCAGCGCCTCGAGCACGCTGTTGCGCCCGGTCACGGTCTCGGTGTCGTCACCGGCCTTCGACTTGGGCGCGCGGTTGCCGCCGCTCGAGCGCTGCGGGGTCTTGCCACCGGCTGCGATGTATCGCTCCTGGGCGGCCTTGCGCTTGCCGGCGGGGTGCCACGCGCGGTCCTCGGCCTTGGGTGTCGGGCCGCGTCCTTCCAGCGAGCGGCGGTTCTTGCCGCCGGAACCCTTCGTGGGGCCCTTCTTGCCCTTGCCTGCAGAGGGGTTGCCGAACTTAGCCATTTTCCAAACTCCAATGTGTCCCGGAGGGACCGTCTTCCAAGACGATGCCGGCCGCCGCGATCGCGTCGCGGATACGGTCGGCACTCGCCCAGTCCTTGTTCGCGCGGGCATCCGCGCGCTGGTCGATCATGGTGCGCACGAGCACGTCGAGTGCCTCGGTCGCGGGCGCTGCGGCGCCCCGCTGCCACTGCGGCGCCGTCGGGTCGATACCCAGGAGGCCCGTCATCTCCCGGACCTGCCAGGCGGCGATCGACGCGGCGTCGGTGTCGCCTGCGTCGAGGGCGGCGTTGCCGCGTCGCACCGTCTCGTGCACGGCGGCGAGCGCCTGCGGCACGCCGAGGTCGTCGTCCATCGCAGCCGCGAACGCGGCGGGCAGCACGAAGAGGTTCTCCGGCTCGGCATCCGTCTCCGGACGCTCGGCGGACCATTCGAACGGGGCGTCGATGCGGGCCACCCGTGCCTGGAAGCTCCGGATGCGGTCGAGCGCGGCATCCGCTTCGGCGAAGGTCGAGGGCGAGATGTCGAGGTTCGATCGGTAGTGCGCCGACGCGAGGGCGTAGCGGACCACGAGCGGGTCGAACTCGTCGAGGATGTCGGCGGCGAGGAGGAAGTTGCCGAGGGATTTCGACATCTTCTGGTCGCCGACGGTGACCAGGCCGTTGTGCACCCAGTACCGGGCGAAGCCGTCGCCCGCTGCGGTGGACTGCGCGAGCTCGTTCTCGTGATGGGGGAAGCGCAGGTCGAGGCCGCCGCCGTGGATGTCGAATTCCGGTCCGAGGTAGCGCCGACTCATGGCGGAGCACTCGATGTGCCAGCCGGGTCGGCCCGTGCCCCACGGCGATGCCCACGAGGCATCCGCCGGTTCGCCGTCCTTGGCGCCCTTCCAGAGGGCGAAATCGCGTGGGTCGCGCTTGCCGCGCGGGTCGGCGTCGGCGGCGGACTCCATCGCGTCGACCGACTGGCGGGTGAGCGACCCGTACGCCTCCCACGAACGCACGTCGAAGTACACGTCGCCGGATGCCGCGTACGCGTGACCCGCGTCGATGAGACGCGAGATGAGCTCCTGCATCTGCGGGATCGACGCGGTCGCGCGGGGCTCGTACGTCGGGGGCAGGATGCCGACCGAGGTGTACGCCTGCGTGAACTCCAGCTCCATCCGGTAGGCGAGCGCCCACCAGGGCTCCTCCGGCGTGGCGTTCGCGAGGACCTTGTCATCGATGTCGGTGACGTTGCGGACGAACGTCACGCGGCCGAAGCGGTGGGCGAGCCAGCGGCGCAGGATGTCGAAGCTCAGCGCGGCGCGGACGTGACCGATGTGCGGGCCCGATTGGACGGTCGGACCGCAGACGTACATCGTGACGTTCCCGGGGTCGGCGGGTGCGAACTCACGCAGCGCCTGCGCCTGGGTGTCATAGAGCCGAACCGTCACCGGTCCATGCTACCGGGGGGTGGCCGGGGAGCCCCCGCACAGGCGGTAGAAATGAAGCGTGCTGCACGTTCTCGCCGTCCTCGCCGCGGCTGTCCTCTTCGGAACGACCGGCACCTCGCAGGCCGTCGGTCCTGAGGGCACGACGCCGCTCTCGGTCGGCGTCGCCCGCATGGTCGTCGGCGGCACCGGGCTCGCGCTGATCGCCTTCCTGCTCGCTGCGCGCCATCGCCGGGTCTCCCCCGGCCCCCGGGCGCGTCTGACGACCGGCCCGCTCCTGCTGATGGCGCTCACCGGTGTGGCGCTCGCGGTCTACCAGCCGCTCTTCTTCCTCGGCACCGAGCGCAACGGCGTCGCCGTCAGCACGGTCATCGCGCTCGGCTCGGCCCCCGTGCTCGCGGGGCTCCTCGAGTGGGCGATCACCCGGCGCCTCCCCTCGCCCGTCTGGCTCTTCGCGACCGCCCTGGCGACCCTCGGGGTGGGGCTGCTCGGCTTCGGAGGCGGCGCGGGCACCGGCGGTGCCGACCCGATCGGCGTGCTCGGTGCGATCGGTGCGGGAGCATCGTTCGCGGTGATCGCGAACGCACAGCGCAGACTGCTGGATGCCGGATGGGACGCGTTCACCGTGGTGGGTTCGATGGGCGCGGGGTCGGCGATCATCTGCGCCCTCGCGATCCCGTTCGTCAACCTGACCTGGATCGCGGACCCGGGCGGGCTCGTGATGACGCTGTGGCTCGGCCTGGCGACGATCGCCGTCGCCTACACGCTGTTCACCTGGGGACTGCAGGGTCTCACCGCAGCCACGGCGGCGACCCTCACCCTCGGGGAGCCGCTCACGGCGGCGGTGCTCGGCATGACGGTGCTCGGCGAGCAGCTCTCCGCACTCGCGGCGATCGGCATCATCGTGCTCGCTGCGGGCCTCGCCACCCTCGCGTGGGGATCGCGGCGCACCCGCGACCCCGAACCGTTCGCGGTGGAGGGCTGATCGTGCCGGCGCTGCGGATCGTCCCGGACGACCTCACCGGCGAGGCCATCCAGGCGCTCGTGTCCGAGCACCTGGGTGACATGTTCGGTCAGGGTCCCGCCGAGAGCGTGCACGCTCTCGGCGTCGAGCAGCTGCGGCATCCCGACATCCGCTTCTGGACGGCCTGGTCGGGGGACGATCTGGCGGGGATGGCGGCGCTCCGGCGTCTCAGCGCCCAGGACGGCGAGATCAAATCGATGCGCGTCGCGGCGGCGCATCTGGGCACGGGAGTGGGGCGTGCACTCGTGCAGCATCTGATCGCCCAGGCGCGCGCGACAGGGATGCGGGCGCTCTGGTTGGAGACCGGCGCGCAGGAGGGGTTCCTCGCCGCCCGGTCCCTGTACGCGAGCGAGGGCTTCGTCGAGTGCGAGGCGTTCGGGCCCTACCGACCCGACCCGAATTCGACGTTCATGACGCTGTCGCTCTGAGCGCGCTCAGGCGGGGATGACCGTCGCCACCGCGAACGCGGCGACGCCCTCGCCGGTGCCGGTGAACCCCAGGCCGTCGGTCGTCGTCGCCGAGACCGAGACGGGCGCGCCGAGCGCCGTCGACAGCACGTGCTCGGCCTCTTTGCGACGCCCCGCGAACCGGGGCCGCTTCGCCTGCACCTGCACGCTGACGTTGCCGACGACCCAGCCTGCCTCGGCGAGGATCGCGCGGGTGCGCCGGAGGAAGACGTCGGCGTGGGCGCCGGCGTATTCGGGCTTGTCGGTGCCGAAGTGCGTGCCGATGTCGCCGAGGCCCGCTGCCGCGAGCAGCGCGTCGACGATGGCGTGGGCGACCGCGTCGCCGTCGGAGTGACCGTGGAGCCCCTGCTCGCCGGGCCACTCCAAGCCGGCCATCCAGAGGGTGCCGTCCCCGCCGAACGCGTGTACGTCCGTCCCGACGCCGACGCGGGGAACGGCGGGAGCGGGCGTCCGCGTCACTGCCCCGACCAGTTGCTGTGCCCGTTCGAGGTCGGCGGCCGTCGTGATCTTGAAGGAGCGCTCGTCCCCCGGAACCGTTCGCACCGTTCCGCCGGCCTCCTGCACGAGGGCCGCATCGTCGGTGTGGTCGGCCTGGGCGCTCCGGTAGGCGGCGTCCAGCACCGCGCGCCGGAACCCCTGCGGTGTCTGAGCCGCGGCGAGCACCGACCGGTCGACAGCATCGACCACGGCGTCGCCGTCGACCCGCTTGAGCGTGTCGACGACCGGGAGCGCGGGGATGACGGCGTCGGCGCCGGCGTCGATCGCGTCGAGGACGCGCTCGAAGACCTCGTGCGGGGTCAGCGCCCGCGCGGCGTCGTGTACGAGGACGATCTCCACGTCGGGCCACAGCGCGGCGAGTCCCGCGGCGACGGAGGCCTGGCGGGTGGCGCCGCCGGCGACCACGGAGACGAGGTCACGCCGGTCTCCGGCGACCTCGAGCGCATCGGTGAGCGCGTCGCCGACCCGCTCCTGCGGCGCGACGACGACGACCTGTGCCGCCGGCGCCGCGAACACGCCGACGAGGGCGTGGCGGAGGATGGTGTGCTCGTCGAGCCCGACGAAGGCTTTCGGGGATGCCCCGCCGAGGCGGGTGCCCGCGCCCGCGGCGACGACGACGACGGCCACACGCGGGACCGGGATGATGCTCATCCTCTGAGCGTACCGACGGGTGCGCGCGGGGTGGTGCGGACGGTCCCGCGATCGTAACCCGCGGCAGGAAACGACGAACGGCCGGGGATGACCCCGGCCGTTCGGTACGCTCTCAGGAGGCGAGGACCTCGTCGAGGACGGCCGATGCCTTCTCCTCGTCGGCCTTCAGCGCCAGTGCGATCTCGGAGATGAGGATCTGACGCGCCTTGGCCAGCATCCGCTTCTCACCCGCGGAGAGCCCGCGGTCCTGGTCACGGCGCCACAGGTCGCGGACGACCTCGCTGACCTTGATGACATCGCCGGAGGCGAGCTTCTCAAGGTTCGCCTTGTATCGGCGCGACCAGTTGGTCGGCTCTTCAGTGAACGGCGCGCGCAGCACGTCGAAGACCTTCTCGAGTCCGTCCTTACCGATCACGTCGCGAACGCCCACCAGGTCGACATTCTCCGCCGGGACCTCGATGACGAGGTCTCCCTGCGTGACGTTGAGCTTCAGGTACTTCTTCGTCTCGCCCTTGATGACGCGGTCTTTGACTTCGATGATCGTCGCGGCGCCGTGGTGCGGATAGACGACGGTCTCGCCAACCTCAAAAAGCATGCAGTTGTGTCCTTTCGGCAACCCCCAGAATACCACAGGCGGCATGCGCTAAGGTTTGCCCCGCTCCGAGGCCGCGAGCGGGCCGCTCGAACGCATAGAATGATCTCGATGCCGTTCGCTTCACCTGGAGGATCCGTGAAACCGCGTCTTATCGCGTCCATCGCCCTGGGCGCCGCTGTCGTCCTGGGTGCCACCGGCTGCAACATGCTCGCACCGCAGGCGACGACCATCGAGTACTCCGCGTCCGACGGCCGCAACGTCCCCGACTCGGGGCCGCTCAAGGTCCGCAACGCCATGATCATCGCCAACGAAGACGGATCGATGGGCAACTTCATCGCCGGCATCGTGAACTCGACCGACGAGGACCTGGTCCTCAACGTCGGCCTCGGCTCCGACCTGCAGACGATCCCCGTCGCCGCACGCAGCACCGTGAGCCTCGGCGTGACGTCGGCTCCGATGCTCTTCCAGAACCTGGGCGCGATCCCCGGCTCGGACGTCGAGATGTCGTTCCAGTCCGGCGACGGCGAAGGCGTCGAGGTCGCGATCCCGATCCTCGACGGCACCCTCCCCTACTACACCGAATTCGTGCCGGCACCGACGCTCTGACCTCGACGCGACGAAGAACGCCCCCGCGGATCCCGCGGGGGCGTTCTCGTTTACGGGCGCCGCCCGAGCGGATCAGCCCTCGAAGCGGTAGCCGAGGCCGCGCACGGTGAGGAGCATCACGGGGTCGCTGGGGTTCTGCTCGATGCGCGAGCGGATGCGCTTGATGTGCACGTCGAGCGTCTTCGTGTCGCCGAAGTAGTCGCTCCCCCACACCCGGTCGATGAGCTGACCGCGGGTGAGCACACGACCGGCGTTGCGCATGAGCAGCTCGAGCAGTTCGAATTCTTTGAGCGGCATGGAGATCTCGCGACCGTCGACGGCGACGGTGTGCCGGTCGATGTCGATCGTGACGCGACCGCCCTCGATGATGCGGTCGTCGACGTCGACCTCTTCGGTCTCGCTCCGCCGCAGGACGGCGCGCATGCGGGCCAGCAGCTCGCGGGACGAGTAGGGCTTGGTGATGTAGTCGTCGGCGCCGAGCTCGAGTCCCACGACGATGTCGACCTCGCTGTCCTTCGCGGTGACCATGATGATCGGAACCTTCGAGGTGGTGCGGATGACGCGGCACACCTCGGTTCCCGGCATCCCAGGCAGCATCAGATCGAGCAGGACGATGTCGGCGCCACGGGCGGTGAACGCGTCGAGCGCCACGCCGCCGTCCTCGGCGATCTCGACCTCGAACCCCTCCCTGCGGAGGAGGTAGGCCAGCGGGTCGGCGAGGTCGGGTTCGTCTTCGACGATCAGGACGCGGGTCATCGTGCTCCCTTTTCGGCCGATGCGCGGGCACCGGCGGACTTCATGGACTTCGTGAACTTCTTGGTCTTGCGGACCGGCACCGTCTCCGCCTCGGTGGCGTGCACGAGCGGCAGTCGGATCGTGAAGGTCGCTCCCCGCCCGGGGCGCGACCACAGCTCGACCGACCCGCCGTGGCGCTGGACGGCGTGCTTGACGATCGACAGCCCGAGGCCGGTGCCCCCGGTGCGCCGGGAGCGCGCCTGGTCGGCCCGGTAGAAGCGCTCGAAGATGCGCTGCTGATCGTCCTCGTGGATGCCGATGCCGTGATCGGCCACGGCGATCTCGACGGCATCCTCCGCATCGCGCACCCCGACCCCCACCTGCGCGCCGGGAGGCGAATAGGAGACGGCATTGGCGAGGAGGTTGCTGACGGCCTCGATGAGGATCTGCGGGTCGCCCCGCACGAACAGCCCGCGGTCACCGCCGCGCGCGATCGAAATGCCCGAGCCCTCCGCAGTGATCTGCTGCGATTCGATCGCCGCGGTGACCACTTCGTCGACCGACACGGTGCGCATCTCGACGATGTCGTCGGCGGACTGCAGCCGGGAGAGGTTCATGATGCGCGAGGTCAGCTGGCCGAGGCGCGTGGCCTCACCGGTCAGCCGGCGCGCGAAGTGACGCACCTGCTCGGGGTCGTCGGCGGCGGAGTCGATCGCCTCGGCGAGGAGGGTCACCGCGCCGACGGGGGTCTTCAGCTCGTGGGAGGTGTTCGCGACGAAGTCGCGGCGCATCTGCTCGACGCGCTCGCGCTCGGTGATGTCGCGGATGACGATGAGGGTGAGGCGCGGCGTGATGACGCTCGCCCGCGCGGCGACCAGGCGCGGTTCGATGCCGCGGCGCAGGTTCATCGTCTCGGTGGCGGCGACGCCGCTCGCACGGACACCGCGGACGAGGAGCTTCAGCGGATCCGACGCGAGGGTCTGCCCCACGTGCAGCCCGAACACCTCGGCGGCCGCAGAGGCGGAGAGCACCAGCAGGGAGGCATCCACCACGACGGCGGCGTCATCCATGCCCTGCAGCACGGCATCCGTTCCATCGGGGATCGCCACCGACGTCACCCGACGCGTGCGGTCGCGAGAGCGGAGGGCGAAGACGGTGAGCCCCACGACAGCGGCGCCGATGAGCGCCCCGATGATGAGGGCGAGCAACGCGAGCTGCGTCGAGTCCATGCTCCCAGCGTAGAGTGGCCGCTGACCCGATCCGGACGGAATCGGGCTCGCCGGGGCGCACCGCCGAGTGTTCACCACGTCGGCACCGGCCGTTAACCTTGGCGCGGGAGGATCGCCGGGGCCTGCCGCACCATGCCGCGTCCCGCCTGCCCGCTCCGCACGACAAAGAAGGTGCCCAGATGCGCGAAGTGTTCCACCAGTCCCTGCAGGAAGTGCAGAACGGCCTCGTCGAGATCTCCGACCTCGTCGCCACCGCGATCGAGAACGCGACCCGCGCCTTCGGCACTGGCGACGTCGCCCTGGCCGAAGACGTCATCGACAGGGACCAGATCATCGACGAGAAGGCGCTCGCGATCGACGAGCTCGCCATCGAGATCCTCGCCCGGCAGCAGCCGGTCGCGCGCGACCTGCGCATCGTCGTCGCGGCGATCCGCGTGAGCTCCTCCCTCAAGCGCATGGGCGACATCGCCGAGCACATCGCGCAGCTGACGCGCATGCGCTTCCCCGAACGGGCCATCCCGAAGGGCCTCAAGGGCACCTTCACCAAGATGGGTGAGATCGACAGCGAAGCCGCGCGCATCCTGACGGAGCTCCTGCGCACCGAGGACCTGTCGCTGGTCGCCCGCCTGCAGGAGCTGGACGACAAGCTCGACGCGCTGCACCTCTCGGTCTTCGAGAAGGTCCTCAGCGACGCCTGGCAGGGAGAGGCCGCGGCCACGGTCGACGCGACTCTGGCTTCCCGCTACCACGAGCGCTTCGCCGACCACGCCCTCTCCGTGGCGAAGAAGGTCGCGTACCTCGCCACCGGCAACTGGGCCGTCGACACCGAGGACACCGAGCCGTCGATCTGACGGGGACCGGTCGCCTGAACAGACGAAGAGCGCCTGACAGGCGAAGAGCGCCTGACAGGCGAAGAGCGCCTGAACGACGAAGAGCGCCTGAACGACGAAGAGCGCCTGAACGACGAAGAGCGCCTGAACGACGAAGAGCGCCTGAACGACGAAGAGCGGATGCCACGTGGCATCCGCTCTTCGCTCTGTCTGGGGACTTTTCGTCAGCCCTTGCCCTGCGAGGCGACGGCCGCAGCGCCGGCGGCGGCGGCCTCGGGGTCGAGGTACTCGCCCGGGCCGAGCGGCTTCAGGTCTTCGCCGAGGCGGTAGACCAGCGGGATGCCGGTGGGGATGTTCAGCGCGGCGATGTCGTCGTCGCTGATCCCGTCGAGGTGCTTCACGAGGGCGCGGAGCGAGTTGCCGTGCGCCGTGACGAGGACGGTCTTGCCCGCGCGGAGGTCGGGGACGATCTCCTGCTCCCAGTACGGCAGGAGGCGGTCGATGACGATCTTCAGCGACTCGGTGCGGGGCACGTCACCGTCGATGCCGACGTAGCGCGGGTCGCCCACCTGCGTGTAGGGGTCGTCGTCGGAGATGTCGGGCGGCGGCACGTCGAACGAGCGGCGCCACAGCATGAACTGCTCCTCTCCGAACTCGTCGAGGGTCTGCGCCTTGTCCTTGCCCTGTAGGGCGCCGTAGTGCCGCTCGTTGAGGCGCCACGACCGCGTCACTGGGATCCACAGTCGGTCGGCGGCGTCGAGGGCGATGTTCGCGGTCTGGATCGCGCGCGACAGGAGCGACGTGTGCAAGATGTCGGGGAGCAGACCCGACTCCTTGAGCAGCTCGCCGCCGCGCTGCGCCTCGGCCTTGCCCTGATCGGTGAGGCGGACGTCCACCCAGCCGGTGAACTGGTTCGACTTGTTCCACTCGCTCTGACCGTGCCGGAGGAGGATCAACGTGTAGGGGGCTGTCATGCTCGCCATCCTATCGGCGCGAGGGGTGGGATCATGGGGGCATGACGCGCGCGGACAAGGTCGTGGGCCAGATCACGCGCGGCACCACGAACACCAACCGGCTGCGGCGTGTGGACCGTTGGATCGCGCGCCACCCCGTGCTCCGCCGCACCGCCGATCCGCTCGTCGTCGACCTCGGATACGGCGCCAGCGGCGTGACCGCCTTCGAGCTCGAGGCGAGGCTCCGGCGGGCCCGCCCCGACGTCGAGGTCCGCGGGCTCGAGATCGAGCCGGCGCGGGTGCAGCGGGCGCTCGAGCAGCTGGAGCGCGTGCGCGAGGGCGCGACCCCGTTCGCTGCCGATGCCCGGGTGTCCTTCGCGCGGGGCGGCTTCGAGGTTCCGGTTCCCGGCGGCCGACGCCCGGCCGTGATCCGCGCGTTCAACGTGCTGCGCCAGTACGACGAGGCAGACGTCGTGGGCGCCTGGCAGCGGATGGCGGCGCGCCTGCGTCCTGACGGCATGCTCGTGGAGGGCACCTGCGACGAGCTCGGACGGATCTCCACGTGGATCGAGGTGGGGCCGGATGCCGCGCCGCGCAGCCTCACGATCTCGCTGCGCCTCGCGGGGCTCGACTCCCCCGCCGTCGCGGCGGAGCGACTGCCGAAGGCGCTCATCCACCGGAACGTCGCCGGGGAGCGGATCCACGCCGTCCTCGCGGCGCTGGAGACGGAGTGGACGCGCGCGGCCCCGGCATCCTCCTTCGGACCCGAACAGCGCTGGCGCGCCGCGCTGGACGCGCTCGACCGGGCGGGCTGGCCGGTCTTGGGGAGGTCGCGGTGGCGCCTCGGCGAGGTCACCCTCCCGTGGAGCGCGGTCGCCCCCGCAGACGGAGCCGCGGGCTAGACCCGCGGCAGCAGCGCGCGCGCCTCGGCGGGATCGAGCCCCGTCGCGCAGAGCAGATCGGTCGCCAGCGGCCGGAGCGCGCTGACGAGGGTCTGATCCCCGAGGGACCCATCGGGCACCAGGGCGAGCGGGTCGAGGCGTGCGGCGACCGCGGCGAGCGTGGCGCGCGCGATCGGCTCATCGGCGATGTCGGTCAGCGAGCTCGACAGCAGGTCGGCGCCCCGGGCGAGTTCCACGAGCAGGTCGGCCGCCGTCTCGCGCTCGCGCCCGTCGTCGCTCAGGTAGACCGCGCGACGCGCCACCACGCGCAGGTTCCGGACCGCGAGATCCATGCTCGCCCGCATGCGCTCGTGCCGCTCGAGCTCGTCACGCTGCCGCCGCAGGAAGGGCGAGATCCGCGCGATCGCCAGCCCCGACTCGACCGACACCCGCCAGTCGTCGACGAGCCGCTGCAGCTCGCGGGCCTTCTCGAGCCCGCGCTCGGCGCGCACCCGGCTCCCACGGCGGAGGCCCTGGACGACCGTGCCCGCCGCCTGATCGAACGCGGCGAACAGCCGCGCACCGTCGGCGACCGCCGTCCGCAGGGGGCTCCGCGGGATGAGCGCGGTCACCAGAAGCGCCATGATGCCGCCGATCACGGCATCCAGCAGCCGGAGGAACGGCGCCGAGGCGGGCACCACCACGACGATGATCGACTGGATCGCCGCCGCGATCGCGAAGGCGGGCTGCGGCGACACGAAGCGCGCGATCGCGAGGCTCGCCGCCAGCGTCAGGGCCAGCTGCCACCACCCGCTTCCGGCGAGGATCACCACCAGCTCGGCGACGAACACCCCGAGCACCATGCCGACGACGGTCTCGAGCACGCGGCGGGGCCGGGCGTCGCGGACGAGCCCGAGACTCGAGATCGTCACCGTCGCGGCGATCAGCGGTGCGGGGTGACCGAACCCATAGTGGGCGATCGAGAAGGCGGCGGTCGCGGCGACCACGAGCTGCACGATCGCGGGGGCCGACTCCCGAAGGCGCGCCCACCCGTCGCGCGGATAGCGCCGCGCGGTCGACACCGGAGCGGTGGCCGGCGGCTCGGTCGTCATCGCCGCTGCGACAGCCGCGGCAGACGCGGGACGGATGCCGCGCGTCCCGCATCCGGCGGGACCACGACCTCCTGGGCGGCGGCGATCACGCCGTCGGCCACATCGACGTCGAGGGCGGCGTCGACGGGAACGGAGCGCTTCACGATCACGAGGGCGATGGGGCCCTCCTCGTGATGCCGTGCGACCGAGGTGATCGCGCCGACCTCGGTGCCCTCACGGCGGACGGCGGCGCCGACCTCGGGAAGCTCCCCGTCGGAACCGTCGAGCTGGAGCGATACGAGACGCCGGGGCGGGTGACCGAGGTTGTGCACCTTGGCGACGGTCTCCTGGCCGCGGTAGCACCCCTTGTCGAGGTGCACGGCGGTGCGGAGCCAGTCCACTTCGTGCGGGAGCGTCCGGCCGTCGGCCTCGTGGCTCGCTCGCGGGCGCCACGCGGCGACCCGCAGCGCCTCGACGGCGAGCGACCCGGCAAGAGGCTGATCGCCGCGGATGGCGGAGTCCGCGAGCTGTGCGAGGTCGGCGACGGCGACGATGGCTTCCGACCAATCGCGGTCTCCGCCGGGATGCGGGTCGACCGGCGAGTAGCCCCATCCGCCGACGCTGACCGAGGGCCACGGGTCGTGCCACACCGCCGCAGCGGGAAGCGCGGCGACGGCGCCCGAGGTGCCGCCGACGACGGCGTAGCTCTCCGACACGTCCTGCGGGTCGACCCGCAGCCGGAACCGCATGCGCTGCAGCCAGCCCACCAGCGCGGCGGCGCGGTCGCGGTCGACGATCAGCCAGGCGCGCTCGCCGTCATCGACGACGGATGCCGCGTGCTCGACGTGACCCTGCGGGTCGAGCACGAGCAGCTCGGTGCCGACGCCCGGCGCCAGCGAGGTGAGCGCCTGGGAGGTGATGGAGTCGAGCCAGGACAGCCGGTCCTCGCCGGCCACGGTGATCACGGCGCGATCGGCGAGCGGGGCGAGGGCGCGCCCTGCGGCGAGGTCGCGCTGCTCGCGCATCGGGTTGCCGAGGTGGGCGATGCCGCTCGCGTCGGTGACCGCGCCGGGAACGGCGGCGAAGGGCTCGAAGGCCGCGGGAACGGCCACCGGCTCGATCACTGGACCTTCGCCAGACGGGCCGAGGCGTGCGAGCCGAGCGGGCTGCCGAGGGCGGCGACATCCCACGCCCACAGCAGGTGGCCGTCGACGAGGCCGTACATCCGGGTCGCGGCGGTGTAGTCCTTGGCACCGGCGGGACGGACGATCGCGTCGGTCGCGATGTCGATGCGCGGGCCCCGGACCTGGCCGAGGTAGAGCTCGCTGATCCCGTCGGAGTGCACGAGCGAGACCTCGACCTCGAAGCCGTCCTCCGGCGTGCGGAGCGCCTCGACGTCATCGATGGTGCGCGGCGTGGAGCGGGGGCGGAGAGCCGGCAGCAGTGCGGGCCCGGCATCCTCATCGGTCGCGGGACGCGCGAGGCGCCAGTAGCCGATCTCGGAGACGAGGTCGTGACGGGTGCCGTCGTCGGTGTCGAACCACGCCGACGCTGCATAGTTCAGGGCGTTGCCGCCGTCATGGCTGAAGCTGACGCGGTGCGAGAACTCGCCCGACATCGACAGGCCGCCGGCGTCGTAATCGAGGACGCCGGTGCCCTCCCACACGCCGAGCAGCCACGACAGCGGGACCAGATCGGCCGGGAGGTCGGTCGGCAGTTCGATCACGTGTTCAGCGCTGGCCGCGGTAGAGGTTCTTGATCACGACGCCCGACACGAACACGATCGCCAGCGAGGCGAGGCCGAGCAGCCCGACGAAGAAGAGTTCGAGAGCGAGAAGGTCCATGCGGCCACTTTAGCGCTCGAGGGCGCCCTCGAGCGCCGACTCAGCCGCCGAAGAGCTCGGCGAGCGCGAAGCCGGCGCCGATGAGCCCCATGACGAGCATCGACCCGAGGGAGCTCGCGGAGACCCGCATGATGAAGCCCTGCGACCGTCCCGACGCGAGCTGCACCGCGAACGATGCGAGCACGCAGAGCCCGAGACCCACCGGCAGCCACGCACCCCGCGATTCCGGCGGCGCGAAGATGCCGATCGCGAGCGCGACCACGACGGCGAAGACCCAGACACCGATGACGCCGCGGAAGCGGGCGGCGGGGAACAGCTCGGGTGCACTCATGCGAACCATTGTGACGCACCGGCCTGTCGGCTGCACGGGCCGTGGTCGTGACCGGCATCCGCGCACACCTTAGGATGGGACCGGTTCCGGGTCTGATTCCGAAAGGATCCCCTTGGCACAGCTGCTCGTCCTGAGTTCCGCACCCAGCGGCGATGCCGTCATGCCCGCGCTCGAGCTGCTCAGCCACCGCGTCCGGCAGATCCCCGCCGAGGCGGGACAGCTGGTGAACGCCCCGAGCGCCGACGTCATCTTCATCGACGCGCGCATCGACCTGGTCGGCGCGAAGTCGCTCTGCAAGATCCTCACCACCACCGGCGCGGACGCCCCGCTCGTGCTCGTGGTCACCGAGGGCGGACTCACCGCGATCTCCTCCGACTGGGGCGTCGACGACGTCATCCTCGGCACCGCCGGGCCCGCCGAGGTCGACGCCCGCATCCGCCTCGCGATGGGCCGGGTGTCGAAGGAGCAGGTCTCGACCCGCATCCAGACCTCCGGCATCACGATCGACGAGTCCTCCTACTCCGCCAAGGTGCACGGTCGCCCGCTCGACCTCACCTACAAGGAGTTCCAGCTCCTCCACTTCTTCGCCACCCACCCCTCCCGCGTGTTCACCCGCGAGCAGCTGCTCAGCGAGGTGTGGGGCTACGACTACTTCGGCGGGACCCGCACGGTCGACGTGCACGTGCGCCGCCTGCGCGCGAAGCTCGGCGACCTCGAACAGCTCATCGGCACGGTCCGCAACGTCGGATACCGGTTCAACGTCTACGAAGACGAGCAGATGCCCGGTGCCGGCGGCTGAGCCGCGGCATCCGTCCACGAACCGCCGTCGGCCGGCCCGTTCACGCACTGGCCACCCCGCCCTGCAATGATGTGGGGATGATCGACCCCCAGGTACACGACTCCGGACTGGGCGACGCCGACGACGACGACTTCGATGGCGTCGTCGAAGCGTACGACTCGCAGCTGCCCGACAACCGCTATCTCGACCGCGAGCTGAGCTGGCTCGCGTTCAACAAGCGCGTGCTCGAGCTCGCCGAGGACAACAACCTGCCGGTGCTGGAGCGGGCGAACTTCCTCGCCATCTTCGCCAGCAACCTCGACGAGTTCTTCATGGTGCGCGTCGCGGGACTCAAGCGCCGCATCATCACCGGGCTCGCCGTCCCCACGAACGTGGGGCGTTCCCCGCAGGACGTCCTCACCGATCTCTCGACGGCTGCTCACGAGCTGCAGGAGCGCCACGCGCGGGTGTGGTCGGAAGACGTACGGCCCGCCCTCGCCGAGGCCGGCATCGAGGTCGTCTCCTGGGCGGACCTCACCGACGACGAGCGCAGCGACCTGTACGACTACTTCTCGGCGCAGGTGTTCCCCGTGCTGATGCCGCTGGCGGTCGACCCCGCGCACCCGTTCCCGTACATCTCGGGCCTGTCGCTGAACCTCGCCGTGCGCATCCGCAACGCCCGCACCGGACGCCAGGAGTTCGCGCGTCTGAAGGTGCCCCCGATGCTCCCTCGGTTCGTCGAAGTCAAGACGGCGGACGCGCACGTGCGGTACCTGCCGATCGAGGAGCTCATCTCCGAGAACCTCGACGACCTGTTCCCGGGCATGGAGATCCTCGAGCACCACACCTTCCGCCTCACTCGCAACGAGGACATGGTGATCGAGGAGGACGAGACCGAGAACCTCATCCAGGCCCTCGAAGCCGAGCTCCTGCGCCGCCGGTTCGGCCCGCCGATCCGCCTCGAGATCACCGAGGACATGGACGACGTCACACTCGACCTGCTCCTCGACGAGCTCGACATCACCGAGCACGACGTCTACCGGCTCCCCGCTCCGCTCGACCTGCGCGGCCTGTTCGCCCTGTCAGGCATCGACCGTCCGGAGCTGCGCTACCCGGCGCACGTCCCGAAGACGGCAACCCCGTTCCAGCCGGCAGAGCAGAACGGGCGCGCCGACATCTTCGCGGCCATCCGCAAGGGTGACGCCCTCGTGCACCACCCGTACGAATCATTCACGACGAGCGTCGTGTCGTTTCTGCAGCAGGCCGCGCGCGACCCCCATGTGCTCGCCATCAAGCAGACGCTCTACCGCACCTCCGGCGACAGCCCGATCGTCGAAGCGCTGATCGACGCGGCCGAGAACGGCAAGCAGGTGCTCGCACTCGTCGAGGTGAAGGCACGCTTCGACGAAGCGGCCAACATCGTCTGGGCCCGCAAGCTCGAAAAGGCCGGCGTCCACGTCGTCTACGGCCTCGTGGGACTGAAGACCCACTGCAAGCTGCTGCACGTCATCCGCGAGGAGGACGGCGTCCTCCGCAGCTACAGCCACATCGGCACCGGCAACTACAACCCGAAGACGAGCCGCATCTACGAGGACTTCGGCCTGTTCACCGCGAACGAGCAGGTCGGCCGCGACCTCACCCGCCTGTTCAACGAGCTGAGCGGCTACGCGATCGAGAAGAAGTTCAAGCGCCTGCTTGTCGCGCCGCTGCACCTGCGCAAGGGGCTGCTCCGCCACATCGACCACGAACGACGCAACGTGATCGCGGGCAAGCCCGCCTCGGTGCGCATCAAAGTCAACTCGATGGTCGACGAGCAGATCATCGATGCGCTCTACCGCGCGAGCCAGGCCGGGGTGAAGGTCGAGGTCTGGGTGCGCGGCATCTGCTCGCTCCGTACCGACCTGCCCGGCGTGAGCGACAACATCACGGTGCGCTCGATTCTGGGCCGCTACCTCGAGCACTCGCGCATCTTCGCGTTCCACAATGACGGCGACCCGCAGATCTACATCGGCAGCGCCGACATGATGCACCGCAATCTCGACCGCCGCGTCGAGGCGCTTGTGCGGGTCGTGGAACCCGCGCACCTCGCCGAGCTCACCGCCCTCTTCGACCTTGCGATGGCCGACACCACGAGCTCGTGGCACCTCGGCGCGGAGGGCACCTGGACGCGCCACAACACCGACGCCGAGGGCAAGCCGCTCGTCGACCTGCAGGAGAAGACGATGACGCAGGTGCAGCGCCGTCGCCGGGCGCGGGCGGTGCGATGACGGAGACCGCCGTCTACGCCGCCGGCGGGGTCGTCTGGCGCCTCGTCGAGGGCAAGCTCCACGTGCTCGTCGTGCACCGCACCGCCTACGCCGACCTGACCCTTCCCAAAGGCAAGGTCGACCCGGGCGAATCGCTCGCCGAGACCGCCGCGCGCGAGATCTTCGAGGAGACCGGCATCCGTGTCGTGCTCGGCGTGCCAGTGGGTGTCTCGAAGTACCGCCTGCCGAACAAGCGGCAGAAGATCGTCCACTACTGGAGCGCGGAGGCCACCGACGAGGCGATCCGCGCCTCGGCGTTCGTCCCGAACAAGGAGATCGCCGCGATCGAGTGGCTGACACCGCGGAAGGCCCTCGCCCGGCTGAGCTACCCGGTCGACATCGAGATCCTCCAGAACTTCCTCACCTTCGTCGACGACGGCGTGCTCGCCACCTTCCCCATCGCCGTGCTCCGCCACGGCAAGGCGCGCCCCCGCGAGGACTGGGACGGGGCGGATGCCGCGCGTCCGCTGACCGCCCGAGGCACCGCCCAGGCGAAGGCGCTCGTCGGCCCGCTCCAGGCCTTCGGGATCCGCAAGGTCGTCTCAAGCGACGCGGTGCGCTGCGTGAAGACCGTCTCGCCGTTCGCGAAGGCGCTCGGCAAGAAAGTGCAGAAGACACCGCTCATCTCGCAGGACGCGTGGGAGACCGGCGAGTCCGACGCCCGCACGGTGATCGGGAAGCGGGTGAGTGCCCGCACGCCGGTCGTGCTCTGCTCGCACGGCCCGGTCCTGCCGGAGATCCTCACCGAGCTGGCCCTCGCGACCGGCACGCTGCGAGGCTCCTACCTCGGCAGCGCCTCAGCACTCGAGACCGGCGCGTTCAGCGTCGTGCACCTGTCGGCGACCAACCCCGGCTCGGGGATCGTCGCGATCGAGACGCACCAGCCGAAAGTCTGACCGGCTGAGCGTCGCTCTCGGCGACGGATACCACGGCAACGGCATCCCCTCGATCGCGTGAACAGCGGGCAACGCGACGATCCTGTTCGGACGGCCTCCGTTCACCTGTCGTTCACCTCCGTACCGGAGTCTGGACACCGACGGACCATAGCGTCGAGCCCAGCCCCTGCACCGGGGTGTTCCCGAACAATCCGAAGGATCACACGTGAAGCTCAACCGCATCGCCCGCCTGGGCGCTGTCGCAGCCGTCGCCGCACTCTCCCTCACCGCGTGCGCGGCGAACGAGACCCCCGCTCCCAGTGAGCCCCCCGCGGGCGGCTCCGAGACCACGACGCTCTCCGGCACCGTGAAGGCCACCGGCGCATCGTCGCAGGGCGCCGCTCAGCAGGCCTGGACCGCCGCCTTCCAGCAGGCCAACGGTGACGTCACCATCAACTACCAGCCCACCGGTTCGGGCACCGGTCGCGACAACTTCCTCGCCGGCTCCAGCAACTTCATCGGCTCCGACCGCGCGTACAACGCCGAGGAGCTCGCCGCGGGCGGCTTCAACGCCTGCGCCACGGACGAGATCGTCGAGGTTCCGGCGTACATCTCCCCCGTCGCCGTCGTCTTCAACCTTCCCGGTGTCGAGACCCTGAACCTCACGCCCGAGCTCATCGGCAACATCTTCAACGAGAAGATCGAGAAGTGGAACGACCCGTCGATCGCCGAGATCAACGAGGGCGTCGAGCTCCCCGACCTCGCGATCACCCCCGTCTTCCGCGGTGACGCGTCAGGCACCACCGGCACCTTCACCGAGTACCTCGCGTCGGTCGCCCCCGAGGCGTGGCCGTACGAGGACGCCGACGAGTGGCCGGTCGACGCCAAGCGCTCCGAGGCTGCCCAGCAGACCTCCGGTGTCGAGGCCACCGTCAACGCCGGTGAGGGCACGATCGGCTACATCGACGCGTCGCGCGTCGGCGAGCTCGGTTCGGCCGCCGTTCAGGTCGGCGACGACTTCGTCGCTTTCTCGTCGGATGCCGCCGCTCAGCTGGTCGCCGCGTCGCCGCTCGAGGAGGGCCGCGGCGAGGGCGACCTCGTCTTCGCCGTCGACCCCGCCAACGCTCCGGCCGGCTCCTACCCGATCGCGCTGGTGAGCTACCTCATCGGCTGCGTCGAGTACGAGGACGCCGCTGTCGCCGACATCGTGCGCGAGTACTTCTCGTACATCGTCAGCGAAGAGGGCCAGACGGCCGCGAACGAGGCCGCCGGCTCCGCGCCGCTGTCGGCTGAGGTCGCCGAGAAGGCTCAGGCTGCGATCGACCTGATCGGCGCCACCGAGTAATACCCTGGCTGCTGGTGTCCCCGTGCGAACGGGGACACCAGCAGCAGTCACGTTCACCCGCTTCCAACCCGAGGACTGCGATGCCCCCCACCTCCGACCCGGTCACCGAACAGGCGACCCCGAAGCAGGCGATCCGGCGTCGCGGAGACCTCGTCTTCTCACGCACCGCGGTGAGCGCCGGGATCATGATCCTGGTGGTCCTCGCCGCGGTCACCCTCTTCCTCATCGTGGAGAGCGTCCCCGCCCTCACGGGCGACCCGGAGGAGACCCAGTTCCTCAACGGCGAGCCGTTCCTCGTCTACGTGTGGCCGTTCATCTTCGGCACGCTGTGGGCGTCGATCATCGCCCTCGTCGTGGCATCCCCCCTCGCCATCGGCATCGCGCTGTTCATCTCGCACTACGCGCCGCGCCGCATCGCCGCCCTGCTCGGGTACATCATCGACCTGCTCGCAGCCATCCCCTCGGTCGTCTACGGCCTGTGGGGCGCGCTCGTGTTCTCCCAGATGCTGAAACCGTTCTACGTCTGGCTGAACGAGAACTTCGGCTGGATCCCCTTCTTCGCCGGAGCGGTGTCCCCGACCGGCCGCACGATCCTCACGGCATCCCTCGTACTCGCCGTCATGATCCTCCCGATCATGACCGCCATCACGCGCGAGGTCTTCCTGCAGACGCCCGTCCTCCACGAGGAGGCGGCTCTCGCGCTCGGCGCGACCCGCTGGGAGATGATCCGCATGGCCGTCTTCCCGTTCGCGCGCGGCGGCATGGTCTCGGGCGCGATGCTCGGCCTCGGCCGCGCGCTCGGCGAGACCATGGCGGTGACAATGGTGCTCTCGGCCACCGGAGCGGTCACCTTCCAGGTGCTCAACTCCAACAACCCGACGCCGATCCCCGCGAACATCGCCCTCAACTTCGGTGAGGCGTACGGCGACGGCGTGAATGTGCTGATCGCGACCGGCCTCATCCTCTTCCTCGTGACCTTCGCGGTCAACGCCATCGCGCGCTACGTCGTGAACCGCCGCGCCGAGTTCTCCGGAGCGAACTGATGACGACCCTGACCCGCACCAAGACCCCCGTGGGCAACTCGCTCACCGCCGGTCAGCTCCCCAAGTGGATGCCGTGGGCGCTGCTCGCCGGCAGCCTCGTCCTCTCGTGCGCCGCCTTCGCCGTGGTCAACACGGGCGGCTCGCTCACCGACTTCAACATCGCGGGCGCCGTGTTCGTCGGTGTCGTCGTGTTCGCGATCGCGCTCGTCGTGCTCTCGAGCGTCGTCGAGACCCGCCGTCGCGCCGTCGACCGGTTCGCGACCGTCCTCGTCTCGATCGCGTTCGTGATCGCGCTGCTGCCGCTCATCTCGCTGCTGTTCACGGTCGTCACCAACGGCATCGCCCGGTTCGACCTGCAGTTCTTCTCGTACTCGATGCGCAACGTCGTCGGCGAGGGCGGCGGCGCCGTCCACGCGATCTGGGGAACGCTCATCGTCACCGCATGGGCCGCGCTCATCTCGGTGCCGATCGGCCTCATGACCTCGATCTACCTCGTCGAGTACGGCCGTGGCCGCGTCGCGAAGCTCATCACCTTCTTCGTCGACGTCATGACCGGCATCCCCTCGATCGTCGCGGGTCTGTTCATCGTCGCCGTCGTCGCGCTCATCGACCCGGGCCTGAACACCGGCTTCATGGGCTCGATCGCCCTGTCGGTGCTGATGATCCCCGTCGTCGTCCGCTCGAGCGAGGAGATGCTCCGTCTGGTGCCGAACGAGCTCCGCGAGGCGAGCTACGCGCTCGGTGTGCCGAAGTGGCTGACGATCGTGAAGGTCGTCCTCCCCACCTCGATCGCCGGCATCACCACCGGCATCATGCTCTCGATCTCCCGCGTCATCGGCGAGACCGCGCCACTGCTGCTGACCGCCGGCTTCACCCAGTCCCTCAACGTCGACGCCTTCGACGGCCCGATGATGACCCTCCCAGTCTTCGTCTACGACCAGTTCCAGAACCCCGGCACCAACATCCCCGCCGCGCTCGAGCGCGCCTGGGCCGGAGCGCTGACCCTCATCATCATCGTCATGGCGCTGAACCTCATCGCACGCTTCGTCGCGAAGAAGTTCGCCCCCAAGTTCGGCCGCTGACCCGCGGCATCCGACAGAAAGCACCCCGAAGTGTCCAAGAGCATCGAAGTCAACGACCTCAACGTCTACTACAGCGACTTCCTCGCGGTGGAGGGCGTATCCCTCGACATCGAGCCCCGCAGCGTCACGGCCTTCATCGGGCCGTCCGGCTGCGGCAAGTCGACCTTCCTCCGCACCCTCAACCGCATGCACGAGGTCATCCCCGGCGCCCGCGTCGAGGGTGAGGTGCTGCTCGACGGCGAAGACCTCTACGGCCAGGGCGTCGACCCCGTGCTCGTGCGCCGCCAGATCGGCATGGTCTTCCAGCGGCCCAACCCGTTCCCGACGATGTCGATCCGCGACAACGTCCTCGCGGGCGTGAAGCTCAACAACAACCGGATCTCAAAGTCCGACGCCGACGCACTCGTCGAGAAGTCGCTGCGCGGCGCGAACCTCTGGAACGAGGTCAAGGACCGGCTCGAGAAGCCCGGCTCCGGCCTCTCGGGCGGTCAGCAGCAGCGTCTGTGCATCGCGCGTGCGATCGCCGTCTCCCCCGACGTGCTGCTGATGGACGAGCCCTGCTCGGCCCTCGACCCGATCTCGACGTTCGCGATCGAGGAGCTCATCCAGGAACTCAAGAGCGAGTACACGATCGTCATCGTCACGCACAACATGCAGCAGGCGTCGCGCGTCTCCGACAAGACCGCGTTCTTCAACATCGCCGGCACCGGCAAGCCCGGCAAGCTCATCGAGTACGACGAAACCGGCACCATCTTCACCAAGCCGTCCGTGCAGGCCACCGAGGACTACGTCTCGGGCCGCTTCGGGTGACCCCGCGTCGCAGCCGGGGGGCTGCGACGCTGGTGACGCGCCGGCACGGATTCGGGTTCCGTGCCGGCGCGTCTGTTTGTTGGGGGGGCGGTTGCGGCGGGGTGCGGGGCAGGGCGGCGCGGGTGGTTGCGGCGGGATGCGGTGCAGATTGCAATGGATCCCCCACGACACGCGGCATCCGCTGGTCCTGAGCCGGCGCGTCGCCCAGTATCTGTTGCAATCGCGCACGGACTCCTCCCCCGCCTAGACATCGAGGCGGAGTGCAATGGATGCCGCATGACACGCGGCATCCGCTGTCTTGCAGTCTGCGGGCCCCGGGATCTATTGCTCTCGCACCGGCTCCTCCCCCGCGTAGATTCCGGGGCGGGTCTCCACGGGCTGATGGCCGCGAGGCCGCGTCGTGCGCCGAGGCGGCGACGATTGCGGGATGTGCGAGCTCCGGCATCCGATCGTCCGATTGCGGCACCTGCTCGACGACGGGTGGTCGCAGCGGCGGGTGCAGCGCGCGCTGCGGGAGGGTGCGCTGCGGCGTGCGAGGCCGGGCGTCTACGTCGTGCCGGGCGCGTGCGCCGAGGCGGTCGCGGTCGCGCGCCACGGCGGGTCGATGGGGTGCGTCTCCGCGGCGCGACACCGCGGCCTGTGGGTGCTCGACGACGAGCGGATGCCGCATGTGTGGATGCGTCCCGGTGGTCGGTCGTACGACGACCGCTGCGCGTGCACCGAGCACTGGGATGCACCCGCGCCCGGCGAGGACCGCCACGAGCCGTCGCTTGCGCGGGTGCTGCGGCAGGTCCTCACCTGCCACGGCGTCGAGACGTTCTTCGTCGCGCTCGAGTCGGCGCGGCGGCAGCGTCTCCTCGACGGTGACGGGATGCGGTGGCTGAGCGCGCACCTCAACGCCGTGGGCCGGGAGGCGCTCGCTCTCAGCCGCGACGACGCCGACAGCGGGCTGGAGTCGCTTCTGCGCTGGCGGCTCCGGCACCTCGGCCTGGCGGTGAGGACGCAGGTGAGCGTCGCGGGTGTCGGCATCGTCGACGCGCTGATCGGCGATCGGCTGATCGTCGAGGTCGACGGCAGGCAGAATCACGACGGCACCCCGCTGCGCCACAAGGACCTCGTCCGTGATGCGAACGCGGCGATGTGGGGGTACGTCACCCTGCGCTTCGACTATGCGATGGTCGTGCACGACTGGGAGCTCGTCGAAGCGGCGATCCTCGGGGCGCTGGCGCGGCTGTAGGGCGGCAGGGTTCGACGTCGCCGACCGGGATTGCAATGGATGCCGCGGGGCGCGCCGCGGCATCCGTCCCTTGACCGGCGTGTCGAGGTGCATCCATTGCAATCCGGCACGCGGCGGGTGCCGGCCGCGCACGCGCGGGCGCGCGGCAGGTGAGGGCCGTGCCCGGTCAGTCGCGCGGGCTGAGGAGGTAGCGGTTGAAGGATGCCGTGAGCTCGGCGTCGAGCGGGACGGCGTGACCGTCGACGGCGGTGATCGGGGCGGCGAGGCGGACGCTGGAGACGAGCCACGCGGCATCCGCGTCGGTCAGCGCCGCGACGGGGAGCGTCTCGTAGGCGGTCTCGTATCCCTCGGCGGCGAGGTGCTCGAACAGGCTCAGCTGCGTCGTGCCGTGCAGGATGCCGCCATTCGGCGCGGGCGTGACGAACGTGTCGCCGCGACGGATGATGAGCGACGCCGTCGGCGCCTCGAGCACGAACCCGTCGGAGCTCACGAACACCGCATCGTCGGCGCCGCGGCGCTTGGCCTCGCGGATCGCGGCCATGTTCACGGCGTACGACAGCGTCTTCGCCCCGAGTAGCAGCCACGGCGCACGACCGGGCAGATCGATCGAGTACCCACGGTCGAGGACGGCGATCCGGATGCCGCGCGTGCGAGGCTCGGTGAAGTCGGCGGCCGGCGCGACGGTCACCCACGCCGTCGGCGTCGGCCCGTGCTCGACGCCGCGACTGAGGATGAGTTTGATGACCGACTCCCCCTCGCCGCTCGCGGCCTCGGCACGGCGGACGGCCTCGCGCCACTGACCGAGGTGCGGCGCCGGCAGCTCGCAGATCGCGGCGGAGTGCGCGAGGCGCTGCAGGTGCGCCTCGACCTCCTGCGCGTGCCCGTCGACGACCCCGATCGACTCGAAGATCCCGTCGCCGCGCTGCGTGCTCAGCTCGCCGACCGTGAGCGCCGGGGCGGACGGGTCGACCTCGGAGAACGTGTCCGAGAAGTCGGTGCGGGCATCATCGGATGCCGCGGGGTCGATCATCAGAGCGAAGCGCCAAGCCATGGTGCGAGCCTACGCTCGCAGAGCCTCCGACAGCGGGCGCGCGCGGGCGCCTCGACGCGTGTCGCGGGCGGGCTTCCGATGGCATCGACGATGCTCGGGCGACACGCCCGACCCGGCCGGAACCGTCGCCGCAGGAGCCGCGTCAGGGCGCGGAATGCGGATCGAGTGGCATCCGTCGGAATACCCCCGGCGAGGATTCGTTACACTCTTCTAGCCGGGCCGCAGTAACCCCGGGCTCCATCTTCAGCCGCTGCGAGCGGCCACGCGCCGAGAGGCGTTCTGCGGCTCGGCGCTTACTTTTTTCTGCAGGCGATGGCGCCGCAGAGACTGCAGGCGACCACGCCGCGGAATGCTCAGGCGAGGCCGTCGCGTCGCCAGAGGCCGGCAGATGCTGCGAGGTCGCCCGCATACGTGTCGAGGCGCAGCGCCCGCACGGTGAACTGCGACGCCCGCGCGGGTTCGCTCTCGTCGTAGTCGTCGGCGAGGTCGGTCGCGCCGGCGGCGACGACGCGTGAGAAGGATGCCGCGCGCTCCAAAGCCAGCGCGAAGTCGCCGGCGAACACGCCGCGCAGGATCAGGTCGATCAGTGCGACGAGCTCGTCGGGCCCGGCGGGTGCGGGGGCACCGGCGATGACCGGATCGGCCGAGGCGAGCCGCACGCGACCGCGTTCGTAGAGGAGCGCGGAGGTCTCGGGGTCGTCGTGGATCATCAGCTGCAGCAGGTACAGCCGCCAGAGCGTGCCGGGCAGCGACCGGGCGGGCGACTGCGACCACAGCTCGGCGATCGTCGCGATCCCGTGCGCGTCTGTGAACTGCACGAGCCGGTCGATGACCTCGTCGTGCGGCGCCTCGCGCACGCGCGAGAGCAGAGCGGATGCCGTGGCGTGTGCGACCCGGCTGGCCTCAGCGGGATCGTCGGCGGCGAAGTTTCGGTCGAACGAGTCGGGTGAGCGGCGGACCGGTTTGTGGAAGTCACGGGACGCGTCGGACATCACTCCAGGGTACCGGCGGGCCTTCCGCCAAGGGCCGGGGCCGCGGCCGGGCCGGGCCTTCCAGGAGGGTCTCCGGCCGCGCGTCAGGTTTCGTCGCCGGGGTTCGTCGAGATCGCGATGATCGGGTCGGTCGTCGGCGAGCCGTCGGGCGATCCGCCGTCGGCCTCGACGGTCACGGCGATGACGTCGCCGGGTTCGACGGTGCCGTCGAGAAGCGCCGTGATGTCCTGCCCGGGCTCGAAGGTGCCCGCAGCGACGGGGGTCTCGTCGCGGATGATCCACAGTTCGAAGGTGCGGTCATCAGCGATCTCGGGAGTCTCATCCACGGTGAACACGACCTTGCCGACCGTGTCCGACCAGTGCACGGTCGCCTCGTTGCCGTCCTCGAACTGACCGACCACGGTCTCCGCGTCGGGGGCGGCCTCGATCTCCTCGAGCGCCAGCACCTCGACGGGGGTCCGGGCCCGCTCGACGATCGAGCCGACACCCCAGCCGATGCCGACCAGAAGCGCTGCCGATGCGACGAGCGCGAACAGCCCTCGGGTCCAGTTCTTGCGCTGGATGGTCTGCACGACCTCGGTCGGCGGCGCCGTGGGAGCGGCGGGCTCCGCCGCGGCAGCCTCAGCGGCGGGAACGGGCGGAAGCGGCGGGGCCGCGGCATCCGGAGCCTCCGCCGGCGTCACAGAATCAGCGGCATCCGGAACTCCACCAGCAACCGGCGTGTCCGCGGCATCCGGAACGACAGCCGGAACCGGCGCCGGGGCGGCGTCCGCGGCATCCATCGTGAACTGCGGTGTGGTCCCGAGGCGCGCGAGCAGGTTCTCGCGCACCGATTCGGGCGGCGTCTCTTCGCCGAATCCTTCAGCGAGGAAGGCGGCGGTCTGGACATCTGCGTTCGCGAGGTCGGCCCATTCGGGGTGGGCCGCGAGGGCGTCACGGTAGGCGCGCTCGTCTTCGGGAGTCAGCGCGTTCAGCGCGTGTCCGGCCGAGAGTTCGGCGAAGTCCTTCTCGTTCACAGTGTCACCCCCATTTCCTGACGCAAGCGCGACAGTCCGTCGCGCATGCGGGTCTTGATCGTTCCGAGCGGCGTGCCCAGCAGGGCAGCGATCTCGCTTTGGCTGTATCCCCCGAAGTAGGCGAGGGTGAGGGCTTCGCGCTGCGGGTCGGGCAGCGTGCCGAGGGCGCGCATGACGCGACGTCCCTCGATGCGCAGTTCGACCTGCTCGGCTACTCCCTCTTGAGATGTGTGCGCGTCGCGGGCTCCGACGCGCAGGTCCCGGTCGGTGCTCGCTTGCGACGCGCGCACCCGGTCTACGGCCCGACGATGGGCGATCGTCAGGATCCAGCTTCTTCCTTGCCCCTTGTTCGGAGCGAAGGCCGCAGCGGATTGCCACACTTCGAGGAAAACCTCCTGCAGCACTTCTTCGCTCTGCGAGGGATCGACGAGGACCCGCCGGATGAGTCCGAAGACGCGGGACGAGAGCATGTCGTAGAGGTCGGCGAAGGCGGTCTGGTCGCCGCTGGCGACGCGCACCAGCAGGTCGGCGGCATGATCTGCCGCGGGCCCGTCTTCGGGGACGTCTACACCGTCGATAACCATCTCGATAAGCATGCCTTATCCCCCGCTCTCATCCGAATGTGAACGAGTAGACCTGCAGGCCCGGTGACACCTCGAGGTCGAGGATGCCGTCGGTGCTGTCTCCCTTCAGGAGTTCGTACGACCGGGGCGTTCCCGAGACATCGATGACCTTCTCCTCGCCGCCGTCGAGCGTCGCGCGGATCTCGCCTTCGCCGGCGACGACCACGCGGACCTCGGATGCCGTGAAGTCGAGGCGGATGCGTCCGTTCTCCCCCATGGGCTCGGCGTATTGGGTCTCGACGTTCCAGCCGCCGTCGAGGGTGAACGAGTCGCTGGGCTGGCCTTCCGGGAACGTGTAGTCCCGCTCCCCCGCGCGGTACTCGCCGCCGCCGAAGTTGACGTCCTTCGACGACCCGAGGAACGTTTCCCGCGTGGTGGACCCGACATCGGGAGTGGTGTCTTCGACGTCGGTCTCGCCGGGCAGCTGCGCCGAGGGGTCGGCATCCGTCAACAGTTCGCGGATCATCTTCTCGGTCGCGGCGTAGTTGCCCTCGCCGAACGAGATGTGCCGCACGGTGCCCTCGGCGTCGATCAGGTAATGGGCGGGCCAGTACCGGTTGCGGTAGTTGGTCCACGTGGAGAGCGTGTTGTCGAGGGCGACGGGGTACTCGATGCCGAAGTCCTCGACCCCGGCCTTCACATTGCCGGCATCCTTCTCGAAGGCGTACTCCGGCGAATGGATGCCGATGACGTTCAGCCCCGCGTCGCGGTAGGTCTCGTCCCACGCGACGACGTGCGGGATGGAGCGCTGGCAGTTGATGCAGGAGTACGCCCAGAAATCGATGAGGACGACCTCGCCCTTCAGATCGTCGAGCACTATCCCCTCGCCGTTCGGAGTGTTCAGCCACTGCTCGATACCTCTGATCGAGGGCGCGGTGCCGCAGGATTCGAGCTCTTCGGCGCCGTTGGTGCACTTGTCGAGGTCTTTGTTCTCGTCGTTGACGAGGCCGCCGAGGTTGAGTGCCTCCCGCGCCTGCTCGTTCTCGGTGAGGTCGCGCTGCAGCCCTGCGGTGTAGTCGGGCAGCAGGCGCTGCAGCTGCTGGGGAACGTTGAAGACGAGGCCGACGGCGAGCGCGATCATCGCAATGCCCGCGGCGATGCGGAAGCCGCGCTCGCGGCTGCGGAAGGCGCGGATGCGCTCGACGACGCTGCGGCCGGCGAGCGCGAAGATGAGCAGCGGCACGGCGACGCCGATCGCGAACGACGTGGTGAGCAGGACGGTGTCGAGGCCGATCTGGCCGGTGGCGCCGGCGACGATGATCGCGGCGAGGACGGGGCCGGCGCAGGGCACGAAGACAGCGCCGAGCGCGAGGCCCACGCCGAAGCCGCTGCCCTGGTTCTTGACCTCCTTCTTGGGCACCCAGGAGAAGGGCTTCTCGAGGAGCTGCTCGAAGCCGGGGAAGAGAAGGCCGACGCCGATGATGAGGAGAACGCCGATCGCGACCCAGCGGATGATGTCCTGCGGCAGGTTCAGGACGCCGAGGATGAGCGAGCCCGCGAGGGTGACGATCGTGAAGCTGATGACCAGGCCGAGGATGACGAGGTAGGGCCGGCTGCGTTTGGCGGGCAGGGTGCGGGTGCGCTGCGCGGTGGCGGTTCCGCCGCCGGCGGCGTCGCCCTGCTCGTAGGTCGCCGACTGCGCGCCGCCGGTGAGGAAGATGACCGGGAGCACCGGCAGGATGCACGGCGAGATTCCGGTGATGAGCCCGCCGAGGAGGCCGATGAGGATGAGGTCCATGGGGTGTCCCGTCTGTCACAGGAGGTTCGCCACGGGTGGGCATTCGGATTGATTCCGAAAAAACTTGACAGACGAGCAATCCGATTCCGGAAGGGTCTCCGAAGACCTGTCATCGCCGCCGCAGAGGGCGGTCACACATCTGGAGGCAATCATGCTCAGCACGACGAAGAAGATGACAGCAGCACTCTCCCTCACCCTGGCCGGGGCATTCGTCCTCGCCGGATGTTCGATGGGCGCTTCCGACACCGAGACCGATGAGGCGATGGAACCCTCGGCTCCCATGGAGTCCACCGCTCCCGAGGAGACCGACGAGGGCATGATGGACCCCGCCGCGAACCTCGTGGGCCCCGGCTGCGCCGACTACGCCGAGCAGGTCCCGGACGGTGCGGGCTCGGTGCAGGGCATGTCGCAGGACCCGGTTGCGGTCGCGGCATCCAACAACCCGCTCCTGACCACGCTGGTCTCGGCGGTCAGCGGTGAGCTGAACCCCGACGTGAACCTGGTCGACACCCTCAACGGTGACGAGTTCACCGTGTTCGCTCCCGTCGACGAGGCGTTCGGCAAGATCGACGCCGCCACCATCGAGACCCTGAAGACCGACAGCGACCTGCTGTCGTCGATCCTCACCTACCACGTCGTTCCCGGTCAGGTGGAGCCGGCCGACATCGCCGGCACCCACACCACCGTGCAGGGCGCCGACCTCGAGGTCACCGGCTCGGGTGACGAGCTCATGGTCAACGACGCCATGGTCATCTGCGGTGGCGTTCAGACCGCCAACGCGACCGTCTACCTCATCGACACGGTGCTGATGCCCCCGATGTGATCTCGGTCTCACCGATACCGGCGGCGTCGTCGGAGCTCTGCGGGCTCCGGCGGCGCCGCTTTTCTTCGTCTCCCCCGCGTGGCGTGGAGATCTCCCGCACACGACGGATGCCGTTGCCGCGCCGCCTCGGTAGCGTCGAAGCGTGACCAACGCAGAGAGCCAGGAGAAGCCCACGTCCACCACCGGCGTCGGAGTCGGCATCGGTCTCGCGCTCGGCGCCGGACTCGGACTCACCGTGTTCGACGACCTCGCGACCGGCACCGCGATCGGCGTTCCGCTCGGCCTGATCTTCGGGATGCTGTACGACCGCCGCCAGAACGGCTGAGTCTCGTGACCGACAAGCGGAAAAAGAAGTCGAGCAAGGGTGACGGGCTGGCTCTGGGGATCGCGCTCGGGATCCCGATCGGCGGCACAATCGGTCTGCTCTTCTTCGACAACTTCGCGCTCGGCATCGCCTTCGGCCTGCCGCTCGGCCTTCTTCTCGGGTCGATGTATGACACCAAGAAGAGGCGCTGACTGGCGGATGCCATCCGCTCCGCCTATTAGGCTGGATCGCTGAGGGCCTCTAGCTCAGTCGGTAGAGCATCGGACTTTTAATCCGAGTT
>NZ_JBHWTD010000106.1:0-53027 GCF_043427715.1 Microbacterium sp. | reverse complement strand
AACGAGATCACCGACGACGAACTCACCGAAACCCAGCGACTCCTGAACATCAGACCGCGTCGCACCCTCGGCTACCGGAAACCAGCTGACATGATCAACGAACTGATCAACGGTGTTGCGCTGACAACCTGAAACCGCCCCGCACCGCTGAGGCGTTCAGCCAACTGCGCTGACAACTCCCTCTCTTGAGATGATCGGGCTGTGAAGATCCGCGCGGCGGCAATCGGGGCAGCAGTCGTGGCCCTGGCCGGTCTTGCCGGCCTGGCGCTCTGGTTCCTGCGCGGTGGGCCGAGGCTCCCGCCCGAGACGGACGCGATCATCGAGCGGGTGTCGGCGAGCGACCTGTCGCATGTCGTCGCCGGCGAGGCAGGGTATGCCGACTCGAGCGGCGTGCGCATCTGGTACGAGAGCATCCCTGCCGAGGCGCCCGAGAAGGGCGTGGTGCTGCTCAACATCTCGATGGCCGGGAACTCCCTGTTCGGCCGCCCGGCTTCATCCGAAGCCTCCGGCAGGCGGGGTATCGGGTGATCCGCTACGACCAGCGCGGCACCGGCGCCTCGGACTGGATGCCCGCGTGGCGCCGTGCGCACCCGTACGCGCTGGTCGACATGGCCGCCGATGCGACCGCGGCGCTCGACGCGCTGCGTGTCGAGCGGGCGCACGTCATCGGGCTCTCCCTCGGCGGATTCGTCGCCCAGGAGATCGCGATCGGCCATCCCGGCCGCGTGGCGTCCCTCACCCTGATGTCGACGGCCGCCGACCCCACCGACACGAGCCTCCCCGGGCCGCGGTTCGGCCGCATGCTGCGCGCCGGGCTCGCTGGCATCCCGCTGCTGCGATACCGCCTGCTCGGTGGCGAGAGGAACCTCGTCAAAGAGGTCGTGGCGAAGACCATCATCGGGATCGGCTACGAGAACCTCGACATCGAGGAGACCGCCGAACTCGTGCTCTACGACCTCCGCTACCGGCGCGGCATCAACTTCCGGGCCATCGGCCAGCACCAGGCCGCGGTGGCCGCCACCCGCTCCCGATACGAACTGCTTGGTGGTCTCCGGGTTCCCACCCTGGTCATCCACGGCACCGCTGACGACTTCCTCCCGATCGAGCATGCACGAAAGCTCGTCGAGCTGATCCCCGGCGCCCGGTCCCTCTGGCTCAAAGGGGTGGGGCACCTGTTCCCGTACCCCGATATGCCTGCGGTCACGCAGACGATCGTGTCGCATCTCGACGGCGCACGCTAGGCCGTGTTGAACCGACGCGAGACTAGCTGAGAAGAGGTGGGAACTGGGGTGGGCCGTCACACATGACGACTCACCCCATTCCTTAGCCGAGGATGTCGCGCCGTGCCAGTGCCGCGGTTCCGATCGCGACCAGCAGCGCGGAGCCGCCCCACAGCAGGACGAGGCCGGGCCAGTCGAATCCGTTGGTCGTGGATCCCCCTCCGGGGTCACGGTGAGCCGGGAAGTCTGGTCGGCAGCGGTCGCGCGACCGCTCCGGCACACCGAACAGACGGAGAAGCGGTGACACACACCGTCGTCGCCCTGGGCGACCATCTCGATTCCCTACGCCAGCTGACCCCGCACCGCGGCGTGATCGACTCCGACGAGGACCTGGAGCCACGCGGCGGCGTGCGTGGGCTGGTCGTCGGGGTGGACCTGACGGGCGCCCGGTCTGCACGAGAGGTGCGGGCGGAACTGAAGCGACAGGTGACCCGGTGGGCCGAAGCGGCGCGCCGGTATCCCGGAGCGATCCACCTGCTGATCGCCTACCAGATCCCTCGGGGCCTGGACCCGAGCCGCGTTCAGGGAGCCGCCGACGGTGCCGCCCTGCGGGCGCACGCGATGCTGGAGCGCAGCGCCGCCCGCTACGTCGATGTGACCCTGCTCGATGTGACCGAGTGCGACGACACGACGGTTCTGGCGGATCGGATCATGGAGCGGATCAGTGGCCGGGCCGGTGCTTACTCGGCGGCGGCGCTGACGTGGGCGGATATCCGCGGCACTTCGATCGCGCGTGCCACAATGGCCGACTACTACTGACCAGCCTCTCACCCGCGACAAGGCCTCCGGGGTTCAGCCGATGATGGGGCGTTCCTCGGGGAGGGTGTAGAGCAGGTTCCGTTGCCGTAGCGCCAGGGCGGCGGCCAAGCCGATGGGGCCGATGCGGCCGGCGAGCATGAGCAGGCTGAGCACGTACTTCCCGAACGGCTCGAGCTCGGCGGACAGGCCGACCGAGAGTCCGCAGGTCGCGAACGCGGAGATCACCTCGAACAGGATCCGGTCCAGCGGCGCGGTGCTGACGGTCATCACCAGCCCGGTGGCGACGAGCACCAGGGTGGCGCCGAGGAAGGTGACGCTGATCGCGAGGCGGAGCGAGCCGTCGGGGATGTGGCGTCCTGCCGCGATGACGTGCCGGTCGCCGCGTGCTTCGGCGATGATGCCGAGGAACAGCACCGCGAGGGTGGCGACCTTGATGCCGCCGGCGGTGGACGCCGAGCCGCCGCCGACGAACATCAGCGCGTCGGAGACGAGCAAGGTGATCGGGGTGGACTCGTTCGTGTCGGTGAGCGCGAACCCGCCAGAGCGCATCATGACCGAGGCGAACAGCGCGTGGAACGCTTTCTCGGCGGGGTTCAGGTGGCCGATGGTGCGGTCGTTACCCCACTCGAGCAGACCCCACGCGAGCGCGCCGACCGCGAGCAGGATGGTGGTCGTGGTGAGGGTGAGTTTGGTGTGCAGGCTCCACTTGCGCCGGTGCCACTTGTGGATGATGAGAGTGAGGAACACTGGAAATCCGAAGCTGCCGACGAACACTCCGATCATGATCGGGACCAGGATCCACAGGTCGCCGTCGAACGGGGCGAGCCCGCCTTCGTGGATGGAGAACCCGGCGTTGTTGAACGCCGAGATGCCATAGAACAGGGCATTCCACAGCCCCTCCCACCAGTGTTCCTCGATCATCACGAACCGGGGGACTAGCGCGAGGACCAGGATCGCTTCGATGGTCAGGGTCGTGACCACGACGATGCGCAGCAGTTGCCCGACCTCGCCGAGCTTGGAGGCGCCGCCGATGCTCTGCTGCGCGAACAGCTTCCCTCGCACCCCGAGGTGGCGGGTGACGGCCCTCATCAGCAGCAGCGCGATCGTCACGATCCCCAGCCCGCCGGCCTGGATCGCGAGCAGGATCACGACCTGCCCGAAGAAGGACCACTGTGTGGCGGTATCGACACTGGTCAGCCCGGTGACGGTGACGGCGGAGGTGGCGGTGAACACGGCATCCTGCAGCGGCGCGGCGCGCCCATCTGCAGAGGAGACCGGCAGCGTGAGCAGGCCGGAGAACAGCACGGCGGCGAGAAAAAAGATCAGCACCGCCATCCGCGACGGCGACCGCTTCGCCAGGTCGCGGAGATAGCGACCCGGCCGCAGCACCGTCTCGGGCAACCATCGCATACCGCGGTCTCGCGCCACCGGGGTCTCCTCATCAGATCAGACGACCCGAGGGTCGCCGCCGACCAGGCTTCCCGGCACTCCGGCGACAAGCATAGTTCGGCTGATCCGAACCCCCTCCATGCCGCGGGGTTTTGGACCGCCGAGGATGTTCTGAAGACCTGCCAGGGCACCTCCATGCGGCCTCTTGTAGGCTGGGGGAGGCGCGTCGGGAAGCCTGGTCGACACCGTCCTTCGTCGACCCGATCGGAACCGCCTATGACCTCTCCCGACCCTGCCCGGAACACTCCCGCGAGTGCGCAGTTCCCTCTCCGCGGCAGCTACGCCGAAGCGCTGCGCATCGGCACACTGCTACGCAAGGAGACCGTCGGCGGCGGGCTTCTCGTGCTCATGGCCGCGATCGGCATCCTGTGGGCCAACTCGCCCTGGGCAGAGGCCTACTTCACCCTCCGCGACCTCGAGGTCGGCTACGAGCCGTGGCATCTGCAGCTCAGTCTGGGCGCGTGGGCCGCCGACGGGCTGCTGGCGATCTTCTTCTTCCTCATCGGCCTCGAGCTCAAACGCGAGTTCGTCGCCGGCGACCTGCGCCGCTTCAGCACCGCGATCGTCCCGGTCGTCGCCGCGGCCGGCGGCGTGATCATCCCCGCCCTGGTCTACGTGGCCATCGTCGCCCAGACTCCCGGTCTCCTGCGCGGATGGGCGATACCGACCGCGACCGACATCGCGTTCGCGGTCGCCGTTCTCGCGCTCATCGGCTCTCACTTGCCGGGCCCGCTGCGGATCTTCCTGCTCACCCTCGCCGTCGTCGACGATCTCATCGCGATCAGCATCATCGCGATCTTCTACACCGAGACGATCGCCATCGTGCCGCTGCTGATGGGCCTGCTCACGATCGCCGTGTACGCCGTACTCGCGCAGCGGTACCGGCAGTTCTTCCACCTCAAGCCCGCCGCCGCATGGCTGATCCTGCTGCCCATCGGCGTGGTCGCGTGGGCATTCGTCCACGCCTCCGGCATCCACGCCACCATCGCCGGCGTGCTGCTCGGCTTCACCATCCCCGTCATTCACCGCCGCCGCGACCAGGTGCCCGACACCGAACCAGGTCTCGCGGAGGAGTTCGAGCACCGTTTCCGCCCGCTCTCCGCCGGGTTCGCCGTACCGGTGTTCGCATTCTTCTCCGCAGGGGTCGCCATCGGCGGGGCGGAGGGCTTCCTCTCCGCGCTCACCGACCCGGTGACCATCGGGATCATCGCCGCACTGGTCGTCGGGAAGCCGGTCGGCATCGTCCTGGCGACCTGGCTGACCACCCGAGTCCGCGGCATCCGACTTGACCCCTCGCTGAGGTGGGTCGACATCACCGGCGTCGGCCTGCTCGCCGGGATCGGGTTCACGGTGTCGCTCCTGGTCACCGAACTCAGCTTCACCGCGACCGACCCGCACCACGACCACGCCAAGGTCGCGATCCTGCTCGCCTCCGTCGTCGCGGCCGTGATCGCCTCGGCCCTGCTCGCCAGCCGGAACCGCCGCTACCGCAAGATCGCCCAGAACGACGCGGAAGACACCGACAACGACGGCATCCCTGACGTCTACGATCGGCCGTAACTCGAGTGCGCCGAGCGACTTGAGAAGCTCCCCGGGGTCATCGGCGAGGGTCGCGCGTATACGCCCCATCACCCGTGTGGGGTGCGGTGGCGCGGACTGTGAGCACGGTGTCGTCCTCCTGACCTGGTCTCCTAGCGGATGTCCGGGGGCGACGTGTCGGGTATTCCGATCAGGGGTTGAGCGGCGGCGTGGTGTCTTCGGCCGTTATCGCGGCCGCGGTGTTGGGTCTGTCGATGTGGAGGCGGTAGCCCATGCCTGCTTCGGTGATGAGGTAGCGCGGGTGGGAGGGTTCGGGCTCGAGCTTCTTGCGCAGTTGAGACACGTAGAGGCGGAGGTAGCCGGTGTCGGTGGCGTGCTCGGTGCCCCAGATGCTGGTGAGCAGGGTTTGCCTGGTGACGAGGTTGCCGGTGTTGCGGATGAGGATCTCGATGACCTGCCATTCGGTCGGGGTCAGGCGGATCGGCGCGTCGTGTCCGTCACGGGTCCGTGTGGCGCTTCGGGCGGCGAGGTCGATGACGATGTCGCCGAGGTGGACAGCGGGGTTGCTGTCGTGTGGGGAGAGGCGGCGGGTGAGGGCTCGGATGCGGGCGAGGAGTTCTTCGACGGAGAAGGGTTTAGTGACGTAGTCGTCGGCGCCCGCGTCGAGGGCGTCCACTTTGTCGGCGGCGCCGGTGCGGCCGGAGACGACGAGGATGGGGGATTCTGACCAGCCGCGGATGCCGTGGATGACGTCGATGCCGTCGAGTTCGGGCATGCCGAGGTCGAGGAGGTAGATGTCGGGCTTGTGGTCGATAGCGGCGCTGATGGCTTCGGCGCCGTTGGTCGCGGTGATGATTTCGTACCCTTTGGCGGTCAGGGTGATGCGAAGGGCTCGGAGGATCTGAGGGTCGTCGTCGGCGATCAGGATCTTCATGACGGGGTGTCCTCTGGCTGGGCTGTGGTGCTGTTGTGGGTGGGGAGAGCGACGACCATGGTGAGTCCGCCGCCGGGCGTGTCTTCGGGGGTGAGGGTGCCGCCCATGCCCTCGACGAACCCTTTGGAGAGCGCGAGGCCGAGGCCGAGGCCGCTGGTGTTGTCGGTGTCGCCGAGGCGTTGGAAGGGAACGAAGACGTCGTCGATGCGGTCGGGTGGGATTCCAGGGCCGTGGTCGATGACGCGGATCTCGACGATGTCGTCTAAGGAGCTGGTGGTGATCCGGACCTTGGAGTCGTCTGGGGAGTGGCGCGTGGCGTTGGCGAGGAGGTTGACGACGACGCGTTGCAGCAGGCCTGGGTCGGCGGAGACTAGGGGGATCTCGGGGTTGAGGTCCAGCTCGAGCTCGTCGGGTCCGAGGCCGAGCTCATCGAGCGCGGGGACGATGACGTCGGCGGCGTCGACGTGGGTGGGGAGGATGGCGAGGACCCCGGCTTGAAGACGGCTGACGTCGAGAAGGTCGGTGACGAGGACGGAGAGGGTGGTGAGGCTTTCGCCGGCGGTGGTGACCAACTCAGCCATATCGGCAGGGGTGAGGGAGTCTCCGGCGGCTTGGAGGCCGCTGACGGCGGCGGTCGCGGCGGCTAGTGGCCGGCGGAGGTCGTGGCTGAGTGCGGACAGTAGGGCAGTGCGAATCTTGTCGGAGGCGGCGAGTGGGGCGATGCCGCTGGCAGTCTCGGTGAGCTCACGGTGTTCGAGCGCGACGGCGATTTGCGCGGCGACGACGGTCAGGAGGCGTTGTTCGCGGGCTGGGAGGTCAGGGCCGTGCAGTTCGAGCACGGTGCGTTTGCTTACTGGGACGGTCGAGTATCGGCCGTCGGCGAGGGGTTCGCCGGATGTTACCAGCACCGTGTCCCCTTCGCGCAGTCGCACGCCAGCCAAGGCGAACGCTTCGCGGGTGCGCTCCACGAGCGCCTCGATGGCGTTCTGTCCTCGCAGGACACTTCCGGCGATGGTTTGGATGAGTTCGGATTCGGCGGCAGCGCGACGTGCGACGCGTGTCTGTCGAGCTGCGCGGTCGACGATGAAGCTGACCAGCACTGCGATGGTGACGTACAGGGTGAGTGCAAGAAGATGGAGGGGATCGTCGATGGTGACGGTGTAGAACGGTTCGATGAAGAAGAAGTCCAGGGTGAGCCCGGACAGCACGGCAGCGAACAGGGCGGGCCAGATCCCTCCGACGAGAGCGACGATGACGACGAGCAGCTGGTAGCTGAGCACATCGCTGGTGATGGACTCGGGGCTGCGGAAGGTCGCGAGCAGCCAGGTGAGAGCGGGGCCGCCGATCAGGGCGAGGATCATCCCGGCGATGCGGCGTTTCATGGTCAGCGCGCCGCCGCTGCGGGGCAGGGCGAGGCGTCCGCCGGCGGCGGAGTGGGTGACGATGTGCACGTCGATGTCGCCGGACTCGCGGATGACCGTGGCACCGATACCGGGGCCGGTGAGCGCCGCGCTGAGCCGGCTGCGGCGGCTGACGCCGATCACGAGTTGTGTCGCGTTGAGGGACCGGGCGAACTCGACGAGCGAGTGGGGGATGTCGTCCCCGATGACCTGGTGATACGTACCGCCGAGCTTGTCAACGAGGGAGCGTTGCGCCGCTAACGCGGTGGGGCTGGAGGTGCGCAGTCCGTCCTGGCTGGTCACGTGCACCGCGATCAGCTCTCCGCCGGCGGAGCGGGCGGCGATACGGGCGCCGCGGCGGAGAAGGGTTTCACCTTCGGGTCCGCCGGTCAGGGCGACCACCACGCGTTCCCGGGCCTCCCATTGGCTGTCAATACCGTGCTCGTTGCGGTAGCTTTTCAGCGCCTGATCGACCTCGTCGGCGAGCCACAGCAGTGCGAGTTCGCGCAGCGCGGTCAGGTTACCGAGCCGGAAGTAGTTGGACAGGGCGGCGTCGATGCGTTCGGCGGGGTAGACGACGCCGCTTGCGAGGCGGTCTCGCAGGGCCTGCGGGGCGAGGTCGATGACTTCGACCTGGTCGGCTTCGCGGAGGATGCGGTCGGGGATGGTCTCTCGTTGGGGTACTCGGGTGATCTTTTCGACGACGTCGTTGAGAGATTCGATGTGTTGGATGTTGACGGTGGAGATGACGTCGATGCCTGCGTCCAGCAGTTCGTGGACGTCTTGCCACCGCTTTTCGTTGCGGGATCCGGGAGCGTTGGTGTGGGCGAGCTCATCAACGAGAGCGACAGCCGGGTTGCGTGCGAGGGTGGCGTCGATGTCCATCTCGGTGAGCTCGACGCCACGGTGGGAGACGACGCGGCGGGGGAGGATCTCCAAGCCTTCGGTCATCGCGGACGTGGCGGCGCGCCCGTGGGTTTCCACGACCGCGACGACCACGTCTTTGCCTTCGCTGAGAAGGCGTCTGCCCTCCTCGAGCATGGTGTAGGTCTTGCCGACGCCGGGGGCGGCGCCGAGGAGTACGCGAAGCCGCCCCCGTGTGCTCATCTGTCAGTCCTCCAACTGGTCTAGCGCCAGGTTAAGTTCCACGACGTTGACTGTCGGTTCTCCCAAGTATCCGAGGTCTCGACCTTGGGCGTGCTCGTCGAGGATGCCTTGCACCTGGTCTACGGTCAGGCCCCGCGCGTCGGAGACGCGCTGCACCTGCAGCTGTGCGTACTGGGGGCTGATGTGCGGGTCGAGTCCGGAACTGGATGCGGTGACCGCGTCCGCGGGGATCTCATCGGGAGAGACTCCGTTGAACTCGGCGATCTGTGCCTTGCGTTCCTCGATCGCCGCGATCAGGTCCTCGTTCTCGGGACCCCAGTTGGAACCTGAGGACGCGCCTCCGTCGTAGCCGTCGCCGGCTGCGGAGGGCCGGGGCTGGAAGTACTCCGGTAGCGGCTCACCGTCAGCGGCGGTGAAGTTCTGGCCGATCAAAGACGACCCGACGACCTCGCCTTCAGCGTTCCGGACGAGGCTTCCGTTGGCTTGTGCAGGGAAGGCGAGTTGACCGACCGCGGTGATCAGCAGGGTGTAGCCGATGCCGAGCACCACGGTGAACAGCAGGAGGGCACGGGTGGCGACCCAGAGGCTGCGGCCGGTGCTGCGGGTAGCGGTGTTCATGAACGTGTTGTCTCCTTGACGATCCCGGGTCAGAACCCGGGGATGAGGCGCACGACGAGGTCGATGAGCCAGATGCCGATGAAGGGGGTGATGATCCCGCCGAGTCCGTAGACGAGCAGGTTTCGGCCGAGGATCTTGGATGCGTTCGCCGCGCGGTACTTCACGCCGCGCAGCGCGAGGGGGACCAGGACGATGATCACGATCGCGTTGAAGATGATCGCCGAGAGCACCGCAGAGGCGGGGGAGTGCAGCCCCATGATGTTCAGCGCCGCCAGGCCCGGGAACACACCCATGAAGATCGCCGGGATGATCGCGAAGTACTTCGCGATGTCATTGGCGATCGAGAACGTGGTCAGCGCCCCGCGGGTGATGAGCAGTTGCTTGCCGATGCGCACGATGTCGATGAGCTTGGTCGGGTCGGAGTCGAGGTCGACCATGTTGCCGGCCTCCTTCGCGGCCGACGTGCCGGTGTTCATCGCCACCCCGACATCCGCCTGCGCGAGCGCGGGCGCGTCGTTCGTGCCGTCGCCGGTCATCGCGACGAGGTTGCCGCCCTCCTGCTCCTTGCGGATGTAGGCGAGCTTCTGTTCCGGAGTGGCCTCAGCGAGGAAGCCGTCCACGCCCGCCTCCCGTGCGATCGCGGCCGCGGTGAGCGGGTTGTCGCCGGTGACCATCACGGTGCGGATGCCCATCGCACGCAGTTCTGCGAACCGCCCGGTGAGTCCCTCCTTCACGATGTCCTTGAGGTGGACCACACCTAGCACCCGGCCCTCGCCGGAGGGGTCCTTCACGGCGACGACCAGCGGGGTGCCGCCGGACTGTGCGATGCGTTCGGTGTGGTCCTCGAGCTCGGCCAGCTCGCTGGACGGCAACCTCCTCCCCTCCGATTCCAACCATGCGGTGACGGCGGACCCGGCGCCCTTGCGGATCTGAGCACCGTCGGGAAGGTCGAGACCGGACATGCGGGTCTGCGCGGTGAACGGGACGATCTCGCCGGCGGTGCTCGTGTCGACGTCCTCGCCCTGGGCGCGGGCAAGGTCGACGATCGAGGTGCCTTCCGGTGTCGGGTCCGCGAGGGACGAGACGGCGGCAGCGTGGACCAGTTCTTGCTCACGCACCCCGTCCATCCGGACGAACTCGCTGGCGCGCCGGTTGCCGTAGGTGATGGTGCCGGTCTTGTCCAGCAGCAGGGTGGTCACGTCGCCGGCGGCTTCGACGGCGCGTCCGGACATGGCGAGCACGTTGCGCTGCACGAGCCGGTCCATGCCCGCTATGCCGATCGCAGAGAGCAGTGCACCGATCGTCGTTGGGATGAGGCACACCAGCAGCGCGATCAGCACCGTGATGCTGGCCGGGCTGGCGGCGTAAGACGCTATGGGGTTGAGGGTGAGCGCGACGACGACGAACACGATCGACAGGCTCGCCAGGAGGATGTTCAGCGCGATCTCGTTCGGCGTTTTCTGTCGAGCAGCGCCTTCGACCAGGGCGATCATGCGATCGACGAAGGTTTCGCCGGGCTTGGAGGTGATGCGCACGACGATCCGGTCGCTGAGCACCCGGGTGCCGCCCGTGACGGCGGAACGGTCGCCGCCCGATTCGCGGACCACGGGTGCGGACTCGCCGGTGATCGCGGACTCGTCCACGCTTGCGATTCCCCACACGATGTCCCCGTCCCCGGGGATCAGTTCACCGGCGGAGATCACCACGATGTCGCCGAGGCGCAGGTCCGCGGAGGACACATCAGTGGTCGTCGCCTGTTCGGCGCCGGCATCCGTGGCGGAGTCGTACCCATCGATTCGGTGGGCGGTGGTGCTGGTGCGTGTCTTGCGGAGCGTGTCCGCCTGCGCCTTCCCGCGTCCTTCCGCCACGGACTCGGCGAGGTTCGCGAACAGGACGGTCAGCCACAGCCAGATCGCGATCACCGCGGTGAATGGCCACGGCACCTCGGTGCCGCCGGAGGGTGCTGGACCGCCGAGGAAGGGTTCCGCGATCGCGAGCACGGTGGTCAATGCCGCACCGACCCACACGAGGAACATGACAGGGTTACGCCATTGGGCGCGCGGATCGAGCTTGCGGAACGCGCCCGGGAGGGCAGCCCGCACCTGTGCCCAGGTAAAGGCCTTCCGCGGTGCCCGCGGGGCATCGCCCCGGGAAGGGGCAGGGGATTCGGGGGTGGGTGTGATGGTGGTCATGGTTTACAGCAGCCCTTCCGCTAGGGGACCCAGCGTGAGAACGGGGAAGAAGACGAGCGCGGTCACCAGGACCGCTGTGCCGACCACGAGGCCGATGAACAACGGTCGGTGGGTCGGGAGGGTGCCGGCGGTGGCCGGTACCTTGTCCTGTGCGGCCAGGGAACCGGCCAGGGCGAGAACGAGGACGATGGGCACGAACCGGCCCAGCAGCATCGCCACGCCCAGCGCGGCGTTCAGCCACGGCGTGTTCGCGGTGAGGCCGGCGAACGCGGACCCATTGTTGTTGGACGCGGACGCGAACGCGTACACGAGCTCCGACAGGCCATGGACGCCGGGGTTCCATATCGAGGTCGTTTCCACGTCCTCTCGGACTCCGGGGATCGCGAAGCTGAGGGCGACACCTCCCAGGAGCAGGGTCGGCATGACGAGGATGTACAGGCTGGCCAGCTTGATCTCGCGAGGCCCGATCTTCTTACCCAGGTACTCGGGGGTGCGTCCGACGAGGAGCCCGGCGATGAACACGGCGATCACTGCGATGATGAGCATCCCGTACAGACCCGCCCCGACACCTCCAGGGGCGATCTCGCCGAGCATCATGTTCAGCATCGGCATCATGCCCCCCAGCGCGGTGTAGGAGTCGTGCATCGAGTTGACCGAACCGGTGGAGGTCAGTGTGGTGCCGCTCGCATACAACACGGATTGGACCAGACCGAACCGGGCCTCCTTGCCTTCCATGGCGGCACCCGCGAGTTGCGGGGCGGTGCCGTTTCCGGCGAACTCGAACGCGGCCAGCGCGCCGAGCGAGACGACGAACAGGGTGCTCATCGCGGCGAGGATGGCGTAGCCCTGGCGGTTGTCGCCCACGATCCGCCCGAACGTGCGCGGGAGCGAGAACGGGATGAGCAGCAGGAGGAACACCTCGAAGATGCTCGTCCACGCCGCGGGGTTCTCGAACGGGTGGGAGGCGTTGGTGTTGAAGAACCCTCCGCCGTTCGTGCCGAGCTCCTTGATCGCCTCCTGCGACGCGACGGGACCGCCGGGCAGGACCTGTGATCCGCCGGATACGGTGGTGATGTCAGTGAACCCGGCGAAGTTCTGCACGACCCCTCCGGCGAGCAGGACGATCGCCGCGATCACGGAGAACGGCAGGAGGATGCGGAACGAGCCGCGCACCAGGTCGACCCAGAAGTTGCCGATCGTTCCGGTGCGTCGATAGGCGAACCCGCGCACGAGGGCGATCGCGACGGCGATGCCGGTCGCGGCGGAGACGAAGTTCTGCACCGTGAGTCCTGCGAACTGCACGGTGTAACCGAGGGTGAGCTCGGGGGAATATGCCTGCCAGTTCGTGTTCGTCACGAACGAGATCGCGGTGTTGAACGACAGCCCCTCCGGGACAGCGGGGAGACCCAGAGCGTAGGGAAGCCACTGCTGGGTGCGCTGCAGCAGGTAGAGCAGCAGGACCCCGACAAGGGAGAACAGCAAGACTCCGCGCAGATACGCTTGCCAGGTCTGCTCGGACCTGGGGTCAGCGCCGATGACGCGGTAGATCCCGCGTTCGACCTTCCAGTCCTTCCGAGAGGTGAAGACCCAGGCCATGTAGTCGCCGACGGGGCGGTACGCGACGCCCAGGAACAGGATCAGAGTCGCCAGGCTGGCGGCAAGGAACAGCCACTCCATCAGAACTTCTCCGGCTTCACCAGAGCGGTCACCAGATACACCAGCGCCGCGAGGCCGAGGGCAGCGGCGAGCAGGTCGAAGACGATCACAGCTTCTCCACCGCCTTGCCGATCAGACCGACCAGCGCGAACAGGACGATAACGCCCAGCACGTACACGATGTCGAGCACGAGGAACTCCATTCGAAAGCTGTCGAACCCCCGGGCGAGGGCCGCGCGTCGTTCAGACGCAACTCCCGATCAAACACCTGCGCTCACGGCGAAATCACAGCCCTAACGAAACGCATACGGCCACCCGTCGAAAGCTAACGGCCGTCCATACATCCCCGACGTCCCGCGCCCTCCCCGATGCCGGCGACCACCTCCGCCCCGAGTGCTCATACCCCGCCCGGCTTCTGCTCGTCATGTCAGCAGACCGTGAGCAATCCGGGCGAAGCGGGCCGTTCCGCGCATGTATTCCGTTCGGACCCCACCGATCGTGCGGATGGGCGGGCTAGGACAGACGGTGTGACTCTCACCGATATCGTCCCCACGCTGCGACGCACCCTTCCCGTTCCACTTCGGGCGAGGGCTTGGCCGGATCACACGACGCCGACGACGACCGACGTGGTCGTCGCCGGAGTGTCGATGCGGCGTCTGGCCGAGATGTGCGGCACCCCCTGCGTCCACAACACTGACCGCATCATTCGCACGAACCCCCGCCAGGCCGAGGTGCTCCGCTCGGACGTGTCGGTCGTCATCACCCGTGTCGTGATGACAGTGAACAACCTCGACTCCCAACGCGTCATCCTCATCGACGCGAACTTCAGCGACGTCCCTGCGGTGTGGTCCGAGGCGCGCCTGATCGACCGGATCTCCGCCGCCGCGTCGGCTCCTGGCATCTTGCTGGCCGCGGAAGCAGCCGCCCCGGCCTACCCGTCTCCTCCGGTGCGGCTTCCCGCCGACCTCGCCGAAGGCGACCTGCTGGCACTGCCGTGCGAAGGCACAGTGCCCCTGGGGCGCGTGCGTCCGGTGCCACTGCCGCGCCATGACACAGCACCGTTGTCTCCGGCTATCGCGGTGTCCCCGGCCATCGACATCGCCCCAGGTCTCTTGTCCGCCCTGACCCCCCAGCTCTGAAACGGAGACAGTTGACGTGACTCTGTTACACACCATCCTCAGCGCCCGACTCCTCCGGAACCGGATCCCTGCAGCGACGCCGCGGGCACACGGGTGGCCCATGGACACCGTTCACACTCGCGAGGACGTGCTGGTCGGTGGGCACTCGCTGCTCGGACTCGCCACGACGCGGGGCACACCCGCGGTACTCATCCACCCCGCCGGACACCCCGAACGGACTGGAGGTTCTGACGCCTATGTCACCCTCGTAATCACGCGTGTCCTCGCTGTCGCCGGGGACACGCGCGGCGCGTTGCACGTCCGCGTCGACGGCGACATGACGGAAGTCACCCCGGACTGGGCGGGGTCGACCGTGCTCGGCCGCCCCGACGCTGGCAGTCGGGCGCCCGCCAGCATCGAAACGATCGGAGCAGCACCGCTGCCGGGTGAGGTGCCCCAGGAAATCCAGGCTGGGGATCTTCTGGTCGTCCCGTGCGCGGGAACGATCGCGCTGGCCACCGTACGGCACCACCCCGCCACGACCCCAAACGAAAGAAACTCGATGGAGACGTGGACGCGATGCGCGAAATGACCTTCCGCACCTCCACCTCCGGCAGGATGTGCTTGCTGACCGGCGGATCTCTACATGGACCCGACGCAGAGCAGCCGGCTACGGACAAAGGTGCGAGCTCTTCGTTCGTGGGCGGCATCGTGTGGGGGATCCAGCTGGAGGACAGCGCAGCGGGGCTACAGGTACGCAACCGCCTCCGCGGTTCCTGGCGGCCCATTCGCGATGTGCTGCGTCGCTCGCCGACCGTGCATCATGTGATCGTGCTGTACCGGCGGGGTCCCGGCCATCGCCCTCGCTCCTGCAAACGGTTCGCTTACGCGGCGGCCACAGACTTTCACGCGCGGGCCGAGAGAGAACTGGGGTGGGACGTCGATGTCGTCTTTATCGACGTGACCGACTGCGCGTCCCACGCGCGGCTGAACGCTCGGCTTCTCCAGTACGTCCGCACGCACCCTTCCCCCAATATCTGGGGCGCGCTCTCGCTGGACTGGGCGGACGTCCGTGACCGATCCGTCCACGACGTGGCCGCGGAGATCTTCGCCTGATCGCGGCCACACCGCGATCGAAACCAGGCGGGGGCGATGTCCTCTGCCCGACGGCCAGCCGATGGCTAGCCGTTTCGTTGCAGACTGAGCAGTGTCACCTCGCCGAACACGTTACGCCAGGCTCTCGTGTACTGGTCTGCCGTGATCGTTCCCGCGCGACGGGCGCTCGCTGCTTCCGTCATCGTCTCCGCGAGAGCCTCGAGATGAGTCTGCGCCCGGGAACGATCGTGGTCGGGCGAGATCGCCGACGTGCACACCCAGATGGATGCGGACTTGCGACGGACCCCGATCGTCCGGGAAGACAGAACCACCCAGCCGATCACGAAGAGGCCTGCGATCGACAGCAGCGTCAGCTCGGGCGACGCCCCGGTTCCCAGCAGAACGATCGCGGCGATAACCGCGCCGCCTATGCCGAGGGGGGTGAGTGTGCGAGACGCGTCGGCCCAGAGACGTTCCCGGTCGAACGAGTCGGGCGGGTATACGACCAGATGCGTCGTGACGCTGCCATATCGGCCGGTGGACCGGGATATGTGCCCCCACCGTTGCGTGCCGACAACCTCCGTGGATGAGTACTGGCCTGCCATGGGGAAGTGAGGACTGTCGGGGTCCGCGCGTTTCGACACGCATACAGCTTTGTCGCCCACGTGGCTTCCCCGCGTGCGTCCTCACACAACCCATGCGCGAATCCGCCCAATACTCACGTCGATCCAAACACGGGCCGTTCGGCCGAGGTGACTCAGATGCATATGCCGCTTCGACGAACTACACATCCGCTGGCGCTGATACCGCCACCGTCGAGGTGCCCCCAACGGCCAAGCAGCGCGAAGACGCGGAAGGCGATCACAGGATCGGTGGCACGGACGACAGAATCACTGTCATCGGACAACATACGCTGGCTGGACACCGAAGGAGATATCCGTGACCGATGACGCCGCATCCGCCTTGCAGAGTCGCCCCTGGCTCCACGCTTACTCCGAAGGGGTGCCGCACGACATCGACCCCGTGACCGAGACGCTGCCGGAGATGCTGGCGCACGCGGTCGCGCGTCACGGCTCGAAGACCGCGCTGGAGTTCTTCGGTGCCGGGACGAGCTATGCGACGCTCGGCGAGCAAGTCTCTCGCGCGGCGAACGCGCTGCGGAAGCTCGGCGTCGAGAAGGGCGACCGGGTCGCGCTGGTCATGCCGAACTGTCCTCAGCACGTGGTGGCCTTCTACGCCGCGCTGCGCATCGGCGCGATCGTCGTCGAGCACAACCCCACGTACACGGCGCGGGAGCTGCGCCACCAGTTCGAAGTGCACGAGGCGGTCGTGGCGATCGTCTGGGACAAGGTCGCGGACATGGTCGCCGAGTTCCCGAAGGACATCGCCCCGGCCGCGATCGTCTCGGTCGACATGACCGAGGAGCTTCCGCTGGGGAAGCGTCTCGCGCTGCGACTGCCGGTCCCCGTCGCCCGCGAGAAGCGCGAGGCGATGACCTCGAAGCCCACGGCGAAGGGTGTCATCCGCTGGGCCCAGTTCGTGCGCGCGCCCCGCCTGCCCCGCAAGTGGCCGGCGCCCACGCTCGACGACGTCGCGCTGCTGCAGCTTACGAGCGGGACGACCGGCGTGCCGAAGGCCGCCGTCCTCTCGCACCGCAACCTCCGCTCCAACGCGGCGCAGGGCGAGGCGTGGGTGCAGGGACTGCGGGAAGGCAAGGAGACCTTCTACGCCGTCCTGCCGATGTTCCACGCGTACGGTCTGACGCTCTGCCTGACCTTCGCCGTGTCGATCGGCGCCCGCATCGTGCTGTTCCCGAAGTTCGACCTCGAGCTCGTCGTCGACGCGCTGACGAAGTCGCCGCCCACGTTCCTGCCCGGTGTGCCGCCGATCTACGACGCGCTCTCGCGCGCGAGCACCCGCCCGGGGGTCGACCTCTCCTCCATCCGCTTCGCGATCTCGGGGGCGATGAGTCTGCCGGTCCCGACCGTGCGGCGCTGGGAGGAGGCGACCGGGGGTCTGCTCGTCGAGGGCTACGGCATGACCGAGACCTCGCCCGTCGCTCTCGGCAACCCGATGGGTCCGACGCGCCGGCCAGGGACGGTCGGCGTGCCGTTCCCGAGCACCGAGATCCGCGTCGTCGATCCCGCCGACCCCACCGTCGATCGCGCGATCGGCGAGGAGGGCGAGCTGATGCTGCGCGGACCGCAGGTGTTCCAGGGGTACTGGCGGCGCCCGACCGAGACCGCCGAGGTGCTCCTCGAAGGCGGCTGGCTGCGCACCGGCGACATCGTGACGGTGTCGGAGGACGGCTTCGTCACCGTCGTCGACCGGGTGAAGGAGCTCATCATCACGGGCGGGTTCAACGTGAGCCCGAGCGAGGTCGAGAACGTGATGATCCTCCACCCCGATGTCGCAGAGGTCGCCGTCGTCGGTGTGCAGCGCTCGTCGGGAGGCGAGGACGTCGTCGCGGCCGTGGTCGCACGCCAGGGCGCCCGGTTCGATGCCGCCGCTCTGAAGGACTTCGCCCGCGCCCACCTCGCCGACTACAAGGTGCCCAAGCGGGTCGTGCAGGTCGACGATCTGCCCCGCTCGCAGATCGGCAAGGTGCTGCGCCGCCAGGTGCGCGAGCGCATCACCGCACGCTGACCCTGTCAAGCCCTCGCCCGGGGGTGCGCGGGGGCTGAGAGAGTGGATGCCGCATCCCCGGCATCCGCTATCCGGCATCCCTCGAAGGAGACCCATGAGGCAGCGCACCCTCGGACCGTTCACCGTCTCGGCCATCGGCCTCGGCGCCATGCCGGTGTCGATGAACAACGACAAGACGTATCCGTCGCACGACGATGCGGTGGCGACGGTGCGGGCCGCACTCGACGCCGGGGTGACCCTCGTCGACACCGCCGACATCTACGCGCCCAGCTGGGACACGATGGGCCACAACGAGAAGATCGTGGCCGACGCGCTCGCCGGGTGGGGCGGGGACAGGTCGTCGATCGTCGTCGCGACCAAGGGCGGCATCACCCGGTCGGAGGGGGAGAAGTGGGGCCGCGACGGGTCGCTCGCCTACTTGCGGTCAGCGGTGGAGGCGTCGCTGCGGAACCTGCAGGTCGACGTGATCGACCTTTACCAGTACCACCGGCCCGACCGGTGGATGGTCTACGGCGACGTGATGGAGAACCTGAAGACGCTGCAGCAGGAGGGCAAGATCCGGGCGGTCGGCATCTCCAACGCGAGCGTCGAGGAGATCGAGATCGCCCAGCAGGTGCTGGGGGAGGGGAACCTCACGAGCGTGCAGAACGAGTTCTCGCCGCGGCATCCGGGCAGCTTCGACGAACTCCAGTACTGCGCGGAGCGCGGCATCGCGTTCCTGCCGTGGAGTCCGCTCGGCGGCACCGGCGGCGGTGCGCGCGCGGTCGGGTCGCGGTTCGCCGCGTTCGGCGAGATCGGTGATGCGCACGGGGTGAGCCCGCAGCAGGTCGTGCTGGCGTGGGAGTTGTCGCTCGGCGAGACGGTGATCCCGATCCCGGGCGCGAGCCGCGCGGCATCCATCACCGACTCGGCGAAGGCGATGGGGTTGGAGCTGACCGCGGACGAGCTTGCGCGGTGCTCGGCGGCCGTCGGCCTCGAGGTCTGATCCGACGCTCGCGGTCTCGGCCAGGGCGGGAAAGCGGTCGCTGTCAGGGCAGCTGCTGCGCTGTGATCTCGGTCGTGAACGTCGCGCCGTTGAGGTCGAGGTAGAGCTGGCGCTCGGTCACCGAGACGGTCATCGTGTTCCGGCGCTCCAGGTGCGTGGCGGCGTCCTCGATGACGGCGCGATCGAAGCTGTAGAGGATGATCTCGGCGGAGCGGTGGATCGTCTTCCCCGCCCACGAGGTCAGCAGGCGCTGGGGTTCGCGGTGCGTGTAGACGACGGTGCGTTCGGCGGCGCGGCTGCCGGTGTGCAGGCGCGCGGCATCCGGAGCCCCCACCTCGATCCACGCGAGGAGCCGCCCGGTGAGGTCCTTGATGTGCACGGCGGGTTCGTCGGTCGCGGAGATGCCCTCGCTGAAGCCGATGCCCTCCTCGTACTGGAGTGCGTACGCGAGCACCCGCATGAGGAGGTTGACGCTCGTCTCCGACGGGTGCTGCGCCGTGCGGAGCGAGAGCTCCTCGTACACGCCGCGGTCGACGTCGGCCAGCGCGACGGTGAAGGTGTGGATGACGGAGCCGATGGCCATCCCTCGAGCCTACGGCGCGGGGCGGGAGGTCTCGGCGGCCGCGCTCGCTGTCCTGCGCGAGACCGTGCCGATACAGATGCACGTCCGATCACGACGCGCGGGCACTCCGCCCCTCGCGCCGCTTCGCGAAGCGGGCGATGACGAACAGGAGCGGATCACTTTCGCGGGCTGTGCCGATACACCTGCACGACCGGTGGGACTGGTGTCGTCTCACCGGGCGCGTGAGTTCACACCCGCCCCAGGCGTCGTGCATCTGTATCGGCGCCGGCCGGCCATGGCGACCGACGCCGGTCGAACGGGGTCAGCGGAGAGCGAGGACGGCGTCCCACAGGGCGTCGGCCACGGCGCGCTTGCTGCCGGCGGCCTCGGCGACCACGGCATCCGTCCCGTCGATGAGCAGCACGGCGTTGTCGGCCGCCTCGAACCCGGCGTCCCAGTCGACCCGGTTGACCGCCAGCAGATCGACGCCCTTCCGGGCGCGCTTGCGCATACCGCGCTCCCGCAGCTCCGCATCGTCTCTGGCCGTCTCGGCGGCGAAGCCGACGACCGTCTGCCCGGGCCGGCGGGCGGCGACGAGCCCCGCGAGGATGTCGGGGTTCTCGACGAGGTCGAGGTGCGCCGCGCCGTTCTCCTTGCGGATCTTCTCGTGCGAGACCTCGGCCACCCGGAAGTCGGCGACCGCGGCGACCATGACGACGACGTCGGCGGAGGCCGCGGCATCCGTCATCGCCGTTTCCAGCTCCGCCGCCGTCGATAGCCGGACGACATCGATGAGCGGATGCCGCTCCGCCGCCGCCAGCACGCCCTCGTCGACGTGCGCGGCGACGAGGCGGACGGTGGCACCGCGGTCGGCGGCGGCGAGGGCGACCTCGGCGCCCTGTCGCCCGCTGGAACGGTTGCCGAGGAAGCGCACCGGGTCGATCGGCTCCCGCGTCCCGCCGGTCGAGACCGCGACGGTGAGGCCCGCGAGATCCTGCGCCGCGGGGGAGGCGGGGGCAGCCGCGGCATCCGCTTCTTGTATGACGGCGAGGGCTGCGGCGGCGATCTCGTCGGGTTCGGCCATGCGGCCGGGGCCGGAGTCGCCCCCCGTGAGCGGACCGTCGGCAGGGCCGACGACGTGCACGCCGCGGGCGCGCAGGGTGGCGATGTTCTCCTGCGTGGCGGCGTGCTCCCACATCGCGGTGTGCATCGCGGGGGCGACGACGACGGGAGCGGTCGTGGCGAGCAGGGTCACGCCGAGCAGGTTGTCGGCGATGCCGCCGGCCATCTTCGCGAGGGTGTTGGCGGTCGCGGGGGCGACGATGACGAGGTCGGCGCGGGTGCCGAGCGCGACGTGGCGGACCTCGGCGACGTCCTCGTGCACGCTCGTCGTGACAGGATGGCGGCTGACCGCTTCCCAGGTGGCGGTCCCCACGAAACGCAGCGCGTCCTCGGTGGGAACGACGTGCACCTCGTGCCCGCCTCCCACCAGCGCTCGCACGAGCTGCACCGTCTTGTACGCGGCGATGCCGCCCGAGACGCCCACGACGACGAACATGGTCCGATCCTGCCACGGCGGCGGACCCGAGAGGCCGGAACACCGATGTGCACCGTCATCGTCCACGTCCCCGAGACCGCCGACGCCCCCACGCGGGTGCTCGCCGTCCGCGATGAGGACCCGACGCGAGCGTGGGATCCGCTCGGCTCCTGGTGGCCGGAGCTGCCCGGCGTCGTCGGTGTTCGCGACACGCGCGCCGGCGGGGCGTGGCTTGCGGCGGACACGGATGCCGGTCGGCTCGCCGTCGTCCTCAACCGTGCCGACATGCTGCCGGAAGAGCGCGCGACGGGGTCGCGGGGGCACGTCGTGCTCGAGGCCGTCGCGGGACGCGGAGTCGCGGACGCGCCGCCCACGCACGGGTTCAACCTCGTCGAGGTCGTCGGCGGACGCACGCGCGTGCACCACTGGGACGGCGACGCCGTCCGCACCGTCGAGCTCGGCCCGGGCGTGCACATGATCGCGCACGGCGACGTCGACGACACCGAGACGGCGCGCATCGCCGCCTGGCACGACGCTTTTCCGACGCCCGCCCCGGGCGATGACTGGTGGCGTCCGTGGTTGGCCGCGCTCGAGGCCACGACCGAGGTGCCGCCGACCGACGATCGCGCGATCATCCGCGACAACAGGCCGCACGGATTCCCGACGCTCTCGCTGCTCGTGTGCGCGGCATCCGTCACCGCCGCCGGCGCCGAGGTCCTTTACGGCGAACTCGACGAGCCCGGCGCCTGGAACCACCCCACGCTGCGCTGAACGCCCCGCGCTGCGCTGACCGCCCCGCACTGCCGCGGCCCCGCGTCCCCGCCCCACCCGCGGGAGGCACCGCCCCGAGCTCGCCTATCGCGTGACGATAGGGTCGGATCATGGAGTGGGCCGCGATCATCGGGGGCCTGATCCTCTTGGTGGTCGGGGCCGAGCTGATCGTCCGGTACGGAGCCCGGCTGGCCGCACGTCTCGGCATCCCGCCCCTCATCATCGGCCTCACGATCGTCTCGGTCGGCACGAGCGCCCCCGAACTCGCCATCGGCATCGACGCGGCGCTGGCGGGTGAGGGATCTCTCGCGATCGGCAACATCGCCGGCACGAACCTCGTCAACTTGCTGCTGATCCTCGGGCTCAGCGCCGTGCTGCTGCCGCTGCCGCTGACGATGCAGACCCTGCGCATCGACCTGCCCACCATGGGCGCTGTCGCGATCCTGCTGCTCGCGGTCTGCGTCGACGGCGTGCTCTCGCTGTTCGACGGCGTCCTCCTGATCGTGGTGGCCGTGGCCTACACCGTGGCGATCGTCCGCGCGGCTCGGCGGGAGAACGCCGAGGTGGTCGCGGAGTTCGCGCACGAGTTCACCGAGCCGATCACGACGCGCCGGCGGTCGATGCTCCTCCCGCTCCTGCTGCTGGGAGTCGGCATCGTCATCGTCATCGTCGGTGCGGAGTGGCTGGTGACGGGCGCGGTCGATCTGGCGGAGGCCGCCGGCGTCTCAAGCGTGGTCATCGGCCTCACGATCGTCGCGATCGGCACGAGCGCACCCGAGCTGGTCACCGCCATCGTCTCGACGATCCGCGGCGACCGCGACATCGCGATCGGCAACCTGATCGGCTCGAGCACGTTCAACCTGACGTTCATCCTGGGTGCCGCGGTTCTCGCCGCGCCCATCGCGGTGGAGCCGGCGCTCATCTTGGTCGACCTGCCGATGATGATCGCCGCGACCCTCGTCATCGGCGTCCTGATGATCAGCGGCCGCGCCCTGACCCGTCTCGAAGGCGGCGTCATGGTCGCCGCGTACCTCGCCTACCTCGCGTCCGTCCTCATCGCACGTACCTGAGCGGGGCGTGGGGGACCCGGGTGGTACCGTCGCGCCATGTCGGACGAACCCGAGGTCGTTTTCTTCGCGGATGCCGCGGCGTTCCGCGCCTGGCTCGACGCGAACCACGAGACCGCGACGGAGATCTGGACCGGCTTCTACCGCACTGGCGATCCCCGGCAGGGACTGACCTGGAAGGACGCGGTTCCCGAGGCGCTCTGCTTCGGCTGGATCGACTCGACCAGCAAGCGCATCGACGATACCGCGCGCCGGCAGCGGTGGACGCCGCGCCGCCGCGGCTCGGTGTGGAGCGACGTCAACATCGCGCACGTCGAACGCCTCATCGCCGAGGGGCGCATGCACCCCTCCGGACTCGCCGCTTTCGCCGCCCGCACGCCCGAGCGCTCCGGCGTCTACTCGCACGAGAACCTGAGCGAACCGTCGGCCGAGCAGACGGCATCCCTCGCAGCGGATGCCGCTGCGCAGGCGTTCTGGGATGCCGCGACGCCCTCGTACCGGCGCGCCGTGACGCACTGGATCACCGGTGCCAAGCGTGAGGACACCCGCGCCCGGAGGATCGCTGAGCTCGTGGCGCGTTGCTCGGCGGGCGAGCTGGTCTCGTTCCAGCGCTACGGCGATCCCCCCGCGTGGCTGGCCCGCGCCGCCGCGGCGGCCGCCGCCGCCCGCGACTGACCCGCCCGCCCGCGCTCGCGTTGTCGCCGAATCAACACCCGCGCCATGACGTGCCGCGCCGTCGTGGCCCGCGAAGCCGCGTGGCGGAAACGATATCTTGCGACGCTCGGCTAGCGTCCATCCGCGCGCAGATCGAGGACGATCTCGGCAGCTGCTGGGCCGTCGTCCGCGGCGCGCATCACGGACCGGTGCTCCGCGTCCACGGGACGTGGGGACGTGTCCGCGACCGCCCGAGAGTGCTCGAGATCATCCGTCTGCATCGCATAGACGATGATCGGACCCTCGCGTGTGTCGATCATCATCGCCGTCTCGTGATCGACGCCCTCCGCCGCCAACGATTCCAGCGCCTCGGCACGACGAGGCCCATCGAGCTCTCGCAACCAATCGATCACTCGATCGCGATGATCAGGGCGAAGGCGCCGAGCGACGAGATGGATCACAGCACGAGATTAGCGACATGCGAACGTTGGCACGCGTCGCGAGACACGCCGGAGCTGTACAGCGTGGCGTGAACAGGAGCTCGACGACTGACCCTCAGGCCCGGTGGTCGCGGTAGTACTCGAGCAGCGCCTTCGTCGAGGCGTCCTGCGCCTCGAGTGCCGCGCTGTCGCCCTCGATCGCCGGGGCGATCTGCAGCGCGAGTTGCTTGCCGAGTTCGACACCCCATTGGTCGAAGGAGTTGATGCCCCAGATGACGCCCTGCGTGAAGGTGATGTGCTCGTAGAGTGCGACGAGCTGGCCGAGCACGGAGGGTGTCAGAGACGGCGCGAAGATCGACGTCGTCGGACGGTTGCCCGGGAACGTCCGCGCAGCGACGAGCGCGCCGGTGGTGCCCTCGGCCTCGACCTCCTCGGCCGTCTTGCCGAACGCGAGCGCCTTCGTCTGCGCGAGGAAGTTCGCGAGGAACAGCCCGTGCACGTCGCGGCCGCCGTCGGCGAGCGGGTAAGCAGGGTTCGCGAACGCGATGAAGTCCGCCGGGATCAGCCGCGTCCCCTGGTGGATGAGCTGGTAGAACGCGTGCTGGCCGTTGGTGCCGGGCTCGCCCCAGAAGACCTCGCCGGTGTCGCTGGTGACGGGCGTGCCGTCCCAGCGCACCGACTTGCCGTTGGACTCCATCGTCAGCTGCTGCAGGTACGCGGCGAACCGGCTCAGCTGCTGCGCGTAGGGGAGCACGGCGTGCGACTGCGCGCCGAGGAAGTTCGTGTACCAGACGTTGAGGAGGCCCATGAGAACCGGCACGTTCTGCGCGAGCGGCGTCGTGCGCACGTGCTCGTCGACGGCGTGGAACCCGGCGAGCAGCTCGCGGAACGTGTCGGCCCCGAACTCGATGACGAGCGACAGGCCGATCGCGGAGTCGACGGAGTAGCGGCCGCCCACCCAGTCCCAGAAACCGAACGCGTTGGCCGGGTCGATCCCGAAGTCGGCGACCTTGTCGAGCGCGGTGGACACGGCGACGAAGTGGTGCGCGACGGCGTCCTTCTTCTGTTCGTCGCTGCCGTCGATGGCGCCGGATGCCGCGAGCCCTTCCCACAGCCAGTCGCGAGCGAGCCGTGCGTTGGTGAGGGTCTCGAGCGTCGTGAAGGTCTTCGACGCCACGATGAACAGGGTCGTCTCGGGGTCGAGGCCCTTCAGCTTCGCGGCGATGTCGAACGGGTCGATGTTCGAGACGAAACGCGCTGAGATGCCGGCATCCGCGTACGGTTCGAGAGCCGCGGAGATCATCGCGGGCCCGAGGTCGGAGCCGCCGATCCCGATGTTGACGACCGTGTCGACCTTCTTGCCGGTGATGCCGGTCCACTCGCCCGAGCGCACGCGCTCGCCGAACTCGGCGAGGGCGTCGAGCACCTCGTGCACGTCGGCGTCGATGTCCTGCCCGTCGACCGTGAGGCTCGGCAGCGTGCCCTTCGGGCGGCGCAGCGCGGTGTGGAGGACGGCGCGGTCCTCGGTCGTGTTGATGTGCTCGCCGGCCAGCATCGCGGCGTAGCGCTCGGCGACGCCGGTCTGCTCGGCGAGGCGCACAAGGGCGGCGACGATCTCATCGTCGACCAGGTTCTTCGACAGGTCGACGTGCAGATCGGCGACATCGAGGGTGAGGCGATCGACGCGGCCGGGGTCGGCAGCGAACCATCCGCGCAGATCGGGCGTGAAGCCGGCCTTCAGGGCCTCGAGCTCGGCCCAGGCGGTGGTGGTGGTGGCATCGATCGGCGTAGTGGTCACCCCTTTACGGTAGTCCGTCGTGCCGCGGGCGACCGGTCGGTTACGCCGGGTGCGACGCCGGAGTACGGCGGAGGAGGAGGGATGCCGCGGCGGCCAGGAGCACCATGCCGGTGACGCCCCACGCGACCGCCGGCCATCCCAGCGCGGCGAACGGCAGACCGAGCGCCCAGCCGAACAGGCTCGAGCCGCCGTAGTACCCGAGGTAGTAGAGCGAGGCAGCCTGCGCACGCGCTTCCGGGCGGGCGGAGGCGGGGGCCCAGCTGGAGAGGACGGTGTGCGCGCCGAAGAACCCGGCGGTGAACACGAGCAGTCCGATCAGCACGAGCGGCAGCGGATCGACGACGGTGAGTGCGGCGCCCGCAGCGGTCAGCGCGAGCGAGACGAAAAGCACAGGTCGGCGACCGAACCGGCGGGCGGCCCGGCCCGCCCACGGTGAGGAGACCGACCCGGCCAGGTACGCGAGGAACAGCAGGCTGACGAGCCAGGCGGGCAGGTGGAACGGGGCGGCCGTCAGTCGGAAGCCGAGGTAGTTGAAGACCGCGACGAACCCGCCCATGAGGAGGAATCCCTGCAGGTAGATCGAGATCTGGTGCTGGTCGCGCAGGTTGACGGCGATCGCGTGCCCGATCCCGCGCGTCGCGCGCCGGGTGAACCCCTGGGCCGGCGGTGTGAGTCGCAGGAAGAGAGCTGCAGACAGGGCGCAGACGAGCGCGGCTGCGAAGACACCGAGTCGCCACTGTTCGATATCGCCGAACGGCCCCGTCACGAGGCGGCCGACGAGACCGCCGACCGTCGTGCCGGCGATGTAGCTTCCGGCGGCGGAAGCCGTGTGCTCGGGGGCGACCTCCTCCGCGAGATAGGCGAGCGCGATCGCGGGGACGGCTCCGAGCGCGATCCCCTCGCCGAGTCGGACGGCGATGAGGGCGCCTAGCGTCGGAGCGAGCGGGGCGAGGAGGGCGAGCGTCGTCGCCGCGACGATTCCGATCGCCATGGCCCGGGTTCGCCCGATCCGGTCGGCGACGGCCGACCAGCCGAGCACGGCGCCGGCGACCCCGAGCGTCGTGGCCGAGACGGTGAGGGCGACATCGGCCGCCGACGCGTCGAACTCCGCCGCGATCGAGGGGAGCACCGCCTGCGTCGAATAGAGCTGCGCGAACGTCGCGATCCCCGCAAAGAACATGCCCACCAGAAGCCGCCGATATGCGCGCGTCCCCGGAAGGTGTCCGGTGAACGTGCGCATCCATTCAAGCTAGCCATGGCGGCTCGGGTGATCGTCTCTCACCCGCACGGGGCGGAGGGCTGGTCGGGTGAGGTGCGGCATCCGGATACAGATGCACGACGGACACGGCGAAACGGGTCTCATGGGCCGCAGGAGTTCACTCCCGCCCCACCGGTCGTGCATCTGTATCGCCAGATGGCCGCCCCGACGTGTCGGAGCGGCCATCGCGCCCGGTCAGGGCAGGGGGAGCAGGGTGACGTCGCCCGCGGAGACGTCGACCTGGATGCTGCGGGGTGCGTCAGACGCCGTGGACAGCTGGTTGTCCAGTGACCCCGCCGACACATCCGACGTCACGTCGTAGGTGGTGTCGGGGACCGACGCGGTCAGTGACCCTGCGCTGACGTCGACGGTCAGGTCGCGGACGGTGCCGTTGAGGGATGCCACGATCTCCCCGGCCCCGATGTCGAGGGCGCCCTCGGCGACGCCGTCGAGGTCGACGTCGGCGCGGCCGGCGCTGACGTCCACCGAGACCGACCGGGCGGTGCCGCTCAGCTCTGCCTCGCCCGCGCCGACGTGCAGGTCAACCTCGTCGTAATCGCCGGTGGCGGAGAGGGAGCCCGCCGCGACGTCGAACGTCGCGTCGAGGTCCGCGTCGGCGAGGGAGGTCGGCAGGGTCAGGGTGGCGCGGTCGGTCCACGACCCGAAATTCCACCCCGCCCACCAGGGGCGGCTGTTCGAGACGTGCAGCTCGTCGCCGCGGCGCTCGAGGCTCCAGTTGCGGGGGTTGCCGTCGATCTGGAGCGTGGCGCGCGCGGCATCCGCGTAGACGACGTCGACATCACCGGATGCCACGTCGACGACGAGCCGGGACACCCCGCCGACCTCGGCGGAGCGCGAGCCCGTCATTCGGTCGCCCGCCGCCCACAGGGTCGAGGCGAGGGCGGTCGACAGGGTGCCGAGGATGATGACGCCGCCAACGACGATCGCGGTGATCGCGACAACGCGGGCGGAGGTGCGGGGCGGAGATGGGGGCGGAGTGGCAGCGGGGGTCGTGGCGGCCGGCGGGGTCAGGTCGGTGTTCATCGGACTGTTCCGTTCGAGGGAGGGGGACTCTGGCCGTGTTCGAGGTGGACGAGTGCGGCGAGCACGCGGCGGTTGCCGTGTTCGTCCTGCTCGAGGCCGAGCTTCTGGAAGAGGGACGTGATGTGCTTCTCGACGCTCGCCTCCGAGACGAAGAGGGTCGCGGCGATGGCGTGGTTGCTCTTGCCCTCGGCGATGAGCGCGAGGACGGATCGCTCCCGGTCGGTGAGGCGCGCCATCCGGTCGTCTCGCGATCGCCGTGTCAGCAGCTGCGCGACGACCTCGGGGTCGAGGACGGTGGCGCCGGCGGCGATCCGGTCGACGGACTCGAGGAAGTCCCGCACGTCGGCGACCCGGTCCTTCAGCAGGTAGCCGAGGGCGGCGTTCTGCCCGGTGATGAGGTCGCTGGCGTAACGCTCTTCCACGTACTGGCTCAGGACGAGGACCGGGAGGGCAGGATGCTGGGTGCGCAGGTCGAGCGCGGCCCGGATGCCCTCGTCGGTGAACGTGGGAGGCAGCCGCACGTCGAGGATGCAGAGCTCGGGCGCCGTCTCGGCGACCGTCTCGACGAGGCCGCGGGCGTCGGCGAGGGACGCGACGACGACGTGGCCGGCGTCTTCGAGCACGCGCACCAGGCCTTCGCGCAGCAGGGTGGAGTCTTCGCAGATCAGGATGCGCACGGGGCGCTCACCTCCAGGGCGGTCGGGCCTCCGACGGGGCTGTCGAGGCGGGCGGTGCCGCCGGCGGCGACGATGCGGTTCATGATGCCGTCGAGTCCGCCGCCGGGCAGGACGGTGGCCCCGCCGATGCCGTTGTCCTCGACGCGGGCCCAGAGGGTTCGGCCGTTCGCCCCGTCGCGGCTGCGGACGACGACGCGGACGTCGGTGGCCCGGGCGTGCTTGGCGGCGTTGGTGAGCGACTCCGCGATGACGAAGTAGACGGCGGCTTCGCTGGTGCTGCTGCAGCGGCCGTCGACGCGGACGTCGAGGGCGACGGGCACGTGCGACCGGGCGGCGAGGGCAGACAGTGCGGCGTCGAGACCGCGGTCGTCCAAGACGGAGGCGTGGATGCCGCGGGCGAGCTGGCGCAGCTCGGTGATCGCGGCTTTCGTCGAGGTGTGCGCCTCGTCGATCAGCGCGCGAGCGGCCGCCGGATCGGTGTCGATCTTCTGCTGCGCCATGCCGAGCGTCATCCCCACCGAGACGAGGCGCGGCTGCACGCCGTCGTGGAGGTCGCGCTCGATGCGCGTGCGCTCCACTTCGCTGGCTCGGACGGCGCCGGCGCGCTGCATGCCTGCGGTGCGGGCCTGCTCGGCGAGCATGGCCTCCTTCGAGGGAACGAGGACGGCACGGGTGATGATCCCGTCGAGAAGCGCGATACCGAACAGGATGCCGAGGGAGAGCAGCGCCCCGCCGATACCGCCGACGACGACCCAGCCGTCGGTGACGGCGATGCCGGTAAAGGGGAGTCTGCCGGCCGACCGGTCGTAGAGGGGAGAGAGCGCGAGGCCGATGCTCGAGATCGTGCTCCACACCGCGCCGACGACGACCCAGCCGAGGACCGTGGCGATCGCCGCGCTGCCGATGCCCCGCCACATCGCGGCATCCGTGAACTGGACCCACAGGGTGCGGAGGAACCCACCGAAGCCGGGCTGACCGCTGGTGCGCGGCCGGAGCGAAGGCAGGCCGTAGCCGTAGAGACCCTCGACTCGTTCGTGTTCGATCCAGGATGCCGCCCACGCGATGTAGAGGGAGGCGATGAGCAGGAGCGCCCCGAAGCCGAGCACGAGGAGGGTGCCGATGCCGGTGGAGAAGAGCGTCGCGATGATCGTCACGAAGGCGATGCCCAGGGGTGCGATCGCGGCCAGCTGGGCGAGGGCGCCGAGCCGCACGAGCACGCGGTGGCGCCGCACCAGCGGGGGAGTGTCGGAAGTCATGTCACCAACGTAGGGCGGCGCGCGAACCGTCACATCGGGGCGGTCCGGAGACCTCGTTTCGGGTTATCCCCCGGTTGCATCCGTGCGTCCGCGCGCGTACGCCTCGCGGGTGCCCTCGCTGAAGAGGTCGCGTTCGGCGGGGCGGACGATCGAGCGTGCTCCCGGCAGATCGAGGCCGCCCACGAGGTCGGCGCGACCGCGGACGACGGCCACCGGCATCCCGCTCGTTTTGCGCTTCACGAGATCCCCGGCCGCGGCGAGCTCGTCGGCGACGCACGGCAGGGTCACCGCGAGCGGGCGACCGGAGGCATCCGTTCCGCCGCGGAGGTCTTCCATCACGACGACTCCGGCGGCCCCGATCGCGCAGTCCGTCTGACCCTCGCGCCATGCGCGGCCGAGGGTGTCCGACACGATGACACCGACGTGGGCTCCGGTGCGGGATCGGATGCCGCTCGCGAGCGCGCGGGCGGAGGCGTCAGGATCGACGGGCAGCAGCAGGATGAGCCCGTCGGGGGTGTTGCTCGCATCGACTCCCGCCGCGGCGGCGACGATGCCGAGCCTGCTCTCGACGATGCGGACGGTTCCGGCCTCGTTTTCGGCGACGACCCGTACGGTCTCCTCGGCGATCGCCGCGTCGCGGTCGGCGGCAGGGCGGTAGCGTCCCTCGGCCTTCGACACGATCTTGCTGGTGACGACGAGGATGTCGCCGTCGGCGAGACGTCCGCGCGCCGCAGCGACGATCGTGCCCACCAGGTCATCGCCCGCCTGAACCTCGCCGATGCCGCTCAGGGGCCAGATCGTGAGCGCATCGGAGTCGGGCATGGCGTCAGGATACGTCCCCCTACGCTGAGGAGATGACCACCGAGGACCTCACCGTCAGCCTCCGCGTCGTCCTGCTCGCCGGTGGCGTCGGCGGCTCCACCTTCGCGAGTGGTCTGCGCGACGAGGTGCGGGAGCGCGGCGGTGAGCTCACCGTCGTCTGCAACACCGGCGACGATCTGTGGCTGAGCGGCCTGCGCTTGCAGCCCGACGTCGACTCGATGCTGTACTCCCTCGCTGGGGTGAAAGACCTCGGTCAGGGGTGGGGTCGCGCGGGTGACTCGCGTCGCGTCGCCGATGAGCTCGCCGCGTGGGGTGTCGGGTGGGAATGGTTCCTCCTGGGCGACCTCGACCTCGGCGCGCACATCGCCCGCACCTCGTGGCTGCGCGAGGGGCTGACCCCGAGCCAGGCGATCACGCGGCTCCAGTCGCGGTGGGATCTCGGCGCGACGCTGCTGCCGATGACCGATACGGAGGTCGACACCCACGTCGTGCTGGATTCCGGGCGGATGCACTTCCAGGAATGGTGGACCCGTCACCGCGCCGGGTTGGAACCGGTCCGCTTCGAGAATCCGGGCATCGAGGCATCCGTCCCCGCCCCGGGCGTCATCGAGGCCATCGCCACCGCCGACGTGATCCTCATCGCCCCGTCCAATCCGATCGTCTCGATCGGTCCGATCCTGGCTGTTCCCGGGCTCGGCGACGCCCTCCGCCAGGCCTCCGCGCCCGTCGTCGGTGTCTCGCCCATCATCGGCGACGCACCGGTCCGCGGTATGGCGGACGTGTGCCTGAGGGTCGCCGGCGTGCCGTGCACCGCTGCGGGCGTGGCGGGCCATTACGGCGCCCGATCGAACGGCGGTCTGCTCGATGCCTGGCTCCTCGCCGAGGAGGACGCCCGTGCGGCTGCGGAGGTGGACGCACTCGGCATCCGTGCCCGCGTCGAGCCCCTCTGGATGTCGGATGCCGGTCGCACTCGCGCTCTCGCGGTCGCGGCGTTGGCGGCGGGGCTCTGACGGGGCGCAGCCGGCTTCACGGCAACGGCGGCGCCTCCGCAGCTTCGGCGAGGGCCTCGGCGACCAACCGCACGTTCTCCGTGACGACGCCGGCGGTCACGCGGACGTGGGGCGTCGTCGACTCATCGCCCGGCGCTCGGTACGGGATGCCGGCGGACACCGCGATCCCCGAAGCGGCCAGTCGCATCCGAGCGGCCCGCTCGTCGGCGACCGGCAGCCACAGGTTGATGCCGTCGGGATCGCCGACATCGACGCCCAGTTTGCGGAGCGCCGTCGCCATCCGGTCGAGGCGATCGCGGTAGATGAGCCGCGCGGTCCGCACGCGCGCGACCGAGCCGGGATCGGTCAGCAGCCCGAGGAGCACGGTCTGCAGCAGTCGTGAGGTCCAGCCGGGGCCGAGCATCCTGCGCGCGATGAGGCGTTCGACGACGCGGGCGGGTCCGCCGAGGGCGGCGATCCGGAGGTCGGGTCCGTGCGACTTCGAGAAGCTCCGCACGTGCACGACCTGGTTCGGGATCCAGCGCGCGAGGGTCACGTCGGGCGCCGACGCGATGAGCGCCGAGTGGTCGTCCTCGATCACGGTGACGCGCCGCGCGTCGGGCGCGTTCATGATGAGCTGCGCCAGGGTGCGGGCGCGCTCGACGGTCATCGAGATGCCGGTCGGATTCTGCGCGCGTGGCTGCAGGACGATGGCCGCGGGCTTGCGGGCGAGTGCGCGCGAGAGCGAGCCGGGGGTCACGCCGTCCCGATCGAGGGTGAGGGGGATGGGCTCCGCGCCGAGCGCCTCGAGCAGATCGAAGAAGTAGGGGAAGCCCGGTGACTCGATCGCCACGCGGTCCCCGAAGCGGACGACCTGCTCGAGGGTCCGGGAGATGCCGTCGAGGGCGCCGTCGACGACGGTGAAGGTCTCGACGCCCGGGGCAGGCCAGGTCTCGGCGATGTGGGCGTGCAGTTCGGGGAGCACGGGGAGGTCGTGGTACCGCCCCGTGTCGGCGCGGGGGGCGACCCGTGAGAATGCACCTTCGAGCGCGGGCAGCATCGCCGGATCGGGGGTTCCGTGCGAGAGGTCCAGGCGCACCGGCTGCGAGGTTCCCGCCAGCCCCTGCACCCGTGGACTCAGCCACTCCCGCGGCTCAGCGCGCACGAAGCTCCCGGCGCGGCCGCGCGAGACGATCGTGCCGGCGTCCGACAGGGCCCGCCACGCGGCGGCGACAGTCCCCGCCGAGACGCCGAGCGCGGCCGACATCTCCCGCACGGTCGGCAGGCGCTCGCCCGGTTCGAGCGATCCGTCGGCCACGAGTCGGGCGATCTCGCCCGCCATGCCCAGGGGTGTGCGGCTCTCCAGCGCTTCGGGGCGCAGCATCCGTCCTCCTGTTCGCCGGAACCGACGGTGTCCGGAGGATTAACGGCCGCGACACACTCGGAAACTGTCGAGAAATGTTCAAGCAGGACAGTAACAGAACCGAGGGAAGGAAGGCCGAGATGGCAACGGTGAGAGCGGCGATCACGCAGACGACGTGGACCGGCGACAAGGAGTCGATGCTCGACAAGCACGAGCAGTTCGCGCGGGAGGCCGCAGCCCAGGGCGCGCAGGTCATCTGCTTCCAGGAGCTGTTCTACGGTCCCTACTTCGGCATCACGCAGGAGAAGAAGTACTACCGGTACGCCGAGCCCGTCGACGGCCCCATCGTGCAGCGCTTCGCGGCGCTCGCGAAGGAGCTCGGCATGGTCATGGTCCTCCCCATCTACGAAGAGGCGCAAACGGGCGTCTACTACAACACGGCAGTAGTGGTGGATGCCGACGGCACGATCCTCGGCTCGTACCGCAAGCACCACATCCCTCACGTGGAGAAGTTCTGGGAGAAGTTCTACTTCCGTCCGGGCAACATCGGCTACCCCGTCTTCGACACCGCCGTCGGGAAGGTGGGGGTCATCATCTGCTACGACCGGCACTTCCCCGAGGCGTGGCGCGAGCTCGGACTGAACGGCGCCCACCTCGCCTTCAACCCGAACGCCACCAAGCCGGGCCTGTCGAACCGCCTCTGGGAGGTCGAGCAGCCGGCCGCGGCCGTCGCCAACGGGTATTTCGTGCTGGCGCCCAACCGCGTCGGGCGTGAGGACAACGAGTACGGCGACGAGGCGGTCACCTTCTACGGCACGAGCCAGATCGTCGACCCGCGCGGCAACTACGTCGGCGAGCTCGGGTCGGGCACCGACGAGGAGATCCTCATCCGCGACCTCGATATGGACCTCGTCCGGGAGATGCGCGACGACTGGCAGTTCTACCGCGACCGCCGGCCGGACTCGTACGCCGAGATCGTCGCCCCGTAACCCCGCTTGCACTCGGAGGACACATGCCCACCACCCTCATCACCGGCGGCACCGTCGTCTCGTCTACCGGTCGCGGCCCCGCCGACGTCCTCATCGACGGCGAGACGATCGTCGCCGTGCTGACGCCCGGCTCCACCCTGCTCGGGCACGACCTTGCGGCATCCGTCGACAGTGTCATCGACGCGACGGGGAAGTATGTGATCCCGGGCGGCATCGACGCGCACACGCACATGCAGCTGCCGTTCGGCGGCACGAGCGCGTCGGACACCTTCGAGACGGGAACCCGCGCCGCCGCATGGGGCGGCACGACCACCATCGTCGACTTCGCCGTGCAGCGACAGGGCGAGCGGGTCGAAGACGGGCTCGCGGCGTGGCATGCCCTCGCGGCGGGGGAGTGCGCCGTCGACTACGGCTTCCACCAGATCATCGGCGGGGTCGACGAGCACTCGCTCGCGGCGTTACCGACGCTGATCGACGAGGGCATCACGAGCTTCAAGATGTTCATGGCCTACCCCGGGGTGTTCTACGCCGACGACGCGCAGATCCTCAAGGCGATGCAAGTCTCGGCCGACACCGGCCTCCTGACGATGATGCACGCCGAGAACGGCCCCGTCATCGACGTCCTCGCTGAGCAGCTTGTGAACGCCGGCAACACCGATCCCTACTTCCACGGCAAGGCCCGCGTGTGGCAGGCCGAGGAGGAGGCGACACATCGCGCGATCATGCTCTCGAACATCACGGGGGCGCCGCTGTACGTCGTGCACGTGAGCGCGAAGCAAGCCGTCGAGCAGCTCGCCTGGGCGCGCGACCGCGGCCAGAACGTGTTCGGTGAGACCTGCCCGCAGTACCTCTACCTATCGCTCGAGGAGCACCTCGGGGCGAAGAGTGCGGAGTGGGGATCGTTCGAAGGCGCGAAGTACGTGTGCTCGACCCCGCTGCGCTCCCGCGCCGAGGGGCACCAGGACCACATGTGGCAGGCCCTGCGCACGAACGACCTGCAGATGGTCTCCACCGACCACTGCCCGTTCTGCATGAAGGACCAGAAGGAGCTCGGTCGGGGCGACTTCCGCGCCATCCCCAACGGCATCGGGTCGGTCGAGCACCGCCTCGACCTCATGTACCAGGGCGTCGTGACGGGGGAGATCACGCTCGAGCGCTGGGTCGAGCTCACCAGCACGACTCCCGCGCGCATGTTCGGCATGTACGGCAAGAAGGGCGTCATCGCCCCGGGCGCCGATGCCGACGTGGTCGTCTACGACCCGAATGGGCACACCTCGATCGGGTACGAGAAGACCCATCACATGAACATGGACCATTCCGCGTGGGAGGGCTTCGAAATCGACGGACACGTCGACACCGTGCTCTCCCGCGGCAAGGTCATCGTCGACGACGGCGCCTACCTCGGTCGAAAGGGCGACGGCCGCTTCGTCAAGCGCGGTCTCAGCCAGTACCTCATCTGACCCGAACCCCGAAAGAGAGCACTCATGGACTTCGGCGTCGTCCTGCAGACGAACCCGCCCGCCTCACGCACCGTGCAGCTGTCCGCGCTCGCCGAGGCCCACGGCTTCAGCCACGTCTGGACCTTCGACTCGCACCTCCTCTGGGAGGAGCCCTACGTCGTCCACTCGGCGATCCTCAATGCCACGAAGCGCATCACGGTCGGGCCGTTCGTCACGAACCCCGCCACCCGAGACTGGACGGTCACGGCATCCGTCTTCGCAACCCTCAACGAGATGTACGGCAACCGCACCATCTGCGGCATCGGGCGCGGCGACTCGGCGGTGCGGGTCACCAACGGCAAGCCCGTCACGATGCGGGAGCTGCGCGAATCGATCCACGTCATCCGGGAGCTCGGCAACTCCCGGCCGGTGGAGTACAAGGGTGCGACGCTGCAGTTCCCGTGGAGCCGCGGCTCCGAACTCGACGTCTGGGTCGCCGCGTACGGCCCCATGGCGCTCAAGCTCACCGGCGAGGTCGGGGACGGGTTCATCCTGCAGCTCGCCGACGTCGACATCGCCGCGTGGATGATCAAGGTCGTGCGGGATGCCGCGGAGGCGGCCGGTCGCGACCCCGACTCCATCGCTTTCTGCGTCGCCGCCCCGATGTACATCGGCGACGACTGGGAGCACATGCGCGACCAGTGCCGCTGGTTCGGTGGGATGGTCGGCAACCACGTCGCCGACATCGTGTCGAAGTACGGCACGGAGGGCGATGTGCCGCAGGCGCTCACCGACTACATCGCGGGCCGCACCGGCTACGACTACAACTCGCACGGCAAGAGCGACAACGACCACGTCGACTTCGTCCCTGACGAGATCGTCGACCGGTTCTGCCTGCTCGGCACTGCTGAGGACCACATCGCCAAGCTCGAGCAGCTCCGCGCCCTCGGCGTGACCCAGTTCGCCGGCTACCTCCAGCACGACAACAAGGAGGAGACGATGCGCGTGTACGGCGAGCGCGTCATCCCCGCCCTCTCCGAGCACATCACGGCCAAGTCATGACGCGCCGCTCCGCAGCCGCCTGGGGGTGGGGCGCCCTGGGCGTCCTGGCTCTGGTCGTGCTGTGGGAGTCGTACAAGTGGCTCGGTCCGGCGGACGGTGTCGTGATCGGCGGAGAAGATGGCCTGCGCATCCTGCCGCGCACGCACGACCGTGCGATGCCGCACGTCATCGACATGATCGCGCGGCTGTTCGACGCCACGAGCGGCGCCGACACCCCGCCGCTGTGGGCCACGGTGGCGGGGGCGGGCCTTGTCACCCTCGGCATCGCACTCGTCGGCTGGGTCATCGGCGTCGTGGTCGGTGTGGCCTTCGCGCTGCTGATGCAGCGGTGGCGCATCGTCGAGCGGGGGCTGCTGCCCTGGATCGTCGTGTCGCAGACGGTGCCACTCATCGCGTTCGCGCCGCTGGTCGCGCGGATCGGGTCGCAGATCGATCGCGCCGGTCTCCCGTGGCCGGAGTGGCTCTCGGTCGCCGTCATCGCCTCGTACCTCGCGTTCTTCCCCGTCTCGATCGGGGCGCTCAAGGGTCTGTCGTCTCCCGATGCGATCCATCTCGACCTCATGCGCAGCTATGCGGCCGGTTACGGGCAGACGCTCCGGCGCCTGCGGTTCCCGTCCGCCGTCCCGTATCTGATCCCTGCCGTCCGCCTCGCCGCCGCGAACGCCGTCGTCGGCGCCATCGTCGCCGAGGTGTCGATCGGGTTGCGCGGAGGACTGGGACGGATGCTGCTGCAGACCGCCCAGTCCGCCTCGGCCGATCCCGCGCTGCCGTGGGGGCCGCTCTTCGGCGCGGTGCTGCTCGGTCTGGTCGTGGCCGGCGTGGTCGCCCTCGCCGCGTCGGCGCTGCGCCGATATCGCCGCGGGGAGGCATCCGCATGATTTTCCGAGCCTTACCGAGAGGAATCACCGCATGAGCGAGATCGCCGTCCGCGCCGCCGGCGTCGGCCGCACCTTCGGCGGCCGCCGCACGACGGAGGTGCACGCCCTCACCGCGGTCGACCTCGAGATCGCGGCGGGGGAGTTCGTCTCGCTGATCGGGCCGTCCGGATGCGGCAAGTCGACCCTCATGCGGTTGATCGCGGACCTCGACCAGCCCACCGCAGGCTCGCTGGAGATCTTCGGCAAGACGCCGAAGAAGGCTCGTCTCGACCAGGACTACGGGATCGCCTTCCAGCAGGCGGGACTGCTGCCCTGGCGGACGGTGCTCGAGAACATCTCGCTGCCACTTGAGCTCCACGGTGTCGGCGGTGCGGAGCGACGGGCCCGCGCCACGGACCTCGCCGAGATGGTCGGCCTCACCGACTTCGGGCGACGCTACCCCGACGAGCTGTCCGGCGGGATGCAGCAGCGCGTCGCGATCGCTCGAGCGCTCGCGTCGCAGCCCAAACTCCTGCTCATGGATGAGCCGTTCGGTGCGCTGGACGAAATGACGCGCGAGCGGATGCAGACCGAGCTCACCCGCATCACCGCAGAGACGGGGGCCGCCGTCGTCTTCGTGACGCACTCCATCCCCGAGGCCGTCTACCTCTCCGATCGGGTCGTCGTGATGTCCCCCCGCCCGGGACGGATCACCGATCTCGTGACGATCCCGTTCGGCGGCGACCGTCCCGACGCGCTTCGCGAATCGCCCGAGTTCTTCCAGAAGGTGACCGAGGTGCGCGAGGCGCTCCACGGGGCACCCGTCGCCCGCGCGAACGAGCGGTGAGCACACGATGACGATGACCGATCGGATCTCCCGCGTCGCCGCGCCGGTGGCCACCGGCATCCTGCTGCTTCTTCTGTGGCAGGTGCTGTCGGGCGTCAAGATCGGCCGGCTGGCGCTGATCCCGGCACCCGCGGACGTCGCCGAGACGGCGGCGCGCATCGGCGGCGTCGTTGCGGAGGACGCGCTCGTCACGGGCGGGAACACGCTCGTCGGACTGGTCGCGGGGACGGTCCTGGGCGTGGCGCTCGCGGCGCTCGCGGCGTGGCTGCGGCCGGCTGATGGCATGCTCGCGCCCATCATCGCGGCCATCGCGGTGGTGCCGATCGTCGCACTGACCCCGCTGCTGAACACGATGTTCGGCGCGTCGGCTCAGACCGGCCGGCAGCTGGTCGCCGGTATCGCCGCATTCGTCCCCGTCTTCGTGAACGTGCTCCGCGGGCTCCGGCAGTCGCGCCCCGTGCAGCGCGACCTGTTCCTCGCCTACGCCGCAACTCCCGGTCAGCAGTTCCGAGGACTCACGCTGCCCGTGGCACTGCCCTACCTCGTCACCGGCATCCGTATCGCGAGCTCCGTCGCCGTCATCTCCGCCCTCGTCGCGGAGTACTTCGGCGGACCGACCGACGGCCTCGGCACCGCGATCGCCAGCTACGCCAAGACCGGCAACGCCGCCGTCGCCTGGACCTACGTCGGCGCCGCGATCGCCGTCGGTCTCGTCTTCTTCCTCGTCACGGTGCTCATCGAGCACCTCGTGACCAGGCGGAGGCCGGTCTGACGCCCGTCTGACCGGCCGGCTCCACCCGCACCACCCGAACTCCCGAAAGGAACACCATGCGACACAGCACCCGACGCCGGTTCGCGGTCGTCACGACCGTGACCGCCGGCGCACTCGCCCTGTCCGCGTGCGCGGGCACCACCAGCACCACACCCGCCGGCAGCGACGACGACTTCGAGCCGCTCACCGAGATCAGCCTGCAGCTGCAGTGGCTGCCGCAGGCGCAGTTCGCCGGCTACTACGTCGCCCAGGAGATGGGCTACTTCGAGGAGGAAGGCTTCGACAGCGTCGACATCCTGCCCTCTGGCGGTGACATCGTCCCGCAGGACGCACTCGCCGCAGGCGATGTCGACTTCGCCGTCGCGTGGGTCCCGAAGGTGCTCGGCACCATCGAGACCTCGGGCGTCGAGCTCACCGACATCGCTCAGGTCTTCCAGCGCTCGGGGACCACCCAGGTGTCGTGGAAGGGAGACGGCATCACCTCCGTCGCCGACTTCGAAGGCAAGCGGATCGGGTCCTGGGGCTTCGGCAACGAGTGGGAGATCTTCGCCGCGATGGCTGCCGACGGCGTCGACGCCTCCACCGTCTCCATCACGACGCAGGACTTCTCGATGAACGCCCTGCTCGACGGTGATGTGGATGCCGCGCAGGCGATGACCTACAACGAGCTCGCCCAGGTGCTCGAGACCGTGAACCCCGAAACCGGGGAGCTGTACACGCTGGACGACCTCGACGTGGTCTCGTACGAGGACACCGAGGGCGCCATGCTGCAGGACGCGATCTGGGCCGACACCCAGCGCCTCGAGGAGGACCCGGCCTACGCCGACGCCGCCGTGCGCTTCCTCAAGGCCGTCACGAAGGGCTGGCTCTACGCCCGTGACAACGTCGAAGAGTCTGCGGAGCTCGTGTGGGACGTCGCCTCGAACGCCGAAGCCGCCTTCCCGGTCGGCCCGGTGCACCAGCTCTGGCAGCTCAACGAGGTCAACAAGCTCATCTGGACCGACGCCCCGTTCGGGACGATCGAGCAGGACAAATGGGATCAGACTGTCGACGGCGCCCTGGCGGCGGTCAACCAGGACGGCCTGAACCTCATCACCGCGGAGCCCCCCGCGTCCGCCTTCTCGAACGAATACATCGAGAAAGCTCTCGCGGAGCTCGAAGATGAGGGTGTCACCCTCGACGGCGAGTACACGCCGATCGAGGTCACCCTCACCGAGGGCGGACAGTAACCGCATCACGACGACGGTCCCGGGGCGTGCACCCCGCGCCCCGGGACCGTCCCCTACCCCTGGAGCACCCGATGTCTACCGACGACCTCGACACCCGCACCCGTGAGCTGGACCGTGCGCACGTCTTCCACTCCTGGTCCGCGCAGGCCCTCATCGACCCCTTCCCGATCGCGGGCGGGTCGGGGACCACCGTGTGGGATCACGCCGGCACCCGTTGGCTCGACTTCTCGAGCCAGCTCGTCAACGTGAACATCGGGCACCAGCATCCGGCCGTCGTCGACGCCATCACGGCGCAGGCCGAGCTGCTGACGACCATCGCACCCTCGACCGCGAACCTCGCCCGCGGCGAGGCCGCGAAACGGATCGTGGGCCTCGCGCCCGACGGGTTCTCGAAGGTGTTCTTCACCAACGGCGGCGCGGATGCGAACGAGAACGCGATCCGGATGGCGCGCCTGCACACCGGGCGGGACAAGGTGCTCTCGCGCTATCGCAGCTATCACGGCAACACCGGTGCGGCGATCGCAGCGACCGGTGACTGGCGCCGCATCCCCAACGAGTACGCTCGCGGCCACGTGCACTTCTTCGGCCCGTACCTGTACCGCTCCGAGTTCTGGGCGACGACTCCCGAGGAGGAGTGCGAGCGCGCGCTGCACCACCTGCGCCGGGTGATCGAAGCGGAGGGGCCGGCGACCATCGCCGCCATCCTGCTCGAGTCCATCCCCGGCACGGCGGGCATCATGGTCCCGCCTCCCGGCTACCTCGCCGGTGTCCGCCGGCTCGCCGACGAGTACGGCATCCTGCTCATCCTCGACGAGGTGATGTCCGGGTTCGGCCGCACCGGACGCTGGTTCGCTTTCGAGGGGCACGACGTCGTGCCCGACCTCATCACGTTCGCGAAGGGTGTGAACTCGGGGTACGTCCCCATCGGTGGTGTCATCATCTCGGATGCCGTTGCGGCCACCTTCGACGAGCGGGTGTTCCCGGGCGGATTGACCTACTCCGGGCACCCGTTGGCCGCGGCATCGATCGTCGGAGCCCTCGACGCCATGCAGGACGAGGGGATCGTCGAGAACGCCCGCCGCATCGGCGAGGACGTCCTCGGGCCGGGCTTGCGGGCCCTCGCCGACAAGCACCCGATCATCGGGGAAGTGCGCGGGGAGGGTGTTTTCTGGGCACTCGAACTGGTCGCCGACCCCGGCACCCGCGAACCCGTCGCGCCCGCCGTCATCGGTGCGCTGAAGAAGGACCTCATGGCTCGCGGTCTGCTGCCCTTCGCCGCCGACAACCGCATCCACGTCGTCCCGCCCTGCGTCGTCACCGACGACGAGGTGCGACGCGCCCTCGAGATCTACGACGCGGCCTTCGCCGCACTCTGACCCGCACCGCATTCCGGAGGAATCATGACCGACCAGACTTCCATTCCCGTGCTCGAACACTGGATCGACGGCGCCCGATGGAGCGGTGACTCGAGCCGCACCGGCCCGATCTACAACCCCGCGACCGGCCGCGTGAGCGGGCAGGTCCGCCTGGCGAGCACCGCAGACGTCGGCGTTGCCGTCGAGCGGGCGGCCGCGGCCCTCCCCGGGTGGCGCGACGCGAGCATCGCCAAGCGGCAGGGCGTCATGTTCTCGTTCCGCGAGATCCTGAACGCTCGCAAGCAGGAGCTCGCCGAGATCCTCACCGCCGAGCACGGCAAGGTCCTCTCCGACGCCCTCGGTGAGATCGCCCGCGGCCTCGAGGTCGTCGAGTTCGCCTGCGGGTCGGGGCACCTCCTCAAAGGCGAGTACTCCGACAGCGTCTCGACCGGTGTCGATGTCTACACCCTGAAGCAGCCGGTCGGCGTCGTCGGGGTCATCAGCCCCTTCAACTTCCCGGCGATGGTGCCGCTCTGGTTCCTGCCGATCGCGCTCGTCGCGGGCAACACCGTCGTGCTCAAGCCGAGCGAGAAGGACCCCACCGCATCGGACTGGATCGCGCGCGCGTTCGCCGACGCGGGGCTGCCGGCCGGTGTGCTGAACGTCGTCCACGGCGACAAGGAGGCCGTCGACGCGATCCTCGACCACCCCACGGTCGGTGCGGTCTCCTTCGTCGGATCGACGCCGATCGCCCGCTACATCTATGAGCGGGCGAGCGCGCAGGGCAAGCGTGTGCAGGCCCTCGGCGGTGCGAAGAACCACATGCTGGTCCTGCCTGATGCCGACCTCGACCTCGCCGCCGACGCCGCCGTCAACGCAGGCTTCGGCTCGGCAGGGGAGCGGTGCATGGCCGTGTCGGTGCTGCTCGCGACCGAGTCGATCGCCGATGCGCTCGTCGGCAAGATCGCGGAGCGCGTCGCGACGCTCCGCACCGGCGACGGCACCCGCGGCTGCGACATGGGCCCGCTCATCACGCGCGAGCACCGCGACAAGGTGGCCGGCTACCTCGGCGTGGCCGAGGCCGACGGCGCCGAGATCGTGGTCGACGGGCGCGACGTCGCGCCGGACGCCGACGGTGACGGATTCTGGCTCGGCCCCACACTCATCGACAAGGTGCCGACCTCGTCCGCCGTGTATACCGACGAGATCTTCGGCCCGGTGCTTTCGGTCGTGCGGGTCGCCGGCTACGAGGAGGGTCTCGCGCTCATCGAGGCGAGCCCGTACGGCAACGGCACCGCGATCTTCACGAACGACGGCGGCGCGGCCCGTCGCTTCCAGCGCGAGGTGAGTGTCGGCATGGTCGGCGTGAATGTGCCGATCCCTGTTCCCGTCGCGTACCACTCCTTCGGCGGCTGGAAGGCGTCGCTGTTCGGCGACGCCAAGGCGTATGGACCGCAGGGTTTCGCGTTCTTCACCCGGGAGAAGGCGGTGACTTCGCGCTGGCTCGACCCGTCGCACGGCGGCCTCAACCTGGGCTTCCCACAGCACGACTGAAAGATCCGCCATGCCCCTCCTCGACGACGCCCTCACCGACCCGGGCGAGGCCGAGCGCCTGCTCGCCGCGACCGGGCCGGAGCTCGACGAGCTCATGATGCGCGCCGCCGCCGTTCGCGACGCCGGCCTCGCGGCGGCGGGGCGGCCCGGCATCGTGACGTACTCCCGCAAGGTCTTCCTGCCGCTGACGACGCTGTGCCGCGACCGGTGCCACTACTGCGCCTTCGTCGACACACCCGCCCAGCTCCTGCGGAAGAAGGCGCCGGCGTATCTCGACGACGCGCAGATCCTGCGTATCGCGCGGGCGGGGGCGGCACAGGGGTGCAAAGAGGCGCTGCTGACCCTCGGCGACCGTCCCGAAGAGCGCTGGCCGGAGGCGCGGGCCTGGCTCGACGCCCACGGCTTCGCGACGACGATCGACTATGTCGCGCACGCCGCGCGGTTGGTGACGGCCGAGACCGGCATGCTCGCCCACGCGAACCCCGGTGTCATGACGCCGGACGAGCTGGCGACGCTCCGTCCCGTCGCCCCGTCGATGGGCATGATGCTCGAGACGACGTCCCGCGCCCTGTTCGAGACGCCCGGTGCCGCGCACTACGGCTCGCCCGACAAAGACCCGGCACTCCGACTGCAAGTGATCGAGGATGCCGGTGCGGCGCGCGTGCCGTTCACCTCCGGCATCCTCGTGGGCATCGGCGAGACGCTCGCCGACCGCGCCGCGTCGCTGTTCGCGCTGCGCGACGCGCACGCCCGCCACGGTCACCTGCAGGAGGTGATCGTGCAGAACTTCCGGGCCAAGCCCCGCACCGCGATGTACGACTCACCCGATGCCGACCGCGACGCGTATCTCGCTGCCGTCGCGGTCGCACGGCTTGTGCTCGGTCCCGCGATGCGCATCCAGGCACCGCCGAACCTCAGCGACACCGCCGAGCTCGCGATGCTGCTGCGCGCCGGGGTCGATGACTGGGGTGGGGTCTCGCCGCTCACCGCCGACCATGTGAACCCGGAGCGGCCGTGGCCGCACCTCGATGACCTCGCGGCGCACACCGCCGCCGCAGGCTTCACACTCACCGAGCGGCTCACCGCCCACCCCGAGTTCGTGCGCAATGCGGACGAGTGGATCGACCCTGCGCTGCACCGAGCGGTCACGCGTCTCGCCGACCCGGGAACCGGGCTCGCCGCGACCGATCGGCCTCGGTCGTCCGGTCGACGTCGCGCCGACGACCTGCTCGATCGCGCGGCCACAGCCCCCCGCGACCTCGACGCCGCCGAGTGGGAACGGCTGCTCGTCGCCGAGGGGCAGGGCCTGGAGCGCCTCATCGCCGTCGCCGACGAGGTGCGCCGTCTCACGGTGGGCGACACCATCAGCATCGTCGTGAACCGGAACCTCACGTCGTCGGGGCTGCGGACCGTGGCATCCGGACTCGGGGAGTTCACCCTGGACGACGCCGCCGACATCGCCCGCGACGCCGCCGCGCTCGGGGCGACCGAGCTGTGCATCCAGGGGCGGATGGATGCCGCACTCCCGTCGTCCGCGTACCTCGACCTCGTCCGCATCGTCCGGGCCGCGACACCCGAGCTGCACCTCCACGCGTACCGTCCGCAGGACATCGCCGACCTCGTCGACCGCGGCGGGATGCCGCTCACGGAAGCTCTGCGGCAGCTCCTCGCCGCCGGCATCGACACGTTCCCGGGGACCGGCGTGAAGGTGCTCGATGACGATGTCCGTCGCCGCGTCGCGCCCGACGACCTCGACGTCGACCGCTGGCTCGAGATCGTCCGCGCCGCCCACCGAGCGGGGCTCCGCTCCACCTCGGTACTGTTCTACGGACACGTCGAGACTGCGGCGCAGCGCGTCGCGCACCTCCTGACGCTGCGCGGCATCCACGACGAGACCGGCGGCTTCAGCGAGTTCGTTCCGATTCCGCTGCCGGGTCACGGGGCGGCGCTCGCCGACCGTGCGCCGCTCGATGAGCACCGCGCGATGGTGGCGGTGTCGCGGCTGCTGCTGAATGACGGCATCCGGCACATCCAGATCCCGTGGACGCGCCACGGCAGCGCGACCGCCGCAGAGTTGCTCCGGGCCGGTGGCGACGACCTGGGCGGCACGCTCCTCGACGGCCGGGTGCGCCCCGACACCGGCATCGAGCAGGGGCTCGAGCTGCCGCTGCACGCGGCGGAGCGGCTCGTGTCGGGACTGTTCCGGCGCCTTCGGGTGCGGACGACCGACTACGGCACGCCAACCGCGACCCGCGAGCGGGCCGCATGACCGGGCATGTTGACGCGGTCGTCGTGGGTGCGGGCTTCGCCGGCGTCCTCGCCGCGATCGAACTGCGCGAAGCCGGGCGAGAGGTCGTCGTCGTCGAGCGCGCCGACCGGGTCGGCGGCACGTGGCGCGACAACGTCTACCCGGGCGTCGCATGCGACGTTCCGGCGCACCTGTACAGCCTCGAGCGGCACCCGAACCCCGACTGGTCGGCCGAGTTCGCACCCGGTGCCGAGATCGCCGCGTACCTCGAGCGGGTCGTCGACGCGAGCGGCATCCGCTCATCGATCCGGTTCCAGAGCGCGTTGACGGATGCCGCGTGGGACGAGGCCGCGCAGCACTGGCGACTGGCGTTCTCGGGGGAGGGGCCGCAGACGGCCGACGTGCTCGTTCTCGCGTGCGGCCGCCTCGCCGAACCGCACGTCCCCGACATCCCGGGTCTCGCCGGCTTCCCCGGAGCCGTCATGCACACGGCCCGATGGGATGCCTCGGAGTCGGTTGCGGGAACCAGGATCGCCGTCGTCGGCACCGGGTCCAGCGCGGCGCAGCTCGTGCCCGAGCTCGTCGCGGCGGGGGCCGAGGTCGTGTTGTTCCAGCGGTCGCCCGCGTGGGTCCTGCCGCGCGGCGGGCGATCGTACGATTCCGCCGACCGCGCCGCGTTCGCCGCCGACCCCGGTCGCATCGCGGCGCTGCGCGCCGAAGCTCTCGGCGGAGATGACGAGCGCTTCTCGGCGCGGGCAGGCGAGGCCGCGGCAGCCGCTCGTGCCGTGCGCACGGCGCAGGCGCACCTCTCGGGACAGGTGCGCAGCCGTGGGCTGCGCCGACGGCTGACCCCGACCGACCCGTTCGGGTGCAAGCGGGTCGTCCTGTCCGACACGTTCTACCCTGCGGTCGCGTCGCGCGCCGTGACACTCGAGGCATCGGCGCTGGCCGCGGTGCACGGCGACACCCTCGTGGGTTCGTCGGGCGTTCGTCACAGGGGAATCGACCGCATCGTGCTCGCCACCGGGTTCGAGACGAGCGAGCAGCCGTTCGCCGCTCTCGTGCGCGGTGACGGCGGCGTGACCCTCGCCGAGCACTGGGCGCACGGCATGACCGCCGTCGGCACGGTGGCGGTCGCGGGCTTTCCGAACCTGTTCGTGTTGAACGGTCCGAACGCGGCGCTGCCGCACTCGTCGTCGCTGCTCGTGCTCGAACGGCAAGCGGCGCTCGTGCGGGAGCTGACGGCTGCCGGCGGCGTCGTTCGCGCGCGGCCCGAGGCGGAGCGTGCCGCCACCGCGGCGATCGCGGACCGTGTCGCGGGCACGCCATGGGTCGCCGGATGCCGCAGCTGGTACCGCGACGCACGCTCGGGCCGGGTCACGCTGCTGTGGCCGGGCACGACGGACGACCTCGACTCCGCGATGCGCGCCGCCGTGCGCGACGCGTTCACCGTGACGGAAGGAGCCCGATGACCATCCGCTTCGGCTACAAGGCGTCGGCAGAGCAGTTCGGCCCGGCGAAGCTGCTCGAGTACGCGGTCGCCGCCGAACACGCCGGGTTCGACAGCGTCTACATCTCCGACCACTTCCAGCCGTGGATGCACGACGGCGGGCATGCGCCCGCAGCGCTGCCCTGGCTCGGTGCTCTCGGTGCGCGCACCTCCCGCATCGTCATGGGCACGTCGGTGCTGACGCCCACGTTCCGGTATCACCCGGCCGTCGTTGCGCAGTCGGTGGCGACGCTCGCCGTGCTGTATCCGGGCCGTATCGTCCTCGGGGTGGGAACGGGGGAGGCGCTCAACGAGGTGACGCTGGGGCTCGACTGGCCCGACGGGCCGGAGCGGTTCCAGCGGCTCAAGGAGTCGATCGGGCTCATGCGCGAGCTATGGGAGCGAGATCGCGTCACCTTCGACGGGTCCTTCTATCGGGTCTCGGATGCCACGGTCTACGACCGTCCGGACGAGCCGATCCCCGTGTACATCGGCGCTGCCGGTCCCGCCGCCGCGCGGCTGGCGGGGCGGATCGGCGAGGGGTTCATCACCACGAGTGGCAAGGATCCCGCCCTGTACACCGAGACGCTGCTGCCCGCGGTGGACGACGGCATCGCCAAGGCAGGACGGGCGTCGAGCGAGGTGGACAGGATGATCGAGGTGAAGGTGTCGTATCACCCCGACATCGAGGCGGCGCGCGAGCGCACCCGGTTCTGGGCGCCGCTCGCGCTGTCGCAGGAAGAGAAGATGGGCATCCACGATCCGCGCGAGATGCAGCGTCGTGCCGCCGCGCTGCCGATCGAGCGCGCGGCATCCCGATTCATCGTCTCGGATGATCCGGACGAGCACGTCGAGCGCATCGCCGCGTATGTCGAGATGGGGTTCCGGCAGCTCGTCTTCCACGATCCGGGCGACGACCAGCTCGCCTTCCTGCAGCGGTATGCCGACGACATCCTGCCGCGGCTGCGGAAGCGGTTCACGTGAGCGGGGCGTGGACGGTGATGATCCCGGTGAAGCCGTTCGCCGAGGCGAAGTCGCGGCTCGGGGTGGTCGGCGGGGCGCGCTCCGACCTCGCCCGGGCTCTGGCGCTCGACACGATCGAGGTCGCCGCGCGAACGTCGGGCGTGGAACGCGTCGTCGTGGTGACGGCAGACGACGGCATCGCGCGGCTTCTGCCCGCGGGTGTCGTGCTCGTGCCGGAGCGCGAGGCGACCGGTATCGATGCGGCACTGGCGCTCGCGGCGTCGCGCATCGGGCTCCGTCGCCACCGCGCGGCGCTCCCGGCCGACCTGGCCGCGCTCGCACCGGCCGAGTTGGCATCCGCGCTCGCGATCGCGGCTGCGGTGCCGCGGGCGGTGGTGGCGGATGCCGCGGGCACCGGGTCCACCCTCCTCACCGCGCGGGCGGGGACAGTGTGGGCGTCGGCGTACGGTCCCGACTCGTTCGCGCGTCACCGTGAACTGGGATGCCAGCCGTTGCCGGTGCGCGCGACGTCCGGGCTTCGGCGAGACCTCGACACCCCTGACGACTTCGCGGAGCTGCTGCCGCGTGCCGGCGCCCGGCTGCGCGGCGTCGCCTAGTCTCGTCGTCGCTCTGATCGTCGGTTTGGGTGGACTCGCCGTATGGACGGTCCTTCGGGACCCGTTCTCCGAGGAGGTCGTGGCCCCCTGCCTAATCCGCGAACGCTTCGGGTGGCTCTGTCCCGGGTGCGGAGGACTCCGAGCTTTCGCACTATTGGTTCGTGGGGACGTGGTCGGCTCGCTGGCGTTCAATCCGCTCATCGTAGGAGCGCTCGTACTCGGTCCTGCGATCTGGCTCGGAGGGATATCAGAAGGGCCCGGTGGCCGAGTCGCTTTCCGATTCGCGTCATTCGCGTTCACGGCGCTCGTGATCTATGTGGCGATCGGCCGCAACGTTATCGAGTAGCAGCGCTCGCATGACACGCTGCCCATTGAAGTCCGAACGGACCTCCTGGACGCGGGACGACAAAAGACGCCACGTCGAACAGCGTGTCATTGCTGCTCGCAACTACGCGCATCAGGATTGTGTCGATCGAGCTGGGGCTTGAGTCAGCGCTCCTGTGATGGCGGCGGCGGCGCCGACGAGCAGGACGGCGCCCAGGGTGACGAGAACTTCCAACCACGGGACGCTGATCGTGGAATAGCCGACGTAGACGTACTCGGCCGTGAACACCGCGAACGCCGAGATAAGGCCAACAACGACGCCGACGACCAGAGCAAGAGCCGAGAGGTAAAGGTAGAGGTTCCGGACCAAGTCCCGGTCGGCGCCCAGTGAGATTAGGACGCCCGTCGTTCTACGATCCTCCTTGCCTGAGCTGATGATGACGATGAAGACCACGCAGCCGACAAGGACAAGCGCCATGACCAACGCGACAGAATAGGACAAGGGGGGTGAGCTTGCTTCTGGTCCAGTGTCGACTCGTACGTCGGAGCTAGCGATGCCGACGCCAGCAGCCGCAGACACGATTTCCTCGGATCGGGGGGCAGCATCTGGGAATCGCAGCCAGAACGGCTCGAGGTCGAGCTGCAAGCGTGAAGCCGTCTCGCTGGTGATGATAACCCCGCCATCGTGGGTGGCCGTCGACGGGACCATTTCGCTTTGGGTCAGGCTCACGGCGGGTATCTCGCCCAGGATTTCGGGCGCCCCCGCGTTGTCGTAAGCCACAAGTTGTATGTTGCGGGGCTGCGACGCATCGTTTATCCATAGCGCATCACCAGCGTTGATCGCCTCCCACGCATCGTCAGGCATACTCCAGCCGAGGGTCACTGCTGCCTCGTCGGGATTATCCACGACAGTGATCTGCGCCTGCGCTTCGTCTACCCCGGCAGGCGCCGCAAAGACGTCGCCGCCGCTTGATGAAACGACCCGAGATTGCACTACCGGGTCTACGCCTGCGGCGTCCGTGAGTCGTTGGATTGATCCGCTGTCGAGTGGGCTTTGCAGGAGCACGACGACTTGGCCAGCCGGGATGCTGGGTTGGTAGGCAAGCTCCGCATCAGCCGCATAGGTGCTCTGGAGCATCTGCATTGCCAGGGGGGTCGCGAGGCCAACTGCGACAGCGGCCGCGATTGTCGCCATGCGTCCGGGCTGCGACCGCGCGACGCGAGCTCCAAGCCAGCGAATGGGACACCGCGGGTCAGCGCGAACGGCTAGCCACTGGATCATCAGCGGAACCGACGCGATGAGAGCTGCACAGACGAGCGCGCCGCGGATGAGACCGAAGACATCGTCAGGGGGCAGTAGCAGCCAACATCCGACTGCTGCGGCCAGAAGAATGTAGAACGCCACGGTGAAGGCGCGGGAGGCGCGTGGAGGAGGCATTCGCTCGACGAAGTGCACCGAGCTACGGGCGAGGTCCCCCTTGCGGGCGAAACCCCACGCGCTGAGGCCGAGGCCAATGGTGCACACCACCATGAAGACCAGCACCCCCGAGATTATCGCGTCTACCGGGAGCGGGTTTGTAGTCACGTCGCGTCCAGCGAACGCCGCCGCCACACCCTGCAATGCGACGGCTACCCCGAGACCCACCGCGAAGCCTGCCGCTGCTCCTGCTGCGATTGGCAACAAGGAGCTAAGGAGCACGATGGACACGACTCGTGCGTTTTGGAATCCGAGGGCTTGTAGAGAACCCATCAAGTGCGTCTCTCGGCGCATTCGAATCGCGATCTGGGCAGTTACAGCAATCGCCATGAGGCTCAAGACGGGGAGTGCAAATGCAATCGGACGCTGTACCCAGAACGGGTCCCAACCATCGTCGGTTGTCGACACGGCGGTTATCGCGACGTCAGGGTCAAGGTACTCGGCGACTGGGAGAACCCCATCACTCGGGCGAGGAGTGAAATCGGACTCAAATGTTCGGCTGGACGTCGGAGGTATGGACACCCATGCGGTTAGGAACGCGGTCGCACTGGCGCCGCCGGGAGCTTCTGATATGCAGCGCTCCCACGTTCCAGGAGCGACCAATAGGCTCTGTCCGCTGTGAGAGAGACGAGGCTCGTAGACACCGGTAACGCGGATCAGTTGGTCCGATAGAGCGACAGATATGACATCGCCGACGCCCACGCCAAGGCGGCTGGCGAGATCCTGCGACACCGCACCGTCGCACGCGCGGTTCGGGAAGGCGCCGGTGACGAGTCGATCGGCGCTGGCGAGGTCGAGCTTGTCCGAGTCCAACTCCCATAGGTTGGCCGCGATTGCAGTACCACCTTTGACACCTACATCGATGCCGACAGCTTGGAGACCTTCGCTTATTCGCGTGTCGCTGCCGTACCGCTCGGTCAGTAGTGCCCGTAGTGATTCCAGTCGCACGGCAGCAACGCCATCGTCTGGTAGCGACCCGTAGCTGAAACCAACGTCGGCACCGCGCAGCGTTGAATCGTGGATTTGTTCCGTCGACGGGGTCAATGCGTTCAAGAAGACAAACCCGGCCGTCACGATTGCTGTCAGAGCGAAGGTCAATGCGGCGGTGAGCAACGCTCGACTGCGGTTGCGAGTTAACGTTCGGCGGACGACATGCGCGACAAGCTTCAACGCGGGGTCATTCCAGCTAGAAGGGGTACCTGAGCGTTCTGTCCATCTCGGATCGCGACAACCCGGTCTGCCGTCGCAACTACCTCCGGATCGTGCGTCGCAACGAGAACGGCAAGGCCCGCTCGTGCAGCTTCTCGGAACGCGTGCATGACATCACGCGTCGCCGAGGTATCGAGAGAGCCCGTCGGTTCGTCGGCGAGAAGAATCACCTTTCCTGCTGTGCCCGCTCCGGCGATCGCCCGGGCTATCGCGACGCGTTGCCGTTGCCCGCCGGAAAGTTCGCCCGGATATCTGTCGACCAGGTCAGCCATCCCGAGCACATCAAGGGCCCGTCTGCTGGCCTCATAGACCTCGTCGACGTTCGCGCTCACGAGCTGTCCAGGGAGCGACACGTTCTCGAGACTCGTCAGCATCGGGAGAAGGTTGTACTCCTGGAACACGGTCGCCACGGTTTCGCGTCGAAATCGAGCAAGATCCGATCGCGACAATGAGGAGACGCGTGCCCCGTTAACCTCGACGTAGCCGCTGTCGAGCATCTCGAGCCCACCAATCACGTTCAGCAGGGTCGACTTGCCGCTACCACTAATGCCGACGAGGGCGCAGACCTCGCCGGCGTGCAGATCGATCGAGAAGCCCTGGAGACCTCGGACGGACTCATTGCGCGAAACGAACACTCTGACTGCGTCGACCACCCTCGCGGCAGGAACGCTGCCGCTCACAGCCTCCGTAGGGAGCACGTCAGCAGGTAACCGCGTTCGAGTAGACGATGATCGAACTAAACGTGTCGTTGAACGAGCCGACGCTGTTGTAGTAGGAGTTCGAGTTGTTGCACAGCCTCGATCCCTGCAGGTTGATGTCGGTGTACCACCCCATGTCCTTCGACCCACGGTTAGCGACTGAGCTGATCCGGTCGTTGGCGTCCCCCAGAGTGTTGCTCGTGTAGGCCGTGTTCGATCCGCGTTCGATCAGAAGGGCGTCGAGGTTGTTGTTGAGCCAGCCACAAGCCTTTCCGGTGTTGCACTGTGACAACGCGGCGTTCGCGGCGAGCGGTGCACTCAGCGTGCCCGCAGCGATGAGGACGATACCGGCGATGCCGATGCCAGCCTTGGTCTTCATGTTTCCCCCCATTCGTGACCACCCTGGCTACTGGCGCGATGCTATCTAGCCGTTTGCTCAATCCGCAATAGAAGATCTGGACGCCTGGTACTGCGCTCATCACTCGCCTCGATCGAAGGCGTAGCTCGACCGGCTTGATGCGTCCGATCGGACGGTTGGCACCGGGGCGATCTTGTCGTTTACTGAGACCCTGCGGGTGCTGCAGTTCAGTTCTGGCACCCGCTCCGGGCCTCATTGACGGTCAGCGGTCTCCTAGAGAACACCAAGTTCTCGGCCGCATCCGTCAAGGAGGTGACCCGCCGTGAGCGAGTCCGAAAGCACCACCCCGCCCCCGTCCGGCAACAACCTCGGCTACGGCCCGATTAGGGCGTGTCTGACAAAGTCTTGGTCCAGGCGAGGACGGCGTTGAGGACGACGGCAGCGCGGTAGACGACGGCGTGTTTGTCGTAGCGGGTGGCGAGGCCGCGCCATTGCTTGATGTGGCAGTAGCGGCGCTCGATGACG
>NZ_JBHWTD010000105.1:0-6771 GCF_043427715.1 Microbacterium sp. | reverse complement strand
GCCCCCACCCGGGGGGGGGCGGGGGACCCCCCCGCCCCCCACCGCCCATCTTGAAAGCGACACTGTGCTCCGAACCATCGGCAAACGTCTCCTGCTGCTGATCCCCACCCTGCTCGGCATGAGCATCCTGCTTTTCTGGTGGGTCCGCTCCCTCAAAGGAGGCCCGGCCACCGCGCTTCTCGGCGAGAAGGCCACGCCTGAGGCCATCGAGCGCATCAACGAGCTCTACGGCTTCAACCGCCCCATCCTCGAGCAGTACTTCACCTGGATCGGCCGTCTCCTCCAGGGCGACTTCGGCAACTCCATCGCCACCGGACGCCCCGTCCTCGAGGAGTTCCTGCGCCGCTTCCCGGCGACCATCGAACTCTCCATCGCGGCCCTCATCATCGCCGTCGGCGTGGGTGTGCCGCTCGGCTACTGGGCGGCCCGCCGCCACGGCAAGGCCACCGACCATACCGCCGTCGTGCTGAGCCTCGTCGGCATCACCATCCCGGTGTTCTTCCTCGCCTTCATCCTGAAGTACGTCTTCGCGGTGCAGCTGGGATGGCTCCCCTCCGACGGTCGCCAGAACCCGCGCATCGACGCGACGCATTACACGAACTTCTACGTGCTCGACGGGATCATCACGGGCGAATTCGACGCCGCGTGGGATGCCATCCTGCACCTGATCCTCCCGGCGCTCGCGCTCGGCACGATCCCGCTCGCGATCATCGTCCGCATCACGCGCGCGTCGGTGCTCGAAGTCCAGAACGCCGACTATGTCCGCACCGGCAAGGCCAAGGGCGTCTCGCGGGGCCTGCTGCGCAACCGCTTCATCCTGCGCAACTCGATGCTCCCGGTCATCACCACGATCGGTCTGCAGGCCGGTCTGCTGCTGTCGGGCGCGATCCTCACCGAGACCGTGTTCGCGTTCCCGGGCATCGGTTCGTTCCTCGCCAGCGCGATCTTCGACCGTGACTTCCCGGTGCTGCAGGGCTTCATCATCTTCATCGCGATCGCGTACGCCCTGATCAACCTGATCGTCGACATCTCCTACAGCCTGATCGACCCGAGAGTGAGGGTCTCATGAGCGCCGTCCTTCCCCCCGCTGCCGACGGCAGCGCCGCCGCGAGCGTCGACTCCGCCCCCACCGTGGCGGGAGGCTCGCGCGGCGGCTTCTGGCACGACGTCTTCCGGCGGCTGCGCCGCAACCCGACCGCGTGGGTCGGCGCCGTCATCGTGCTGTTGTTCGTGCTCGTCTCCCTCCTCGCGCCGCTGCTCGCGCCGTACCCCGAGACGGCTCTCCCCGGCGCACGCGAGATCACCCCGACCTTCATCCCCGGGCCCGGCGAGCTGGCGGCATTCCCGCTCGGCCTCGACCGGTTCGGCGGCGACGTGCTCTCCAAGCTCATCTGGGGCGCGCAGGCGTCGCTGCAGATCGGTGTCATCTCGACCGCCTACGGCCTGCTCGGCGGCATGTTCCTGGGTCTGCTCGCCGGAACCTTCGGCGGCTGGGTCGACAACCTCATCATGCGTCTCGTCGACATCCTGCTCTCGGTCCCGAGCCTGCTGCTCGCGGTGTCGATCGCGGCCATCGCCGGCCAGAACCAGAACTCGATCATGATCGCCATCGGAGTGGCGCAGGTGCCGATCTTCGCGCGCCTGCTCCGTGCCTCGATGCTGCAGCAGCGTTCGGCGGACTACGTGCTCTCCGCGCAGACCCTCGGCCTCGGCCGCGGTCGGATCACGATGAGCCACGTCCTCCCCAACGCCGTCGGCCCTGTCATCGTGCAAGGCACGCTGTCGCTCGCGACGGCGGTCATCGACGCCGCGGCGCTGTCGTTCCTCGGTCTCGGCGGTGGACGCCCCGAGACGGCCGAGTGGGGCCGCATGCTCACCTACGCCCAGGCGGAACTCGCCATCGCGCCGTGGCTCGCATTCCTCCCCGGCATCTGCATCGCCATCACCGCGCTCGGCTTCACCCTCCTCGGTGAGTCCCTTCGCGAGGCGATGGACCCCCGCACCCGCGGACGCTGACCCAGGGCGGATGCCGCGCGCTCGCGGCATCCGCTCGGTCCTGCCGGTCGGGCGGTCAGACGGCGATGTCGAGCTCGTTGCCGGGGATCGAGGCGAGGAGGTTGCGCGTGTACGGGTCGCGCGGGTTGGTGAAGATCTCTTCGCTGGTGGCGGCCTCGACGAGCTTGCCGTCCTTCATGACGCCGACGTAGTCGCTGATGAGGCGGACCACGGCGAGGTCGTGCGAGATGAACAGGTAGCTGAGGCCGTACTCGTTCTGCAGGTCGCGCAGCAGGGTCAGGATCTGGTCCTGCACCAGCACGTCGAGCGCGGAGACGGGCTCGTCGCACACGATGAGCTCGGGGGAAAGGGCGAGGGCGCGCGCGATCGCGACGCGCTGACGCTGACCTCCGGAGAGCTCCGAGGGGTACCGGCGCAGCGACGACTCGGGCAGCGCCACGTCGTCGAGCAGCTTCCGCACGCGCGCGCTGCGTTCGGCCGACGAGCCGCGCTTGTAGAACTCCAGCGGCTCGGCGATGATCCGCTCGATCGTGAACATCGGGTTCAGCGACGAGTACGGGTCCTGGAAGATGGGCTGCACCTTCTGACGGAACTCGCGCAGCTGCCGTCCCTTGAGGGATGCCACGTCGACGCCGTCGAAGCGGATCACACCGCTCGTCGGCTCGACGACCTTCAGCATCATGCGCGCCGTGGTCGTCTTGCCCGACCCGGACTCGCCGACGATCGCGACGGTCTTGCCGCGCGGGATCGCGAAGGACACGTCGCTAACGGCCGCGAAGTCCTCCTTGCTGCCGCGCACGGGGTAGAGCTTGGTCAGCCCTTCGACCTCGACGATGTTGTCGACGGCGGCACCGGCGGGTGACGCACCGGCATCCGCCGACCCGGTGGTCGACGTGGGCTCGGTGAAGGCTTCGGGGCGCAGGCGTGCGACGGCGACCGACGGGGCGGCCTTCACGAGCGACTGCGTGTAGGGGTGCTGCGGGTTCTCGAGGATCTGGCGGGCGTCGCCCTGCTCGACGATGCGGCCGCGGTGCATCACGATCACGCGGGACGCGCGCTCGGCGGCGAGGCCGAGGTCGTGGGTGATGAGGAGGACGGAGGTGCCGAGGTCGCTGGTCATGCGCCCGAGCTGGTCGAGGATCGTCTTCTGCACCGTGACGTCGAGGGCGCTGGTGGGCTCATCGGCGATGAGGAGGCGCGGGTTGCAGGCGAGGCCGATCGCGATCAGCGCGCGCTGGCGCATGCCGCCGGAGAACTCGTGGGGGTACTGCTTGGCGCGCTCGGCGGCGTTCGGGAGTCCCGCGGCGGCGAGGGTCTCGACGACCTTCTCGTCGACGTTCTTCGGGGTGGCGAGCCCGTGCGCGAGGAGGGTCTCGGCGACCTGGGTGCCGATGCGCGAGGTCGGGTTGAGGTTCGACATCGGGTCCTGCGGGACCAGGCCGATCTTCGCGCCGCGGACGCTGCGCATGACGGACTCGGAGGCCCCGACGAGCTCCTGGCCGTCGAGGCGGATGCTGCCGGCGGAGACGTGGCCGTTGCCGGCGAGCAGGCCGATGATGGCCATCGCTGTGGTCGACTTGCCCGACCCGGACTCGCCGACGATCGCGACCGTCTCTCCGGCTGCGATGTCGAGGTCGACACCCTCCACCGCGTGCACGGTTCCGTCGATGGTCTGGAAGTCGACCGCCATGTCGCGCACCTGCAGAAGAGGAGCGCCGACGCCGGGAGAGGTCTCGAGGGGCATGGGTTCCATCCTGCCTCGTCGAGGCGGATTGTGCATCGCGGCGAGCGTGGCTTTACGGACTCGTAACGCGGAGAGGGGATGCCGCGACGCGGCGCGCGGGGACGGAAAGTGCCGACCCCGCGCCCGAAGCGTCAGCCGTCGCGCCGAGCTCCCTCAGCGGGGCGGACGGTGAACAGGTGCGGCGCGCCGAAGCCGGCATCCGCGAACGCCTTCTCGACCGCGGCGGTCGCCGTGGCGACCGCGCCGTGGTCGACGAGCGCGATCGCCGCGCCACCGAAGCCGCCGCCGGTCATGCGGGCGCCGAGGGCGCCGTGCGCGAGCGCCGTGTCGACGGCGAGGTTGAGCTCGGGCACCGAGATCTCGAAGTCGTCGCGCATCGAGGCGTGGGACGCGGTCAGCAGGTCGCCGATGGCGCGCGGACCGCGCTCGCGGAGCGTGGCGACGGCGTCGAGGACCCGCTGGTTCTCGGTGACGATGTGGCGGACGCGGCGGAAGGTGACCTCGTCGACGCGCTCGGCGACCTCGGGAAGCTGCTCGATCGTGACGTCGCGGAGGGCCGGCACGCCCATCGCGGCGGCGCCCCGCTCGCATGCCTCGCGGCGCTCCCGGTACCCGCCGGTCGAGTGGGCGTGGGCGACGCGGGTGTCCATCACCAGCAGATCGAGACCCGCGCGGGCGAAGCCGAGGTCGACGACCTGGGCCTCGAGGCTGCGGCAGTCGAGGAAGGTTCCGGCATCCGTCTCACCGAGCATGGAGGCCATCTGGTCCATGATCCCGGTCGGAGCGCCGACGGCCTCGTTCTCGGCGCGGCGGCCGGCCTGCGCGAGGGCGACCTTGTCGAGCCCGAGCGACCAGACGTCGTTCAGTGCCGACGCCGTCGAGCCCTCGATCGCCGCCGACGACGACAGGCCCGCACCGACGGGGACGTCGGAGGCGAAGGCGAGGTCGACGCCGGTGACGGATGCCGCGTCGCGCCCGGTCTGCTGCAGCAGCGCCCAGGCGACCCCGAGCGGGTACCGCGCCCACTCTGCGATCTCGTCGCGGCGGGCCGGGAAGAGGTCGTCGAGGTCGGCGATTGCGACCTCGACCGGGACGGTGTCGAACGTCGACACGACGCGGATGCGGGCGTCGCCCCGGTGCCCGAGGGCGACGTGGGTCCGGTGCGGCGTCGCGAAGGGGAATACGAAGCCGTCGTTGTAATCGGTGTGCTCGCCGATCAGGTTGACGCGTCCCGGCGCCGACCAGAGCCCTGCGGGCTCGGCGTCGGTGAGGGAGGTGAAAAGGGCGTAGGCCTCGCCGGCAGCGGTCACAGTGTGACTCTCCCCTCGGTCTCTCCACTCGGCGCTGGCGCGCCGAGCGGAGCCTCGGACCTCGTGGGCCCATCGATTGCGGTGCGGAGGCGCGCGGCGGCGTCCTCGGGCGGGATGTCGCCGATCCAGGCGCCCATGGCGGCCTCGGAACCGGCGAGAAACTTGAGCTTGTCGGCGGCGCGGCGCGGGCTCGTCAGCTGGAGACTGAGTCGCACGGTGTCGCGCCCGACGTGCACCGGCGCCTGGTGCCAGGCGGCGATGTAGGGCGTGGGGGAGTCGTACACCGCGTCAACGCCGCGCAGCAGGCGCAGGTACAGCGGGGCGAGCTCATCGCGCTCCTCGGCGGAGAGGGCGGCGAAGTCGGGCACGTGACGGTGCGGCAGCATGTGGATCTCGAGCGGCCAGCGCGCCGCGAAGGGCACGAAAGCGGTCCAGTGCTCGCCGCGCAGCAGCACGCGCGGACCGGCCTGCTCGAACTCGAGGATCCGCTGGAACAGGTCGGGGGCGGTGCGGTCGATCGAATCGAGCAGGCGCGTGGTGCGCGGGGTGACGTACGGGTACGCGTAGATCTGGCCGTGCGGGTGCTGCAGGGTGACGCCGATCTCCTCGCCGCGGTTCTCGAAGGGGAAGACCTGCTCGATTCCCGGGAGAGCCGACAGGGCGGCGGTGCGGTCGGCCCACGCCTCGATCACCGTGCGTGCGCGGGTGACGGTCTGCGTGCCGAACGACCCGGTGCGCTCGGGTGAGAAGCAGACGACCTCGGTGCGGCCGACGCTTGTGCGGGTGCGGCCGAGGCCGAGGTGCGTGAGGTCGTCGAGTCCACGGGGCGGGTCGGATGCCGCGGGTGCGGAGCCCGTGGCATCCGCCAAGGCCGGTCCGAACGAGGGGGACTTGTTCTCGAAGACGGCGACGTCGTAGAGCGACGGGATCTCGGACGGGTTCGTCGCGGACTGCGGGGCGAGCGGGTCGAGCTCTGCGGGCGGCAGGAACGCGCGGTTCTGACGCGCGGCGGCGATGGAGACCCAGTCGCCGGTGAGGACGTCCTGGCGCATCGTGGCGGTCTCGGGGCGTGGCGCGAGGTCGCGGGCGTCGATCGCGCGGTCGGGGCCGAGGGTCGTGCCGGGGTCGTCGAAGTAGATGAGCTCGCGGCCGTCCGCGAGGAGGGTGGCGCGCTTGACGACGCCGCCCAGCAGGGTGGTGGCGTCGTCAGGGTGGGTCGCGGACTGCGGAGTGTTCACGTCAACACGGTAGCCGACAGGCTGTGTTATCGTCAACACGGGACGCGTCCGCGGGGGTATCGGCGGGCGGTTTTCGGGGCCGCGCGACTCGTTGCGGACAGCCCCGGCGGTGACGGACGGGAGGATGCCGTGGAGCGACGGGTGTCGATGGCCGACGTGGCCGCGGCCGCGGGCGTCTCGGGTCAGACCGTGTCACGCGTCGTGAACGCGAGCCCCCGGGTCGACCCCGCCACGCGCGCGCGGGTCGAAGCCGCGATGGCGTCTCTCGGGTATCGCCCGCACCATGCGGCGCGGGCGCTGCGCACGGGCCGCTCCGGCACGATCGGCGTGGTCGTCGCGACCCTCGCGACCGTCGGCAACTCGCGGATGCTCGAGGCCGTGGCATCCGCTGCGGCCCGGCGCGATCTGGCGGTCACCCTCATCTCCCTCGCCGAGCGGACGGGCATCGCCGACGCCTTAGTAG
>NZ_JBHWTD010000104.1:0-8144 GCF_043427715.1 Microbacterium sp. | reverse complement strand
TCTTGCGCGTCAGGCCGACTCGCGCTCGATCAGAGCCGTCTCCAGCAGCGTCACGTGCGGGGGCCTCCCGCCCGCCAGCAGTGACAGCAGGGTGTCTGCCATCAGCTCGCCCTGGTGGAACGACGGCTGACGCACCGTTGTGAGCGCGGGGACGACCGAGGTCGCCACCGGTGAGTCGTCGTAGCCGATGAGCGCGACATCGTCGGGCACGCGGATGCCGACGCGGGCGAGCGCCGCAAGGGCTCCCCGCGCCATCAGGTCACTGGCCACGAAGATCGCATCGACCTCCGTTTTCGACTCCAGGATGCGGGTCATCGCGGCGGCGGCGCCGTCGGCGGTGAAATCGCCGTCCTCGATCGCAGCCGGGGTGAGACCCGCGGCATCCATCGCCTCGCGGAACCCGTCGAGACGGTCGATGCCGCCGGGCATGGTGAGCGGGCCGGTGATGGTCGCGATGCGCCGGTGCCCTTTGCCGATGAGGTATTCGGTGGCGAGCCTGCCGCCCGCCTTGTTGTCGACATCGACGTAGTAGTCCCGTTCCCGCTGGCGCACCGGCCGTCCGCCGTACACCACCGGCATCGCGGCGGCGATCCGGTCGATGAACGAGTCGCTGGTGTGGTGGGAGACGATGATGGCTCCGTCGACGGCGCCGCTGCGCAGGTAGGCGGTCGCCTTGTCCTGCGGGTCGTCGCTCGCGATGATCAGGTTCAGCACGTAATCGGAGCGCCTCATCCGCGCATTGATCCCGTTGACGATCGTCGCGAAGAACGGGTCGCCGAAGAAGCGGGTGGTGTCCTCCGGTACGACGAGGGCGATGGCCATCGTCGCCCGGCTGGCGAGCGAGCGCGCCGCACGGTTGGGGATGTAGTTGAGCTCGTCGATGGCGCGTCGGACCGACTCGAGCGCGGCCGGACTCACCGCCGTGGAGCCGTTCACGACACGCGACACCGTGGACCGCGAGACTCCGGCCACCGCCGCCACTTCTTCGATGGTCACCGGAGTGCGGATGGTGTCGGTCACGGCTGGGCTACCTCGGGGACGGTGCGACGTCGATCGCACGGGCGGCGATGACCCGACGATACTCCAGAGCGCTGTCCTTCAACGCGCGTTCCTGGGTCTCGTAGTCGACGCGCACGATGCCGAAGCGCTTCTCGTAGCCCCAGGCCCATTCGAAGTTGTCGAGCAGCGACCAGTAGAAGTAGCCGCGCACGTCGACGCCGGCGTCCGCGGCATCCGCGATCGCGCCGAGATGACCGCGCAGGAACGCGACGCGCTCGTCGTCGTGAACACGCGTCACGCCGTCCTCCACGACCGCGACGTCGTCGTAGGCCGCACCGTTCTCGGTGACGTAGAGCGGGGTGCCCGCCGCCTGCGCGTACTCGTTCCAGACGTTCTCGAGGAGGACGGTGAGCGCCTCGGGCTGGACCTCCCAGTGCATCGCGGTGCGCGGCAGGCCGCGTTCGTGCCAGTGGATGTCGTGACCGGCCGGCCAGGGCGAGCCGACGACGCGATCGGTGGGGGCGTCGCCCGCGATCGGCGGGTCGGCGGCGGGCGCACCGCCGACGAACTCCCCGTGGTAGTAGTTCACGCCGAGCGCGTCGAGCGGCTGCGCAATCGTCTCGAGGTCGCCGGGTCGAACGGCCGCCTCGAACGCCGCGACGGCATCCGCGTCGACACGCCGGATGTCCTCGACGATGTCCTTCGGGTACCCGCGCCCGAACACGGGGTCGAGGAACCAGCGGTTGAACTGCCCGTCGATGCGACGCGCGGCATCCACATCGGCAGGGTTCGACGGGTCGGCGGGCTCGGCGACCGTGAGGTTGAGCGTGATCCCCAGGTTCAAGCCGGCGACGCGGGAGCGCAGCTCGCGCACCACGTCGCCGTGACCGAGCAGCAGGTGGTGCGAGGCCAGCAGACCGTCGCGAACGCTGAACCTGCCGGGGGCATGGATGCCGCCGGTGTAACTGAGGAAGGAGGAGCACCACGGCTCGTTGAGAGTCGTCCAGACGTCGACGCGGTCGCCGAGCGCGTCGTGGACGGTGAGGGCGTACTCGACGAAGCGCTCGCTCGTCTCGCGAGCGGTCCACCCGCCGCGCTCTTCGAGTGCCTGGGGCATGTCCCAGTGGTAGAGGGTCAGCCACGGGATGATGTCCGCGTCGCGCAGCTCGTCGACCAGCCGCTTGTAGAAGTCCAGCCCCTTCGGGTTCACGGCGCCGCCGTCGGGGCGCACCCGCGACCACGAGGTCGAGAACCGGTAGGTGTCCAGGCCGAGGTCCTTCATCACCGCGACGTCGTCCCGATACCGGTGATAGTGATCGCAGGCGACGTCTCCGTTGTCGCCGCCGATGACGGCGCCCGGCACGCGGCTGAACGCGTCCCAGATGCTGGCCGTCCGGCCGTCCTCGAATGCGGCCCCCTCGATCTGGTAGGCCGCGGTCGCCGCACCGAACAGGAAACCGGTCGGGAAGGGACGAGCAAGCATCGGGGCAGACTGGTCCCGCGGAATCGTGGTCATGGCTCCGATCCTGTCAGCCCTTGACCGCGCCGGCCATGATGCCGCTGACCAGCTGCTTGCCCGCGAAGACGAACAGGAGGATAAGGGGCATGGTGGCCAGGAGCACACCCGCGAGCACGATGGAGTAGTCCACGAAGTAGTTGGCCTGCAGCAGCGACAGCGCGACCGGGAGGGTGGGGCTCTGCCGGTCGAGCACGATGAACGGCCAGAAGAACTGGTTCCACGCCCCGACGAAGGTGAACAGGAACAGCATCGCCGCGGCGGGACGCGCGGCGGTGACGCCGACGGTCCAGAACGTGCGCAGCTGGCTGGCGCCGTCGACCCGCGCGGCTTCGATGAGCTCGTCGGGCACGGTCTGGCCGATGTACTGCGTCATCCAGAACACGCCGAAGGCGCTCGTCAGGGCCGGGATGATGATGGCGCCGATGGTTCCCGTCCAGCCGAGGTCTGCGAACAGGATGTACAGGGGGACGACGCCCAGCTGCATCGGGACGGCCATCGTGGCGACCACGAAGGCGAGGAGGAATTTGCTCCCCCGGAAGCGGAGCTTGGCGAAGGCCCAGCCGGCGAGCGTCGAGAAGACGACGACGGATGCCGCGATGACCGTGGAGCTGAAGATCGAATTCCACAGCGCGAGCCAGAAGTTGACCGCCGGCTCGTTCATCACCGAGAGCGCGTTGTCGATGAAGTTCGCACCGGGGATCCACGACATGTTCGGGTCGTTGATCGTGAACTTATCGCCCGAGCCGATCAGGAACGACCAGTAATAGGGGAAGATCGCCGAGACGGCGACGACGCCGAGCCCGACGTACACCCAGAATCCGGCGCGCACGCCGCGGATGCGGGTCGTCCGCTCGCCGCGGCGACGACGCCCGGCCTTGGGGACGTTCTCTTCGACGATGGCCAGAGGCGGTTCGCTGACGGTGGTCATCGTGCGGCATCCTTCCGTGCGCGTCGCGGCATTTTCACGCCACGGCCACCCTCGTCACGGACGAGGCGGCGGGTGATGAGGAGGTTCACGAGACCGATCACCACGATGATGATGAAGAGGATCCACGCGAGGGCGGCGGCGCGACCGAAATTGAACTCGCCCCAGCCGATGTTGTAGAGGTACAGCGTGATCGTCAGCCACTGCTGGGCGGGTCCACCCTCGCCCGTGTTGTCGAACATGCGGGGCTCGTCGAAGATCTGCAGGCCGCCGATCGTCGAGGTGATGATGACGAAGATGAGGGTCGGACGCAGCGACGGCAGGGTGATGCTGAAGAACTGCCGGAACGCGCCGGCACCGTCGACGGTGGCGGCCTCGTAATACTCCCGCGGCACCGCTTGCATCGCGGCAAGCAGGATGAGGGCGTTGTAGCCTGTCCAGCGGAAGTTCACCATGGTGGCGATGGCGACGTGGCTCCAGAACGGGTCCTTGTGCCATGCGATTGGTTGCAGCCCGACCGCGTCGAGCGTGTTGTTCACGAGTCCGTGGACGTCGCCGAACATGTTGCTGAAAATCAGTGCGACCGCGACGGGTGCCATGACGAACGGCAGCAGGACACTCATCCGCCAGAACGTCTTCGCGCGGATGTTGCGATCGAGCATCGCGGCGATGAAGACCGCGAGGATCAGCTGCGGCACCGTCGACAGCAGGAAGATGCTGAACGTGTTGCGCAGCGCGACCCAGAACTTGGGGTCGCTCAGAATCCAGCTGTACTGCTCGATGCCGACGAATGTCCCCTCATTGCGGATGAGGTCCCATTCCTGGAAGGAGATGACCGCGGTGAACGCGATCGGGAACAGGCCGACGATCGCGAACAGGATGAAGAACGGCGAGATGTACAGATAGGGCGAGAACTTCACGTCCCATCGGCTGACCCGCTGGCGGAAGGACAGCACACGGACCGGACGGTCCGCCTTCGCGGGAGGGTCCTCCAGCGAGGTACGTGGTCGGGTGTCTGTGGTGGTCACGTGGCGTCTCCGTCGTCGTCGGCCGATGGTGGGGATGCCGGCCGCCGCAGGGTGACGGCCGGCATCCCGGTCAGATGAGGGTCAGAAGGCCTCAACCTCGGCGACCCAGGTGTCCCAGGCGGCGGATGCGGACTCCGAGCCGTCGAATACCCGGTTGACCGCGTTCTGCAGCGCGTCGTGGTACTTGAAGTAGTTCGCGCTCTTGTAGGGCTGCACGGTCACGGCCTCGGCACGGTCCGCGCCGATCTCACCGGTCTTCGCTCCGCCGAAGTAGTCGTTGACGTAGCCGTTCAGGTCGGCGTTCTCGTACGCCTCGACCTGGCTCGGGAACGCGCCGACGTTGACGAACGCCTCGACCTGCTGCTCGGGAGCGGACAGCCAGTCGGCGAGCTTCTGCGCCTCCTCGACGTTCGCGCCGTTCGCCGGGACGGTCAGGTACGAGCCGCCCCAGTTGCCGCCGCCGTTCGGGAAGGTGTTCGCGATCTTCCAGTTCGCCTGGTCGGGCGCGTAGCCCGCGATGATGCCCTGCATCCAGCCGGGGCAGAGGACCGTGGCGAAGTCATCGCCCTGGAACGAAGCGATCCAGTCGTCGCCCCACTGCGCCGAGTAGGCCGAGTTCGGCACGGCCCGCTCAGTGACACTCTTGTACGCGTCGGCGATCTCGGGGTTGGAGGTCGCGATGACGGTGCCGTCGGGCTCGTCGTAGGTGTACTCGATCTGGTTGACGATGCCCTGGAGCACCGAGTTCGCCGAGTCGATCATCGCCTTGCCCGATGCCTCGCGGTACTGGTCGGCGACGTCGAAGTAGGTGTTCCAGTCGCCGTCGAAGAGTGCTTCGACCTCGGCGGGCTCCGACGGGAGTCCGGCGGCCTCGAAGAGGTCGGCGCGGTAGCAGATGGCCTGCGGGCCGATGTCGGTGCCGTAGCCGATGAGGTTGCCGTCGGCATCGGTCGCAGCGGCTTCCTTCCAGTCGAGCCAGCGGCCCTTGAGGTCGTCCGGGACGGGGGCGAGCAGGTCGGAGTACTGCATGGCCTCGGAGAGCCAGTCGACCTCGACCGCCTCGATGTCGGCGAGACCGCCCTTGCCGAGCTTCTGGAAGAAGTTCTTGCGGGCGTCGCCGGACTCGGCCGCCTTGTTGTGGACGATCGTGACGTTGGGGTTGTCGTCCTCGTACTTCTGCAGGAACTCGTCCGTGTAGCCGAAGTTGTTGAAGGTGGCGATGGTCAGCGTGACCTTCTCGCCGTCGCCGCCGTTGGCAGCGGGCTCGCCGCCGCCGGCGCATCCGGCCAGGACGAGGGCGGACGTTGTGGCGACGCCGGCGATCAGGCCGACGCGCCGCAGGGCGCGTGCGTTCACAGGGACACTCCTTTGTGGTGTGGGGAGGAGAGGCGCGTGAGCCCCGAGTGGGAGCGCTCTCATCGATCGGAAGCGACGCTATGGGATCGCTCCCACGACTGTCAAGAGAGCGCTCCCACGCCCACGGTCACGGTTCGATCACGGCATCCGCGAATCAGCGCCTGAGCACACGGGCCACGGGCCGTAGACTGGACCCGCACCCCTGCCCGCGACATCCCGGAGCTCTCCCATGCCCATCATCGTCGTCGACGTCATGCCCAAGGCCGAGCTGCTGGACCCGCAGGGGAAGGCCGTCGCCGGCGCCCTCGCCCGTCTCGGCCACGAAGGTTTCACCGATGTCCGCATCGGGAAGCGGTTCGAGCTCACCGTCGACACCGCGGACGAGGCAACCCTCGCCGCCGTGAAGACGATCGCCGACGAGATCCTCTCCAACGCGGTGATTGAGGACGTCGTGGGCATCGAGGTCGTCGAATGACCGTCCGCGTCGGCGTCATCACCTTCCCCGGCTCCCTCGACGACGGCGACGCACAGCGCGCCGTCCGCCTCGCCGGCGCAGAGCCGGTCGCCCTCTGGCACGGGTCGCACGACCTCGACGGCGTCGACGCGCTCGTCCTCCCCGGCGGTTTCAGCTACGGCGACTACCTGCGCGCCGGCGCGATCGCCGCGCACGCGCCGATCATGAGCGAGGTGAAGGACGCCGCCGCCAAGGGGATGCCGATCCTCGGCATCTGCAACGGCTTCCAGATGCTCGTCGAAGCCCACCTGCTGCCGGGCGGGCTCATCCGCAACGCGCACCAGCAGTTCATCCGTCGCGACCAGCGCCTCGTCGTGGAGAACAACGACACCGCCTGGACGAGCGAGTTCGGCCGCGGCGAGGAGATCATCATCCCGCTGAAGAACGCCGACGGCGGCTACATCGCCTCCGACGAGACGCTCAAGCGGATCCAGGGCGAGAACCTGGTGGCGTTCCGGTACGTCGGCGTGAACCCGAACGGGTCGATCGACGACATCGCCGGCCTCACCAACCCTGCGGGCAACGTCGTCGGCCTCATGCCGCACCCCGAGCACGCGATCGAGCCCGGCTTCGGCCCCGACACCCCAGCCGCGATGCGCTCGGGCGTCGACGGGCTGCGCTTCTTCACCGCAGCGGTCGCCGCGGTCGTCGGCGCAGCCGCCTGATCTCCTCGCGAGACACCACATATGGCGTGAAACACCACGCCAGTGGTGGTTTATCGCGCCGGAGAGGTTTCTCGGCGCGAGCGGCTGCGATCAGACGGTTCCGGCGGGCGGCCACACGCCGATGATGACCGCCATCACGACCACGGTGACGAGCTCGTGCGCGATGTTCATCACGGTGAGCGCGCTCGGTCGACCTTCGAACGCGTCGTGCGTGATGAACCGCGCGGCCGTGAAGCCCGCCCACAGCAGCACGGCCGTGACGATGGCCGCCCACAGGTACGACCCTTCGTAGAAGTGCCAGGCGATCGTGGTCGCCCCCGCCAGCACCCACGCGGTCGCGAAGCTCACGAAGAGCGTGACGAGGATGGCGAGCGTCGCCGACGCACCGGGCCGGTCCATGTCGACCTTCGCGAGCTGCATCCACCGCGTGCCGAACACCTTCGGGGTGTACCAGATCGAGCCGACCACCATGCTCGACAGCGTCGCCAGGATGACGGTCCAGTAGTTGATCTCGGGAATCATGGGGCCTCCTCGAGCCGATGTGGCGACAGTACCGCTGCGCACACAGGTAGTCCGCGCGAAACCCCGCGGAAATCTGCACGCGTTAGCGTCGGCCCCGCACCGCCATGTCCCGAAACATGACCCGAGGAGTCCCCTTGCGCCTTCTGTCCCGCACGCGCGTCATCGGTATCGCCGCCGCTGCCGCCTCCGCCCTCCTGCTCGCCGGCTGCGCCGGCGGCGATACACCCGCAGGTTCCGAGGGCGAAGCCGTCGACTACGGCGAGATCAGCGTCCAGTACTCCTGGATCAAGAATGAGGAGTTCGCGGGCGAGTTCTACGCCTACGAGAAGGGCTATTACGAGGATGCCGGCTTCTCCGACGTCGTCGGCATCTCCGGACCCGACACCGGCGTCGCGAAGCTCCTCTCCGGCACCGTGCAGGTCGCGCTGAGCGATGCGGCATCCGTCGGCGCGGCTGTCGCCGAGCAGGATGCACCCCTGAAGATCATCGGCGCCACGTTCCAGAAGAACCCCTTCACGATCCTGTCGCTCGCCGACGGTGCGAACATCCAGACGCCGCAGGACCTGATCGGCAAGAAGATCGGCGTGCAGGACTCGAACGCCTCGGTGTTCGACCT